>NZ_JBGOSE010000013.1:0-100845 GCF_041538045.1 Aliiglaciecola sp. SL4 | reverse complement strand
GAAAGGGCTATCCGAAAGGGTAGCCCTTTTTTGCATTTGTGACTTTACAACATAGCCAATATGAAATACATGGTGTGGATAGCCCTTACTCTAAAGCGCTGCCGCGCAACAACACCCCAAGGGAAACCATACCCATCTAATGTCATGCAATGCCTGTCGATGTAATAGTCATCTAGGTGTCACACCTCCATGTGGCTATCTCCAGTGCAGCATCCCTGCTGCCCGTTCCATCGGTTAACGCTTCTGCGAAGCTAAACACAACCGATTCCACCCCCATGTGAGAGCAAAGAAATGTATAACTCTGTAGCACGGGCTTCAGCCCGTGGAATAAGCCATGCCTGTTCATGTTAAATTTGCGCAAAAAATGGAGGATTTAATTGTCCGAGAGCAAAATAATATTATAGCCTCTACTTTTGTGGATTCACGCGCAGAAGAAAACATATTGTGTACTTACAGGCAAAATTGATAAAGCCGCAAATTTTTATGCAGATAAAACACAAGTATCTATATGGGCGGGTCTAGACCGGGCGTCTTTTAAGCTAACTTGTATGATATTAAAGATACGCCTAAGTATTGGATGCGCACTTTAGCCTACCATGAAGGTATTCTAGGCCATCACTTTCAAATCAGTATTTCTGTGGAGCTAGAGGGGTTACCTATTTTCAGATCCTTATCGCCTTTTACCGCTTATGCTGAAAGTTGGGCATTATATGCCGAGCGTTTAGCTTGTGAATTAGGATTTGGATATTACCCGTACGATAATATCGCTCGTTTATACGCTGAGCTATTTAGAGCTGTTCGTTATGCACCTAATTTTAGGTGCATAACGTTTTAACTTAATTATTCGAATAAGGAGCAGTATTGGCAAACAATTAATCTTGTCTACGCAATAAGTCTTTGTATGTTGAATCCGTAATTCAACGACCTCCATGCACTTTTAATTGTCACACCTCAATATCAAAATAATATTTTGGTGCAGTTACAGGTAAATTCCAGCATTTAATCCTTAATTAATCAGCATAACGCTGGTTCGTCATTTGCATACTCTTAATATTATTGAACGTTTGGTTGCATTAAGCTAAGGACAATATAGTGGAACAAGTTACAGAATTTATTCACCTAATATTGGATAGTTCCTCTGTATGGATGATTTTTGCTGTTGTTTTTGTCGGCCTATTTTTATTTTTGTGGTTGATTAAACACATAACTTTCTTTTATCTACGTAGGCTCTCTAATAAAAGTCGGTTTAGTTTAGATACAATTATACTGGATTCTGTAAGCCGCCCAGTAACATTAATTATCGTGGCAGCCTCGTTATCTTTAAGTGAGTTAGTTCTAATAAAAATAGCTGAAGACGTGAGTACTCTTGAAACCACTTTTACAGTGGTCAGTAAATTGGCCATTGTTTTCGCTATTATTATTTTTGCCGACCAATTTACGCGCAAAAGTTTATGTCGATATTCCAACAGTTCACCAATGCTAAGAAGCAGTGGCAACCTAGTGAGAGGGACTGTAAGGGTAGTCATTTATCTTATTGGTGTGCTTATCGTATTGAGTACCGTAGGAATATCTATTACTCCCATAGTGGCATCATTAGGAATCGGCTCATTAGCGGTAGCTCTTGCCCTGCAACCTACTTTGGAAAACTTTTTTTCGGGGATTCAAATGTTGGCTGATAAGCCAATAAGAGTGGGAGATTTTATTGAGTTAGATACAGGTGAACAGGGGTTTGTTGACAAAATTGGTTGGCGCTCAACCTGGATTAAAATGCTTCCGAACAACACAGTCATTATGCCAAATAGTGTTTTAGCCCAATCAAAGATCATTAATTACTATTACCCCGAAAAGCAACTATCCGTGCCTGTTGATGTGGGCGTGCATTATGATTCTGATTTGGAGCATGTGGAGCGAGTATCTTTAGAAGTAGCTAGAGAAATACTCAAAACCCATAAATGGGGAATAAAGGACTATGATACCTTCGTTGTTTTCCACACCTTTGATAACTCGAGTATTAATTTTACGGTTATGTTGAGAGCCCAAGAATACTTCAACAGGTTTTTTATTAAGTCTGAGTTTATTAAAGCGTTACATAAACGTTTCGCAGAGGAGGGAATCGTTATTCCTTATCCAATTCAGGCCATTAACTTAACCCAAGAGGGAAGCGCAAGCGCTTTTTCTGCAAAAGATGTGAAAAGTGATTAATGATATGATCGCTAGTTAGGTTAAACAGATATGTACTATATCGAATCTTAATTTGTGCGATCTTCACGTAACAACCCATACATATCCATATCATGGAAGTCGTCATTCCAGTAGCATTTGCCACGTAAGGTACCCTCAAACTTGAATCCAAGTTTTTTTAACAAAGCACCTGAGGGAATGTTAGAAGGTAGTGCTAAGGCTTCAATTCTATGAATATAAAAATGAAATTCAGAGGAGAATAAGTAGTCCGTAATTTTCCGAACCGCTTCTGTTGCAAAGCCCTTTCCCCAATTTTTTTGGCTGATCTCGTAACCAAGAACCGCACTATGATCATATTTGTTCCAATGGGTAAAACCGCAAGAACCTATATATTCTCCACTTTCTTTATTACGAATCGCCCAACGAATACCATTGTCGCTGGTGAATCTAGAATCAAAATATTCCACTAAGCTGTCAGCTTCCCGAATGTTTTTAAATAGCTCAACATCGTAATGTTCAACAACTTTAGGATCGGAAAATACTTCAAATATAGACTGTCTATCTTGTTTGGTTAATTGATCTAATCGAAGTCGTTGGGTTTCAAATACAGGGAATGTTCTAGTTTGCATTCATCAATCTAAGGGGTTAGAAGTGGGTGACTTATTATTAACTATATGCAGGAATATGCAACTTAGTCGGAAGCTTCATTTAAAGGCCATTCATAAAAAACAGATATAAAAAAACCGGCATTTTCAGCCGGTTTTTAAAAGTTATTGACTACTTACTATGATTCTTTACTACGGCTAGCGCGTTTTCTTTCATTTTCAGTTAGCAATTTCTTACGAATACGAATGCTCTCTGGAGTCACTTCTACTAGTTCATCGTTATCGATAAACTCAAGGGCTTGCTCAAGGGACATTCTTACTGGTGGTACTAGTGTTTGGGCTTCATCAGTACCAGAAGCTCGAACGTTAGTAAGTTGCTTACCTTTAAGGGCATTTACCGTCAGGTCGTTATCACGGCTATGAATACCGATAACCATACCTTCATATACTTCAACACCGTGACCTATGAATAGACGACCACGTTCTTGTAAGTTAAATAATGCATTGGTTAGTGCTTTACCTGTAGCGTTGGCAATAAGTACACCGTTCTTACGTTGACCAATTGAACCACCTTTATGAGGACCGTAGTGATCAAAAGTATGGTAGATCAAGCCTGAGCCTGAGGTCATAGTCATAAAGTCAGTTTGGAAACCAATTAAGCCACGGCTCGGGATCATAAAGTCCATACGAATACGTCCTTTTCCATCCGGAGACATATTCGTCAATTCACCTTTACGAAGACCGATTTGCTCCATGATCGAGCCCTGATGCTCTTCTTCAGCATCAATGGTTAATGTTTCAAACGGTTCGTGAATTTCACCATCAATTTCTTTTAGAATTACTTCTGGACGAGAAACGGCTAATTCGTAACCTTCACGGCGCATGTTTTCAATCAATATACCCAAATGTAGTTCACCACGTCCTGATACGCGGAATTTATCCGGATCTTCTGTTTCTTCTACTTTTAGGGCTACGTTATGAATCAATTCGTTTTGTAAACGTTCAAGAATATTACGAGAAGTAACGTATTTACCTTCTTTACCCGCAAATGGAGAAGTATTTACTTGGAACGTCATGGTTACCGTAGGTTCATCAACTGATAACTGTGGTAATGCTTCTACTGCATTTGGATCACATATTGTGTCAGAGATTTTCAATTCACCTAAACCGGTAATTGCAATAATGTCTCCAGCTTGTGCTGAATCAACTTCATGTCTTTGTAGTCCAAGGTAACCTTGTACTTGACCTACTTTACCATTGCGTTTAGTTCCATCTGCCATAACAACAGTGACTTGTTGGTTTGGTTTAACCACACCACGAGTAACACGGCCAACTCCGATAACACCCACGTATGAGTTGTAATCAAGTTGCGAAATTTGCATTTGGAAAGGACCTTCAGGATCTGCATCCGGTGCATCTACAACATCAACGATTGTTTGGAACAAATCCGTCATGTCTTCAGCTTGCTCGTCTGCTTCTCTAGTTGCCCAACCGTTTAGTGCTGATGCATAAACGACTTGGAAGTCCAACTGGTCATCAGTTGCACCAAGGTTGTCGAACAAATCGAAAACTTGATCCATAACCCAATCAGGACGTGCGCCTGGCTTGTCAATTTTGTTGATAACAACAATAGGCTTCAAGCCTTGAGCAAATGCTTTTTGTGTTACAAAGCGCGTTTGTGGCATTGGACCTTCTTGAGCATCTACTAATAGAAGTACAGAGTCAGCCATTGACATTACACGTTCAACTTCACCACCGAAATCGGCGTGTCCAGGAGTATCAACGATATTAATACGGTAATCATTCCAGTTAATTGCTGTGTTTTTAGCAAGTATGGTAATTCCACGTTCTTTTTCAATGTCGTTAGAATCCATAACCCGCTCTTCAGCTTCGCCTCGGCTTTCCAAGGTTCCTGACTGTTGCAACAATTTGTCAACCAAGGTTGTTTTTCCGTGGTCAACGTGCGCAATAATTGCAATGTTTCTTAATTTACTAATATCTTTCATTTTGATCGGTAAGCCTGTACTTTTAAATATGCTCTCGGATTGCCATTAATATCCAGTATTCATCACTGATATTGCCGAGGGTTACGTTTGGGCGCGGATTATACAGGTAAATAGTGAGCAGCGCCCTATTTATTTGTGATCCTAGGAAACTATATTGTTTTAGGGAAGGGTCCTTTTCATAATGATTAACCTCATAGTATGTTGAAATCGACGTTTTAGCTTTCATGGAACCGCTAAAAGTAAACATTAGAGTGCAGAGTTGCACCAAAGTGGAGAGTGCATTTTCACAGTATCGCTTCCGGTTTTTCATATGTCATTGAATTTTAAGTAGTTAAACTTAAATATGATCATGGCGCCATTTTTGCTTTTAAAAGACAAAAAATAAATATAAAGATCTACACCCAATTAAACATATATGACGAGATTTGCGACAAAGCATAATCATCGTCAGGCAATGAAGCCCGCACAATTTTCCTTTTAAGGGAAATTTGAGTGGGTTTTTTTTTGCTCAACGAAAAGTTACGGCGAATTAGGCGATATAACATGAGTGCTCAAAAATTTAATCTGGTGTCTTTTACGGGCAAAATGAAAACCCTACATCTTTCCTGGATGGCCTTTTTTATCACCTTTGTGGTGTGGTTCAACATGGCACCTTTAAAAGAAGCGATAGTTGACGGGGTTGGACTGACACTGAGCGAATGGAAAACTCTATTGATCATCAATGTCGCCTTAACTATTCCTGCTAGGGTATTAATAGGTTCCCTAACCGATAAATTTGGCCCTAGACTTGTGTATTCCTCATTACTAGCCATTTGCGCCATTCCCTGTTTTGCCTTTGCCCTAGCTAGTACCTTTGAACAATTATTAATTGCACGTTTTGCCATGGGCTGTATTGGTGCTGGCTTTGTTGTCGGTATTCGTATGGTAAGTGAATGGTTTCCCCCCAAAGAGTTAGGTACCGCTGAAGGTGTTTATGGCGGTTGGGGTAACTTTGGTTCAGCTGCGGCTGCTTTTTCTTTACCGACCATTGCATTATTGTTCGGCGGTGACAATGGGTGGCGCTATGCCATTGGTATTACCGGTGTATTGAGTTTGATTTTTAGTGTTATTTATTACAAAAACACCACAGACACCCCTAAAGGTTCCACGTACTTTCGTCCTAAAAATCTCGGCGGATTAGAAGTCACTAGTGTGAAAGATTTCTATTTTTTATTGGTGATGAAAACGCCCATGTATTTGGCGCTGGCTTTATTAAATTGGAAACTTTCGCCAAATGGCGTCGGGTTGTTGAGTAGTGAAGTGGGAACAATTTTGTATTTGAGCCTTGGCGCGCTCTATATTTTTGATGTTTATAAGACCTACCAAGTTAACAAAGATATATTCACTACGCCTGTACCTGACATTCATAAATATGAATTCAAGCAAGTTGCGGTGTTGAACGTATTGTATTTTGCGACCTTTGGTTCTGAATTGGCGGTAGTCTCTATGTTACCGGCTTTTTTTGCGGATACTTTCACATTAAATATGGCCACAGCTGGGTTACTAGCGGGAATGTATGCATTTATGAACCTAATGTCACGTCCTGGCGGTGGACTCATCTCTGATAAGTTTGGGCGTAAACCTACATTATTGATACTGACTGCAGGTCTCGCCTTAGGTTACTTTGCCATGAGCTTTATTGATGCAACTTGGCCGATTTGGTTGGCCGTAGTAGTGGTAATGGCATGTTCCTTTTTTGTTCAATCCGGTGAAGGTGCTGTCTTTGCCGTGGTACCGTTAATAAAGCGTCGCTTAACAGGGCAGATTGCTGGAATGACTGGGGCATACGGTAATGTTGGTGCAGTGGTATATTTAACCGTGTACTCTCTTGTCGATACATCTACCTTCTTTATTGTGATTGCGAGTACAGCTGTTTTGGGTTTTGTAGCATTACTATTTATGAAAGAGCCAAGCGGCACTATTACAGAAGTAAGAGAAGATGGTAGTGTCGAATTGATAAACGTCACATAATATAAATTGTCTTACTTCATTCAGGTATTTTAGCTTGGGAAAACTACACCTAGAATTTGGTGGTTATTCAACCGCGGGTGTTAAACAAGAAAATCAGGATGCGTTTGCAGCCTGGCTGCCTACTGATTCTGAATTAACAACTAAAGGCTCAGTCGCCACTATTGCTGATGGCGTGAGTTCATGTAGTCGGGCAAAAGAAGCAGCCATCACCTGCGCCACCAATTTTATTCAAGATTACAGACAAACCCCACAGACCTGGACTGTGAAAAGAGCCGCTACCCAAGTGCTTCAAGGCTTGAATCGTTGGTGTGCCGGTCAGCATGACTACTCCATGGGGGAGCAAAGTCAAATGGTGACGACTTTTAGTGCGCTGATCTTTAAGTCAACCACCGGATTTCTCTTTCACGCAGGAGACAGCCGTATTTGTCGTTTACAACAAGGCGATTTTGAACAGCTCTCTACAGATCATCATGCCCGTTTTGGCAATAAAAAAGTGTTAAGTCGTGCTATTGGTATCGAAAATAATTTGGATGTGGACTTTCGAACCTTTGAGCTTAGAACGAACGATTTATTTGTATTGACTACCGATGGTATTCACGAGTTTATTAGCCCAAAACAGATACAATCTGTGCTCAATCAGTGGTTACTAAAACCTAACACTAGTCTAGAAGTGCTAGCCAAAAGTATTGTGGAATTGGCCATTCAGGCTGGTAGTGATGACAATCTAAGTTGTTTACTTGTCAAAGTCGCAGGGCTTCCTCAGGCCGATCTCAATGAATATCACCGCCAGCTAACTCGCCTAGCCATGCCACCTGTTTTACAAGAAGGGATGAAGCTTGAGGGATACCGAGTATTGGAGCAGGTGTTCAACGGCACTCGAAGTAGTTTGTACAAGGTCATAAAAGAAGACACCCAAGAGCTGTATTGTTTAAAGACACCGTCTCAATATTTTGTTGATGATCCTATTTATTTAAGCGGTTTTTTACGTGAAGAATGGATAGGTCAAAAACTGAATCACATGAATATAATGAAAATAATTCCGCGACCAGAAAACGCGAAATTTATGTACCATGTGTGCGAGTTTATTGATGGGCAAACTCTGCGACAATGGATGTTAGATAACCCCACTCCTACTATTGTTGAAGTTAGAAGTATTATTAAGCAGTTAATTGCTGCTTTGCGCATATTTCAGCGTCAAGACATGGTCCACCGTGATATCAAACCAGAAAATGTGATGATTACTAGCACCGGAGAGGTAAAGCTTATTGATTTCGGCACCGTTTATGTGGGGGCCATAGCGGAAACGGAAGCTTGGCAAGAAGAGAGTGTAGCCGTAGGTTCGGTAAACTATGTGGCACCAGAATTTTTGCTGAATAACCGCTTCGATTTTCGTTCTGACTTATTTTCAGTGGCCGTAGTGTGTTTTGAAATGTTAGCAGGGCACTTGCCCTTCAACGAGTTTACTCCCCAATCATCATCAGGATTAACGGTTGATAATTGGCAATATATTTCCCTAAGAAAATTTAGACCTGAACTGCCACAATGGTTAGATATTACCTTACAGAAAGGATTAATGACCAGTCCAGAACAGCGTTATCAGGCTTTCTCTGAATTTTTAATGGATTTGACTAAACCCAACTACAACATGCTGGCGCAAATTCAGCATCGACCACTAATCCAACGCCATCCACTTAGATTTTTTAAAATAATAGCCCTAATTGAGTTTATTATTATTTTATTATTATTGATCTACTTTATTTGAGCATAGTTAGCGTTTAACGGCCATGCCCTATTTTAGTTAAAACTTGCACCAATACACTGCATATCAACCTACTTTTTAGTTCTTTTAAATTGTTAAGTTATTGAATAATATATGGTTAATATTTTGGCCTAATTAATGCTTTATTAGTTAATAGAGATAGGTTGCAACGTTTTCTAGGGTTGCATCTATTACACAAAATTCAATAACTAGCCACGGCGGTTAGTTATACCCGGCAACGAAGCCCGCAAAATCTGTTTAGCAGATTCTGCGGGCTTTTTGCGTTTCTGGGGCTAATAAATTAGAGGCTTATTATGACCACAAATGAACAGTTAACTCGCATTGTCGTAGTCGGCAATGGAATGGTAGGACACCATTTTGTTGAGCAACTTATTCAACAAAGTGAAGAGGTGTACGGTAAAAATCGTTTTCACATTACAGTGTTGTCTGCGGAACCCAGATTGGCCTATGACCGTGTTCATTTATCAGAGTATTTCTCTGGTAAAACTGCCGACGAGTTGTCTTTAACTAGTGCTGAACATTATCAACAGCTTGGTGTGAATTTTCAGGTTAACGCACGGGTTAATGATATTGATAAGCAAGCCAAAACCGTGGCTATCGAAAGTGGTGAAACCTTAAGTTATGACAAATTGATTTTAGCGACAGGCTCATTTCCATTTGTGCCGCCCATTCCTGGCAACGATCAACCTCACTGCCTTGTGTATAGAACCATTGAAGATCTAGAAGCCATTAGCGCATCTGCACAAGTCAGCAAAGTTGGTGTGGTTGTTGGTGGTGGTTTATTGGGCTTAGAAGCGGCTAATGCCCTTAAACAAGCGGGGTTGAAAACCCATGTAGTTGAGTTTGCTCCGCAACTGATGGCTGTTCAGGTAGATGGCAGCGGTGGTCGAGTACTAAAAGACAAAATTGAAGATCTTGGGGTGGAAGTGCATACCCAAAAAGCCACCCAAAGTATCGAGGCGGGTGAAAACAGTCGTTATAAAATGGTGTTCGCAGACGGTGAAATCCTTGAAACCGATATGATTTTGTTTTCTGCCGGAATTCGTCCACAAGATAAGCTGGCCAGAGAATTTGGCATTGTGATTGGCGAGCGTGGTGGCATTGTTGTAAATGACCACTGTTTAACCAGCGATCCAGATATCTACGCCATCGGTGAATGTGCCCTATGGAACAACTTTATTTTCGGTTTGGTTGCTCCTGGTTACACCATGGCCAGAGCCGCTGCTAGTAATATTGTCGGTGGTGATCTTGCGTTCGAAGGTGCTGACATGAGCACCAAGTTAAAGCTGATGGGAGTAGAAGTAGGTTCTATCGGCGATGCCCATGCTAGAGAGCATGGCGCATTAACCTACACCTATGAAGATCAGGTGTCAGGCGTGTATAAAAAAATTGTGGTGAATCCGGAAACTAACAAATTAACGGGTGCTGTACTCGTTGGGGATACCGGCGATTACGATACCTTATTGCAATACGCATTAAATGAAATAGATTTACCGGAATTTCCTGAAAGTCTCATTTTGCCTTCATTCGGTGAAGGCGCACCCACCTTAGGCGCGGACGCTTTGCCTGATACTGCCACTATTTGCTCATGTCATAACGTGACTAAAGGTGACATTGTTGCCAGCCTTGATGGAGGAGCTTGTGATCTAGCCGCGGTGAAAAGTTGTACTAAAGCCAGCACTGGCTGTGGAGGTTGTGCGGCGTTGCTGAAGTCGGTGACTGACAGTGAACTAGAAAAGCGCGGTGTAGAAGTTAAAAAAGACATTTGTGAGCACTTTGCTTATTCACGTCAAGAGTTATTCCACATGGTCAAGGTAGGGCAAATTAAAACCTTTGACGAATTATTGGAAAAACACGGTACGGGTTTAGGCTGTGAAATTTGTAAACCTGCCGCAGCTTCTATTTTAGCTTCAATTTGGAATGACTTTGTCCTTGAAAAACCTCACGTCACATTACAAGACACCAATGATACCTATTTGGCCAACATGCAAAAAAATGGTACCTATTCAGTAGTGCCCCGTATTGCGGGGGGGGAAATCACCCCTGATAAACTGATTGTACTGGGCCAAGTAGCCAAGAAATACAACCTATACACCAAAGTCACCGGTGGCCAACGAATTGATTTATTTGGAGCCAGAGTTGAACAGCTCCCGCTTATTTGGGAAGAGTTGATTGATGCTGGTTTCGAGACCGGGCACGCCTACGCTAAATCACTCAGAACCGTTAAGTCATGTGTCGGTAGCACCTGGTGTCGCTACGGAGTGCAAGATTCGGTGGGGCAAGCGATTGACATTGAAAATCGCTATAAAGGCCTGCGTTCCCCCCATAAATTAAAAATTGGTGTTTCTGGCTGTACGCGTGAATGTGCCGAAGCCCAAAGTAAAGATATTGGCATTATTGCCACTGAAAACGGCTGGAATTTATATGTTTGCGGTAACGGTGGAATGAAACCTCGACATGCCGATTTATTCGCTACCGACCTCGATACAGAAACGTTAATTAAATACATCGATAGAGTGTTGATGTTCTATGTACGCACTGCTGACAGACTGCAAAGAACTTCCGTGTGGATGGAGAATATGGAAGGTGGACTTGATTACCTTAAAGAGGTGGTGATTAACGACTCCCTAAGACTAGCCGCCGAACTAGAGCAACAAATGCAACATGTAGTCGATAGCTATCAATGTGAGTGGAAAACCGCCATAGCAGCTGATGAGTCTCGCAAGCGTTTCCGTCAATTCGTGAATAGTGAAAAAAGTGATAGCAACATCATTTTTGTGGAAGAGCGAGATCAGATCCGTCCGGCCACAGAAAGTGAAGTCGATAATATTTTAGGTACGGTGAAGCCAGTTGTTGAAGCTGCTTCAACAATCAAAATTGTAGAAGTGGAGTAAGGAATTATGAGCATGAATGATAACTGGATTAACGTTTGTAAACCTAATGACTTGGTTGATAATTCGGGAGTTTGCGCCCTTATCGACGATGTTCAAGTGGCTATCTTCAAAATTTGTCAGGGAGATGAACAACATCTTTATGCCATGAGCAACTGGGATCCCATCGGTAAAGCAAATGTCATGTATCGTGGATTAGTGGGTTCGGTAAAGGATGAACCCTTTGTTGCATCACCCCTGTATAAGCAGCGTTATAAATTGAAATCTGGTGAATGTGTTGATGACCAAAGTGTTCAAATTGCCGTTTACCCAGCTCGTATTGTTGATCATCAAGTCCAGCTTCAATTAGTGAACTAAATGAGTGCTCATATCCCACTTAGCTCCCTCGTTGCAGCCGACAAAGATCTATTTCTTCAATGTCAACCGTCTGCAACACTGGCAAAAACAACTTGCCCATATTGTGGCGTTGGTTGTGGTGTTGATGTTCAGATAGAAAAATCTAGCGTAGGTGGGCAGAAGCAAATAAAACAAGTCAACGGCACTTCGGACCATCCAGCGAACTTTGGTCGATTATGCGTTAAAGGCAGCAAACTGCGGGAAACCAATGGATTAGATGGGCGTTTATTAAGCCCTAAAATCCAAGGCCAAGACGTAGATTGGCATCAAGCTACTGAGCACGTTGCTAGCAAGTTTAAGCAAATTATCGCTGAGCATGGCCCTGATGCTGTGGCGTTTTATGTATCAGGTCAGTTATTGACAGAAGACTATTACGTGGCGAACAAACTCATGAAAGGCTACATTGGTACTGCGAATATCGATACCAATTCACGTTTGTGTATGTCGTCCGCCGTTTCTGCATACAAACGTGCATTTGGAGCAGATGCAGTCCCCTGTAATTATGAAGATTTAGAGCTTGCTGACCTCATTGTCTTTATTGGATCTAATGCGGCCTGGACTCATCCGGTTTTATTTCAACGTATTGAGCGGGCTAAAAAGCTAAATCCCGCCATCAAAATCGTGACCGTTGACCCTCGCCAAACTGGCACCGGAGAGATAGCAGATCTACATTTAGGTATAAAATCTGGCACAGACACCGCCTTATTTAACGGGCTACTCAATTATTTACAACAAGAAAACAAACTCGACCAAGATTACATCAATGCCAACACCGAAGGTTTTGCCGCTGCATTAGTGTGCTCAAAAGAATGGAGCATAGATAAGGTTGCGCAAGTTTGTGATATACCGGCAACAGATGTTGCCGCGTTTTACCAATTATTTGCCCAATCTGAGCGGACTATTTCTGCTTATACCATGGGCGTGAATCAGTCTAGTTCTGGAACCGATAAAGCCAACAGTATTATTAATTGTCATTTGGCCAGCGGCAAGTTAGGTAGAGAAGGTTGTGGCCCCTTTTCCCTCACCGGTCAGCCAAACGCAATGGGTGGTAGGGAAGTGGGTGGACTTGCCAATATGCTAGCGGCACACATGGATATCGATAATCCACAGCATCAACAACTTGTTCAGTCGTATTGGCAGTCTCCAGCGATTCCAAAACGCATTGGTCTCAAAGCCGTGGATATGTTTGATGAAGTGCATAAAGGCAATATTAAAGCCATTTGGATCATGGCAACCAATCCTATGGTGAGCATGCCAAATAGAGGCAAAATCGCCAGTGCATTGGAAAAGTGTGAGTTTGTTGTGGTGTCGGATTGTGTGGCCAAAAATGACACCCTAGCCATGGCGGATGTTGTACTTCCTGCTACGGGTTGGTCTGAAAAGAATGGCACAGTAACGAATTCAGAGCGTCGTATTTCTCGACAACGAGGTATTCTCTCAGCGCCGGGCCTTGCAAAACATGATTGGCAAATTATTTGTGATGTAGCCAAAGCTATGGGATTCGAGCAGGGGTTTAACTATGCCCATCCATCTGAAATATTTCGTGAGCACGCAGGCTTAACTGCTTATCAAAACGCCGGCAGTAGAGCCCTAGATTTATCTGCATTACAGAATATAAGTGAAAAAGAGTATGACAGGTTAAAACCAATTCAATGGCCAATAACCCAAGACAATCCTGAGGGAACCGCTCGTTTATTTGCTGGTGGTGAGTTTTTTACCGCGTCTAAAAAAGCCCAATTCATAGCCTTACAACCCAAAGCGCCAGAAGTCACCACAAGTGAAGCCTTTCCTTTTGTCTTGAATAGCGGTCGGATTAGAGATCAATGGCATACCATGACGCGAACGGGAAAAACCGCAGAATTAACTGGTCATATTGATCGCGCCTTTGTACATATGCACCCGCTAGACGCTATATCTAAGGGGATTAGTGAGGGGGATTTTGTGGTGCTAAGTTCCGCCATTTCCGCTAAGTACCTAGAAAATGACAGCACACAAAAAGTAGTCATGCCCGTCAAGTTGCAGAAACAACAACGCCGAGGAGAGTTGTTTGTCCCCATTCACTGGAGTGCTTCAAATTCATCAAGTTCAGCCGTTGCAGCACTTTATTCCGATGCAACTGATGATATCTCTGGGCAACCCGAGTTAAAACACACTGCTGTTAACGTTAATTTATGTCACTTCTCCGCCCACGGCCAATTGTTTAGCCGTAATAAGCTGAATCATATTTTATTGAATCAGGTAGCCGAATATTGGACTGAAGTCCCTATCGAGCAGGGGCATTTAGTTTATTTTGCTTCAAACCATGCTGACGTGGTCTCTGAATTGCAGGTGAATTTACCATTGTGCACGGAATGGTTTTCATCTCAGCACAAAAGTGATGGTGGTGAGATAAGAAATACGTTTGCTCTTCGTGATGGCCTAATAGATTTAGTTTTATTTGCGGATGCTAATGCTCCAATGATGGATGTAAATTGGATTAATAGCCTGTTACAGCAATCGACATTAGATGACCAACAAAAGTCTGCTTTATTGCGGGCAACACCTGATCCTGCATTTGCCCAAGGAAGGTTAGTTTGTAGTTGCTTTAAAGTCGGTGAAAACACCATAGTCGATGCCATAAAACAAGGTTGCGACTCGGTTGATAAATTAGGTGACAAGCTCAAGTGCGGCACCAATTGTGGTTCATGTAAAACTGAGTTAAAGCAGCTAGTCAAAAGTCATATTTTTGAGGAAAATTTAACCATCCTTGATGCTGAACTTAAACCTTTGCAAACTGGCACATAACATGTATTTTACGCTCCTAAATTTACACTCTTTGTCATCCCAGCACTCATTATAATAATCATAGCTGGCTAAGGTAGATTACTCGAATGAACGAACAACAGGACTTTAAAGATTTTATCCGTATCATTGGCAGAGGCCAAAGAGCTGGACGTACATTAACCCAGCAAGAAGCATTTGATGCCATGACTATGGTTATTGAAGAGCGCGTGACGCCAGAGCAAAAAGGTGCATTTCTGATGTTGCTACGAGTCAGGGAGGAAACATCAGAGGAATTAGCGGGTTTTACCCAGGCGTTTCGACAACATACTATTACTGGTCTAGATGCTTTACATGTTGATTTAGACATGGGTTGTTACGCGGGAAAAAGACGGCAGTTGCCTTGGTTCTTGTTAGCGGTATTAGTTTTAGCACAACAAGGAAAACGTATTTTTCTGCACGGCACTACAGAACCGGATTCAAAGCGACTGTATTTAAATGAAGTGTTGCCACACCTAGGTTTTGAAGTCGCAACTTCTACGCAAATGGTTGCTGAACAGCTAGCAAGTCACGGGTTTAGTTATATGGGATTAGAACAAGTTAATCCACAACTCGATAAGATCATTCAATTACGCGCACAATTCGGACTGCGTTCTTGTGCAAATACCCTAGCGCGAATTCTTAACCCGTCAAAGGCAGAGCATAGCCTTCAAGGGGTGTTTCATCGTCAGGTGGATGAGAAGCATCGACTAACATCGGCATTATTAAACGATCCAAATATGCTTTGTTTTCGAGGAGAGGGGGGGGAAGTTGAGTTTAACCCCGAGCGAGATGTAGCTTTACATATTTGTCGAAAAACTGAATCTAAAGTGGTCAATGTCGCCGCGTTTAATGAAACTCGCGTGACTAAACCTCGTCAACTTGTCCCTAGTGAGCTAATAGATTTTTGGCAAGGCAAAGAGAATACCTATGCACAGGATGCGGTATTGGGTACTTTGGGGGTTATGCTTGTGTTGATGGAAAATCTTGAATGGCCAGAAGCCCTTAATCAAGCCAAAGCTTTATGGTCAATGCGCAATAAGAGCTGGCCTGGCACCATTGAGCAAAAAACAGTTGCTAAGTCGTTATTTGATACCACAGGTAAACATTACGCTCATTAATTTCGCACAAAGTTGGTGCGTTTGCACAAATAATATTGGAATTTACGTTAGTTTATTAAATGAGTAAATCTAAGTTATTGATTTTAGTGGTTTAATATTTATGGTGTGGAGATTGCTGTGACAATATTTACCCATAGTAATCCTTTCAATTTAAAGCTGGAAATGTGTTTTGGCGAGTAATGAAAATAATAAAAGTTTAGCTCAAAGCGCAAAAAAATTACGAATTCTGTTAATTGATGAAAATACCCATCGTGCAGAAATTGTAACCACTGCGCTGGGTAATTCTCGTTATCAAATAAGTCATTTAGCTAGTCCTTCAGGTACTTTATTAAAGCAAGTGGATCAACTACAACCAGATATTATAGTCATTGATATTGAGTCACCTAGCCGTGACATTCTGGAGAGTTTGCATACTATTAAAAATATTGATCCTAAGCCTGTAGTGATGTTTTCCAGTGAAGAAGATACCGATACCATTAATCAAAGTATTGAATCTGGTGTAAGTGCTTACGTGGTCGGTGATCTCGAGCCTCATAGAGTGAAACCTATATTAGATGCCGCTGTCGCTAGATTCCGTGAATTTCAAAAATTGAAAACCGAACTAAGTGATACTAAACAGCAACTTAATTCCCGAAAAAATATTGACCAGGCTAAACGTATTCTCATGAAAAATAGAAATATCAGTGAAGACCAAGCGTTCCATACCATGCGCAAAACAGCAATGGATACTGGTCAGAAATTAGATGATGTGGCCAAAACCATAATATCGATGTTTAACTCGTTGTAATGTAAAGCATGATGAAACTTGAAAAAACACAATTAACCCTTGGGTTTAGCCCCCTAACTGATTGCGCGCCTTTTGTGGTAGCCAAAAATTTAGGATATTTTGAACACTGGGGATTGGACGTTACCTTGCAGAAGCAAAACTCATGGGCAACCTTACGTGACAAGTTGCACGCGGGTGTTTTGGATGCAGCACAGATGCTTGCGCCTATGCCTATTGCCAGTACCTTAGGGCTGGGAGTTGCACCGATTCATGTCGTTACCCCTATGGTTTTGAGTCAAAACGGTAATGGTATAACCTTGTCTGAAGCTTTGGTTCAAGAGCTTCTATCGGTAAACAATATCTTTCAGCTAGAGTTTCCTTTAGATGCCAAGCTGCTAAAAAATGTGATTGATTATCGAATTCAGCAAAATAAAAGCAAACTCTCATTTGCTACGGTATTTCCTTACAGTTGCCATCACTATCAACTCAAAGATTGGTTATTAAGTGGTGGGATTACCTTTGACGACGTGAATATTAGTGTTGTACCGCCGATCAATATGGTTGATACAATGTTAAGCGGCGATATCGACGGGTTTTGTGTTGGCGGACCTTGGAATGCCAAAGCGGTTCGTGGCAGTTTCGGCGCAACAGTGGTAACGTCTTCTGATATATGGCAAGACTCCCCCGAAAAGGTATTAGGTTTTTTGTCGTCATTTGTGGAAACTAACCCCAATACAGTATTAGCCGTTTGTGCCGCTTTGAAACAGTCCTGTATTTGGCTCGACTCTGTACCTAATCGTTTTGAAACCGCGGTAATGATGAGTCAACAAGGCTTCCTAGGTGAGCCTTTAGAAGTCATAACCCCTTCTTTGTTAGGTAGCTGTTTGACCCAAGCGAAATTTTCTCCACGTTCAGTGCCATCGTATAATCAGTTTTCTACCACTGTCGATGGAAATGACGTGAATAATCCGGATGTTGAATATGGTCAGTGGCTGCTACAAAAAATACAAAGCAGTGGACAGATACCCGACGGTATCGAAACCAACGGCTGTATTGAACGTATTTACCGAAGTGATATCTACGCTCAAATCGCGCCACTTTTAGAAAAATTTGATTAAAGGCTTCTCAAGATAAAAAACTAAAAGTGAGTGGAGAGCACTCTTATGAAGCAAAAACTTTGTGCTAATTGCACTACAATGGTTTTATATGAGTGCCACTTAATAGGTGGTTCTCTCTAAGTTATTGATATTAATGAATAATAAAAGTTGGCACTAGTCGTGCTTTATATCGCTCGAGACAAAGGCTTAAAGCAAAAATAATAATCTAAGCGTTGTCCATCTAACATAATATCATTTGTCTGCACAGTCGCAGTTATTTGATACGGCAAAGTAGCCCACGTGAACTTCAAGTTTTTGGAGTTGACGTGGGTTTTTTTTTGGAAAAAATTCGGAGTGGATTATGTCTCGAACAAAATGGTCGGATATTGTTATTACGTTGTTATCGTCGATTCGTAAAACAATGATTTTAGCCCCAATAGCTGCAGTAATTAGTAGTACTGGTTTGCATGCTAAAGAGGTGGGTTATCCAGAAAAAGAAGAACTGAAATTTGGGTTTATTAAATTAACCGATATGGCCCCCCTTGCCATTGCTTACGAGAAGCAATTTTTTGAAGATGAGGGGTTATATGTCACTTTAGAAGCGCAGGCAAACTGGAAAGTATTACTTGATAGAGTTATTGATGGTCAGTTAGACGGTGCCCATATGCTTGCCGGTCAGCCCTTAGGTGCAACTATAGGGTATGGCACTCAAGCCGATATCATTACTGCTTTCAGCATGGATTTAAATGGTAATGCAATTACCGTTTCTAACGATATTTGGCGTCAAATGAAGAACCATATTCCCCACGAAAATGGGAAACCTGTACACCCTATAAAAGCCGACGCCTTAAAACCTGTCATTGATAGTTTCAAAGATGCCGGTAAACCATTCAAAATGGGAATGGTATTTCCGGTATCAACCCACAACTATGAACTTCGTTATTGGCTCGCTGCTGGTAATATTCATCCGGGATATTATGCGCCCCATCAAGGTGATACTAGTGGACAGATTAATGCCGATGCCTTGTTATCGGTCACTCCGCCTCCACAAATGCCTGCCACTATGGAAGCCGGCACAATTGAAGGCTACTGTGTTGGTGAACCTTGGAATCAGCAGGCGGTATTTAAAGGTATTGGGGTGCCGGTTGTCACCGATTATGAAATTTGGAAAGATAATCCAGAGAAAGTATTTGGGGTTAGTAAAAAATGGGCTGAAGAGAATCCAAATACCCATATTCGTGTGGTTAAAGCGATGATTCGAGCCGCTATATGGTTAGATGAAAACAATAATGCCAACCGTCCAGAAGCTGTGAAAATTTTAGCTAAAAGTGATTATGTTGGAGCGGATGCCGAGGTGATTGCCAATAGTATGGTGGGAACCTTTGAGTATGAAAAAGGCGACAAACGAGAGGTCCCAGATTTCAATGTATTCTTCCGTTACAACGCCACTTATCCATTCTATAGTGATGCCATTTGGTACTTAACGCAAATGCGTCGTTGGGGCCAAATCAGCGAACAAAAACCTGACTCTTGGTATAATGATATTGCCAAGCAAGTTTATCGTCCAGACATCTATGCACAGGCTGCTAAAGCACTTATTGCAGAAGGCAAGGCTGACCCAAAAGATTTTCCTGAGTTTGCCACTGAAACTGGCTACAAATCCCCTCAGAAACACTTTATAGATAACATTGTTTATGACGGTACTCAGCCAAATGCTTATTTGGAAAAATTCACTATTGGGATTAAAGGTAACACTAAGCTGTAAGGCTTAGGTTAACCGGACGGAGAACGAAAATGTCTAAACAAGCCGCTATTCCCATGATCACTGAGAAGGAATCGAGGATTGATTTCGCAAAGCTAACTGGATGGCTGAAAACAATTATGTTGCCGGTAATTGGGCTAGTTGTGTTTATTGGCCTATGGAATGTACTAGCTAAAAATATTGATACGTCATTGGGGCAGTTTCCAGGTACCACCGCTGTCTGGCAACAGGCAAAAGTGTTAGTAGATGAACATTATACGCAGCAAAATAAAGCCGAAGCTTTTTACGAACGCCAGCATAAACGTAATGCTGAAAGGATGGCCAAAGATCCCAACTATCAACCTAAGATTCGCGCTTTCACTGGCGCGCCCACTTTCTTTGAACAGATTTGGACAAGCCTTTATACCGTTATGATCGGCTTTTTAATGGCCTCACTGATTGCGGTTCCCTTAGGTATATTATGTGGATTAAGCAAATCTTCTTATGCCGCAATCAATCCATTAATTCAGTTGTTTAAGCCTATTTCGCCTCTTGCATGGTTGCCTCTAGTCACCATGGTTGTTAGTGCGGTGTATGTTTCCGAGGATCCAATGTTCGCGAAGTCTTTCATTACCTCAGCAGCAACAGTGGCTCTTTGTTGTCTATGGCCAACGCTAATTAATACTGCTGTAGGTGTGTCGAGTATCGATACAGACCTTATTAACGTGAGTAAGGTACTGCGGTTAAATCCTTTGCAGCATGTGATAAAAATTGTCATGCCATCTTCAATTCCCGCAATTTTTACCGGCTTACGTCTTTCACTAGGCATTGGTTGGATGGTGTTGATTGCGGCCGAAATGTTGGCGCAAAATCCCGGGCTTGGAAAGTTTGTTTGGGATGAGTTTCAAAATGGAAGCTCTGAATCTTTAGCTCGTATCATGGTTGCCGTGCTCACTATTGGCATCATAGGTTTCATACTTGATCGATTGATGTTGCAACTTCAGAAATGGGTAAGTTGGGATAAATCAGCGACTTTACGCTAAGAGGAAATGAACATGACATTTAAACATCAACTTGAACTAACCCAAGTAGCAATAGATTTTCCCACGCCTAAAGGGCCTTTTACGGCATTGACAGATGTGAATTTAAAAATTCAAAAAGGCGAGTTTATATCTTTAATTGGTCACTCGGGGTGTGGTAAATCCACGGTATTGAACCTAATCGCCGGATTGTATCAGGCCACCACTGGCGGAGTGATACTTGAAGGACAGGAAGTGAATGAACCCGGTCCTGAAAGAGCAGTGGTATTTCAAAATCACTCGTTACTTCCATGGTTGTCAGCTTATAAAAATGTTGAGTTAGCCGTAAAGCAAACCCAGACCGGACGCTCTAAAAAGGAAATTAAAGAATGGGTCGAGCACAACCTTGAACTCGTTCATATGAGTCATGCTGCAGATAAATTACCGTCGGAAATATCTGGTGGAATGAAGCAGCGCGTGGGGATAGCTCGAGCATTAGCAATGGAACCTAAAGTTTTATTAATGGATGAACCTTTTGGTGCTCTAGATGCGCTAACCCGCGCCCATTTGCAAGACTCCGTGATGGAAATTCACAGTCAACTGGGCAATACCGTAATTATGATCACCCATGATGTGGATGAGGCGGTGCTTCTTTCAGATCGCATCGTGATGATGACTAATGGCCCAGCGGCAACTATCGGCGAAATTTTATCGGTAGAATTAGAGCGACCACGAAATCGAATTGAGTTAGCTGATAACCCTCAGTACAACCATTATCGACATGAAGTTCTCAAATTTTTATACGAAAAACAGAGAAAGGTCGAGTCTGTGGAAGCCCATCGTAAAAGTAAAGGGACCAACGGACTCGCTGGAAGCTTAAAAACAGGTTAAGACAAAATTTAAACACATCAACCTTTAAATACCATGTAAACCACGACCTAGGTTTGTGCTAATGAGCTTATCAGCCAGCCAAGGTCTCGGCAAAGTCATGTCTAAAATAAGAGAAACGACGATGAAATCTATAGCAAAAAAACCACTTAATGTTGCAATTACTCTAGCGTTAATGAGTGTATCTAGCCTGTCTGTAAATGCCGCAGAAACCGTGACTGAAGCTATGGCAAATGGCACAGCGAACGCTAATTTTCTACTGCGTTATGAATCAGTTGAACAAGACAATGGGGTGGAAGATGCCAGTGCCCTTACCTTGCGCACTTTGTTGAGCTATAAATCAGCTAGTTATAAGAATTTTTCAGCCATGATTGAAGTGGAAGATACTCGCATAGTGTTAGGGCAGGGCGATTATACGGTCGGACCAACAGGTTATAACTCGGGGATCTATTCCGTGATTGCGGATCCTGAGCATACCGAACTTGATCAAGGTTATGTCCAATATTCAACAGACGAATTTACCGCTAAAGTTGGGCGTCAGGTTATTACCATGGACAATCATCGTTTTGTTGGGCATGTGGGCTGGCGTCAGGACCGTCAAACATTCGATGGTTTAAGCTTCGGTTACAACCCAACTAAAGGGCTCTCATTAAAATACGCATATTTAACTCAGCGCAACCGAATTTTTGCTGAAGCCGCCGATTTAGATGCTAAAGACCATCTACTTAATGCCTCTTATCAGTCATCTATTGGAAAAATAACGGCATATGGGTATCTACTTGAAGTGGATAATAATGTGGAAAATTCATTAGATACCTTTGGTATACGTTTTTCAGGGAATAGCTTAGTAGGTGATACCAAACTTATTTACACCGCTGAATATGCAACTCAAAGTAGTGATTCGGCGACTACTAGTTTTGATGCCGATTATTTGATGTTAGAAGCCGGCGCTTTATTTTCTGGTTTTACAGCAAAAGTTGGTTACGAACTACTAGGGTCTGATGAGGGTAACTATGGGTTTTCTACTCCTTTGGCAACCTTGCATAAATTTAATGGTTGGGCTGATGTATTTCTAGGCACGCCTGCTCAAGGGTTAGTTGATTTATCGGTATCTCTATCTGGCAAAGTGGCTGGTGGAAGCTTGATGGCAACCTATCATGATTTTGACGCAGACGAAGCTACAGAGTCTGTCGACGATCTTGGTAATGAAATTGACCTACAGTATACCTACAAAGTGTCGGCTAATTATTCCATGGGAATTAAGTACGCAAGTTACTCTGGAGAAAGCGGGCGCGCTGATACAGACAAACTTTGGTTGTGGCTTGGTGCGAAGTTTTAAATAGAATGCACTCTTTTGTGAAAAAGTTAGTAATAGCCAATATCAAAATAATGCTTCTATCTAATTGTTATTAGGTTAATCTGGCTATACTAGTTGCTCTTATAAACCACCAATGCACCAAATTGGGTCTTGTTGACCTTATTTGGTGCATTAAATCGTCGGGATTGAGTTGTTAATTCACCTTTTCAACGAAAGAACAGGCACTTTAGGGGCATCATGTATATGGCATGAAAATCGCTTAGTTAAGCAATTAGTATTGCAAGTTTGAAAAATACCATAATCTTTGATTATATTCAGGAGGACACAATGTCAGTAGAAAAGGCTTTAGACCTTATCAAAGAAACCGAAGCGAAATTTGTTGATTTACGTTTTACCGATACCAAAGGTAAAGAACAGCATGTTTCAATCCCATCTCATCAAGTAACTGAAGACTTCTTTGAAGAAGGTAAAATGTTTGATGGTTCTTCTATCTCTGGATGGAAAGGCATTAATGAATCTGACATGGTACTTATGCCTGATCCAGAAACAGTCGTTCTAGACCCTTTTGCAGAAGAAACACAAATTAACGTTCGTTGTGACATACTTGAGCCTTCTACTATGCAAGGTTACGACCGTGACCCACGCTCTGTGGCTCGTCGCGCTGAAGAATATTTAAAATCTACTGGAATTGGTGACGAAGTTTATATCGGTCCAGAGCCAGAGTTTTTCTTGTTTGACGACGTGAAATATAGCACTACTATGTCAGGTTCTTTCTTTAAAATTGATGCTGAAGAAGCTTCTTGGAACTCAGGCGCTGAGTTTGAAGGCGGCAACATGGGTCACCGTCCAGGTATCAAAGGCGGATACTTCCCAGTACCTCCAGTTGATTCATCAAATGATACTCGTGCTGCTATGTGTCTTGTTATGGAAGAAATGGGACTAACTGTTGAAGCTCATCACCACGAAGTGGCAACAGCAGGTCAAAACGAAATCGCTTGTTTGTTTAACACGCTAGTTAAAAAAGCTGATGAAGTTCAAATCTATAAGTATGTAGTACACAACGTAGCTCATGCATATGGCCAAACAGCGACCTTTATGCCTAAGCCTCTAGTAGGCGATAATGGTTCAGGTATGCATGTTCACCAATCAATTAGCAAAGGCGGTAAAAACGTATTTGCTGGTGACAAATATGCTGGTATGTCTGAAGACGCCTTGTTCTACATTGGTGGTATTATTAAGCATGCTCGTGCGATTAACGCATTCACTAATGCTTCTACTAACTCTTACAAGCGTTTGGTTCCAGGGTTTGAAGCACCGGTAATGCTAGCATATTCTGCTTGTAACCGTTCTGCATCTATCCGTATTCCTCACGTGAACAGTGAACGAGCTCGTCGTATCGAAGTACGTTTCCCTGATCCTACAGGTAACCCATACTTGTCATTCACTGCAATGTTAATGGCTGGTCTTGACGGAATCAAAAACAAGATCCACCCTGGCGATTCTATGGATAAAGATCTATATGACCTACCTGCAGAAGAAGCGGCTGAAATCCCAACTGTTGCAAGTTCATTAGAACAAGCGCTAGAAGCTTTGGATAGTGATCGTGAATTCTTAACTGCTGGTGGCGTTATGACTGATGACATGATTGATGCTTATATTGAGCTTAAATCTGCAGAAGTTGAGTTACTTAACTCTTCTACTCACCCAGTAGAATTTGGCATGTACTACAGCTGCTAATTGCTATAGTTATTGTTTTTTATACGAGCCCGCATTATTGCGGGCTTTTTTTTGTTCTGGAAAAGGCTACACTCTAGTGTATGAAAAAGACCATTGTGATTCCGCTGTTGTTATTTACCGTCGCTGCAACGGGGGAGACGCTATACAAAATAGTAAATTCTGACGGTTCAATAACCTATACGGATACGCCGCAAAGTGGTGCACAGCCGCTGGACTTACAGAATAGCAACAGTACAGTCATGCCTTCGTTAACAAATGGGGGAGCAAGGAAACAGTCTAAAAGAACTAAGATAGAGTTTCCTGAGTATCAGCTTAAAATTTTATCTCCAGCTGATAAAGCTACTGTTCGTAATAATGCAGGTAAAATATCGGTTAGCGCGCAACTCGAGCCAGTAGGTAATGGCAAATTCGAAATCTACTTAGATGGTGAGCTAGTGCAAACCAGTCCAGCCCCTTCTTTTCAACTACAAAATGTGGTGCGAGGAGAACATTCAATTCAAGTAAAATTTATTCACCATACAGGCAAGATCCTTGCATTGTCTAAACCTAGAGTGTTTTACATGCACCAGGCTTCGACGTTAATCAATCCAAATTAAACGTTTTAGAAGCCTGTAGCATGCTTCTTAATTGACATTGACTTTAACGGGTGAATGTTGTGCACTAACATGGTGCAATAATGTAATTGGGTGAAATTTCTTTGAGTGAACAATATAAACACCTTTTGGAAAGCTTAGCTACGGCCGTGCTTGTATTGGATAGAAACCTATCTATCCGGTACGTCAATCTAGCTGCGCAGTCGATACTCGAATTTGGAGAAAATCAATTACTTGGTTTTCCGTTGACTCAATTTGTATCTCATTCCAGCTTAACTTTTGCTCGCTTAGAAGATGCAATCGAACGAGAACAAGGGTTTTCTGATGGCGAAGTTTTATTTGCTTTTGCCGATGGTCGACACGTATTAACTGATGTGACAGTTACATCAGTTGAATTTGAACAAAATCCTGCTCTATTGCTTGAAATTAAAGTGATAGAGCAGCAAAAACGAATTAGTCAAGAAAGTCAGCAGTGGGCTCAACTCCAAGCTGCTAGAGAGCTGATTCGAGGCTTGGCCCATGAGATTAAAAATCCACTTGGCGGAGTCCGTGGCGCTGCACAATTGCTCGAAAAAGAGCTGCATAGCCCAGATTTAAAAGAGTTTACCCAAGTTATTATTGGCCAATCGGATAGATTGCGAAATTTAGTCGATAGGTTGTTAGGGCCGAATTCTTTACCGAATTTTGATTGGGTCAACATACATAAAGTTTTAGAGAAAATTCGCACTTTAGTAAAGCTGGACGCGACCCATAATATTCACATAGAACGAGATTACGACCCTAGTATTCCCGAACTATATTTAGACCAAGATATGTTGCAACAAGCGGTTTTAAATATTGTTACCAATAGTATTCAAGCTTTGGAAGGAAGTGCTGAAAAGCCCGAGATTATTATTCGAAGCCGAATCAAACGTCGATTTACAATACATGGCGTAAAGTACCCATTAGTCGCACAAATTAAAATTATCGACAATGGACCAGGTATCCCTGTAGAGCTTAAAGATACCCTGTTTTACCCAATGGTAACTGGGAAATCAAATGGCACAGGCTTAGGATTATCCATTGCACAATCTTTGGTGGACCACCATAAAGGCAAAATTGATGTCGAAAGCTGGCCCGGACATACCGCATTTAAAATTTATTTACCGATAGATAAAAAGGACGTAATTTAATGAACGCTGAACCAGTATGGGTCGTAGATGACGATAGCTCGATTCGTTGGGTATTACAAAAAGCGTTGCAGTCGGCGCAAATTCCTTGTTTTAGTTTTGAGAATCCAGAAGATTTACTTTTGCAATTACATTCTGGTCAACAACCAGAAGTCATCGTTTCTGATATTAAAATGCCACAAATGGATGGAATGACTTTACTGCAAGAAGTACATCGCCACTTTCCTGATATTCCAGTGATTATTATGACGGCCCACTCCGACTTAGATAGTGCGGTAAATGCCTATCAAAGTGGCGCTTTTGAGTATTTACCTAAACCTTTCGATATTGATGAGGCGGTAAACTTAGTACAGCGCGCATTAGCACACTCAAGGGAACAAAATTCACAAAGACAGGCAGAACCTGAGGCGAAAGATACCGAAATCATTGGCGAAGCTCCGGCAATGCAAGAAGTGTTTCGTGCCATTGGTCGCTTATCACGCTCTAGTATTAGTGTGTTAATCAATGGGCAATCAGGTACTGGTAAAGAGTTAGTCGCTCAAGCATTGCACCGTCATAGTCCCCGCAAAACGAATACCTTTATCGCCCTGAATATGGCGGCCATTCCCGCTGATCTCATCGAGTCTGAATTGTTTGGCCATGAAAAGGGGGCTTTTACCGGCGCGCAATCTGCTCGGCAAGGTAGGTTTGAACAAGCAGATGGAGGCACACTATTTTTAGATGAAATAGGTGATATGCCTCTGGATGTGCAAACACGACTATTGCGCGTGTTAGCAGATGGGCAGTTCTACCGAGTAGGTGGTCACAATCCGGTAAGTGTTAATGTTAGGATTATTGCCGCAACCCATCAAAACTTAGAACAACGAGTTGTTGATGGAAAATTTCGAGAAGATCTCTATCACCGTTTGAATGTGATTAAAATTCACATTCCAACTTTAGCGCAACGTCGTGAAGATATTCCTTTGTTGGCTAGGCATTTCCTTAACAGTGCGGCGAAAGAGTTAGAAGTTGATGCAAAATCTCTGAGCAAAGAAGCAGCTAATGTACTTTCGCAGTTATCCTGGCCTGGTAACGTAAGACAATTGGAAAATATGTGCCGCTGGTTAACCGTAATGGCCAGTGGACAAGAAATCTTAATCAATGATTTACCACCAGAAATTAACACCCAGCCTGTAAACAGCCAATCAGCCAACCATGAAGGCGATTGGAAAACATTACTTGCTAGTTGGGCTGATAAACAACTGCATTCGGGTCGTCAGAATATCTTAGATGAAGCCATCCATGAATTTGAAAAAATTATGCTAGAAAGAGCATTGCAATATACCAATGGGCATAAACAAGATGCCGCCAAAAAACTTGGTTGGGGCAGAAACACCTTAACGCGTAAGTTAAAAGAACTAGATCTTTAACTTCGACAGTTTTCGTCAAAAGCTAAAAAACGCGCTTTCAAAAAGCGCCTTTTTTATCGAGTAAACTAGACCAGATAAAGCACACTTATTTGCCGATTAAGCGCAAAAATTCGTTTCTAGTGGCTTGGGAGGTTCTAAATGAACCTAGCATGACTGAGGTAATCATTGATGAGTTTTGCTTTTGCACGCCACGCATCATCATGCACATGTGCTTACCTTCCATGACAACACCCACACCTTTAGCACCGGTAACTTCCAAAACTGCATCAGCAATTTGTTTGGTCAATCCTTCTTGTATCTGTAACCTACGAGCAAACATATCTACAATTCGCGCAAACTTCGATAACCCAAGAACTTTACCATCTGGTAAATAGGCAATGTGACAGCGTCCGATAAACGGTAGCACGTGGTGTTCGCACAACGAGTAGTATTCGATGTCTTGGATGATGACCATTTCGTCTGTATCGGCTTCGAAAATGGCTCCGTTTACCACGCCATGAATATCTTTTTCATAGCCATCGGTTAAGAACTGCATAGCTTTCGCCGCTCTTTTGGGAGTATCAATCAAACCTTCTCTGGCAGTGTCTTCTCCTAAAAGTTGGAGGATGCTTGCATAATGGTCTTGTAGTTCTTGTGACATCTATTCGTGGTCTCGTTTGCATTATTCTGACTTGTTCAGAATGCCGAATTTCGTTAGGTAGCCCAGCATCATAACATTATGTGGATGCTAGAAAAACCAAATACATGAAGTAACTTTCACCCAGCTGAATCCAAGTAGGGTAATTACAATGCGACCTTAGAAAAGGATTTGTATTTAGTTCACTCGCTACTTAGCTCAGCTTCAGGCAAGTTATAATGGGGGAGTTGTTTGTTTGGCTTTGATTTATTCTGCTGAACAATAAAGTGCTCCATCCACCGCATCAATCGCATGCTGTAGTCTAATTTTGCAGGTGCCAACGCCAATCCATGGGCTTCATTAGGGTACAAAACAAGCCTTACTGGGGCATTTGCATTTGACTTGAAATAGCGATAAAGCTCTTTTGATTGACTCGGGGAAACTCTTGTATCTTCACTTCCATGTAATAACAAAAGAGGCGTTGTTGCATTTTTAGTATGATAAATTGGACTTCGTTCTAAATACCATGTCCAGTCTTCCCAAGGTGCAACTAAAGCGTGTAGTTTAAGCATTTCTGTTGGAATATCGGTCGTACCAAATTTTGAAATTTGATTGGATACCCCCATTCCTGAAACACTAGCGGCAAAATAATCATGCTGTTTGGTTGCTGCCCAAGCCGCAGCGTAGCCACCGTAAGATGTGCCTGTTATGCCTACGCGCAAAGGATCAACATCATATTCTTCGATTAAAAAGTTTCGAGCATCTAATAGGTCGTCAAATTCAGCTCCAGCATAGTCACTTTGACCCAACTTAGTAAAAGCAACGCCTTTTCCCGTTGACCCTCTGTAGTTAGGCAAAAAACTATAAAATCCTTTGCTTGCTGCATAAGCGACAGGGTAGGAATAACTATTATTCCATCCCAAAGAAAAATGCGCCTCTGGACCACCATGTACGAAAATAATGGCCGATGATTTCGGTCCAGAATCATCTAATGGAGCAACTAAAATTCCATCGATAATGGTGCCATCTCTAGCCGTGTAATAGACTTCAGTCTGTTTTGGCAATGCCCTATCTTTCAGCCAAATATTCGAATTTGTCATTCTTTTATTGCTATGTTTGGTCTTAATAAATAGCTCGTCTGGATGCTCTGGAGAGTCGGCTAAATAGGCAATATTGTATCCTTTGCTATCAACACTTAAGGCACTAATTTTACCTTCGTGTTTCACTCTTACTCTATATGACTTCTTCAGATCCTCGATGTCTTTGTTGGCAATAAAAGTGCTTAGGTTTTGAGCCCCAATAAAACCTATAGTTGTTGGATTAAACCAATTAATTGCAGTGACGTGTCCTTCAAAATTAGGCAGTATATTTACAGGGTTAGGAGATGATATTTGGCTTAACCAAAGCCGACCCTCTGAGGGGTCAGACTGATCTTCTGCGCCAATAAATGCATAGTGGCTTCCATTTGGAGAGACACTAATTCCGCCCACCTTGCCGCGATGGAGATTGGTAATCTGAATTTGACCATTTGGTTTCAATACTGAAATTGCGCTCTCCATTACTACGTCATCAGCAAACGGACTAGGGGAGTGATGTAATAATATTTGTTCAGTTTGAGGGACCCATTTTGCACTCAGAACGTGACTTTGGTTGTAAAGTAACTGAGCATTTTTGTTTTGATTGAGTAAGCCCACTCGCCATAAAGAAGCGTTTTTAGCAGACTCACCAAATACGTTTGCGTTGAATCCTGCATTGCTTAACTGCTTTTGCTGTTTATCTTCAGACGGGTATCCCCAGACAAGTGCCACATCATTATCTTGGTTTATATCAAACCCTTTAATATCGGTTTCACCGGCATAAATTTTTACAGGCTCATCGTCACCTATAGCAATACTGTATAAGGATACGGTCTTATCATCTTGCATTTTTGCTAAGAAATACAAAGCATCACTATCTTTATTCCACTTTACATGACCTAATTGTCTGCCACCTGATATTACAGGTGAGATTCTTCCTCTTTTAGAAACCACATAAAGCTCTCTTAAACTGACTAAATCAATACCATCATAGCTGTCATCCGGCAAATTTAGAGTGATCGCCGTCAAACGCCCATCGGGGGAAAACGCCACTGTCTTCACTTTACGTATCTGGTTTAAGTCTTCTAATGACAACGGGCTTTTTGCGCATACAGGGAATGCGCAAGATAAAATAACAAACAAAAAAACCAACTGTTTCAAATTCACTCCATGACTACTATTAGTTTGAGGCTTAAAACTAAGCACTAAAACGTTAACCGTGTTAATAAAGTGTTAACACGGTTAACATTGTAGAAGTTGACACTGGAGTTTGTAAATTAAAAATACATAGTATTTTGTTATAGGGATATATTCGTAAACCCTATACGACAGGGATTAAGTCGCTAATTAGTGGTGAAATTGAGTCAGTGAGGAGGTTAAAAGTCTTTGTATTTTTTCTTTAGTGAGTCGCGGATGTTGTGAAGGTAATAGTCGAGTTCTTGTTTAGCTTCTTCGTAAGCATTGTTATATTCAACCGAATCAGGGTTATCACGAAGTAACTTAAACGCAGAATCCGTTTTATTTAAAAGCATAGTGAGCTGCCGATTGCTGACATCCATTTTGTCTTTATTCCAATCCTTTATTACTAACTGTCTATATATTGGCTAATGAAACAGCGTAAAGCAAATATAATCGATAGTTTACATTTCCCCAATATTAGAATGCTTTTAGCACGGCCAAAGCCACTATGGCAAATAACACCAACACTGGAGTCTCATTTAAAAACCGATAAAAACGTGATGAGTGAGGGATAATATCCTTGGCAAATTTTTTCAACTGTAAATAGAGATACCCATGATATCCATAAATGAATATGACTAACGTCAATTTAACGTGCAACCACTTAGAAACGGCAAACCATTCTGCACCATGCATATAAATTAAAATAACGCCAAAAATCAGGGTTAGCACCGCAAAAGGGGTAACAAAAAACCATAGCCTTCGTTCCATGATTTTAAATTGATCGCGCACGTCTTGGTTGTTAGTTTGTGCATGATATACGAATAACCTAGGTAAATAGAAAATCCCAGCCATCCAAGCAATCATAAAAAAAATGTGTAACGCTTTTATCCAAAAAAATAACATCTTAGGCCTTCTTAAACTTGTTAGAACTTTTCCTGATGTAAATATGTACGCAGGCTGTTCCAGGTAATTACTCCGACAATACTCGAGGGAGTCGTCTCGTAGACATACACTGCACCATCTCGACTAACTTGTAATATTTCGTACACTTCCGCCAACGTCGATTGACTTGGAACGCCTTCCATATCGAAATACGCTAATGGAGCACTATTGTGGTTTAAACTTAATTCGTATTGTACCAATGAATACTGCACATCAATTTCGAACGAAGAACGCAGCACCACTGGATGATTAGGAGAGGTGTCTAAGAACTCCATTATGTGCTTGTCTGGTGCATCGATAAATAATTTATATTCAGTATCCATTACTGCCAATACACCGGTTTTCTGTAACGCTTCCCTGATGGGGGAAATACTATATGGCAATTTTTGATATTCTAACTGGCGGATAAATATTGAACGGTTTCCGAATAGTTGCGTAGAGGTTACATAGGCAGGCACAATGACCAACATCGCGGGTAAAATGATATCTGCATTGTAAGCCAATTCCATAATCGAAGATAAGGCTGCAAGTGGTGCGTGCAGAACAGCGGTTAACATGCCCGCGATACCAAGTAGCGCAAAGCTATTATTGTAATCAATATTTTCTGATAAAACGAAGCCCAATGGAATGGCAAACACTGCTCCAGCAAGCATGCCAATCACATAAACTGGACCAATCAGCCCGCCAGGGACACCTAAGCCAATGGCCACCAATGCGAGTATAAATTTGGCGACTAAAATAGCCACTAGCATGCTTGTGGTTTCACCGCTTACGAAGGAGTGGGTAGTGTCTAAACTTGCACTTAGGGACTCAGGCAAAAAATAGCCAAATATTGCTGTGATAACCGCTGCTATCAAGATCCGCCATATCATTTTTACAGGTCTAAACAGGCGAATCACGTTCATCAATTGGTTATTGAATATGGTGGCCAGACAGCCTAGAGAAATTCCTAAAATAATTAAATAGGGGTAATGCCAGTGGTTAATATATTGAAAAGATAAAAAAGATAACTCGTGAACTTGCCCAAATACCACCCGGGTCATCAGTGAACCGCATGCTGCGGCTAACATTACCGGTATAAATAAATGGATACGGTATTCTCTTAATACTACCTCCATTACAAAAATAACGGCGGCAAAAGGTGTGTTAAAAGATGCGGAAATTCCAGCAGCGATACCGCAACCGGATAAAATACGAATACTATTGTAGGGTAGTTTCAAGCCGTGTCCGATAAAACTACTGCCTGCGGCGCCTAAGTGCACAGAAGGACCTTCTCGACCAACAACAAACCCACTGGCTAAAGCAATCATGCCGCCGAAAAATTGATTAATGGTTGTGCGAAAGGGGATATGTCCGTAGCGCTGCTTGAGTCGATGGATTACAAAGGGGATGCCCATTCGGTAGTGCTTAAAGCCAGTTAAAAAGGCAAATAAGATTATTAGCAGCGCACCGCCAATCGGTAAAGCAAAGCGTAGGTAAGGATTTAGATCAGAGAAACGGTTTAATTCGTCTAAAAAACTTAACTGTAACCACTCAACACAGAGCCGAAATAAAATGATTAATGACGCAGCACTCATCCCGCCCACTATGCCCAATATACATAGTTGAATTGATGTGCGAGGATTTGCTAATTCCTGTCTGAAAGATTTTAATGTCATTATGTGTTGGGCTTATACTTTCAATGGGTAATAATGGTGTTTGGTATTCATTTTAAGATGCACCCTTAGGCTAAAATTAGCTTACCACAAGTGCTTGTAAACAATGATAAAATTATTTTAGGAAAAATACCTTGTGATACCTGATGAAATTCGTAAAACCTGGAGTGCATTTAAATTCTATTCAGTTTTAGTGATCTTATTTATTTGTACCGCTTATTTTGCATTTACCTATGGCAATTCTCACTATGACAGTCAAAAGGCAAAAATCAGCACCCTTGAGCACACAATAGAAAACTTATCACAGGATAACCAACGTTTAACTAAGCAGTTAAATATACTTGGCGTGGAATTGGAAGTGCAAAGAGAGGCGGTGAAAAAATCACAGCTTAGCCTTGAGCAAGGACTAGCCAAAGAAGCGAAACTAAAAGAAGAAATTCAATTCTATCAAAGAGTCATGGCCCCAGAATTGGAACAAGATGGTTTTGTAATTGAAGCTTTCGAGGTTAAGAAATCAATAAGTGACCGAGCTTACTGGTTCGAATTGGTGTTGATGCAACAAAACAAAATTAAAAATGTGGTGAAAGGCTCTATTGACGTCACAATTATGGGTAGTGAAAACGGTAAGCCTAAGCAATATAATTTGTCTGACCTAGTCACTGATGAGCCTTCCAAGTTAAGCTTTAGTTTCAAGTATTTTCAAACAATTCGCGGCGAGTTGATTCTGCCAAACAATTTTTCACCGGAAAAGATCTTAGTAAAAACCGAAGTTTTCCAATTCAAACGAAAGCGGGGCAAATTGGAAAAAACCTTTGATTGGAAGATTGAAAATACACAAACCAGCACAGAATAGTTGATTAGATTACTCAGGTATTAGATAATTGGTCCATAAATAGGGTATTTCCCCTGTTAGTAAAGGTAGAGGTAATATATGTCGGTAGAAATGGCGGTGCCAATTGAATTTTCTGAAGCCGCTTCCGTAAAGGTTCGTACTTTAATAGAAGAGGAAGAAAATCCAAACCTAAAACTACGAGTCTATGTAACTGGAGGAGGTTGCTCTGGCTTTCAATACGGTTTTACATTTGATGAAAAAGTGAATGAAGGCGATATGACTATCGATAAAAACGAAGTCACATTAGTAGTTGATCCTATGAGTTTACAGTATTTGGTAGGCGGAACAGTCGATTACGTTGAAGGCCTTGAAGGTTCTCGCTTTTTGGTGAACAACCCTAATGCAACAACGACTTGCGGGTGTGGTTCTTCATTTAGTGTTTAATCTCAAAGTAAATTAAACCAACAAGCCAGCATTAAGCTGGCTTTTTTGTGTGCACAGCGAAACTATTTAACCTAGAACTTAAGTGCGTCGCAGGAAATTATTCATCTAAAATTAGTTTTAAATACAATGTTTTGTTTTACAAATATCAATTCTATATCGATTAATTTTGCTAAAAAAATAATAGCTTACTTTTTATTAAGTTGTTTGGCTTAGTGTGAGCTTAAATTTAGGTTGCGAAGCATTTTTGTTGTTTGAACTAAAAGGTGACTTGATATTCATTTTACAAGTTGGGAAGTTAGATATGTCAAAAAACAAATGCCCAGTAATGCATGGTGGAGCAACAGAGAGCAAAATGTCAGTATTGGAGTGGTGGCCTAAACCTAAATATTTTACATCAGCATGACTATAAAACGAATCCTTTAGGGGAAGAGTTTGATTATAGGGAAGCCGTTAAAAACCTTGATGTTGAAGCCCTTAGAAAAGATATGCGTTAATGATCGACATGAATTATACGTGGCAGCCAAGTGGTAAAAATACATATGACATCTGTGATCGTCAAACCAATGCCGTGAAGTGGACAGCAACGAGAAGTTTGTGAATGATCATTAGCGCATGGACTAAAGTAATGGATACCGATAGTTTTGATATTTTAAGTTAGTAGCTAATTTTTATTGTTAAGCCCCAATGCTTATGCATCGGGGCTTTTTTGTTTTTTACAGGCAGGCAATGCTATTAGGTCGAATAAAACTTTAGTCCATCTCAGTTTAAGTGTGTTTTAGAACTTTTATTATTTGCGAAACGTAAAAAGCCAATTAGTTGAAAAAACTGAGTTAAAACAATGGGTGTTGATTTCGTACATATTTCGAAACGATTTATAATTGGTAGTATCTTTTTCAGAGTAGTAACGTTAGCGCCATTGAACAAGGAGGTAGAATGTCAAATCTGCTAACTAAAATTCGGCGCCAACCGGCGTGGATAGCGTTGTTTATTTTCATACTTTTATGCTTATGGATTGCTTCAGGGCACCTTTCTGCACAGCAGGATGAAGGCAAAAAAGCACAGCTTGAAGAAGTTCTAACCAAAGTGAAGGTAGACACCCTATATGCCGAGCAAGTTAGCCGAGAAGTTAGCATCTATGGACGTACAGAGCCTGATCGTGTAGCAACACTGCGCTCTGAAGTTAAAGGTCAGGTAGTGGATATCTTTGTTCAGGAAGGGCAAGCTGTCAAACAAGGACAAAAGATTTTGCGCATGGATGGAAATGATTTGAATGCCTTGTTGCGATCTGCAAAATCGATTCTTAAACAGCGTGAAATTGAATTAGACGCAGCCGAATCTTTAGGGAAAAAGGGCTTTCAATCACAATCAGCTTTAGCCCAAGCTGAAGCCAATGTTGAGCTAGCAAAAGCTGAAATTGAACGCTTAGAGTTGGCTATCACTAAAACAACCATAATTGCGCCTTTCGATGGTGTACTAAACAGCCGTGAAGTGGAAATTGGCGATTTACTGAGAGACGGCGATACCATTGCTACCGTAGTGGATTTAGATCCTCTCATTATTTCTGCCGATGTAACGGAAAACTGGATTCAAAAGATTCACCTTGGTCAACAGGCGAATGGCCGACTGACTACTGGGCAAACCCTTACTGGCAAAATTCGATATATCTCCAGTATTTCTAATCAAGGCACGAATACCTTTAATCTGGAAGTGGCAGTGGCTAACCCCGAAGGGACGTTGTTGGCTGGAATGAGTACTGAATTAAATATTCCCCTGCAACAAGAGCGTGCAATTAAAATTACTCCTGCGGTAATGGCCTTGGATGAAGAAGGTAACCTAGGTGTCAAAATAGTTGAAGGTGACATCGTTAGGTTTGTGCCCATTGATATTGTAAAGAGTGACAGTCAAGGGGTCTGGTTATCAGGGATAGGCGAACAAGCGCGCATTATTACTCGCGGGCAAGGGTTTGTCCGTGATGGTGATAAAGTTGAAATCGTCGATGACGTGACATCTGAAAAGTAGCAGTACTAATTTCCCATGAAAAATATCATAACCGCCTCAATTGACCATACGCGCACCGTACTAATGATCTTTGTATTATTGTTAGTTTCTGGTGCAGTCACTTATTTAAATATTCCGAAAGAATCGAATCCAGATGTGCCGATTCCATTTATCTACGTTTCAATCGTCCACGATGGTATCGCCCCTGAAGATGCTGAACGCATGCTTGTTAAGCCGATGGAAAGGGAGTTGCGATCCATTGACGGTCTAAAAGAAATGAAAGCCACCGCTGGTGAGGGCTTTGCCAGTATCACCATGGAATTTGTTGCTGGTTTTGACTCCAAAGAAGCCCTAGCGGACGTTCGTGATAAGGTCACTGTCGCGCGGGCTAAATTACCCGATGAGACTGAAGAGCCAACGATTCATGAAATTACCATGGCAGGTCAACAGGCTGTGTTAACCGTGGTGCTATCTGGTCCAGTGTCGGAAAGAGCGTTAATAACGACTGCCCGTGAGTTGCAAAATGGACTCGAAGGCATATCTGAAGTGCTCGAGGTCGACATCGGTGGTGATCGCGAAGATTTAGTCGAGATTATTGTCGATCCCTTGTTATTAGAGTCATACGGCCTTGATCAAACTGAAATCTTAACGCTCTTATCGCGTAATAATCGCTTGGTTCCTGCAGGGACTATGGATACTGGTGTTGGCAGTTTTGCAGTGAAAGTTCCTTCCGTATTCGAAAGTGTTAAGGATGTATTAGAGCAACCCATTAAGGTGGATGGTGACAGAGTCGTTACCTTTGAGGATGTGGCCCAGGTGCGCCGTTCCTATAAAGATCCGTCAGGTTTTGCGCGCTTAAATTCCCACCCTTCAGTGTCGGTGGAAGTCAAAAAGCGCCCCGGTGAGAACTTGCTGATTACCGTAGAAAAGGTTAAAGCATTTGTTGAACAAGCTCAAAAGTCTTCAGTTTGGCCCAACAGTGTGTCGGTAACCTACACAGGTGACCAGTCAATCAACATCAATATGATGCTGGGTGATTTACAGAATAATGTCACCAGTGCCATCGTTTTAGTGGCGATTGTCATCGTTGCTATATTGGGGGTGAGAACAGCGATCCTTGTTGGAGTATCTATACCGGGTTCATTTCTCACCGGAATTTTAGTCATTTCTCTGTTCGGTTATACCTTGAATATGGTTGTGTTATTTTCGCTGATTATGGCCGTGGGCATGTTAGTAGATGGTGCCATAGTTGTAACCGAATATGCCGATAGGTGTATGAGTGAAGGCCAGGATAAAAAAACGGCTTATAAAAGTGCTGCGCTGCGCATGGCGTGGCCGATAACCGCCTCTACAGCTACCACTTTGGCTGCATTTGCGCCCTTAATGTTTTGGCCGGGCGTTATGGGTGAATTTATGAAGTACTTACCTTTCACCTTGATTGCTGTTTTAACCGCGTCATTGCTGATGGCATTGGTATTTGTTCCTACTTTAGGGGCGGCTTTTGGTAAACCAAGATACATCAGTAGCAAAACTAGACAGCAACTTGAGCAAGCAGAAAATGGTGACATTAATACCCTCGAAGGTTACACCGGTCGTTATATTCGTTTCCTTTCAGTAGCTATCGCTCACCCCCTAAAAAGCGTATTAATTGCGGTTGCCTTTGCGGTAGTCACTTTTATTCTTTATGCATCCTCGGGTTTAGGTGTGGAGTTTTTTCCAAAAGCGGATAGCCAAGGCGTGAATATCACCGTGCGTTCCATTGGCGATTATTCGGTTTACGAAAAAGACAGTATTATCAAAGAAGTGGAAGCAAAATTAATTGATATGCCAGAAATCGAAACCTTGTATTCACGCTCAGGTGGGCAAGATCAAATTGGTACCCTTAGGTTGAACTTAGTTGATTGGCATTTGCGAGTACATTCTGATGAGATATTGAAAGAAGTTCAAAGCCGCATTGGCGATATGGCTGGACTTGATATGGAAGTTGCTCCTGATCAAGAAGGGCCGCAATCAGGTAAAGATTTACAAATCGAAATTTCCTCTCGGTTTCCTGAGTTACTCAATGATGCGGCAGTCACAATCCGTAAAGCCTTAGATGCAAATGATAAATTTACATCCATTGGCGACACCACTGCAAAACCTGGTATTGAGTGGCAATTAAAGGTAAATAGAAGTGATGCTGCCCGATTTGGGGCGGATGCAACCTTGGTAGGAAATACGGTGCAATTTGTGACGACAGGTTTACGAATTGGTGAGTATCGACCCGATGACGTCGACGATGAATTAGATATTCGTGTCAGGTTTCCCCGCACTGACAGATACATTGGAAAACTCGATGAATTAAGACTTAAAACGGCAAATGGTCTAGTCCCCATTAGTAATTTTGTTGAGCGCACTGCGCGCTTGAAAACCGACTTAATACGCCACGTTGATAGTAAACGAGTACTGCGGGTTGAAGCCAATATGGTGCCGGGTGAGTTATTAAGTATTGCCCTGCCTGAACTGCGAGAGCAGTTACCTACGCTGAATTTAGATCCTAGAGTCGAGATAACCATTAAAGGTCAAAATGAGCAACAAGATGAATCTCAAGCCTTTTTGATGAACGCTTTTTTGATAGCTTTGTTTGTAATGGCTATTATCCTGGTAACTCAGTTTAATAGTTTCTATCAGGCGTTTTTAATTTTAAGCGCAGTTATATTTTCAATTGTTGGTGTAGTGTTGGGCCTGCTCCTATTCCAAAAACCTTTTGGAATTGTGATGTCTGGTGTGGGTGTTATCGCGCTGGCTGGTATAGTGGTGAATAATAATATTGTACTCATTGATACTTACAATATATTGAAAAGCGAAGGGCTGAAAACCACCGAAGCTATATTGCGTACAGGGGCACAACGTTTAAGACCGGTAATGATGACTACAGTAACAACTATCTTAGGTTTATTACCTATGGTGATAGGGGTTAATATAGATTTTATCGGCCGCAATGTTGATATTGGTGGGCCTTCTACTGAATACTGGTCTCAGTTGGCTACTGCTGTTGCTGGTGGATTGGCTTTTGCTACTGTACTTACTTTAGTGTTGACTCCATGTATGTTGGCGTTTAAAGATAATCTTCGGTTATCTTCTAGCAAACCCCAGAACTAAATTCGAAAAAGTTATCTTGAATCGCGGGAATATCGTGCTTTAGAGCAGGTAAAGTGAGGTGTAAGACCTCACTTTTAAAGTAGGTTTGAGCTAAAATGCTTTTAGTTTAATTTAGACTGGTTTCTTTCTTTGAGTTCACTGTCGAATACGTCAGGAAAAACCACAATTCCTTCTTCATCTGGATTGGGGAATACCGCAATATTGACTCCATCTCCCTCTAATCCTCTGGTCCAGCGATCAAACCAGTCTGACAAGGTAATTGCTTTAGGTGTGCAATCGGCCCAATCTCCGGTAGCCCAATATTTAGCAAACTCTTCTGACGGCCAAACGGGAACACAGTCTTCATCTTCACTATTTAACATGACGCAACCATGCTCGTCAGTGAGGATCCAAATTTTTTGATTAATCGTTGCCTGAGTTAATAGATAGGCATGGCGTTTTTCTGGGGACATTTGAATAACATCGTGAAATTGCGAAGGCATAAATTTTTCCTTTTTTAAGGCATAAGTTAGCTACAAGAAAAATCCAAATTGATAGTAAAAAATTAAAACAGGTTAAACTGAATCAATGGATTAAATAGCACTACGAATATGCAAAGACTTATATCACTAAAACCCACACTGATACTAGCATTTAGGCGTGGAATTATGCGCCTATCTCGCAGCTACTATTAGGTAATGAGGTGGGTGTTGCGGATAATCTAGCGCAGTGATGCAAGGTTAAATGACTAGGATTTCACCACTGTGGCAATTATTCATGTCAGCTTGTTGATAGTGGGCACTAACTATCACTTGGCTTTGGACAATTATTTTCGTTTATGTTTTTGTCCTGCTCCCCAACCTATTATACCTGCACCAACAATCGCTCCTAACCAAGCAAATGGCATTATTTGCGGGTTGAGCTCTTTAGCAAATACGATTGTGAGCATTGACGATGCACATAACAGCCAGCCAAATAATTCTATTTTATTGAAATATTTAGTGACGAAGTTGGGCTTGTTGTCTGGCGGTTGGGTCATCTGAGTTACTTAGTTACGACGAATAAAAGTTGAGAAGGGGAATATGCCATAATTTTTCCCTTAGAATAACACTTTTGGGTAGATTAATTTTAGGCAACACAGCAATTATTGCGGCCTAATTTTTTCGCTTGATACATTGCACGGTCTGCACGACCAAGCCATTCGAAGGCGGTTTCATGGGGAGCATATTTAGCGGTTCCAACCGATATAGTGATGTTATGCTTTGCCAACCAGCCTTCATTTTCAATGGAAAAACGGAATTCTTCCGCTAATTTCATCGCTTCTTTTAGGGGCGTGTTGTCGGCAATAATGACGAACTCTTCTCCGCCAAAACGATATAGTTTGTCGGTCGAGCGAATACGCTTTTCGATGGTCTCTACAAATACCCTTAAAATATCATCACCTTTAGCATGGCCATAAGCATCATTAACCTTTTTAAAGTTATCTAAATCCATCAATATTAAGGATACAGGCAAACTTTGCTCTCTTCTTTGAAAAGCAATGACTTCCAGCAATTTTTGCTCCATAGCTCGTCTGTTGCCAGCACCTGTTAAGGGATCGCAAGTCGCTAACTCTGTTAATTGTTGCTGCTGTTTACGCATTCTATCTGAAAATGCATAGCTAAATAGCAATGTCGCTATGGCTGTAACATAGAATTCTAAGGCTAAAAATATAGTAAGTTGCTCGCGAAGAACATAGCCAATGGAGAGTAGAATTAAGATGCTGTAAATAGCTGCCATGTTGGCGGGTAATAAAAAAAACACCGCGGTGAGAGCCGGAAATATCCACATCAATTGGCTAATACCTTTGAGCAAAACCGTCACAAAAACAACAAACATGGATACAAAGGCGAGGATACGGCCAGGTAACTGGGTTGTATGGGTTCGATAGACATAAACAAAAAGAGAGCCCAAAGCGAAAACCGCAAATAAATCTAAGCAAGCGATAGCCCAATCTGATTCCATTATTCGATAGATGGCAAAGGGCAGTACGCCGATGGAACTTGCGCCACTAAGTGTCAGAATAATGCTTTCTTCAGCACTACGCTTTTTAATGGGGGCCGAATGCGTAATCATAATTTATTGCATCCTCCGTAATGCTTAACCCATTTAAAGATTATTTGCTTAAATTTAATACAGCATAACAAAGTATCAGACGACTACTTATGATTATTTACACTATATTAATTAACTTTAATAACTATCGATAAGGGTAAAGGTGTATGTATGGGCAATTAAATATGCCATTAATAACCTTTATTCCATTCCACTATATTTTGGAGCTTTTGCTGGGTTAAAAATAAATGCAAATTTTGTAGAAAAACTCTAGAAATTTCCTTCGGTTGAGAGATTGCTGCGGTATGCTGAGTGATATACAGGTTGTTCAGCTGCCAAAATAAATGTTCTTTTGGCAATGGCTCTTCAGTAAATACGTCTAGAACCGCAGCCTGTATCTGATTTTGCGTAAGAGCATCATACAACGCATTTTCATCAACAACTTGCCCTCTGCCAGCGTTAATTAAAATGCACTGGGGATTAAGTGAAGTCAAACACTCTTGGTTGATTATATTTTCAGTTTTGTTGGTATGCGGCAGCAATACAACTAAGTAATCCAAGCGATGGGCAAAGTTTTTCAGATGTTTAAGTGAATAAAATTCATCAACACAATCAAGGGAACGAGGGGTTTGAGCGATTCCAATGACTTCCATTCCGAAGTGCTTTGCTGTTTTGGCGACTTCCACTCCAATCGAGCCCATTCCAAGAATGCCAATGGTTTTTCCCTGTAACGAATTACAGTTTGGTTGAGACCAAGCCTGAGTCGATTGCAATTCTTTGAAGGTTTGAATTTTTCGCGAAAAATACAACAAATAACTAAATACATATTCTCGCATCTGCGAAACCAAAAACATTTTTTATACCAGTTAATTCAAAGGTTTGGGGGGCTTTATCGATAAAAGGTTTAATTCCAGCCCAAGTCGACTGAACCCATTGTACATTTGGACAATAGGGAAGTGCTGCGATACATAGTTCAGGTTCGCCTAATATAATGTTAACCCTGTGGCCATTGGTAATTAAGTTGGGGTCTTTTGGACAAATTTGCAGGCTAAGATTGGTTATTTTGGCCAGTTCAATTTGTTCTACATAATCCATTGCATCTCGGCTACAGATCAATATATCAGTCATTTTGTCGTCCTATAGTAAACTTAACTTTCCTATTTATATGCAATCCATTCAAAATTATATTTGGATTTGTGTTTATTTTGCCTTATATAATTACCTATTATTCATAAATAAGAAATAAATAACAGCTTGGTAAGTTGTATTATAAAAGGTAATCTTATGAATAGTGAGCAGCAAGCAAAACAAGCCAAATTACTTTCTCCAAGACGTAACACCAGTGAAGCCTCAGTATTGATGAACTTGCCTATGAGCAATTAGCGCATTTTGGTATAAAGCCCAATTCAGACTATGGTAAAGCATTGTTTGCCGTCGCCAAACATCTTTACTTAGCGCAAATTGATGTCAATAATCTTTGGACCATAACCAGTGAGACCTTAGACGGTTTAAGCAAAGAAGATAAGTTGGCTTATTTTAATGCTAAAAAGTTTCTATCATTTCAAATAGCTAAAATACTTGATACGCTACAAAACCCTTTTAGGGCGACTTATCAGAGCATGACTCCCCAATCTGGTTCGCAAGTTTCTAAAAGCCATTACCCATTGTTCGATAATATTCCGGCACTATTTTCAGCCACGCCGGTAATCGTTCGTACTGCGACTTATGTTTATGCTTGTACAGAATGGGTGGATGATGCTTTTCATGGCAAAGAGTTTACCCATCAAATATATTCAAGGTTACTTAATCCTACCAATATTTCATTAGCTAATGCCATTGTTGATTTAGAAGCGGGTCCGTATTCAGCAGACTATCTAGCGTGGAATTTCAATTCTGGAATGGCAGCTATAGACGCACTGCTTTCCAATGTCCTTTCTCATTCGGATATTTTAGTTGTTTCACGCAACGTTTACGGCGGGGTTTATCAACTGCTACATGACTATTTTGCCCGTGAAAATAGACTTGATATTCAGCTTGAGTGGTTTGATGGATATAGTGCAGAAGAATTTTCTATGTTTATTGAGCAGGTGAAATGTAACCATAAGCTCAGACTAGAAAAGCATAATTTACACGTTTATTTGGAATCACCCTGTAACCCCCATGGTCTGATATTAGATGTTGCTGGCATATGTGAAATAGCTCATCAAAATAATCATTTAGTAATGCTAGATGCAACCTTGGCGACGCCCATTTTACACCAACCCCTTCAACAAAAAGACAAAAGTAAACGACCCGATTATGTTGTGCACAGTTATACTAAAGATATATGTGGAACAGGAGCAACTACCGCCGGAGTTGTGATTGGCGAAGGCTATCGCATGTTTCAACCCAAAGGTAGTAGCGTCGATGGATTTGACTGGTCTCAAACGATGTTTTGGGACGTGTATTATATTAAAGGTGCGTTTCTAGACTCGGAAAAAGCCTTTGATGTATTAAGTGGTATGAAAACCTTAGAGCAAAGAATCATGAATAAGGTAATCAATACTCAAGTATTTAGTCAGTTTTTAGCCACTCACCCGTTATTTAATGTCAATAGCCATGCTTTACCAGATCATCCCAATGCTGCATTACGTGAAGAGCAAATGCGTCACGGTTGGCCATGTGCACTATTTACTATTGATCTTGAAAAAGCAGGCTTGAGTAGAGAAGTATTTGTGCGCTTCTTCGATGCACTTGAGCCAGCTTTTAGCCATCAGGTAAGTATTGGCCAAAACAACACTATTATTCTGTGTCCAGCATTGACCTCTCATTCGGAGTTATCTGCAAAGGAGCAGAAAAAAGGCGGAATTCATCTCACAACCATGCGCATTGCCATGGGAACCGATAATGTAAAAGCGCTTATTGCGCATATGATAAATAGTGCTAAATTGCACATTGATCCTAGTGTGGCTAATTTTAGTCAGCAATTTATGAGCGCAGATAAAATCGATGAATTGTATATGCAAATAACAACTAAAGTGTGCCAACAACACTACGCTTCAGGACCCAAAATACAGGCGTTAATTGATCAATAATGGCAGTTAGGGAGAGGTATGGTTAAAGGTGGTTTTACCTTTCCCTATGTAAAATTAGGCAAGGTTTGGCTGACTTGGTGTTCGTATACCAAAGCGGTTTCCACATGACTCACCTCTTGTCTTGCGGTAATCGCGTTAAATATGAAGTCTCTAAGGTGAGTGGAGTCTGCAACAGTGACATGCACAAAAAAATCATTTTCTCCTCCCAGATGAAATACATTTAACACTTCAGGCATTGGGAGCAGAGATTTTTGGAAGTTATCCACGGTAGCACGGTTATGATCTTTCAAACGCACCGAAATCATTGCTTGAATATGTCCACCAAGAGCATTTAAGTTAACTTGCATATTCAAGGTTTCGATAATGCCATCTGCCTGTAACTTTTTAATCCTTTCCAAACTTGAAGACGGTGCTAAATTAACTTTCATGGCGATGTCTTTATTGGTTAAACTAGGATCCGCGTACATGGCAGCCAAAATGTCTAAGTCTATTTTATCTAAAATTCGTTTTGGGCTTTTCACTTTATATCTTCAACTTAGTTGAGAGTTGTTAATGGGCAGGAAAATAGCCGCCTAAAACAGCTGGACGACTAGCTCCGGTAACCGAAGGTAAATTCCCTGGCATGTCTTGATTGAAGGCATATGCTAGCCAAGCAAACGCCACCGCTTCAACACTATCGGCTGAGATGCCTAAATCGTCTGTTGTATATAGATCAGTTTCAACTAATTCGTTTTCTATGCACTCCATTAAGAAGTCATTCTTTGCTCCACCACCACAAACGAAGACTTCTTCAACGCCTTGAAGCTGATTAACTTGTTGTGCAATAGAACAGGCTGTCAGCATGGCAAGGGTGGCTTGTACACATTCACTGGATACATTTTTAGCGTAGTCAGCAAGGTGTTGCTCTAACCACTGCAAGTGGAATAATTCTCTGCCGGTACTTTTCGGCGCGGGTAAAGCAAAAAATGGCTCATTGAGTAATTTCTGCAAAAGTTGAGCGTCGTGACTTCCTTTTGCTGCCCAAGATCCATTAGCATCATAAGCCTGATTCAAGTGTTTTTTGCACCATGCATCCATTAAAGTATTGCCAGGTCCGGTATCAAATCCTACTACAGGTTGCTTAGCATCACTGGGAATATGAGTAATATTCGCAATGCCACCAATATTGAGAATGACCCTCGAATGAAGATAATGACGAAATACAGCTTGATGAAATGCAGGTGTTAAAGGCGCTCCTTGGCCGCCCAATGCAATGTCTTTGCGTCTAAAGTCAGCAATAACATCGATGCCCGTCAATACGGCTATACTATTCGGATCGCCAATTTGGAGGGTAAATCCATTATTACCACTTGGATGATGTCGAATGGTTTGTCCGTGAGAACCAATTGCTGCGATTTTGGAGGCTGGTATTTCGTTTTTTAACATAATATCATTGACTGCATGGGCAAACGCTTCTGCAACTTGGCGGTCAGCCTGTCCCATAGCCACTACTTCATTGGTAGCACTGGCGCACAATGAGTTTAATGTGCGCACTAATTCAGGAGGGTAGTCATAGGTTTTACTATCTATGATAGTGGGTTTAATTTTGGAAAAGTCTACTAGCGCTACATCAACACCATCCATACTGGTGCCAGACATCAAGCCTACGTAAAGGTTTGACATAATGCTCCTAATTCTAACGGTTTATTGCAAGCATAATTCGTTTTGTGTTGTTAAGTTGACTCACTCGTTTTTCTGCAATCTTTGCAAATTGCGCCGCTTTCGATTTTGCAATTGGCTGCGCTTTAGGTAAGGTCACAGTACGCGGATTTCTGTGTACTCCGTTCACCAAAAATTCATAATGTAAATGTGGGCCTGAAGCTAATCCAGTAGAACCTACGTAACCAATTAGCTGTCCTTGTTTTACTGTTTGCCCTTTTTTTACGGCTCGTTTGGTGAAGTGCAAGTATTTGGTCACATATTTTTCACCGTGCTGAATAAACACGTGGTTGCCATTGTATTTGTCATAGGTCGAACGAATCACTTTACCGTCACCTGCGGCAATGACTGGCGTACCTTTGTTAGCGGCATAATCAACACCCCTGTGGGCTTTCCAGCGTTTCTGAACGGGATGGAATCGTCGTTTCTTAAAACTTGAGCTTATGTATTTAAAATTGACTGGGGCACGCAAAAAGCTCTTGCGCATACTTCGTCCTTCAGGTGTGTAGTAGTTACCATCGTCATATAATATGGCAGTGAACGCTTCACCCTGATTGATAAATTCTGCAGCGACTATTTTTCCGCTTTCAACATATTCACCGTCGACAAAATGTTCTTCAAATACCACGTTAAAGCTATCACCTTCACGCAAGCCTAAAGCGAAGTCGATATCCCAACCAAAAATACCAGCTAAACTCATAATATGTTTTTCTGATAAATTGGCTTTTACTGCGGCATTCCAAAAGTTATTTTTTATTTCACCCTGGGCATAATTTAAACGTGTGTCCAGCTGTTTACTCTCAATGCTACTTGCAAAGCTATTCGCTTCTTGACGTTTAATATGTAAGGTTTGCGTAGCAGATAGCTCGTAGCTTAAAGATTCAAGTTTTCCTTGATCGTCGATTAATAGTTGCAAACTTTGACCGGGGCGCATTTTCAGTAGTCTTTTCGCGTCTTTGCCAGCATTACTTACATAATAGGTTTCTTGAGGGGTCAGTTTAGCTCGTTTAAAAATTTTTGCTAAGGTGTCGCCTTTAGTCACTTTAAATGTTTGCCATTGCAAAGGCTCATCATCTAAAGCTTGTGCTAATTGTTTTGGGGTATTTACGATAAGTGGTACGTCGTAGCGTTTACCCACTTCTAAAATTTGACTGTTTTTGGATGCTTTAGCAGATTCAGTCGGGATGAATAACAAGAGTAAGAAGAATAACGCAAAGCCAGATAATAAGGCTTTGTGTTTGGTTGGTAAGCGTTTTAAAGTTCTTTGTACCACTGTAACGAATGTCTCTAATTAGTTAGCTAAGTTGAGAATATAACGATTTTAGTTACTTTTCTAGTTTGAGGTCGAAAAATAACCAGTTATATGAGCATGTTACAGGATACATGATTATATAAAAATATACAGAATTCCTTTCACTATCGACTCTGCATGGGTAAAATGCGCGGCTGATAAAAACTAATGTGTTAAAATTGAGGTAGCAAAATGACAAATTGGCAGGACGCAATTCGTGAGATTAAGCGCGGAGCGGACGAAATTTTGATCGAAGAAGAACTCATTGCCAAGTTAAAAGAGGGCAAACCTCTAAAAATTAAAGCTGGCTTTGATCCTACTGCACCCGATTTGCATCTAGGCCACACCGTCTTAATCAATAAACTTCGAACGTTTCAGGAGTTCGGTCATGAGATTATTTTCTTAATCGGTGACTTTACCGGCATGATCGGTGATCCAACTGGTAAGAATGTAACTAGAAAACCGCTGAGTCGAGAAGAAATTATCGCTAACGCTGAAACCTATAAAGAGCAAGTGTTTAAAATTCTCGACCCTGAGAAAACCACCGTACGGTTTAATTCAGAGTGGATGGATAAATTAGGTGCAGCGGGTTTAATTAAGTTGGCCGCAAGACAAACTGTCGCTCGCATGCTAGAAAGAGACGACTTCAAAAAGCGTTATAACAATGGCCAACCTATCGCAATTCATGAATTTCTGTATCCTCTAGTACAAGGCTGGGATTCAGTGGCATTGCAATCTGACGTAGAACTGGGTGGGACCGACCAGCGATTTAATTTGTTGATGGGACGCGAGCTACAAAAATCTGAAGGTCAGTCACAACAGACTGTGTTAATGATGCCACTACTTGAAGGTTTGGATGGCGTACAAAAGATGTCGAAATCATTAGGTAATTATATTGGCATAACTGATACACCTAACGATATGTTTGGCAAAATTATGTCTATTTCCGATGAACTCATGTGGCGTTATTTTGATTTGCTAAGTTTTAGACCCCTTAGTGACATTGCACAATTGAAAGAGTCTGTTGAGGGGGGAGCTAACCCGAGAGATATAAAGATTGAATTGGCGAAAGAAATTATAGCCCGTTTTCACTCTCAGGAAGCAGCCGAAGGAGCTCATCAAGACTTTATCCAACGATTCCAAAAAAATGCCATTCCGGACGATATTCTCGAAGTTACAATAGCTGGTGAAGGCGAAGGCATGCCCATCGCTAATCTATTAAAAGAAGCAAACTTAGTGGGTTCTACGTCTGAAGCTATGCGTATGATTAAACAAGGTGCTGTTAAAATTGATGGTAATAAAGTTGAAGATACGCGCTTATTGATCTCTCGCAATAGCGAAGGGGTTTATCAGGTAGGTAAACGCAAATTTGCGAAAGTAACCGTAGATTAAATTTTATCTACCTTAATGCTAGGTGCAATCGCTAATTAGGCACTCACTAGAAACATAATTGTCGTTGTTAGCTAGTGAGCGCTGAGTTTTCTAATCTCTAAGTGAAGCGAAAGCGTAGTAAGCGCCGAGTCCAGCTCGTCGAAATTGGGCAAATGGAAACTTTGGAAGCTGGCTTTGCCAGAATGGCAAGTCTGGTAAACTTTCAGGTTCACAAATACTTTGAGCTAAACGTTTTCCAGCCAATGTGGAAAAGGCCAGTCCAGAACCACAATATCCCATTGAATAATAAATACCTTTGTCATCACTGTGATTGATTCGAGGATAATTGTCGTAAGTGGCGCTCACCCAGCCACTCCAAAAATGCTCAACCTCAACTGTACTTAACACAGGGAAAGTATTCTTCAGGCCGTCTAACAAGCGCTTTTTGATGATAGGTTTATCGGCATTCTTACCTTGAATAGCGCCACGACCTCCAAATAGAATTCTATTGTCCGGTAACAGTCGATAGTAATATTTCATTCTGCGAGTATCCATTGCCATCAAGCCAGTTTTAAGACCAATACTGCTAAGTTCAGAGTCGGTTAGCGGGCGAGTTACAATAATGCTAGATAGTACAGGGAAGTGACGATGATTAACGAGCTTGTGCATTTTAGTGCCAGTATATCCATTAGTGGCAATAATCACCTTTTCAGCGGTTACTCGACCATTTTGAGTATACAAACAATGATGATTAGATTTTTGTTGCCATTTTTTGACCGGCGAGTTTGAGAATACTTTAACGCCGGCTTTACTTGCCATTTCATAATAGCCTAAAACTAATTTCATAGGGTTAACGGCAAAGCTTTTGTCAAAATAGATACCACCATACATGTTGCCACTTCTCAAAAATGAGTTGCTGACATCTTGGCTGCAAATAAACTTAACGGACTCACCATAACGTTCCCTTAATTTGTCGGCCTGCTTCCTTAATGTTTCAACTTTGGTTCTCTTGTGAGCCAGCTTTAGGTAGCCGCCAGCGGTTTTGTCACAGTCTATATTTCCCTGCTCGATAAGATCGTTAACAGTGTCAATGGAAGTCATGTATTCATGGAAAACACCTTGAGCTGTGGCTTCCCCCCATTTATTTTCCATATCGAATAAAGAAAGGCGACCTGTGCCAGGCAAGACAAAGCCCGCGTTTCGACCGCTGCATCCCCAACCAGGCTCATTGGCATCAATTACTACCACTGATTTACCATATTTCTTAGCTAAGTGATATGCGGAAGAAAGGCCTGTATACCCTGCGCCAATAATAGCAATATCTGCTTGTATATCATTGACTAAAGATGTGGTTTCTGGAAATTTTTCGATACTGTTAGCCCAATATGAATTTGGGTATTGCTGATAAGATTTGGGATATGGTTCAACGATAGGATCATACATATTTGATTAAATACTTATTGTCATGTGTCGCTTACAAAAAATTGAGTTTCAAATTACTAGGGAGAACACGTACATTAAGATCAAATTATTTGTCTTCTTTATTACGTGTTAGCAAACTCAAGAATAAAAGTGCTAGAAATTTAAAAGCATCTCAGCGGCAACGCATTCACAGGATTCGTTGCAAATTGGGCATATATACCCATCTTCGAAACAGCTAGATTGCCATTTTCCAGGATGCCGCTTAATTAACTTTCCGCCACATTTAGAAAAATACCTAAACGCGCTATTGCCTGGGCTTGCAAGCCAAATGTGTGCCAGACCGGCCGAAGCCCCTTGTTCTTGCGCTTTTTGAATGGATAAAGATAGTAGTTTCGAACCAATACCCGCCCCACGGTAGTTGCTATCTACGGTATTGCACTTGAAGTAACAAACTTGCTCTGCAGGAGTATTCCATTGAAGTGGTGTACACCATTCATCGGGTTGCCAATTGTTTGCAGCTATTGTTAGTCTGAATCCAATTATTTTGTCTCCTTTTAGAGACACGAAACTTGCGTTTACGTTATTTTGAAAGGATTGAGTGAAGAGTTTTTCTAAGCCTTCCTCATTGAGATAATTGTCTCCATGAACATGATTGCCTAATGCTAAAACGCGTTCGAAGTGACAGGGTTCTAGGGAACAAAATTGAATTTCATGGTTATTGATTGGTTTCACTGGTGGACTCTAATTGTTTTAACACTGAGTGAACGAAACTGACACATTGTTGATAATCATCAAAAATTCTATCGTCCAACGATGTTGGATTATTAGCATCCTCGCGAATACGTCGAATTTGTTCTCTTGATAAAGCGGTTCCCATGCAATAAGCATCTACTATGCAGCCCGCTTGTTCTGTCTTTTGATGAGTTAGGTGGACGACACCAGTTGCGTCATCAGTGTAGGCCTGACACGCAGAAAAGTCGCCGACATATGCAAAATATTTATCTGGTATGGAATCCAAAATTTTGCTCAGGTCACGATCGTACTGAGTAGCTAATTGAACTCCAATGGGGCCAGTGACAACACCGGTTAATATCCTGTCTTTGTAGGATAAGCTGTAACTCGCATATCTATCTCTTCCTGAGTATACCGTCATCATTTCTCTTTGGGTTATAAGTTTCAGATTTCAGTATGTTAATAATAGCACTTAACAAGAGTTTTCAAATATGGGATGCAAGGAATTAGACTAAAGTTGGTTTATAACTGACTGTTATTGAGTGTTGCAAATAACAGTCAGTCGGTGTGTTTTTGTGTTAAAAGTGCTTAAAGTTTAGATTAATAGCGATAAGCATCGTTTTTATAAGGGCCATTTGGGGGAACATTGATGTAATCTGCTTGTTGTTGGGTTAATTTGGTGATTACCCCACCAAAACCTTCCACCATATATCTGGCGACTTCTTCATCAAGATGTTTCGGCAGAACCTCTACCCGTAATAGTTGAGCTTTTTCGCTATCGTTTAGGTTTGCATAACCTTGTTCAAACAACAGAATTTGGGCTAACACTTGGTTCGCAAAAGATCCATCCATGATCCGAGAAGGGTGACCGGTGGCATTACCTAAATTAACCAAACGTCCCTCAGATAATAAAATCAGGTGATCCTGTTCATCTTCGCTTCTAAAGACTTTATGAACTTGTGGTTTAATTTCATCCCAACGCCAATTTTTACGCATAAAAGCTGTATCGATTTCATTATCAAAATGCCCGATGTTACAAACCACAGCACCGGATTTAAGCGATTGTAGAATGTTGGAGTCACATACATTCACATTACCCGTGGTGGTGACGACTAAATCGATGGTACTGAGTAACGAAGTGTCAATATCTTCAATTTTACCGCTATTGTTACCGTCAATATAAGGAGAAACTAGTTCAAACCCATCCATACAGGCTTGCATGGCACATATTGGGTCAACTTCGGCTACCCGCACAATCATTCCCTCTTGCCGAAGTGACTGGGAAGAGCCTTTGCCTACATCACCATAGCCGATGACCAGTGCTTTTTTACCCGCCATTAAATGGTCTATTGCTCGCTTAATGGCATCATTTAGACTATGCCGACATCCATATTTATTGTCATTTTTGGATTTAGTGACCGAATCATTCACGTTAATTGCAGGGACTTTAAGGGTACCTGCTTCTAACATTTCTAATAGGCGATGAACCCCTGTGGTGGTTTCTTCTGTGATGCCGTGAACATTATTTAACACCTCAGGGTACTTATCGTGGAGCATTTGGGTTAAATCACCGCCATCATCCAGAACCATGTTCGCTTTCCAAGGTGAACCATCTTTTAATATGGTTTGCTCCAAACACCACTCGTATTCTTCTTCTGTTTCACCTTTCCAAGCGTATACCGGCACTCCTGCAGCAACAATCGCCGCTGCCGCTTGGTCTTGAGTAGAAAAAATATTGCAAGAAGACCAACGGACATTGGCACCTAAATCCACTAAGGTCTCTATGAGTACTCCGGTTTGAATCGTCATATGTATGCAACCGAGAATATTAGCGCCTTTTAAAGGTTGAGAGGCTCGATATTTTTCGCGGATCTTCATCAATGCGGGCATTTCGCTTTCAGCAATGGCGAGTTCTTTGCGTCCCCAAGCCGCTAAATTAATATCTGCGACTTTATAATCGCCGGTAACCATGACATGATTTTCTTGATTCATATAAACTTCCGATTTAACTAAAGTGAAAGGTAAGTCGTTTTTATAATGTAATTATTAAAGTATAGGCTTTTATTATTAACTGGTAAATTAAACTACAGCCTGTTTAATTGTGTTAGTAAACATTATAGGAAAGGAATTCGTAAAAAGAGCAGTTAATTTAATTTATAGATGACAGCCAAGATTAAGCCAATGACGGTTAACAAAATCAATAAGCTTTGGTTCATTGCTTGCCAGCTTCGTTGTAAGTCGGCGTAACGGACTTCTCGACTTGCGCCAACCCGGGGTGAGCGAACTTTAATGCTTTGATAGATAGCTGGGCCACCTAGTTGCAGACCCAAACCACCACCAATAACCGCTTTAATATAACTATTGATGTTTGCTTTTTGGGGAACGGATTTAACGCCTTTACATACCCCCGCTGGGTTAGACGAGACTAAAAAGATCAAGGTGAAGATGAGCTGGGGTAGGAAACAAAATAATTGAGTCACTAATGCGATAGGGAGGCCAAACTGACGGTTTTTTGGGAGCTTCATATTCCAAATTTGATTTAACTCAAATAATATACGAATGATTAAGGCTAGTAGTCCTCCGCCTAATAAGTACCAAAATATGACGGCTATTTGATGATATATAAATCGCTGGTTTAATGATTCTATAGCAGCTTTTGCAATTCCCATGGGTGAAAGGGTGCTTGTATCGCGTAGCACAATTTCATTTAAATGATGTCTCGCCAAATGCTTTTTTTCTGACTTTAAAGCCTTTTGTAGCCCTTTGAAATGACGCCGCACGGGTTGAAACTGAATGGCCACAAATAACATCACGGCGTCAAAAAAAAGCGGATATTCTGCAAGAAATAATGGTATCGAAATGATAACCAGTATTGGAGCCAACAGTACGATGATAGCCAAACTACCAGAAATACGCTGCTGTGCAGGACTTCTTGGGGCTTTCGGGTTGACTCTTGCAGCTAGGTTGGTCGCCATCAGCCGCAATAAAGTCAAGGGATGTGCTTTTTCTGGCCACGGAATCAACCACTCTAATAGCAAGGCGGTTATGATTACCAATAAAGGTAAAAAACCGGATTGCTGAAGGGCTTCATACATAGCCATCATAGGATTAGCTCTGCTGCAGAGCCAATTCTGCAATCATACTCATCACTAGCTCTGCAGAGTTTTTGGCGGCTTGATCAATGTATGATGTAAAAGAAACAGACGAGGTTTGTCCGGCAATATCGGATAGGGAACGAATTACAACAAAGGGCGTATCTAGCATGTAGCATGTCTGGCCGATGGCGGCACCTTCCATTTCTACCGCTCGCATATCAGGAAATAGATCGCGTAAACGCGATGCAGCATCATCACAACCAATAAATGAATCACCAGTACAGATTAAACCCCGTTTACTTTTCACATGAACCACGTCTTTAGCGGCGTGCTCTGCAGCTTCGATCAAACGTTGCTCACATGGGAAGATGGCAGGCATACCATAGGTTTGTCCACGTTCATAACCAAAGTGAGTTAGGTCTACATCGTGGTGTTGAACACTTGTGCCTATTACTAGGTCGCCAATACTGAGATCTTTATCAAATCCTCCTGCAGAGCCGGTGTTTACAACAAAGTCAGGAGCGAAACGGTCTATTAGTATAGTTGTGGCAACGGATGCGGCAACTTTGCCTATTCCGCATTTTACAACTACAACATCGACGCCATTTAACTGTCCAGAATAAAAATTAAGGTGTGCGTACTCAGATACTTCTACGTTTTCAAGAGTTTCTTTTAGCAATGCTACTTCTTGATCCATAGCGCCTAGAATTGCTATTTTCATGATACTTTTAGTTAGTTGAATTTGCGCGGATTTTAATATTTACCGACTCAAAATGCGAGGGTTGAGGCAAGATAATATGAAAAGAAAATAATTCGTGGATTGAAAATCGCCCTTTGTTGATTTTTTATCCAAAGGGCATACCTAGCAACAGCTATAAATAACCTTAACTTTAAGCTGCCACAGGGCGGTTTGAACGAACAGGTCTTTTCGGTTTATCTGCCCGAGGGTTATCTGGATTGTTAGTTCCAGGCATTAAAGGTTTCGGCGTTTTACGTTGAACTGTCGCAAGCTTGGCGTCGATACACTCTTTAACTTCTGCTTTAGTGTACCCTGATTTTACTTTCATACGTAGGTGTGGGATACGAGCTGCATCCAATGCACTGCTAACGTACCAATCTCGCTGGGTTTTATAGCCATCTTTGCCGCCATTGTGTACTAAATCTATTGCCATTACTGGGCTCATGTCGGACTTATTACACAACACAAAATCCAGCTGACGACTAGAGGCTTTTAAAAAGGCATGTTTGGCTGCTCGTTTGTCAGTATTTTGACGCAGAGCAACGATTTCAGACAATCTTGTTCTACACAGGACGCGGTAACGCTGGCCCATAGCATTTTCGATTAAATCTAAAAATGTCAATTCAGTTTGGGTCAACAAAGATGCTTTGCGTTTAAATGGGAATGATAAACCATTGTCACTCAACTTAAGCGCGGCTATTGCTACTATGATTAACATCATCATTAAAATAATGGCTAGTTCCATACAGGGTTCCTCATAAAAGAGACAAAAAATTGACGGTTTAATCAATTAATTGTCAAATTTGTAAACTTTAATATGAAATAGCAAAGACAGTGCCACAAGGTAATTGCACTATCGTACATTTGAAAATGAAAACTTAGAAGGAGGCTAGTTATCTAGCAGTGAAGGTAACTAGGACTTCACCAACACATCGACTTGTGTTCCCGCTCCATCTTTAGAAAGTATGATGATTTTTTTAGCGTCATCATATTGCATCATAATCCGACCTTTTAGTGTTTTAACATGATCTGCTTGTCCCAATTTTTCGGTATAAAAACCTAATGCACTTTGTTGGTCTGTAGAGGCATGATAAGTCAGGCTAGCAGGCAGTTCAGGCGCGAAAACTTGACACATTTTCGGATCTGGAAATAGCGGTAATGAATAAAATTCCTGGGGGCATGCTTGTGATGTCATTTGTGCTGTAACATCATTTTGAGCATGAATTTTCATCGAAAATACAGTCATGGCAGATAAAACTGCAACAAATGGGAGCCTTTTTGCGGTTAAACTAAACTTCACTGCTTTTTACCTGTCGTAAATATATGTCTTGTCACACTATAGAAGTTGGCGGGGTTGGGAGCAAGACGATCGACTTTTTTTAACGTATGTAATTGAGTAAGTCAGTATGTTCAGATGGTTACTAAGACAATTAGCGGATTATCTGCGACTCTTTTTATTCGCCAGTGGCGTGCTGCTCGGCGTGCAAGCTCCAGGTTATATGCAACAATACCAACAGCGGGTTGATGCTCATCTCGTCGAGGCTAAACACAACCTTTCGGGGTTTCAAGTGACAGCAGATAGGTATTTTAATGGCAATATAGACAAACTCATTGCTCATTATAAGCAAAGTAATGACCCTGTGTTTAAACAAGATGCAATTAGTATTGACGCAATTTACCAACGCGTTGAATTGTTACAAGCAGAGCATTTGGCGATGTCTCAACATCCCATACATCAAGCTTGGCACTTGATTCACAATGCAAACGAACAACTTAGGTTAGAGGCCTTCCATGCATTTAACTTTACAGTACCTTTGAGCCCCTTTGCTATCTTGTGGGGGATAGGTTTTGCGGTGATATTACTGCTGAGTATTGATACTACTGCTTTTACTTGCCGTAAGTGCATGAGTAAACTCCGGGGCCATAGGCATAGCCATAGTTAAGTGATACCCAGTTATTTAATAAGGATTATAAATTGAAAAACATGCAAATCGACATAGTTTCCGATGTATCGTGCCCTTGGTGCATTATCGGGTATAAATCACTTTCCAAAGCCATTGAAAATTTGGCTGGAGAAATAACGGTTAATATTGACTGGCAACCTTTTGAACTTAATCCTCAGATGCCAGCCGAAGGGCAAGAGATAGGCGAACATATAACTCAAAAATATGGCATTAGTCAGGAGCAAGCAGAGCAAAATCGAGAAGCCATTAAACAACGAGGCTTAGATGTGGGCTACGAGTTTGGCAATCGGGGAGGGGGACGAATATTCAATACCTTTGATGCCCACCGCTTACTGCACTGGGCTCATGAATATGGCAAACAGACTGAGTTAAAGCTAGCGCTGTTTGATTTATACTTCAAGCAATCAGGTAACCCAAGTGACCATCAACAATTGTTAGAGGTGGTTGCGCAGGTTGGTTTAGACCGAGAAAAAGCGGCGGAAATTTTAAATAGTGACATATTTGAACAAGATGTACGTAAAGCCCAAGCTCACTACCAACAAGCGGGTATAAGCTCGGTTCCAGCCGTTATTGTAAACAACAAACATCTCATTAGTGGAGGTCAACCCGTAGAGATTTTTGAGCAAGCCCTTAAACAAATTGCTAAGGAAGTTTAACATCAAGGGAGCTGTAACCTTTTGTTGATAGTTGGCCTAAAAGGCGTCACCGAACTAAACAAATAAAAAAGGGCCTTTCGGCCCTTTTTTATTTTGGTTTATTTAGCTGTTAATTAGAACTAATTACACACCTAGATAATCCATGATACCGTCGGCAGCTTTACGGCCTTCGTCAATCGCGGTGACCACTAAGTCTGAACCACGCACCATATCTCCACCCGAGAATATTTTCGGATTAGAGGTTTGGAATGGGAATCGACCTTGTGCTGGCGCACGAACTCGACCTTTTTCATCCAAAATGATGCCATAGTCAGCGAACCAATTGGCTGGACTAGGTTGGAAACCAAAAGCAATAATAACCGCGTCGGCTTCTAACACATGCTCTGAGCCTTCAACCACAACCGGACGTCTGCGCCCTTGTGCATCAGGTTCACCCATTTCAGTTTTTACTAACTTGACGCCACAGGCTTTGCCTGATTCGTCTACTGCGATATCCAGTGGTTGCAAGTTAAATTGAAATTGTACGCCTTCTTCCTTCGCATTCACCACTTCGCGGCGAGAGCCTGGCATACTTTCTTCGTCACGGCGATAGGCACAAGTTACTGAACTGGCCCCTTGACGAATAGAAGTACGTACACAGTCCATGGTGGTATCACCACCACCTAAAACTACCACTTTTTTGCCTTTCATATCGATAAAGTCAGAGACTTGTTTTTCGATACCCATGACACGATTAATATTGGCAATGAGGAAGGGAAGGGCTTCATGTACACCCTCTACACCTTCATTCTCAAATCCACCTTTCATGGAGTTGTAGGTTCCCATACCAAGGAATACTGCATCGTAATCGTCCATCAACTGTTGGAATTCAATATCTTTACCAATTTCAGTGTTTAAAACGAATTCAACACCCATGTTGGTGAATATTTCACGACGCAATTTAATTACGTCTTTTTCCAATTTAAATGAAGGGATACCGAAGGTTAACAGTCCTCCAATTTCTTCATATTTGTCGTAAACAACCGGCGTGATACCGTTACGCACAAGAACATCTGCACAGGCAAGACCTGCTGGACCTGCACCAACAATGGCGACTTTCTTGTCAGTTTTAAAGACACCTGACATATCAGGACGCCAACCCATTTTGAACGCAGTGTCGGTGATATATTTTTCAATACTACCAATAGTTACTGCGCCAAAATCGTCATTTAGTGTACAAGCACCTTCACAGAGTCTGTCTTGGGGACATACGCGACCACAAACTTCAGGCAAACTGTTGGTTTGATGTGACAGTTCTGCTGCTTCTAAAATTTTTCCTTCATTGGCTAGTTTTAGCCACTGGGGAATATAGTTATGAACTGGACATTTCCACTCACAATAAGGGTTACCGCAGTCCAAACAACGATCTGCTTGTCCTTCAGTTTGAGATTGAGAAAGTGGTTGATAGATTTCACCAAACTCCTCTTTGCGCATAATAATGGGCTTTTTCGGAGGATCAATTCTTTCTACATCTACAAATTGGTATACATTTTTAGCCATTTTTTAACCCTACCTCTACTGAGCCTGAACACGTAATTCTGCAGTTGACCGACTGATGTGGCCAAGCAAATTTTTCACGTCGCTAGTCTTAGGTTTTACTAATCTGAATTTTTGCAATTGTTGTGCAAAATTAGTTAATAACATAAGCGCATGCTCGCTACCCGTTTCTTCGTAGTGTTGGTTAATCAAACCACGTAAATGCTCAGACAGGATGCCCTTCTCTTCAATTGACATGATATCGACTAATTCACCATTTACACGGTGTTCGATATCGTCGAATTCATCGTACAAATAAGCGAAACCACCGGTCATGCCTGCGCCAAAGTTCACGCCCACACTACCTAGAATCGCTATAATACCGCCGGTCATATATTCACAACCGTTGTCCCCTGCGCCTTCGATTACAGCGATGGCACCTGAGTTACGTACGCCAAAACGCTCACCGGCTTTACCTGCAGCAAACAACTTGCCGCCTGTTGCGCCGTACAAGCAAGTATTCCCCATAATGGTGCTGACATGTGGGTTAAAGGTAATGTTACGCGGTGGGAAAATAACTAATTTGCCACCAGTCATGCCTTTACCAACATAATCATTCGCATCACCACAAAGGGTAAGTTCTAAACCACCGGCATTCCAAACGCCGAAGCTTTGACCTGCGGTACCAGTAAGATGCACTTTAATAGGGTCATCTTGCATGCCTTGGTTACCATGCTGCTTAGCTATTTCGCCAGAGACAAGAGCACCAACAGAACGGTCCGTATTACGAATAGGGAAGGACAAATTCGCGCCAGACAACTTGCTGATTGCCGCTTGTGATGCTGCTAAAATTTGTTTGTTTAATAAACCTTCATCCAGTGGCGCGTTGGCGTCTTCTGAACAAAATAGTTTAGTATGTGAGCCTTCTTTTGGTTTCACTAACAATGGACTTAAATCTAGCTTTCTTTGGCGAGCAGTAAGACCATCAATCACTTTTAACAGCTCAGTGCGACCTACTAAATCTTCAAATTTAGCCACTCCTAAAGATGCCATAATTTCACGTACTTCTTGAGCGATAAACTTAAAGTAATTCATCACCATTTCAGGCAAACCAATAAAGTAGTTGTCCCGTAATTTTTCATCCTGAGTTGCAACACCTGTTGCACAGTTATTCAGGTGACAAATACGTAGATATTTACAGCCTAAAGCGACCATAGGGCCGGTTCCGAAACCGAAACTTTCAGCACCTAATATACCTGCTTTGACCACATCTAATCCGGTTTTAAGACCACCATCAGTTTGCACACGTACTTTATGACGTAAGCCATTCTCTACTAATGCTTGCTGAGTTTCTGCAAGACCAAGCTCAAACGGGCTACCTGCGTATTTTACTGACGTTAGCGGACTTGCACCTGTACCACCGTCGTAACCCGATACGGTGATTAAATCGGCGTAGGCTTTAGCCACACCAGTTGCAATAGTTCCAACCCCTGGCTCGGAAACCAGTTTCACTGAGATAAGCGCTTTAGGATTAACTTGTTTTAAGTCAAAAATAAGCTGTGCTAAATCTTCGATAGAATAGATATCGTGATGAGGAGGTGGTGAAATCAATGTAACACCTGGCACTGAGAATCTCAGTTCAGCTATGTAATTATTCACTTTGTCACCAGGTAATTGACCACCCTCTCCAGGCTTAGCACCTTGAGCAACTTTAATCTGAATAACATTGGCGTTAACCAAATAATGCGGTGTTACCCCAAAGCGTCCTGATGCCACTTGTTTGATTTTCGAGTTTTTCTCTGTATTGAAGCGCGCTGGATCTTCACCACCTTCACCAGAGTTAGATTGTCCACCTAATCGGTTCATGGCAATAGCTAGTGCTTCATGGGCCTCTGGACTTAGTGCCCCGATTGACATAGCCGCGGTGTCGAAACGAGGAAATAATTTTTCCGCTGGTTCTACTGCATCAATTTCAATAGGGTCAGTATCTGGATTTAAGGCTAGCAAATCACGGAAATGTGATGGCGAGCGTCCATTTACTAGCGCAGAATAAGCTTGGTAATCTTCATAGCGTCCGGATTTAACCGCCACCTGCAAAGTAGTAACAACATCTGGGTTATAAGCATGATACTCGCCACCATGTACGTACTTTAATAGGCCGCCATGAGACATTGGCTTACGTTTCAACCAAGCTATTCGATTCAAGTTTATTTGATCTTGTTCGAAGTCTTCAAAACCGGTGCCCTGAATACGACTTGGAATTCCTTTGAAGCAAAGCTCAGTCACCTCTTTGTTGATACCAATAGCTTCAAACAATTTTGAACTACGATAACTGGCGATGGTACTGATACCCATTTTCGACATGATTTTATACAGGCCTTTATTAATTCCCTTACGGTAATTTAAAGTGGCTTGCATGGCAGTGAGCTCAATTTCACCTTCATCGACCATTTGTTCAATGGTTTCGTAGGCTAAAAATGGATAAATCGCAGTTGCACCTAAACCAATCAACACAGCAAAGTGATGAGGATCACGGGCGGACGCAGTTTCAACAATTATGTTGGCGTCACAGCGCAGAGACTTTTCGATTAAACGACGTTGTACAGCACCAACAGCCATTGCTGCTGGAATCGGCAATCTGTTTTGTTTGATATTGCGATCTGAGAGTATTACAAACGCAGCGCGTTTCTGTTTTACAACATACTCTACTTCATTACAAATACGCTCTATGGCCTTTTTGAGTCCTTCTTCTGGAGGATAGTTCAAATCGATAACTTCTGAATAATAGTATTCAGAATCATATTCACGCAATTGTTTCAGGTCGGTATACATTAATACCGGAGAGTTGAATAACACCCGATTTGCATAACCTGAAGTTTCGCTAAAGACATTCTGTTCACGACCTACACAAGTCGCCAACGACATAACATGATTTTCACGCAAAGAATCTATTGGTGGATTCGTTACTTGAGCAAATTGCTGACGGAAATAGTCATATACTGTACGTTGCTTAGATGACATCACGGCCATAGGTGTATCATCACCCATTGATCCCACCGCTTCTTGTCCATCATTGGCAAGCACTTTAATGATTTGCTGATTTTCTTCATAGCTGTAATTAAACAGTTTATGATAAGTGCCCATCATGTTGTCATCAAAAGCACGCTTGCCTATTTGACTGGCATCACACTCTTCGATGGGCTTAAGGTGTTTGATATGTTGATCAATCCACTCTTTATAAGGATGGCGAGTTTTGAGCTCTTCATCAATTTCATTGGAGCGCCAAATCTTACCTGTGTAGGTATCAACTGCCAGCATTTCTCCTGGTCCGACACGACCTTTTTCAACCACGTCTTCAGGCTTGTAATCCCAAATACCGATTTCTGATGCTAGGGTAATGAAACCATCTTTAGTTAATACATAACGAGCTGGGCGAAGACCGTTTCTGTCGAGGTTACAAGCAACATGGCGACCATTGGTCATTACGATACCCGCAGGTCCGTCCCAAGGCTCCATATGCATGGAGTTAAACTCGTAGAAGGCACGTAGGTCGTCGTCCATGGTGCTGTTGTTTTGATATGCTGGTGGCACAAGTAAGCGCATAGCTCTAAACAAATCCATGCCGCCGGCCAAAAATAACTCCAACATATTGTCTAAAGAAGATGAATCTGAACCTTCGGTATTAACAAAAGGTGCTGCATCTTGCAGATCAGGTAACAAAGGCGTGATAAATTTTTGCGAACGCGCTTGTGCCCAGTCTCTATTACCACGAATGGTATTAATTTCACCGTTATGGGCTAAAAATCTGAATGGTTGCGCCAAAGGCCACTTAGGCAAAGTATTCGTTGAAAAGCGTTGATGGAATACACAGATAGCCGACTTCAAGCGCTCGTCGGCAAGATCCAAATAAAAATTTGGCAAATCTTTAGGCATTACCAAACCTTTATATATCATCACTAAAGCAGACAAACAGGCGATATAAAAATCTTCGTCGTCTGCTAGTCTTTTTTCTACTCGTCTTCTAACCATAAATAGGCGGCGTTCCAAATCTCTTTTACGCCAGCCTGGAGGTGCATTAACGAATACTTGTTCAATTTGTGGCACACCTTGGGCTGCAAGGTCACCTAAAACCGAATGGTCAACTGGCACTTCGCGCCATCCAACCACTGCTAGGGTTTCTTTTGATAATTCTTCTTCAATGGTTTGACGAGCAATCTGCGCTTTCTCAGCATCTTGATTTAGGAATATCATTCCTACGCCGTACTTTTTACCTAATTTCCAACCATTTTCAGCTGCTATCAGATTGAAAAACTCATCTGGTTTTTGCAATAGCAGCCCACAGCCGTCTCCGGTTTTACCATCCGCAGCGATACCACCACGATGCTGCATGCGATCGAGGCCTTCAATTGCGGTAGTTACCAGTCTATGACTAGCGTCACCTTCGGTGTGCGCGATTAATCCAAAACCACAGTTGTCTTTTGAATCATTTGGGTTATACAAACTCATTAACGTAACTCCTTCAACCTTTGGCTGAGAAAGGTTGTACATGCCAACTTAAACGTTGGAATTTAGCTGCACTGAGCCTGACTTCTGTGGTCAGTTTTGCTTGTGCCGGTTATATGTTGTTTTCTTGTCGTTTGTTTGAGGGTACCAGCCGGTTATCGAATTTTTATGAATTTTTAGCCGAGCAGCCTGACAAAATACCGACATTAAAGGTAGAAATCAATGTGCACAACAAGCGAATCATTTAATTTTTTTAATGTTTAGCAATTAATGGTAATAAAGTGGAATTAAATCAAATAGTTAAAAAATTTATTTTAAGCAAATAAATCATTCCAAAAAGCCTGAAATTAGATAAAGATTTGTTAATAAAACGTTTATTATTTAATTGCTGTTGTAACAATCTATTTTGTTGGTCCTTTCTAACAGCATAATTATTTAGTTAAACTGCATAACTGTAAAGAACTAGCTAAGAATAATTTATATCTAATTGATTCGGTTATTAATTAAATAGCCTTTGCAAACCGTTTTATGCTGAGTCGTATAATTATTCAATTGATTGCTTCAATAAAGTGACTTAGCCCAAATTTTATTCTTGTGAATTTTGAGCTAAGAACATTAATTATACTTAGGCTAAGTTAAAAGGCGTTTAGTTTTTGTTCTTTTTAGTCGGTTATGAAAACAAATTCCGTTAATTTAACATTAATTTAATTGAAACATTCACCTAAGGTAGTGTTTCTTGATAGCATTAGTTTTCTACTCATTCAGAGATATCAAAAATGCATTCAAAAGCTCCAATTGAATCTTGGGCAATCGGCGTCGCTCGATTTGTAATCCGTTTCGGTACACTCAAAATAAGCATATTTTTTGTCTTGCTCACCTTGGCTTTCACTATTTGTGGTTCCTATGTGATTCGTATGATTATGAGTGGTGAAGTAGAGATTGAAGATTTTATTAGCGCGATTATTTTGACCATGTTGAGTGCGCCCTGGGTGCTCATTATTTTCATAAAGCTAGTAAAACAATTGGAGCAATCAAGGGATAGTTTGTCAGAAGCCGTCCATCAACTTGAATTAATGCGTGAAGAAGACGTGTTGCGCAATCATGAACTGCAGTTAAGTGTACAAAAACTTAATTACGAAATCGAACAACGAAAAAATGCACAATTAGAACGAGAGATTGTTTTTCACGATCTGGAGCGGGAGATAAGTAAAAAATCTGAACAAGAATCTCAAGCTAAGCGTTTGTCAACATTACTTCGTTCGATAATAGATGCCTCTCCGGATTTAATCTATTACCGTAATGAAGAAGGACAATTTGCCGGCTGTAATCGAGTTGCAGAGCAAATGACTGGAAAAACAGAAGAAGAGCTGATCGGCTTAACGCCTCATCAAGTATATGATGAAGATCTTGCTAGACAAGTTGTCGCTAGTGACCATGAAGTATTAGAGACCAATGCAAGTATTACCGAAGAAGTGTGGTTGCGATTTGCTGATGGTCGCCGCCGTTATTATGAAATGCGAAAGGTGCCTTTTTACGATAAAAAAGGAACGCGTTTGGGTCTACTCGCTTTTGGTCGCGATATTACCGAACGTAAACAAGCTGAAAATGTGGTGACTAAAGCGAACAAAGATAAAACCGCTTTCATTGCAACTATAAGCCACGAGTTACGAACGCCTTTGAACGGAATTGTTGGACTCAGTCGGATGTTGCGAGACACCAATTTATCTGACGAACAATATGCTTGGGTAAGTACCATTTATGCTAGTGGTATCACATTAGGCAATATCTTTAACGACATTGTTGACCTAGACAAACTTGATCGTGATAGGTTGGAGTTGTCCCTTAAAACTGTTTCTTTGAAAGAGTTTACTAATGAATTAGGCAGCATTATTCAACTACTCGCGGCGGATAAAGGTTTGCGTTTTGAAACCCAAATTATTGAGCCCCTGCCGTTTCAAGTTGAAGCCGATGGCACCCGGCTACGTCAGGTATTATGGAATTTGCTGTTCAATGCAGTGAAATTCACTCAAAAAGGTAAGGTTAATTTAACCGTTGAGGCAACTGAAGAAAAACCGGGTATCAGCTCCGTTAAGTTTACTATTAAGGATACCGGTGTCGGTATTCCTAAGACCGAATTAGATAAGATCTTCGCCATGTATTATCAAGTGAATCATCCGGATCATCAATCTGCCACAGGCACCGGTATTGGCTTGGCTATATGTAAAGAAATGGTCACCTTAATGAAAGGCGAGATCAAGGTGAATAGTGTGGTTGGAGAGGGCACCTGTTTTACCGTAGAACTGCCCCTTACAATTAATAACAAACCACTGCAATTACAAGAACTTCTAGTACATGGTTTGAAGATACTTCTAGTCGAAGATATTGAGCTTAATGTGATGGTCGCTAAGGCATTACTAGAAAAGCTTGGGCAAACTGTAGAAGTGGCTATGACTGGGCAAGAAGCGCTAAAAATGGCCCGCGAGACGCAATACGATTTAATATTGCTAGATATTCAACTACCCGATATGACAGGGTTTAATGTTGCTTCGGTATTACATGAGGAAGGGCTGGTAGAGCAGACTCCTATAGTGGCACTAACCGCTAACGTCATTAAAACTCGACAAGAATATTTAAATAACGGCATGGATGATGTTATCGCTAAACCGATTAAAAAGAGTCGGGTAATTGAAGTATTTAATAACTTGTTTGTAGATCAAAAAGATATCCCGCAGTTTTCAGTAGAAGAAGCTAAACCAAGTGAACTAGAGTCCATTTTAGACTTGGATTTACTCGAAATGCTGGTTGATACCATTGGCCATGAAATGGTGCGCACTAGTGTTGGTGTGTTTCAGGAAAACATGCCTGACTACATGGAAATATTGAATATTAACTTGAGTGCAAATGATAAAGAAGAAGTGTGTTCTCAGGCACATAAAATTAAAGGTGCAGCCGGTTCAGTGGGCTTAGCTCGAGTGCAAAAAATCGCTAATCGTATCCAACAAGGTGATCATCCTACTTGGTGGGAGAACGTCCATGATTGGGTAGAAGAACTAGAAATGGCTGAAAAGCAGGATACAGCGAAACTAAATGATTGGCTTAACTCGAAAAATATAGATGATTAATCCGACCGATTAATTATCTATTCCCCGCTGTAAAGTAGGGATTATTTTGCCTCTCGTTGTTTACCGTAAATAACCAAACCAATCCCCCCCAGTATTGCACCGCTGGACATTAACATTTTTAAGGTAAGCAGCTCATCTAATAACAGTAAACCTCCTATCGCCGCTATCGCGGGCACGCTGAGCTGTAATACCGCGGCAACGCTCGAACGAATGTGTGGAAGTACTTTATACCAAATGGCGTATCCGACACCAGACGTAAGCATACCTGATGCTAAGGCGTACACAACGCCCATAACTTCTAACTGAATTGTATCTATAAACAACATAGGTGCCAGCAGTAAACAAATAAGTGAAGCCCTTAAGAAATTTGAACTGGTGTCAATTAAAGGGGTCGTGGAACGGCTACCAATAATTGAATAACATCCCCAAGCTATGCCGGCACCGGCCATTAAGGTGACCCCCATTATTGAAGGTGAGTCGACTCCAGGCGATACAAGATAAATAAAGCCAGCAAATGCAACCAACACACCCAATGATTCAATTAAGGTTAGACGTGCGCCATAATACCAACTGATGATTAGCATGGTAATTTGTACACAGGCAAATAGTATTAACGCACCTACACCAGTGTCTAACTCAATATAAGCGTAGGAAAATCCAGCTGCATAGATGAAAAGCGCCAAGCTAGCAGGCCAGCTGCCTTTGGTTTTGAGTTGTTTTATATTTCCCTTTAATAGCAAAATAAAACAGAGCATCACCGCGCCGGACATTAACCGGATAAGGGTGAAAGACGTCGCATCAATACTTGAGTCAGCCAAGGCTAAGCGACATAGAATTGAATTCCCCGCGAAAGCAAGTAAAGCAATACCTATATAAAAAACGAGTTGAACAGGAGAGTTAATGGTTTTACATCCTAAACTAAACAAGCATTAAGGTAGCGGTGCCTAAAAAGGCAAAAATACCTACTACGTCAGTGATTGTGGTTAAAATCACACTGCCAGCTAGAGCTGGGTCGATTTTTAACTTTTTCATCACCAGTGGTAACGTTGCCCCAGCTAACCCAGCAGCAACCATGTTAATCATCATTGCAAAAGCAATAACTCCGCCTAACATCCAGTCTTGTTTCCAAATGGCAATGACAGAAGCAATTAAGATTGCCCAGATAGCACCATTTAAAAAGCCGATGGCTAACTCTTTACTGATTAACCATCTAGAGTTATCCGTACTAACATGACCTAGGGCCATACCCCGTATAACCAGTGTTAAGGTTTGATTGCCTGCGACACCACCCATACTAGGAACAATGGTATTTAAGATAGCTAACACTGCCATTTGGCTTAGAGTGGCTTCAAAGAGATCACTTACCGCCGCAGCAAGTAGTGCTGTAACCAGATTAACAGTGAGCCATACAGATCGACGTTTGGTACTTTGGAGTACTGGTGCAAAGGTATCTTCTTCATCATCTAGGCCCGCCATACTCATCATCGAGTGTTCGGCGTCTTCACGAATAATATCTACCACATCGTCTATGGTGATCCGTCCTAATAACTGTCGATTTGAATCCACTACAGGTGCTGATAACCAGTTATAGCGTTCAAATAATTTGGCTACATCCGTCTCTGGCATATCAACAGGAATAGCTTCAGCTTCCTCATCCATAATATCTTCGATACTGGAGTCGGGCAGTGCAGTAATGAGTTTAGTGACGGGCACCGTGCCTATTAAAGTGTCATTGCGACTGACTACATAAAAGGTGTCCGTGCTTTCTGGGATTTCACCTTTAAGTCTTAAATAACGTAAAATAACATCAATATTGACGTCAGAACGTAGGGTGATGGTATCGGTATTCATGATGAAACCGGCAGTGTCTTCGCCGTAAGATAGGGCCTTTTCTGCTCGCTGACGGTCCTGCTCATCCATGGATTTTAGTACGTCTTTTGATACTGATTGCGGCAGACTACTTAAGGTTTCTGCTAAGTTATCAATCTCCATATCTTCCAAGGCATCTACCACCTTGTCGGGAAGCATTTGGCCAATAATGCCGTTACGTACATCTTCCGACAATTCTTCTAGCACGTCGCCATAGAAATCGGCGTCTAACATTTCCCAAAGTTCGGTTCTTGATTTACTTGGAGATGACTCGAGAAGTAGGGCGATATCACATGCAGGCATATCGTGAATGGTTTTTCGGACATGCATAAAGCGGCCACTGGCCAAGGCTTGATTGATAACCTTCAGTTGACGTTGGGCGTGTTTAACCTCTAATGCTTCAGCCATGAAAATACAGCTCGATGAAAAAACTACTAATATGAATAGTTTAGAGGGTTAAGAGCGGCAGGTCAGCAATTATTTACTCAACTTGAATGAAAGTGAGCTATTCGTTCTCGTGAAACTTTTCTACAATAAGCTTTTCGATAGCTGCAAGTGCTTGCTCAGCGTCGGTTCCCTCGCTTATTACGTTGACTTCTTTCCCTTGAGAGCTTTCTAACATCATTAAACCCAATACACTATTAGCCGATGCCGTTTTTTCCCCTTGAACTAAAGTAACTATAGCATCAAATTGATTGGCAACTTTAACTAATTCCGTCGCTGCTCGTGCATGTAAGCCAAGTTTATTAACTATAACTATTTGCTTTTCAAAGCGATTCATCTGTTTAATTCTCGGTGTCTAATTTGCACATCTGGGTGAGAGGCTGAGAATGTTTTTGCTAATGACTCAGCAACATAAACTGAACGATGTTGTCCACCGGTACAGCCAATTGCAACTGTGACGTAACTTCGGTTATTTCTTTCTAGGTGGGGAAGCCAAGTTGATATGAGGTTTTGGATTTGCCAAATAAATTTAGTCACTATGGGTTGTGAACCTAAAAATATTTCAACTGGTGAGTCTAATCCACTTAGGTGTTTTAAGTCCGGTTCCCAATGAGGGTTAGGTAAAAATCGCGCATCAAAAACATAGTCGGCATCTTTAGGTATGCCATATTTAAATCCAAAAGATTCAAATACTAAAACCAGTCTTGAGCTTTTCTTTCCTAGAATGCGTTCACGAACTAACTCAGCTAATTGATGAACCGAAAGCTTGTCAGTATCTAAATATAAGTCAGCACGTTCTGCTATAGGAGCTAAAAGTTGACCTTCAGCTTGAATGGCATCGGAAAGCGATTTGTTTTGACGTGATAACGGGTGTAAGCGACGGGTTTCGCTGAAACGCTTAATTAGTATGTCATCACTGGCATCTAAATAAACAATAGTCATATCCCAGTTTGCAGGCAGGTAATCGAGGATTTCCACCAATTCACCAGATACTTTGGGAAGGTTTCTTACGTCAATACTTACCGCAACTTGGTCATACTCATCCATAACTGTATGAGTAAGGGTAGGCAGAAGGTTAACAGGGATATTATCAACACAATAATAGCCTAAATCTTCTAAAGAGCGCAGTGCAATTGATTTTCCTGAACCGGAGCGACCACTTATAATAATCAGCTTCATGAAACAATTGCCTCGTATAACTGTCCGTTATCTTCAGCACAGCGAATGCGTTTAAGAACCTCTTTGTCACTTAACTTTGTTGCTATAGTGGCCAAGGTTTGTAGGTGTCCGGCGGCTTTATCTTCTGGTACTAAAATAGCGAAAAATATATCTACAGGACAATTATCGACTGCGTCAAAATTGATGGAAGGATCACTGGTAATTAATATTGCGACTACGTCTTTTAACCCAGCTAATCTGCCGTGGGGCAGCGCAATACCATTGCCGATTCCTGTACTACCCATTTTTTCGCGACTGACTAAACTATTCAAAATCGTAGTTTGGTCAATACCGTCAATCTTTTCTGCCGCTAATAGGCTGATAGTTTCAAGGATTCGTTTTTTGCTTGTCCCCTGGACTGCACAACTTGTGCAGTCAGAGGAAAGGATGTCTTTAATTTCCATTAAATAATCTAATATATGTTAATGACGTTTAATCTTTTCCTTGTGCTTGATCACCTGTCGATCAAGCTTATCTATTAATCCGTCAATGGCTGCGTACATATCGTTATGTTCTGAGGTTGCAAAAACTTCGCCTCCGCTAAGATGAACTGTCGCTTCAGCTTTTTGATTAAGCTTTTCGACATTGAGAATGACATGGACATTGTTGATGTGATCAAAATGCCTTTCTAACTTCGTAAATTTAGTGTCTACATAATCTCGCAATGAATCTGTAATTTCTACATGATGGCCAGTAAGGTTAATTTGCATATTAGCGTATTCCTTCTGTTAACGAGCCTACAGCAGGCTCTTGCGTTGGTTAGACGGTGGGATCGATAAAGACTCCCGGTATTTTGCTATTGTTCTACGGGCAACCTGTATACCTTGGTCAGCCAGTAGATCAGCAATCTTACTATCGCTAAGTGGCTTAGTTGGAAGCTCTGCAGCGACAAGTTTTTTAATTAGTGCGCGAATTGCCGTTGAAGAGCACTCTCCGCCAGAGTCTGTGGCAACATGGCTGGAGAAAAAGTACTTCAGTTCGTAAATTCCTCTTGGTGTATGCATATATTTTTGTGTAGTGACACGGGAAATAGTTGATTCATGCATATCCACCATTTCTGCGACATCATTTAACACCATTGGTTTCATCATTTCCGGACCATGTTCGAAAAATCCGACTTGTTGCTGAACAATACAGTTGGCTACTTTGAGCAATGTGTCGTTTCGGCTTTCGAGGCTTTTAATAAACCACTTGGCTTCTTGCATATGTGAACGTATGAACTGACTGTCGCTGGTGTTTTTAGCATTGCGGCTCATCGCTGCATACTGCTGATTAACATTTAGTTTAGGCAAACTGTCGGGGTTTAACTCTACTTGCCAACGGCCATTTTTTTTCATTACAGAAACATCAGGAATCACGTATTCGGATTCACCAATTATCAGCGCGCTGCCAGGACGAGGATTTAATGTTTGCAACAAACGCATTGCTTCGCGTAAATCGTCTTCTTTTAAACGAGTTTTGCGCATTAACGTTCGGTAATCTTTGCTACCTAAAAGGTCTGCATATTCACTAATTAATAATTTAGCTTCATTTAGCCAAGGTGTACCTGGGGCAAATTGATTCATTTGTACCATTAAACACTCTTGAGGATTTCGAGAACCAGAACCTATAGGATCGAACATTTGAATGCGTTTTAGAACACATTCAACTTCATCAAGTTCAACCTCTTCGTGGTCGAGACTAGCGAGTACTTCTTCAGTGCTAATGGTTAAATATCCAGATTCATCGATTGAGTCGATAATGGCAATGGCTATAGCGGTATCTACTTCGGAAAAGGGGGTTAAGCGCATTTGCCATAACAAATGATCTTGTATATTTTCGCTGGTTTCACCTTGGAAAATTTGATCATCATCACCACCGCTGCCACCACTAATTGATGCGGGTGCTGAAGATGCACTGATATATTCATCCCAAGTGCTATCTATGGGTAATTCGTCCGGAATATCTGCTTTTTCTAATGCCTCGTTTGTATCCATTGAGTCAGAACTTGCGGATACGGTTTCTTCCGAAAATTTATCATTACTATCTGCTAATGCGGAATCTCCTGTGGGGATGTCCGAACCATCCTCTACTTCTAAAAGCGGGTTGGATTCTAAAGCTTCTTGTATTTCCTGTTGTAAATCCAGCGTTGACAACTGCAATAGACGGATAGCCTGTTGCAATTGAGGCGTCATTGTTAGTTGCTGGCTGAATTTTAATTGTAACGAGGGTTTCATTTAGTTTTTATATTCTTACTTGTTTAGCCACAAAGCTTTGGTTAAAAACAACATACCTGTACTATAGCTTGAATTGCTCGCCAAGGTATACATCTCTGACTTGTTGATTATTTAAAACTTCTTCTGCAGTTCCAGAAGCGATCAATTCACCATGACTTACAATATACGCTTTTTCACACACGTCTAGGGTTTCACGTACATTATGGTCAGTTATTAATACTCCAATACCTCTATCGCGCAGGTGTTGAATTATTTTTTTTATATCATTTACAGAAATTGGATCCACACCTGCAAAAGGTTCATCTAATAAAATAAATTCGGGTGCGGCGGCCAGGGCCCGTGCTATTTCGACTCTTCTGCGTTCTCCTCCAGATAAACTCATGCCTAGGCTATTACGGATATGATTTATATTAAACTCGTCAAGCAATGCATCTGCTTGTTCTTCTCGTTGGTCTGAGCTCAATTCTTTTCGGGTTTGTAAAATTGCCATGATATTTTGATAAACAGTTAGTTTACGAAATATAGACGATTCTTGAGGAAGATACCCAATTCCTTTTCTAGCTCGAATGTGCATAGGCTGTAAAGTTAGTGCTGTTTGGTCAATATAAATATCGCCCTTATCTAAAGGAACAAGCCCTACAATCATATAAAAAGTCGTTGTTTTGCCTGCACCATTGGGGCCTAACAATCCAACAATCTGCCCTGTAGACACTTCTAAACTAACATCTCGTACTACTTGTCGAGATTTGTATGATTTAGCTAGGTTAATCGCTTTTAACGTTGCCATTAAGGTTGCTCATCCTGCAGCTTGTCAGTGCCTTGCTGTTCTAAATCATTCGATTTTTCTTCTGCATCTTCTTCCTGACGTTTACGGATACTCTCAGGTTGAAAAATAGCGGTCACTCCGCCCTCTGCATTACTGTTGCTTTCAGCTATTAATTGTTCCAATTCCATATTGAATTGGATGGATTCACCTTTAACAAGGCTGCTATCCTGATTCAATTCAGCTGAGCCATTTAATGTTAAAGTTCGATTGGATACTTCGTATTTTATTTCATTAGCCGCAGCGCTGATCTTACTTCCGTCATCAAGGGTTTGGCTATACTTTGCCGGTTTACCTCGGGCAATAAATACTTCTTTACCTTCACCTAAGCCGGCTATGACTTCAACCTCATCGGCTAAAATTTCAAGGGAGCCTTGGGTAATTTTAACGTCTTTTCTAAAAATTGAAGTTTTGGTTTTGCCATCAAAGAAGTTTGACTTAGAGTCAACTTTGATAGGTAAATTAAAGTCGTTTTCACCGGCGCTAACAGCAGCGCTAAACACTAAGCTGATGATTAAAGCGCTAACGAGGCGCATATTGAGTTTGCACATGATTTTTAAGTTCATATTCCTGCGTAGTTAAATTTGCTACAAAGCCATTACTTTTAACAATAAAATCTTTTCCGTTAATCTCAACCGGTTCATCTGACATCATTGTTTTGTCTACCAAATTAATTTCTAAAAATTGTGTTTTAATTGTTTGCACAAATCCCGAATCATCTAAGCTTCTAATCTCTACGTCAGTTTCTAATTGAATGCGATTGTCCTCATAAAGTGTGCCCTCTTCAGCTTCAACATGCCAAGGATTTTGTTCATCGGATACATAGATGGTGTATTTGGGGTGGCTAAACAAGGTGAAACCTAGAATTTGATAATGTTCCATTTTAAGGGCGAAAACCTCGTGGTTCACTTCGCCATTTTCATTATAAAGAGTACTGCGCATATTCCTCGCTTGATAATTGGGCTGCCAAGAATCTTCACTAGGTGCATTGGTTTGTTCCGTATCTGAACTTATCCACCCTGGCACATATATCATTAAGATTAGCACAAACAAAATGCCAATGCTTAGGGTGATTCGATTCATACGCTGCTACCGTAAATACGATTTAATTTATTATTAGCGAACAATATGAGGTCGCATACTTCTCGTACTGCGCCAGCCCCACCCGTTGTTCGCGTAATATATTCAGCAACTGATTTTACGTACGGGTGGCCATTTGGAACACTAATAGATACGCTACTGTGTTCGAACATGCCCACATCAGGCATATCATCACCCATAGACGCGATATTTTCTTTTTTTAAATTTAAGCCGGTTCTGAGTTTTTGAACCGCAGTTTTTTTGTCTTCTTCGCCTTGGATAATCAATGATACACCCAATGCCGACATTCTATTTTCTACGATGGCTGATTTGCGACCTGTGACAATAGCCACGTCAATACCAATTTCTAACATTGACTTCACACCATAACCATCGAGAGTATGAAACGCTTTTAATTCTTCGCCATCGTTTCCCATATAGATGCTGCCGTCAGAGAATATGCCGTCTACATCACAAACGAGTAACTTAATTTTGCTAAGTTTACTAATGAAATGATTATTAACTGGCCCATAGAGAGTTTCAATAATCGCCACTATACTACTCCAGCTTTAAGCAGCATGTGCATATTTAACGCGCCAACTGGCTTATTTTCATTATCTACTGCAAACATTGAATTGATACTGTATTTCTCCATTAAATTTAAACCTTCAACTGCTAACATTTCTGGTCGACCTGTCTTACTATTTGCGGTCATAACTTCGGCAACCGGGGTTTCGTGGATATCAATCCGGTCATCAAGGATACGGCGTAAATCGCCATCTGTGAAAATGCCGACTAACTTTCCTGCTTCGTCAGTAATACCTGTCATACCAAGTCCTTTTCGCGATATCTCAAACAATGCATTACGCACTGTTTGATCGGACGTCACTAAGGGTAACTCATCACCAGTATGCATGATATCTGCAACTGTTAATAATAATCTACGCCCTAAGCTTCCACCTGGGTGGGATAAAGCAAAATCAGCAGAAGTAAATCCACTAGCATTCAGCAAGGCCACTGCCAACGCATCACCCATTGCCAAGGTCGCCGTGGTACTGGCTGTTGGGGCCAAGCCTAAAGAACATGCCTCTTGTTCTACTTTAATACACAATACTTCATCAGAGTGCTTTCCCAGTGAACTCGTCGTGCTATTGGTCATCGAAACAATAGGGACATTTAAACGTTTCACCACTGGGATTAAATTAAGTAGTTCGGCAGTTTCCCCAGAGTTAGAGATAGCCAGAAGTATATCTTGGGGGCTTATCATGCCTAAATCACCATGATTGGCCTCACCAGGGTGCATGAAAAAAGCGGGAGTACCTGTACTGGCTAACGTAGCCGCAATCTTATGACCTATATGGCCTGATTTCCCCATGCCAGATACAACTACTTTACCTTTGCACTTTTGAATGATTTGACAGCTTCGCTCAAAGCTACCATCAATGTATTGCTGCAATTGCAAAATAGCTTGGGACTCAATTTCTAATACTTTAAGTGCGGATGCGAGATAATCTGTAGACATAGTTAATTCCATTTATTTATATAAATAAAAAGACAGAGTAGGCGAGGTAACATAGGACGAAGGTTGTACCTTCCCATCGGTTGATTTGCCTTTTGCCTCGAATATTAAAGCTAAATAATATCAGTAACGCAGTGACGATTAACATGGCATACATGTCTCGACTAGCGACATTACCGTCTATTATTCCTGGTGCTATCAGTCCTGGCATCGCTAAGACGGCAAGAATATTGAAGATATTAGAGCCGATAATGTTACCTAATACTAGGTCATCCTCACCTTTCAAAACCCCGGCAACACAGGCTGCCAATTCCGGTAAGCTAGTTCCCAATGCGATGATTGTTAAGCCAATCAATAGTTCACTCATTCCCATGTACCTTGCAATGTGAACGGCTGAATCAACCATAAAGTGGGCACTAAGAGGGAGGAAAATAAGACCTAAGATAACCCAAAACACCGCTTTCGAAGGGGGGACGCCATGGGGGATTTCATCTGCGGTTTCCAAATGCAACGGGTCGCTTTTCTCTGCGTTTAACGATATCCATGTTAAGCCACCAATGGTTAGAAAAAACAAAACGATTAAGATTACACCTTCGATAACACTCAAATGACCATCAGCCAAAAAGTAAACCGCCAACAAGGTCACTGCAAGTAAAACAGGAAGTTCGCGTCTGATGGTGCTACTGGAAACCATTAAAGGTTTTAAAATTGCAGTAATTCCTAGCACTAACGCGATATTGGTAATATTAGAACCAATGGCATTTCCTACTGCTGTATCTGGGTTGTTACTGAGTGATGCAGTGGCGGAAACAACAATTTCTGGCGCAGATGACCCCATTGCGACTATGGTTAAGCCAATTACCATGGGGGAAACGCCAATATTGGTGGCGAGTGCTGATGCACCGTATACAAATTTGTCAGCACTCCAACTTAATGCTGCCAAACCCGCTATAAAAATAATGAATTCTAATATCACTTGACTATTTCTTTAAAAAACAATGATATGATTATCGCAAAATACATATGTAATTCCTAATGTCTTTACAATAATAATGAACGCCGTGAGAAAATGTCGCCTATTACTTATCCAAACGGGCTATTACTTTGTGTTTTACTTTGTTTAATAAGGTATTTCTACCAATAGATGTTGTGACCCATTGAGTAAAATCAAGGTAGAATATGTCATTCATATTATATAGCAACTGAATCATTATAATCTGTTTGGCGTTACGCTTTGTTACAAATCGAAGTAGTTAGTCAATAACAGCCCATAACCATTACTGTTATCATTCCATTAAAAATGCATTTTATTTTTCGTGTTTTAAGTCGATTAATTATTTTTTTGTCTTGAAAAACGATAAAATGGCCTCAAATTGTCGCCTCGGTTGAAACATTTTAGGTGTTCGTCGTGTCTACTCAACCAGGCCACTCGGAGTTTCGGTGAAAAATTTAATAGATATAGATAGTTTGACCTTTAAACGCGGTAACCGTGTAATTTACGACAATATTTCATTGCACATACCCGAAGGTAAAACCACAGCGATAATGGGTCCCAGTGGAATTGGTAAAACAACACTTCTGAAACTGATTGGGGGGCAGTTACGTCCAAACAGTGGAGACATACAATTTCGTGGCGAATCCATACCTGGAATGACCCGAAAGAGATTGTTTCATGTTCGCCGTCAAATGAGCATGCTGTTTCAAAGTGGCGCATTGTTTACGGATATTAGCGTGTTTGACAATATCGCTTACCCGTTGCGTGAACACAGTAATTTGTCTGAAGAGCTGATTAAAACGATTGTTTTGCTGAAACTTCAAGCTGTGGGTTTGAGAGGCGCCGTGAATTTAATGCCCAGCGAGTTATCAGGAGGCATGGCACGTCGAGCGGCACTTGCTAGGGCAATTGCGTTAGACCCAGAGTTGATATTGTACGATGAACCTTTTGCCGGACAAGATCCTATTTCCATGGGAGTTTTGGTTAAATTGATAAAAGAATTAAACAACGCACTGAGTTTAACCAGTGTGGTGGTTACTCACGATGTTAATGAAGTAATGAGTATTGCTGATCACGTTTATATATTGGCAGATAAGAAAATTATAGGTTCAGGGACACCCGAGCAAATTAAGCAAAGTGAGTCAGCGTTAGTTCAACAATTTTTGCGTGGTGAAGCTGATGGACCTGTGCCATTCCATTATCCAGCAAAGTCGCTGGAGCAAGAATTTTTAGGAGTAAATTAGTGGATTGGTTAGCAAAACTTGGACAAGCAACAATCGATCGATTTGCTGCTATAGGTCGAGCAACGGGCATGCTAATTGGCGCTGTTATTGCAGCTCCTCAAGTTAAAAATATTCCACTGACCATTAAACAAATTTATGTGGTTGGTGTGCAATCTCTGTCTATTATTGTTGTTTCTGGCTTATTTATCGGCATGGTAATGGCTCTACAAGGTTATACTATTCTGGTGGATTATGGTGCTGAGGGGAGTTTAGGCCCCATGGTTGCCTTGTCTATTTTACGAGAGCTTGGACCAGTGGTAACAGCGCTCTTGTTCGCTGGTCGTGCGGGTTCTGCATTGACCGCTGAAATTGGTTTGATGAAAGCCACAGAGCAGCTTAGTAGTTTGGAAATGATGGCCGTAGATCCGTTGCGCAGAGTCGTTGCGCCTAGGCTTTGGGCAGGTTTAATATCCATGCCTATGTTGACCATGATTTTTAGCGCTGTAGGTATTCTTGGTGGGCATTTAGTCGGCGTGGAATGGCTAGGCGTAGATGTTGGTAGCTACTGGTCGATTATGCAATCGACAGTAGAATGGAACGAAGATGTGATGAACGGTGTCATTAAAAGTGTTTTCTTTGCATTTGTAATCACTTGGATAGCTATTTTTAAAGGGTATGATTCAGTACCTACTTCTGAAGGCATCAGTGCTGCGACAACACAAACAGTGGTGTATTCATCATTAGCAGTACTTGGATTAGATTTCGTATTAACCGCAATAATGTTTGGAATAGAGTGAGGAAATAAGCATGACATCAAGGAAAGTTGAAGTATTAGTTGGATTGTTTGTTGCACTGGCGATTGCAGCCTCATTAATGTTAGCACTAAACGTTGCCAGCCAGGGCTCCGTAGGTCAAGGAGATACCTATACCCTGTATGCTAAGTTTGACAACATTGGTGGCTTAAAAGAGCGCTCCTCGGTGAAAGTGGGAGGCGTGGTAATAGGCCGAGTTGAGAAAATTAAATTGGATCCAAAAGATTTTACTCCCGTAGTGACGTTAAGTATTTCTACTACCTATGATCAATTCCCCGAAACCAGTTCAGCTTCAATTTTGACCTCTGGTTTGTTGGGCGAGCAGTACGTAGGTTTTCAACCTGGTTTCACTATTGATGATATTGAGAATTTAGCGGATGGTGATTATATCGCCGATACTAAGTCAGCTCTGGTATTAGAAGATTTAATCGGTCAATTTTTATTTAGTAAAGGCAGTGACTAGACTGCCACTCTCGTTAGGAATAATTATGAGAAACAGATTTTTTGTAAAGGTAGCATCAATCGCATTGTTAACGATTGGTTTAAATGCCCACGGGCAAACTATCGATGAAACCAATCCTTACAGCATGGTTAAAGATGTAGCGAGTCAGACTTTTGACCGCATCAAACGTGAGAAACAGAACATTTCTGATGACCCAGAAGTGCTACGTGCCATCATGAAAGAAGAGTTGTTGCCCCATGTGGATTATAAATTTTCTGCATTTAAAGTGTTAGGGAAATACGTTACTAAGGCCGAAAAGGCACAACTTCAAGAATTCGTCGCGGTGTTCAGAGAGTACCTAGTCACTACTTATGCGGTGGCCATGGGATATTATGATGACCAGAGTGTTGAATTTGAGCCGGAATCAGATTTTGAAAATGAGCGCAGTGTAACGGTTCGCGCCATAGTGAAAGATGGTAAACGCCCAGATATTAAAATTGCGTTTAAAGTTAGAAAAGATAGAAAAACCAATGAGTGGAAAGCCTACGATATGGTTGCTGAAGGTATCAGCATGCTGTCTTCTAAGCAGAGTGAATTTGAAAGTATTTTGCGCCAACAAGGCATTGAAAAAGTTATTGAGTTAATGCGTGAAAAAATCGAACAACCTATTTCACTTGAAAAGAAAGAGGCTTAAGTGATAGAGCAATCGAAACCTATTGAGGTGACATCTTCCAACACTGGCGAGTTTCATTTAAAAGGTGATTTAAATCGCGATACGGTGATGAAATGTTGGCTACAGCAAAAGAGAGATATTCAAAGCTGCAAGGAAAATGGTGCTAGCTTGAATGTCGACTTTGCTGAAATAATACAGGTTGATACGGCTGGTTTGGCGTGGGTTATGGAGTTGTCGAAAAATTGCAAATCAGCGAATGTTCAACTGCAATTGCTTAATCTGCCCGAAGGATTAATAAAACTTGCGAATTTAAGCAACGTTAGCAGCATTTTGTCGATACAATAGCCGAAATTTTTAGAGCAAAAGAGATCAAATGGATAATCAACAAATAGCAGCATTGCTGAAAGAACAGTTAGAGCTCACTGAAGTTCATGTAACAAGTGAAGGTTCACATTTCCAAATTATTGCCGTTAGCGATAAGTTTGAAACAATGAGTCGAGTGAAAAAACAGCAGTTTATTTATGGTCCTTTAAAAGAGCAGATTGCCGATGGCACTATGCATGCTATTTCCATAAAAACCTTTTCTGAAAAGCAATGGCAACGTGAACGTATGTTCAACGTACCTCAATAATATCGAAAATCATGGATAAACTTAGTATAAACACCAGCCCAGCGCTGCATGGTGAAGTGGTGATATCGGGCGCAAAAAATGCTGCCTTACCCATTTTAATGTCATGTATATTGGCTGACTCTTCCTGTTTTTTCGATAATGTTCCAAATCTTAGGGATATCAATACCAGTATTAAATTATTAGGTGGTTTGGGCGTTAAAGCACAACGTCACCAAAACCAAGAATTAGAATTGGATGCAAGCCAAATAGATAACATGACTGCTTCTTATGAGCTGGTTAAAACTATGCGTGCGTCGATTCTAGTACTGGGCCCTCTGTTAGCTAAATATGGTAAAGCAAATGTGTCTTTACCTGGTGGTTGTGCCATTGGAGCACGTCCGGTGAATTTGCACCTTGAAGGCTTGAAGCAGATGGGAGCAAAGATCAATGTTGATGGCGGCTATGTGCGTGCAGAAGCCGAAGGACGCCTGAAAGGCGCTCATATCTTCATGGATATTGTTAGCGTCGGTGCTACTGAAAACTTGATGATGGCTGCAACCCTTGCCGAGGGTGAAACTGTTTTAGAAAATGCTGCTCGGGAACCAGAAATTGTTGATTTAGCCAACTGCTTAAATCGCATGGGGGCAAAAATAACAGGGGCGGGCTCAGATAGTATTAAAATTGTCGGTGTTAAACGTCTACAAGGTTGCCACTATCGCGTTTTACCAGACAGAATTGAAACCGGTACCTTCTTAGTAGCAGCTGCGGTAACCGGCGGTAATATTCGTTGTATTAATGCTGCTCCCCACACCCTAGATGCTGTGCTGTCTAAACTCACTCAAGCCGGTGCAGATATCGAAACTGGAGAAGACTGGGTGTCGTTGAATATGCACGGCAAACGCCCTAAAAGTGTTAATATCAAAACAGCACCTCACCCTGGATTCCCCACTGATATGCAAGCCCAGTTTGTGGCATTAAACTGTGTTGCAGAAGGAACCGGCGTGGTGACTGAAACTATATTCGAAAATCGCTTTATGCATGTCCCTGAATTGCAGCGCATGGGCGCTAAAATTTCCTTAGAAACCAATAATGCGGTTTGTGAGGGAGTAGAGCAACTAACGGGCGCTCAGGTAATGGCAACGGACTTACGGGCCTCTGCAAGCTTAATTATTGCAGGCTTAGTGGCCAAAGGTGAAACGATAGTTGATCGAATTTACCACTTAGATCGCGGTTATGAGCATATTGAAACTAAATTGACAAAATTAGGCGCTAATATCAAACGTTTTAGTTAGCCATCTTAGGCACTAAACATCTCAAAAATAAAGATTACCGGTATCACCAATACCATCAATAGCAACAGTGCAGTAACAGTAATGATAAGAACTCGCCAGTTTGATTGGAAATTGAGTAATTCATTTTCGATTATTTGATTTTTACTGCACTGGTGCTGAATCGCTATCTGTCGAGCAGCAATACAGTAGGCGATAGGTATCACTGTGTTTGGAAAGTTTTCCGGAATAAAGGGCAGTAAAGCAATAAAAACAAAACATAGGGCCAACCCCCAATACAAGCTTTTTTGTGCATTATCATACTGATTTAAAGCTGAAAAATTCTTATATAAAAAATACACAGCGGCTAACGGACCACCGATAAACGCACCTAAGGTTATCTGATTCGGAGAAAAAACGGAGGTACTTTTGGTTGCGGGTAAAACACTCACATCACTTTGTGGTGTGTTGTAGGGGTTTTCCATATTAGCCATTTTCCTTGTTAACTTCGGTAAATCAATCTTTCACTGAACCACATTACCTATAAGTAACGTTAAGAACTGGCTTCGCCAACAGTCACTTTAATGTTCATTACTTTTCCATTGCGAGAGATGGATAAGTCTAACTCCTCGCCAGGGCGGCTTTTGGCAATCATGTCAAAGGTCTGATCTAAGGTTTCTAGTTCAACTTGATTCATTGATAAAATAATGTCGTATTGTTGCAATCCTGCCACTTCTGCTGGCCCACCGGTAGCCACTTCAGTCACTACTATGCCCGCTACGTTAGGGTCAATGCCGCCGGTAAATCCTAACTGCCCATGGGTGGCTTTGCCATTTTCAATGATTTCATCCATCACTCGACGGGCCAAAGTATAAGGTACTGCGAAAAATATACCGTTTACATCTATCACTCTGCGTTGGCTATCAAGGGTTTTAAAGTTAGCATTATTAATACCGATCAAAACCCCATTACTATCCACTAATGCTCCGCCGGAGTTACCTTCGTGCATTACCGCATCAGTTTGGATAAATTCTCTGAAATTTTGGGTGATGGTATGACCCGAACGGCTAATGATACCTTGGGTGATCGTTTGACCAATATTAAGGGGATTACCTATGGCTAAAACCACATCACCGACTCGAATTTGCGGATCTTCAATTTGTGGAATAACTTGTAGATTGTCAGCTGAGATTTTTAATACTGCCAGGTCGGTAAGTTCATCATAACCTGCTAATTCAGCCGTTACACGGCGTCCATCAGGAAGGCCTACGATGGTGCTTTCAGCGTTTTGAATAACATGCCAGCAAGTGAGGATATAACCACTTTCGGTCATAATTACCCCTGAACCTAGACTAGTGCGGCTTACTTGCCGACGCCTTACAATATCAATGCTACTACTATATATGTTAACTACAGCAGGAGCTGAACGACTTATTGCGTCGTAATAACTTTGTTTTTGTGGTTCAGTTTCACTGCGATTGAATACATCGAAGCTCAGTCCACTGCCGCGTCTTAGTTCTGGCACTAATACTAATATGAGCGCTGAGATAATTAATCCCAAAGCAACGGATTTTGTTAAAAAATGGAGCCAGACTGGTATTTTCACGTAGTAGATCAAGTTAAACGACTGATTATTAAGAGTAACACTGAATAATCATTGATGGTAGGTATCTTAGGTGGATAAAAGCATAACAGCCGCAGATTTATTGGCTGTTATGCTTAAAAATATTTACACCGATTAACGGATGACTAAGTACAATGAGGTTTTGCCGCGTTGAACATTAAGCGCAATTACGCCTTCAGATTCATCCATTTGTCTACGTAAATCGGCCACAGTGGTAACTCTGGCTCTATTCACACCCACTATGACATCTCCATCTTGCAAGCCGATACTAGCCGCTGGTGAGCGATTTTGAATCTCAGAGATAACCACGCCATCATTCCCTCGCGCAGTTTTTCCGTTTGTCAGGGTTGCGCCTTCTAACGCTGGGTGAATTTCCCGAGCGGCAACTACTGCACCAGTGGCATCACCTAAGGTAACTTCAATATCTTTGGATTTACCTTTTCTCATAATGGTTAATTCGACTTCAGAACCCGCTCCCATGGTGCCTATTTTGGCTCGTAACTCTTGGAAGCTGCTCACAGCTAAGCCGTTGATGTGAGTAATAATATCACCTGATTCAATACCACCTTTTTCGGCTGCAGAATCTGGGCTAACTTCACTTACGAAAGCGCCTTTATTAACATCAAGGTTCATTGCATCGGCTAATCCGGCATCGACATCTTGACCAATCACACCGAGCAAGCCACGACGCACTTCACCGAATTCAATAATTTGATCTACTAAGCTTTTCATCATGTTGCTAGGTATTGCGAAACCGATACCTACGTTGCCGCCATTAGGTCCGAAAATCGCCGTGTTGATACCAATCAATTCACCACGAAGATTTACCAAAGCACCACCTGAGTTTCCTCGGTTAATCGCAGCATCAGTTTGAATAAAGTCTTCGTAACCGCCAATATTTAGACCTGAACGGCCCAAAGCACTGACGATACCCGATGTAACAGTTTGATTTAGACCAAAGGGGTTACCAATAGCAACAACAAAATCGCCCACTCGTAATTTATCAGAGTTAGCTAATGGAACCGCTTGTAAATCTTCTGCTTCTATTTGCAGTAAAGCGATATCACTTTGCGCGTCAGCCCCCAATTTCTTGGCTTTTAGCTCTCTTCCGTCTGTTAATTTAACGGTAATTTCGTTGGCATTGTCGACCACGTGATTGTTCGTGACTACGTAGCCTAACTTTGCATCAATGATGACGCCGGAGCCTAAACCTTTAAATGGCCTTTCCTGAACTTGTTCACCGGAACCACCAAAAAAGTGCCGGAACATTTCAGGGACTCGTTGCCTAGACACTTGAGTACCTTCCACCGCAATACTGACTATCGCTGGGGTAGTCTCTTCTAACATGGGCGCTAGTGTCGGCACTTCATTTTTATCTGAAGAGAAGAATGGCAACGCGGCGTTAGCCGACATACCAAAGGAAGCTGTCCCAACAATAATAGCGGTGGTAAGAACTAAACGATTAACAACTTTTTTCATCGTAGATTTGTCTCCAAAGTATTCAACTAAAAATCAAATTAATGTAGTTTATCTAAACTCGGGATAAGAAGTGTTACCTGAACAGCTATTGGTATTCACGTTCACCAATTATGTTGGGTAGCTTCATAAATCCTAAGAAAACGGTATCAATAATCACATTGCTAATCGCAAAAGGTAAATATCGAGTTACCCTACCTATCCCTAGTTCAGGTCATTTAATCAAATGACCTTACAATGGTGTGCAAAGTTCAGATTTAATTACTTCTCGTCGACGACTTGCTTATTTTTTGCGTCAGTGAACAATCCTGTTCGCTCACCCGAAAAGTCTTTGGGTTGAAACTCGGTGTTTTCCGACTTACGTTTATGTTTAGATTGTTGATGACCAATGTAAACCGAAGCCTGTTCGCCAAAATAGGTAAGCTTATCGTCGTCATCTGACTGACTTCTTTCCATTGCACTTTCAAACGCATCTAACTGTTCTGATAAAACCTCACATTGATTTTGTAAAGCCGTCACAATATCGCGAGTTTGATTAATGTGATCAGAAGCGTTTTGCGTCATAATTTCTTTCGCAGTATTCTCATCTTGTTTCGAAGTTTGCTGCGCTAATTTTCGTTCTACAAAGAATTTTGATATAAAAAAACCAAAAATCATGCCTACAACCAATAGCAATAGTCCTACTATCCAGTCCATAATGTCTCCAAATTATATTAATGCTTTACTTAATCATACTCGCTTAGCAAACTATGCGGACAATTTTTTTTTGATCAAGATGATTTAGTAACAATTTTTAATGTTAGCGGATGTATATGAAAACGCCTTGGGAAAAATACCAACAGGATCTTAAAGACCCTGAATTTCATTTCGATGCCGCTCAGGAAAATGCGGTAAAAGAATTACAACGACTTTTCGAAGAATTAACACAGCCGAGAAAAAAACTGACTTGGCGAGTAAAACTTGCCAGTAAGTTTGGTAAAGGGATGCACAAACCAAGCATCCAAGGCGTCTATTTTTGGGGTGGTGTAGGTCGTGGCAAAACCTATCTAGTCGATACTTTTTATGAGTGTCTACCGTTCAAAAATAAAATGCGTATTCACTTTCATCGATTTATGCATCGTGTGCACGAAGAGCTAAAATCCTTGGGTGGCAAGAGTGATCCGCTAAAAACGGTCGCCAATATTTTTGCCAAAGAAACCAAAGTTATTTGTTTTGATGAATTTTTTGTGTCAGATATTACGGATGCCATGATTTTGGGAACTTTGATGGAAGAGCTATTTGCTCGCGGTATTTGTTTAGTTGCCACTTCCAATATTATTCCCGATGAACTGTACCGCAATGGTTTGCAGCGGGCGAGATTCTTACCCGCAATTGAGTTGATCAACCAAAACTGCCGAATCGTCAACGTAGACTCGGGAGTGGATTACCGAATGCGGACCTTGGAGCAAGCTGAAATTTATCATTACCCACTGGATAAAGTCGCCAATCAAAACCTAGACAAATATTTCGCCCAACTAGCTCCTGATATTGGTGGAATAAAGCGAGATATTGAAATTGAAGGGCGTAAAATCCCCTCTTTGAAAGATGCCGACGGTATTGTTATGTTTGAGTTTAGGGCCTTATGTGATGGCCCTCGAAGCCAAAATGACTATATGGAGCTGAGCCAATGCTACCATACAGTGTTGCTCGCCAACGTAGAACAGATGGGCAAAGAGATTGATGACGTCGCGCGACGATTCATTGCAATGGTCGACGAATTTTACGAGCGAAATGTTAAATTAATCATTTCTGCAGCTGTTCCCATGGAACAACTTTACAGTCAAGGGCAACTGAATTTTGAGTTTCAACGTTGCTTGAGTCGCTTAAAAGAAATGCAGTCTCACGACTATTTAGCAACACAACATTTGCCCTAGACCCACTACTCTAGGTAGAATTCACTGAATACGATATTAATGTCAGATTAAAAGAGCTCAAATACAATGGGAAGAAAGTTCGAAGTTCGTAAAGTCTCTATGGCAAAAACTGCCGGAGCAAAAACCAAGGTTTACTCTAAATACGGTAAAGAAATTTATGTAGTCGCAAAAAACGGTGGAACTGACCCGCAGGCCAATTTATCGTTACGACGATTAATTGATAAAGCCAAAAAAGACCAAGTGCCAAGTCACGTAATTGATAAAGCGATCGATAAGGCCATGGGCGGTGCTGGTGAAGATTACGTTCCTGCTCGATATGAAGGTTTTGGCCCTGGCGGTTGTATGGTTATTGTTGATTGCCTTACCGATAATCATAATCGAACGATCACCGATGTACGTAATTGTTTTACTAAAACAGGCTCAAAATTGGGTGTTGAAGGAACTGTCGGACATATGTTTGATCATCAAGCCGTATTTGCATTCAAAGGCGACGATGAAGATGCTGTGTTAGAAGTATTAATGGAAGCGGATGTTGATGTAACAGAAGTTGAGTGTGAAGATGGTATTGTTACCGTTTACGCTCCCCACACAGAGTTTAACAGCACCCGTACTGCATTAACCGATGACAACCCAGAGATTCAATTTGAGGCTGAAGAAATTACCTTTATCCCACAAACAGAATCAAGCGTTAGCGGTGAAGATGTAGCTGTGTTCGATAAATTTATGGATATGCTAGAAGACTGCGATGATGTGCAGCATGTTTATCATAATGCGGTAGTTGAACGAGATTAATGTTAACTTTATAGACCTTATTTAATAATTGTGACTAAGGTTTTTATTAGTAAATAAAATATTAAATGCCCTCTTATTCAAGAGGGCATTTTTGTTTTCAAGCTACGCTGTTCTATTAATATTCAGCTTTATTAGAATGCTTACTCCTTTTATGAAAGAAAACTGGATAAAAAAACGTTTAGACATCCCCGAATGAATCCTATTAACTGCCACGAATTAGTTAATGTATAACGCTTCTATCTATAAAATAGAATGCAAATTCAGTGCAGAAATAAAAAAGACCGGAGGGGTTACCGTCGGTCTTTTATGTTATCAAGAGTTAAGGGGAGGGTATCCTCAGGTGTTATCTTTCTTCCACTACCACTGCAAATGAGTTGCTATTGTATGGCGTATTGGCTTCAACAATTGCATCTGCTATTGGTGCGGTATCCGCAGTATCTGCATTTGGATCTAAGGAGTTACCCACGGTATAGCTTTCAAAATCGTCGCTAAATACTTCAACCTCAGTACTTGAGTCTGATGAGTAAAGGGTAAAGTCATCAACCATCAAACCAAATGCGGTTACGTCACTGGTTCCGCCAATTCGGAAAAACACAGTTTGCAGGCCATCTTTTATTGCAGAAAGGTCTGCGCCAGGTGAAGAGAACTCACCTTCGAAGGCCACTTGCCCATCGATAGTGACGGTGACCAAAGGTGCTACAGTGTCGCTTGCAGCGGTGGCATCTCAAGATATTTCGAAATCCATATCTTGTCCTTCTAAGCATCCAGGAGTTGAACCGCCCCCACTAGAATAAGCATCTGCACGAACGTCATAATCATCACCACTAATATCTAAGCTAATATAGGCTATTGCGTTACTGGTACTAGAACCAAATATGGCAATTTGTGCATCTTCAGATGGATCTTCAGCCTTGGCGCCAGCTTCTCTGTGCACAGTGGCCGTCATTCTCCCTTTCACAATCGCATCATCAGGCTTATATCTTAATTCGCCCGCATCTTCAGAAGAAGAGTCCGTGATTTTAACGGCTTTGTCTGATCCTGTATCGACTACTATGGTGCCAGTGATAGTGATGACAAGTTCTGCGGTAGTGCCATCAATAGATGCAGCAGCAGAAGAAATTGCGGATTTACATTTCAACTTTTGGAAGTAGTCTTTCACTGACCCAAAAACATGCTAGTATGTTGAAAATAATGATATTGTCTGTCTAATAGGCAAGCACGTGGTGCGAAGAACCTTAGCTATACTGTCATAAAAATGTCAAAACCTAGCTGTTAACAATTCATTATTTTATTACTGCGAGTAAACCCTGATCAAACCTTTAAAATGTAATTTAAAATATTAATTCAATTAATACATGTACTTAGATATATGTGTTTATGGATCTTTTGTTTCCGTCCTTGATCTCAAAATTCTGTATTACTTTGTAATAATACTGTCACACAATGCCCCTATCCTTGCCCTCAGATTTTATTGTTGGTTGTAAACCAACCCGATTCCACTCTAGGGTTTGATTGTATGAAACTTATAAAAACGTTGTCTGCAGCACTGTTCGTTAGTCTGTTGACTGGTCAAGCTGCTTTTGCGCAGCAAGACAAAGAATTACAACCTGTGGTCGATGCCGCAGCTGAAATTAACGAATCTGCCGCTGATTCCCAATCAAAGATCAACAATATCACTGATCAAATTGGCAGCAAGTTGCAACAGTTTAAAACTATCAATAAAGAAATTGACGGATTGATGGTTTACAACGAGCAATTAAGAAAGCAAATCGCTAATCAACAACAGGAAATGTTGGATTTAAATAATGCCATTGACGAAGTGAGTGTTATTGAGCGTCAAATTACCCCTTTGATGATTCGCATGATTGATGGTTTGGCCCAGTTTGTGGAATTAGACGTGCCTTTCTTAGGCGAAGAGCGAGCGAATCGTATTATCGATTTACGTAACATGATGGACCGTGCTGATGTTGCTCCTTCTGAGAAGTTCAGACGGGTAATGGAAGCCTACCAAGTTGAAATGGATTACGGACGCACTTTGGAAGCTTATCCAGGCCTACACACAATTGAAGGTCAAGAGCGAAACGTTGATTTTCTACGCATTGGTAGAACCGCACTTATTTACCAAACTCGTGATGCAAGTATGCAAGGAATTTGGAACAAACAAACTCGTCAGTGGGAATCCCTTTCTTCTGATTACCGCACCCAAATCACTAAAGGTCTGAGAATGGCCAAGAAACAAATGGCACCTGATTTGTTGATGCTGCCAGTTGCGATTACGGATTAAGAGAGTAGACACCATGAGAAAATTATTTAGAAATACTGCTGTTCTTTTGGTCGCTACTTTTGCCGGAGCTACCTTTGCTCAGGAAAGTAAACCACTAGATTTAGATGCATTGCTTAAACAATTAGAGCAAGGCCAATATCAACAGAATCAACAAAATACTCAGCGTGAAAAAGAGTTCGTTCAAAAACGCGCAGAGCAAGATCAAATGCTTAGGGATGTTACTTCACAGCGTAATAGCGAATTGAATAACTCCGAGAAGCTAGAAACACAGTTTGAAGAGAATGAGTTCAAATTAGCCGATTTAAATGATGCCTTGGATAAACGCCTTGGTTCTTTAAAAGAGCTATTTGGTGTTTTGCAGCAGGTTGCTGGCGACACCAAAAATAAATTCTATAACTCAACGGTTTCCGCACAAATATCTGGTCGTTCTGAGTTTTTAGATGAGATGGCCCAGTCAATGGGAACTAGCTCTAAACTTGCATCAATTGAAGAAATAGAACGTGTTTGGTTTGAAATCCAACGTGAAATGACTGAGTCAGGTAAAGTTACTAAGTTTACAACGGATGTTGTCGAAGCTGGTGGCGCAAAAATTAACAAAGAAGTGGTTCGAGTTGGACCCTTTGCATTGGTTTCCGATGGTAAATACCTTAAGTATGAAGGTGAAACCGATACGGTGGCTGAATTAATTCGTCAACCTGCAGACCGTTATACTAGCAGCGCAACAGCCCTACAAAGCTCAGATGGTGAATTAGTTTCTTTCGGCTTAGATCCAACCGGTGGCACCATTCTAGGATTGCTTGTACAAGCTCCAAGTCTTGAAGAACGTATTCATCAAGGTGACCTAGTGGGTTACATCATTATTGCTGTTGGTGCAGTGGGTATCTTAGTTGCTTTCTGGCGCTTCGTGGTACTGACATTAGTGGGTGCAAAAGTAAACTCACAGCTTAAATCTAGCAAAATCTCTGAAGGCAACCCTCTAGGTCGCGTGCTTAAAGTTAAAGATGAGCACCCACATGCCGACACCGAAGCCCTAGAGCTGCATTTAACTGAAGCAATCTTAGCGGAAGTGCCTAAATTAGGTCGTTTCTTAACTTTAGTGAAGATGATTTCAGTGGTGGCACCTCTTGGTGGGCTACTTGGTACGGTTACCGGTATGATTGTGACCTTCCAACAAATTACCCTGTTTGGTACCGGTGACCCGAAAATTATGGCCGGCGGTATTTCATCTGCACTGATCACCACTGTACTTGGATTGGTTGTGGCAATACCCACTACGCTGCTTTATGCACTGCTTAGCACTCAGAGCAAAAATATCGTCGCCATATTGCAAGAACAAGCAGCAGGTGTGATTGCCGAAAGAGCTGAAATTCAGTCTGGCACTAAGGCATAAGACGATGTTTGTAGAAATCTTTGAATCAATAAGAGACTTCACTGAAACGGGCGGGATTATCCTTCTGATAATCGGTGCACTGATTTTCGTGATGTGGATTTTGATACTCGAACGGATTTTCTATGTGACATATGGTCATAAGCAATTTAAAAAGCAGACCATTTCCACGTGGCAAGCTCGTAGTGATCGCAACTCATGGAATGCCCATCAAATTAGACAGGCAATGATTTCCAGAGTCAGTCTTAAGTTACGCTTTAGTTTGCCAATTATCCAGGCGCTAGTGGCCCTATGTCCACTATTGGGGTTGATGGGAACAGTAACCGGAATGATAGTGGTGTTTGATGTAATGGCCATGTCTGGTGGTGGTAATGCCCGCTCCATGGCCGCGGGGGTTTCGCAAGCCACCATACCAACAATGGCAGGCATGGTTGGTGCGTTATCTGGCGTATTTGCCTCCACATGGTTAACACGAACGGCAAAAACTGAACGTTTACATCTAGAAGACGCATTGGAGATTCAACGCTAGGCCTAAGGTCAGCGTGAAGAAAGAGTATTTATGAGAAAAATTCAGAATTTAGTGGAAGAAGAAGAAGCGACAATCGACATGACACCCATGTTGGACGTGGTATTTATCATGTTGATCTTCTTTATCGTAACCGCTTCGTTTGTTAAAGAGTCAGGTATCGATGTAAATCGACCTGAAGCGGCAACCGCAGTGAAGAAAGATCGTGCCAACATCTTAGTGGCGATAAGCGACAAAGGTGAAATTTGGATTAATAAACGCAGAGTAGACGTACGCGCAGTGCAGGCAAATATTGAACGTTTAAAAGCTGAAAACCCACAGGGTACCGTGGTAATTCAAGCTGACCGCAAAGCGACTACTGAAACGCTTATTAAAGTCATGGATGCATCGCGGGCAGCGGGTGTCTACGACGTTTCTATTGCAGCACAAGAGTAGAATGTAATGGCAAGACTCCTTCTAGCAGTTGTAGTGGCGTTTTTCATCACGGTGAGTTTGTTTTTTCTAATGCAAGCCCTTATCGCCAGTGGTGATAAGACGTTAGAAGATCCTAAGCCCGGTGCGGTGCTTGATTTCGTGCGCTTGAAAAAAGAAGAAACGGTGGAACAAAAAGACCGTAAGCCACGTAAGCCGCCTCCACCTAAAGAGCCGCCCCCGCAGATGGAGCAGCCACAAATGGACTCGCCAACGCCCGATGCTGATGGCAGTGGTATTGCCTTTGAAGCTGATGTAGGTGGTGATGTTGCCCTAGGTGGTGGTTTAGCACTGGAATCTGGTGACGGAGAATATCTTCCTATCGTAAAAGTTGCGCCTGTGTATCCGCGCAGAGCTTTGTCCCGCGGTATTGAAGGCTTTGTTATTGTTGAATTTACCGTGTCTAAGTTAGGTGCGGTAAAAGACATTCGTGTGGTTGAAGCGACGCCACCCGATATCTTTAACCAAGCAGCGATGGATGCCGCTCAGAAATTCAAATATAAACCTAGAGTTGTAAATGGTGAACCAGCAGAAGTGTCTGGTGTGCAAAATCGCATTACTTTCCAGATCGATGGTTAACTAAGAGGCACGCATGAAAATAACCCAATGCATTTTAGCCATCTTATTGGCAAGCTCATTCACACTGGTATCTTCAGTAGTAACTGCACCTGCTGCGGTGGCTCAAGATAACAGTGCCAGTGAAAGAAAAACGCGCAGAACCCCAGCCCTTCGTACTCGTGTATACGATCAATTGGCCAGAGCGCAAAAAGTGGCGGATGAAGGTAATACCGCAGAAGCCCTAGAAATATTGGATGTTGTAAAGTCGAAAGAAAGCTCTATGAACAGCTATGAGCTGGCCATGTTGCATAACTTCTATGGTTTTATTTACTACAATGTTGAAGATTATGATAAAGCAATCGCTTCATTTGAGACTGTTGTAGAGCAACAACCGATTCCTGAATCATTTGAACAAAGCACATTGTTTAGTTTGGCTCAATTACAAATGATGCGCGGTAACTATGATAAAACCATTGATTACCTAGAGCGTTGGGAAGCATTACAGCCAGGTAAGTTGCCGGTTAAAAATTTAGTGCTCAAAGCCCAAGCCATGTACCAGAAAAAAGACTATAACGCGGCCTCTGAATATATTAACGAAGCAATTTTACAGCAAGAAAATAGTGAAGAGGGCTACAAGGTAGACGAGAACTGGTACGTGCTACAACGAGCTATTTACTATGAATTAAAACAGCCAGAAAAAGTCACTAAAGTGCTAGAGAAGATGGTTAAGTTATTTGATCGTCCTGAGTACTGGGTACAACTTGCTGGCATGTACGGTGAACTAGGCTTTGAAAAGAAACAGTTAGCAATTCTTGAAGCTGCCTATCAAAGTGATTACATCACCAAAGCCGCTGACGTTTTCAATTTGGCGCAACTTTATTACTATCATCAAGTTCCTTACAAAGGAGCAAGGTTAATGGAACAAGCCATGGAAAATGGTGTTCTAGAGAAAAACCTTCGGAACCTAAAATTTTTAGCGCAAACCTGGACCTTAGCGAAAGAGCATGAAAAAGCCGTACCTGTGATGCGTTCAGCGGCAGCTTTATCGGAAGACGGAGAGTTAGACGCCCAGCTTGCGCAAATTCTGTTAAATATGGACAGGTTTGAAGAAGCTATTGAAAGTGCTCAAACTGCCTTAGAAAAAGGAGGCTTGAGAAATCAAGGTACAACACATTTAGTGTTAGGTATGTCCTATTTTAATCAGAAGCGTTATGTGGATGCCTTGAATCAACTCTCTGAAGCGGAAAAGCACCCTACAAGTCGCGGTATGGCTCAACAGTGGAGTAAGTTCGTACAATCGGAAAAATCCTCTACTGAGCAATTACAGGCTGAACTAAGCGCCTCTTAAAATTCTGTAAACGCATAATATATAAATCCGTATCGTCATTTATTGGCATGCGGATTGTGTTCCTTAAAGAAATTCAACTAAACTTTTTAGTAGTCGTAGTGTCGAACAGTTGACTTCACAAAGGAATTTCCATGTCATCCCATTTCAATCACCTTTTGTCACGTCTAACTCTTATTCTCAGTTTGGGTCTTGCCCTTATGTTTATTAGTGCCTGTAGCTCTAATAATATTCTTATGGACACAGACCAAAATACCAATTTCGGGAATTTTAAGAGTTACTCTGTGATCTCCAAAAATACAGCAGACAGTTTGAGTGCCAACCGTCTTATTTCACAAGTCTCGCAATTTCTAGAAGCCAATAACAAATTGATAGGTGACGTCGGCTATACCGACGCAGTGGTTGAACTCGATCATTACATTGACTATCGAGATAACGATAGTAGTTTTTCTATTGGACTTGGGACTGGTTCGTTTGGTCGGTCAGGTGGCGTAAGTATTGGCGGCGGAGTGAGTCTGCCAATAGGTTCAGATCAAATACCGGTAGCGGTGGTCAGTATGAAAGTCCTAGTTAATGATAGGTTAGTATGGTCAGCAACCAATAATCATGACTTTAAGACAGACAACAGTGGAAGTTTAGCGAAAGCTCAGAGTGTCGCCATAGAGCAACTCCTAGAGCGCTTTCCGCTATCTCGTAGTGGTTCCTAAATCGTTTTAAATATTCAGTTACTTATTTTATCTGGTAAATTTTTTAACTCTCCGTATTATAAAACTTAAACAACAAAATAGGGACATTTCTCCAATGCGTATAGCTGTCACTTTACTGGTCTCCGGTATTTTTCTATCGGCCTGCTCAAACAACAAAGAACCTGAAATGCAAACTTATCCAAGATTAAAACAACTCACCACTGCAGCTCCAGTAGCGGCAAAACAAGAATATACTGCGAAGTATCATGGAAAAGAGTTAAGCGACCCTTACAATTGGCTCAAAGACTCTGGTTACCCTGAAGTAGATGACAAACCTATTCTCGATTATTTGACTAAAGAAAATAGTTATTTCGACGAATTTTTAGCACCAAACAAGCCATTAATCGACACTATTTTTGAGGAGTTTAAAGGTCGTATTAACGAAAAAGACGAATCTGTTCCTTGGATCGATAACGGCTATGAATATCGTTGGTATTATCGTGAAGGAGAAGAGTATCGCACTCGCAGCCGCAAAAATATTGCCACCGGTGAAGAAGTGGTTTTTCTTGATGAAACTAAGTTAGCCAAAGATTTTGACTATTTCAGTTTAGGTGGCTGGGACATTAGCCCAGACAACCGTTTCTTAGTTTACTCATTCAACACCGATGGAGCAGAACGTTATATTGCTCGTATTGTAGACCTGCAAACAGGCACGTATTTAGAAGATGAAATTCCTGAACTCAATGGTTCGGTTGCATTTAGTGCTGATAGCCAATCAATTATCTACGGAAAACTGGAAAAAGATAAGTGGCGTACAGCAAGTGTAAATGTTCATAAAATTGGTAGTGATATTGCTGAAGACAAAATATTGATTAGTGAAGCAGATGACGGCTTTTTCTTAGGATTCAATTACAGCAGCGATAAACAATATTTGATTCTTTCTTCTGGTCAACGGGAAGTGACGGAATATCACGTGTTAGCAAGTAACGATTTGTTTGCTACGCCAACCAAATTAATTGCTAGAGAGCAAGGTTTTTCCAGCATTGTCGACCATGCCAATGGCAAGTTCTATATTTTAGCTAATGACACCCATAAGAATTTCCGCTTAGCCAGTGTGGATGATGAGCAACCAAGCTTTGATAACTGGCAAACTTTAATTGAAGGTTCTGACGACCTGTACTTGATAGGAATACAAACCTTCAAAGACTTCATAGTATTACAAGCTAGAGAGAAAGGAATTGATAAAATTCGCATTCGAGATTACCAAGGAAACTCACATGATGTTGAATTTCCAGAGCAGGTTTACTCGGCTTCTTTAGGTAATAGTTCAGAGTTTGAGCAAAACTTTGTGCGTGTTGATTATGAATCTATGGTAACCCCCCATACTGTTTTCGATTACGACTTTGGAGCTAAATCCTTACAGACTAGAAAAGTAAACGAAGTTCCATCTGGTTATGATAAATCTCAATATGTGACTGAACGTATTATGGCGCCCTCAAGAGATGGTATCGAGGTTCCGGTTTCCATTGTGTACAAAAAAGGTTTTAATAAGAACGGTGAGCAACCATTGCATTTATATGGTTACGGAGCCTATGGGATCACAGTTCCTCCAGGCTTTTCGACACTAAGATTGAGTTTATTAGATAGAGGTTTTGCTTTTGCCATAGCGCATGTGCGCGGAAGCAATATCCTAGGGTATAAGTGGTATTTGGACGGTAAACTTGAAAAACGTAATAATGCCTTTAATGATTTTGTTGATGCAGCACGCTATTTAGTTAAAGAAAAGTATGTGTCTGAAGGCAATATCTCTATTTCTGGTCGTAGTGCTGGTGGTGAGTTGATGGGTGCGGTAACCAATCAGGCACCAGAATTATGGCGTTCTGTTACGCTAGGAGTACCTTTTGTGGACGTGCTTAATACCATGCTTGATGCGTCACTGCCACTTACCCCTCCTGAATGGTCGGAGTGGGGCAATCCCATAGAAGATTCTGCAGCCTACGATCTTATCGCGAGTTATTCTCCTTATGACAACATTGTAGCTAAAGATTACCCGCCTATGTTAGTGAGTGGCGGTATCAATGACCCGCGTGTTACTTACTGGGAACCGGCTAAATGGACAGCTAAGATGCGTGAGATGAAAACCGATGACAACCTGCTTATTATGCGTATTAATATGGGGGCAGGGCATTTCGCTAATAGCGGTAGATATGGCCGACTACGTGATTACGCAGAAGAGTATGCGTTTATTTTGAAGAGTCATGGTATCGACCAATAGATGCGAGATTAACTGATAACTACTCAAGCCCGATGAAAGTCGGGCTTTTTTATTTGCAGATTAATTTAACCTCGGACTCAGGTTTATTTGGTTGATATTTTCAGTCATCATCTGACCGAATTCAGCAATTATCAGACCAAAGTTAACGCAATACTTGTTACAACTAGCCTCTTTTCGTTAAACTGAGCAAAAATATATTGGAAGCAACCTTGCATTCACTTACATCTCTGCACACTTTTGGGCTAACTGCGCACAGCAAACAATTGATTTCAGTTGATAATGACTTCTCAATTTTAGAATACATTGAAGGGCCTTTGTGGGTTCTTGGCGAAGGCAGTAATTGTATCTTTTTGGACGATTTTGATGGCTCAGTAATCAAAATAGATTCTAAAGGTAAGACAGTCGAAGAGTTTAGTGATTATTATCAATTGACAGTTAGTAGCGGCGAAAACTGGCACCAATTAGTGCGTTTCTGCATGCAAAATAACATTTTTGGACTGGAAAATCTGGCCTTGATACCGGGCTCTGTAGGCGCTGCGCCGATACAAAACATTGGCGCTTACGGTGTTGAATTAAATCAGTTTATCAAGGAAGTGGTGTGCACTGAAATTAGCACCGGTGAAAAACATATATTATCTAATGAAGAATGTCAGTTTGGTTATCGAGATAGCGTATTTAAACGTCACTTGGCCGGAAAAGTCATTATCACTCAGGTAGTACTGCATATTCCAAAACGTTGGCAAGCATGCAATCACTACGGGGAGTTAGCCAAACTCAAACAACCTAGTCCGGAACAAATTTTTAATCAAGTGATAGCTATCCGTAAAGCCAAACTGCCAGATCCTAATGAAATTGGTAACGCTGGTAGCTTTTTTAAAAATCCACTAGTAAGCAATAAACATTACGCAAGTTTGCAATGTGATTGGCCTGATTTGCCATGCTTTCCGGTGGATCACAATAGCGTAAAAGTGCCTGCAGCTTGGTTGATCGACCACCTAGGATTTAAGGGAAAACAATTAGGGGGCATTCAGTGCCACCCAAATCAGCCTCTAGTACTCACTAATAACGGTCAGGGTAACGGGGCAGAATTGTTAGAAATGGCGCGTCAAATTCAAACGAAAGTAGAAAATACATTTTCTATCCACTTAGAAAACGAAGTGCGTTTAATCGGTAAAAAAGGGTTGGTAATGCTGTGACGTTTAATTTTTCTCGTACCTTGATTTTGCAACGCTTGGCTGATGGGCAATTCCATTCTGGTGAACTATTAGGCCAAGAGCTTGGCCTGAGTCGAGCAGCTGTTTCAAAACATATTAAAGGTTTATGTGACTTAGGTTTAGATATATTTAGTGTGACCGGTAAAGGATATCGTTTAGCTAAACCTTTGACTTTGTTAGAGCACCGCAAAATCGCCCAGTTATTACCACAAGTTATGCAATCGCAGATAAATGTACAAAATGTAATTGACTCCACGAATCAATTTATTAGAGATATGAAGGTTGCCCCAAGTAATGGTTATGTGTGCTTAGCTGAAGCGCAGACAGCCGGAAGAGGCCGCAGAGGACGCACTTGGGTATCGCCCTATGGTTCAAGTATTTATATGTCGATGTTCTGGTCCTTTGCTGGTGGATATCAAGCAATTAACGGCTTGAGTCTGGTAATTGGTATTGCCGTAGTTAACGCCTTACAAAAACTTTCCGTAAAAGGTGCGATGCTTAAATGGCCAAACGATGTTTATCTGCAAGATAAGAAGCTAGCAGGTATTTTAGTTGAAGTAGAAGGTCAAATGGGCGCCGCCTGTGATTGTATTTTGGGTATCGGGCTAAATATTGACTTACCCGCTAAAAAATTGGAAATCGACCAACCTTGGACGGATTTGGCCCAGGCCACAGGAATGACAATTGATAGAAATGAGCTTGCTGCTGCGTTAATTGATGAACTAACTAAAGCATTAAATACTTTTGAAGAGCATGGTTTAAAGCCCTATATTCACACTTGGGCAGAGTTAGATTATTTTTATGATAAGCCAGTTAAATTAATGATCGGTAACGAGAGCGTATCTGGCACAGTCAAAGGTATTGCTGATGATGGTGCTTTATTATTAGAAAAAGATGGCAAACTTGAAACGTATCATGGGGGGGAAATTAGTGTCCGACCAGCATGATATTCTATTGATAGATGTTGGCAATAGTCGAATTAAGTATGCGCAAGTTGCCAGTGCTGAGAGTAAAGTTTGCACTCAAGTCTGTGAGTCCATTGAAGACCTAGATCAGCAAATCCGTCACGCGCAGTATGTGATAGCTGCAAGTGTTCAAAATGATCAAGTTGTACAAACAATTAAACAGTTATGTTTATCCTACGATATCCCCTTCAAACAGGTGGTAACAGAAACATCAGCCTTTGGGATTAGTTGTGCATATCAACAGTTTCAAACTCTGGGCATTGATCGCTGGTTAGCAGTTCTCGGTTCCCGCATACATACTCAGTTACCCGTCGCTATATTAGATTTAGGCACAGCTGCTACTTGTGATGTCATCGTTGATAATCAGCATTTAGGCGGATGGATTGCACCGGGGTTTCAATTAATGCGTAGTGCGGTAACAAGTCAAACTTCAAAGGTGTTTGGTGACAAGCAAACTCCTGAATCGTTAATTCTTGGCAAAAGCACGCCTGAGTGCGTCAATATGGGGGGCTTGGCGATGTTAGAAGGTTTTCTGTACAGTACCCGCAAATTAATTAAAGCTTATAACGAGGATTACAGAATATTTTTGTGCGGTGGAGATGGAGCTTTGCTTAAAAATATTGTTGATGAAAAAGTGCAATTTAAACCAGATTTGGTTTTAGAAGGCTTAAGTCGTTTTATTCCTAAAAAATAATTTAAAATATTCTCATTAAAAATTGCTGTAAAAAAACACAATTATTTTTGCTAATTCTCTTCATCAGTAGGTTTTTTAGGCAACTAAACCATTAATTTAAATAAATCTGCATTTTTTCCTTATTTTTTCGAAATATACTCTTGCGCCCATAGGATCATTACTCTAGAATGCGCACCCACTTGATGCAGTGCCGACTTAGCTCAGTTGGTAGAGCAACTGACTTGTAATCAGTAGGTCGCCAGTTCGACTCCGGCAGTCGGCACCATCAATCCTGGAGGGGTACCCAAGCGGTCAACGGGAGCAGACTGTAAATCTGCCGGCTCAGCCTTCGCAGGTTCGAATCCTGCCCCCTCCACCATTTTTACTGTGCACCTGCAGTTTAATCAGGTGTATGGTGTGACGCAATGTGTCACGCCACCACTTTCAACAAGGTGGATAGAGAATAGGTTTGCGAGCATCGTATAATGGCTATTACCTCAGCCTTCCAAGCTGATGATGTGGGTTCGATTCCCACTGCTCGCTCCAAATTTAGTGCTGATATGGCTCAGTTGGTAGAGCGCACCCTTGGTAAGGGTGAGGTCGGCAGTTCGAATCTGCCTATCAGCACCAGTTCTCCCCCCAACTTATTGATTAGGTTTTTTTTAATTACTTTGCTAGGAAAAATTTAAGATGGCAAAAGAAAAGTTTGAACGTACGAAACCCCACGTAAACGTCGGTACAATTGGCCACGTTGACCATGGTAAAACGACGCTAACAGCGGCAATCACTACAGTTCTA
>NZ_JBGOSE010000012.1:0-123750 GCF_041538045.1 Aliiglaciecola sp. SL4 | reverse complement strand
ATTAGATGTTAATGCTGGGTATTCATGGCCTAAAGGCCATGCTACAAGATGCCTGTAGTCGGGCGCTTTAGCCCCGAAGCATTAGATGTTAATGCTGGGTATTCATGGCCTAAAGGCCATGCTACAAGATGCCTGTAGTCGGGCGCTTTAGCCCCGAAGCATTAGATGTTAATGCTGGGTATTCATGGCTTAAAGGCCATGCTACAAGATGTCTGTAGTCGGGCGCTTTAGCCCCGCATATCAATATTAAATGCCAGCCATGCTGGTATTTTCATTTATATTTCATTTTCAATATTTACTATCACCAATTTACATTCACCCAAATAGGATTACGCCATGCTTGATTTAAGTCAGTACAAAGGAATCGTTTTTGATATGGATGGCACCATCATCGACTCCATGGGATCTCACGCCACAGCCTGGCAGCAAACTTGTGAAAGCTTTGGCATTCCATACGACAAAGAATATATACATTCTCTTGGTGGTGTACCGACAAGAGAAATTGCCAAATTACTGAATGAAAAGTACGGCCTCAATTGTGATCTAGATAGTGTCGCTAAGAAAAAACGTGACACATGGCTTGCCTTAGATGACAACCTAACATTAATTACCGACACTTTTGATATCATGAAAAAATATCAAGGCAAGCTGAAAATGGCGGTAGGTACAGGCTCTGAACGTACCAATGCTATTCGCATGTTAACGGAAACCGGATTGTTAGAGAGATTAGAAACCGTGGTTACCTCCACGGATGTTACTCATGGTAAACCCCATGGCGAGACTTTTCTGACGGCGGCTAAGAATATGGGGCTCAGTGCACAAGAATGTGTGGTTTTTGAAGACACTAAAATAGGCAAACAAGCGGCAGATAATGCTGGTATGGATTGCATCATGGTGATCAATGGAAAAATTCAGCTACCCGTAGGTTGAACAAGTATTCATCAACAAATACAAATTCAACCAATGAAGTGCAATAAATAAGACCAGTAACCGCATTTTATTGCTTTTTCTGCTTGCTTACAGGCGCGTATTTCCCTAACATACGCACCCGTCTGAAAGTGACGGCAAGTTAAATACTTGAGTAACGCGCGCACCGAGCGCCGATGTTAATGTTTTACACTTTATATCGAAAACGGTGAAGAATTTGGAGAGGTGGCTGAGTGGCTGAAGGCGCACGCCTGGAAAGTGTGTTTAGGGTTAAACCTAACGAGGGTTCGAATCCCTCTCTCTCCGCCAAATAAAAAGAAAGGCCCTAGCGAATTACGCTGGGGCCTTTTTGTTTATGGGGTGTTTAGTAAAGATGGGAAGTCTGGGAAGTGATGATCGAAGTTATCAAAGTCTTGGACAGGCACATAACCTGCGCGGTCATACCCCGCTGATTCCGTATTCATTTGGTCGTTTCTCACTACAGGCGCTGGGGAATTATGCCAGTATCTAAGCCCACGTTTTTTATAAAATCCAACTTTTCAGCAACAAACAATGACCCAGTTAGCAAAAATAATGCATGTTACTTCAGTGTGATTAGTTGGCTAATTTTGGGGTTGAATTTAATGAGTATTGAGTGAAATTAAACAGTAAAAATAAAGAGAATAAAATGTTCGCAGGGTTAGATTTTGGTACCTCTAATTGTTCCATTGGTATAATAGAGCAAAATGAACCTGTTCTTATTCCCCTTGAAGATGGCGAAACCACGATTCCTTCTTGTGTATTTTTAGAGCATGGGGTGATTAAGCCAGAAAAAGTTTCGGAGACAGATTTATTAGCTCGTGTGAAAGCAGAAAAAGCGGCACAAACCCAAAGAGCTAAAAGTGAAACAGACGCGCGGGTTTTTACTGATGCAGAGCTTATCAATATTTTTCGCAAAGTAATCAGAGCTGAAAATCGCGAAGATGCTAAAACTAATCAACGTATGCAAACCGTAATGGAAGCGCTGACGTTAAGCGACGATATTATTATTGGTCGAGAAGCGGAATTAGCGCACATTACCAATCCTGAAAATGGTTTTTACATTAAGTCTCCCAAATCTTTTTTAGGTGCAAAAATCACCAAAGCTCAGCAAGGCATATTTGCATCTGTTATTGAGAAAATGCTGGCGTTTATAAAAGAAGAATCTGAATACATAAAGGGCATAGAACTGGAGAGTGTTGTTATTGGCAGACCTGTTAATTTTCATGGTTTACAAGAAAAAGATGGAAATAGTCAAGCCCTTAGCATTCTCACCTCAGCGGCAAAAAAAGTGGGTTTTAAAAATATTGAATTTTTAATGGAGCCACTTGCCGCAGCCTATGATTATGAAAGACAGTTAAGTCAAGACAAGGTAGTGCTGATAATTGATTTAGGTGGCGGTACAACAGACTGTTCAGTGGTTAAACTAGGACCTAGTTATATCAACAGCGATATTCGAGAGAGCAATATTCTTGGTTGCTCAGGAAAACGGATAGGGGGCATTGATATTGACAACAAACTGGCGCTAATGGGGATTATGCCGCACTTTGGTAAAGATATTATATTGACTAACGACCTGCCAATTCCTCCCACATTATTCAGACAGGCAGTGTGCGTAAATGATGTCGCTGCGCAGCGTGAGTTTAATTCAAATAGAACCGGTGTGGAATTGCAACGATATTGTTATATGTCTTTGGATAATAGAATTGAGCGATTGAAAAAGTTGCGAGACGACAAACTAGGACTCAAATTAAATAAGAGTTCTGAATTAACCAAAATAGCACTTTCAACCAAGCATTTGACCGAGGTTAACCTTGATTATATTGAATCAAATTTACACATCTCAGTTAGCCGAGATCAACTAGGTGATGCTATCAGTGGTGAATTAAAGCAAATTGAGTCTATCGTGAATGAGTCGTTACTGCAGTCAGGCGCTAAACCCGACACCATTTTTGTAACCGGTGGTACTGCAATATCCCCCGTCATTAAACAATGGATAAGTTCTATGTTTCCCGATACTGAGATTGTCATTGGTAACCATTTTGGTAGCGTTACATCAGGTCTAATTACCCATGCCCAACGCATATTTGGGAACTAAAATATGAAATCATGGACAGGTATTTTATAAGATACTAGGAATTATTGGAATCAACCCCCCCGGAAAACCTGCGGGGTCAGATCCCTTTGATTTGGAATGCTGGAAATCAATGGCTCTGACCCCGCTGGTTTCGCAGGTGTGGAAGGGAGGGCGTAATTAAGTAGGAGAGGGGAGTTGGGCATCAGGTAGTGATGCCCCTTTATTTATTTGTTCTTTCTAACCGCAAATGCTTTTTTGTTGATTTCTGAAATCTCAACAAATGCTTCATTGGCCACTAGAACAGACATTGAATAGTGGGCTATTTTCCAAGTGTCACCTTGTTTAGTTACCACACCTGTTCCTCTGAAACGGCCCCATTTTGGTGAGACAATTATCTCATCTAACCAGGCTATATTGCCGCCTTCAGCAAAGTTTATGTGACGTTCAACTGACTTGTAAGTCCAACCTGTACCACCTTTAAAACGCTCTGCTACATAGGCATCCAAAGTCGTTGGGCGAGTCCATCTTTCCCAATCGTCGGTTCCCATGAACACGGCGTTTTGTGTGTATGAACCAAGGTATCCTTCGAGATCCGCTTGGCTAGCAGCGTAATGCAGGCCGTCCATTAGTGTATTAATCGACTCAGTTTCGCTGGTCATCGTTGATTGTTGGGGGTTAGCTAAACTTACATTGGTGATAGACCAAACTATCACCATCATAATGGCAGCAAGTTGCTTCATAACTATTCTCCTGTTAATTGATAGGCAACTGCACTAATGTCAGTGCGGTTGCCCCATGGTTTTGTTACTTCAATCTGCTTATTAAAAGCAGTCGTAACAACCCTAGTTTGCTTAGGCTACCCTTAGTAATTACCGCGGAACGTTAATCCAATCGTACGCGGCGTTACGCGAATAGTAGCTGGTTGATCAAATGGTGGTCTGCCAATGGCGCGAACCACACCATCGTCGTCGAACAGGTTATTTGCAAACAACGACACTTCAAACTCGTCGAAACGTACACCTAAGCGTAAATTGGCAACGGTATAAGCGTCCATTTTACGGTAGTTATCTGCATTTTCGTTGAACTCTGTTGCACGATCACCGGTATATTGCACATTAAAATATGCGAAGCCCATGTAGTTTTGGCTTAACGCGCGCTCATAATCAGCACTCGCATTTAGAGTAGTTTCAGGTACGAATGGAGCTGAGTCACCTTCTAACGCAGATAAGTTAGGTACATCTGCATCCAAGGTACTCTTGATGTAAGCACCGCCTACCGATAGCGTTAATGCTTCAACAGGTCTCATGCTAACTTCAAACTCAATCCCTTGGCTGGTAGCTTCACCCACATTTTCACGGAAACCAAAACCACATTCAAAAGAACGGCTGGTTTGCATATCGCTCCAATCAATGTGGAATACAGTGGTGTTATAGCTAAATTTACCGTCGTTAGAAACGCCCTTTATACCTGCCTCATAGTTCCAAATCTCATCGGGATCGAAGAAACGAGTATCGCCACCTTCACGTTCAACCTGGGCCAATTCTTCAGAACAGACAGATTCAGGGATCGCGCCGTTAATGCCGCCGTAACGGAAACCTTTTGCTGCTTGGGCGTAAACTAACACTTCGTCATTTACACGGTAAGACACATTTAGTTTTGGATTCACACCATCGGTAGTGCTTTCTGGTCGAACATCACCATTTGATTCACCGTTAAACAAACCAGACTGGTAAAACTCGATATTCTGTTTCCAGTTGAAATAACGCAAACCTGCGGTAATAGAGAAGTCGCCTATGTCGTAATAGGCTTCACCAAAAAGAGCATAGGTTTCTACGGTTAGGTCGTCAAAACCGTAATATAAGTGGTCTTCAGGTGCGCCAAAGGCCGAAGACGGTACGCCCAAGATTGCATCCGCTCCTGGAACTGGGAACGTATTTTCATAAAACACATCTTTTTTGTCTGCATAGGCACCCACTGTCCATTGCAATTTATCATCGGTAGTAGAGGCTAAGCGTAGTTCTTGTACCCACACTTCAGAGTCAGTGAAATCGATGAGTTCATGGGGAGTCACTTCTGGCGGAAGTGCGGATTCAAACAATAAATCTAACGAACGACGGTTAATAATGGAGCGGTCAAAATACGAAGTAGAACTGACTAATTCAGCCCACTCTAGGTCATATTTCAATGTTAGGTTAGCAATGTTTACTTCATCATCAAATCCATCGAAAGACGTATAGTTTCTAGTTAAAAACGGCGTAGAGTCAATGTCTTGAGGATAACCATTGTCTGAATAGTTATGGTGAAGTAGGGTTAATTCAGCGCGTAAATTATCCGTTGGGAAATACAATGTGGAGATTTTAGCGCCTTTAGAAATTCCATCGTTGAGGTCTTTTTCACCGGTAACTTCGTTATCGATGTAACCACCGTTGTCCATGTAATATCCACTTGCACGAATGGCCAGTTGGTTTTCGATTACCGGCGCATTGATCAAGCCTTTCACTGAATAATTCTGTGAACCATGGCTAATGGATGATGCAGTGGCTTCATAGCGGCCACCAAATTCGTTTAGATCCGGTTCGTTTGAAACAAGACGTACCGTCCCGGTCATTGAACCCGCTCCAAATAACGTCCCTTGTGGGCCGCGTAGAACTTCGACTCGTTTCAAGTCAAACAGTGCGAACTCTGGATTCATTCCACCCATAGAAATTGGGATCTCATCCATATAGATACCCACGGTTTCTTGGTTTTGGGTATCGTTGTCGTTACCGCCACCATTGGCAACACCACGGATAGATAAACGGGTTCTACCTGGGCCATTTTGGTAAGACGTTAAGCTTGGAACAACCCCTAACAAATCGGTAAAGTCTGCCGCTCCAAGGTTGTCAATTAGCTCGTCGGTTACCACGTTAATGCTAATCGGCACATCATTCATATCTTCTGAACGTTTACGAGAAGTTACTAGAACACGCTCTACTTCTGCATCAGTCGCGCCACTGGCATTGGATTGGGCGTAAAGATTAATGGGTGATAAACAGGTAGCTACGGCGATAGCCACTAGGGTTTTGCTCTTGAATGTTGGAGCAATAGAAAAAGGTGTCGAAGATTTTTGATGTGTCACTTTAGTGAATCCCTTGTTAATACAGTTATTTAATTGATAGTTGGGAAATGCATGTGCGTAGAAATTATTATCTTTAGCTCTATTATTATTCTATTAATGTAAATGGTGAGTTTGTTGAATGTCTCAAATCAATAATTAGCGGATAATTTTTTGTATTAACGGCTAAGTATTTATTGTTCGAGTTGATTAACTATTAGATAAAAATTCACTTGAAAAGTTTATCAGTAAAACGACCTTAAGCAAACCTATCCAAGTACATGAATGTCCTAAGTTTTTTGAAAAAATGTCAAATTGGAAAATATACTTCCCCAGCGGCTTCAAAAGTGAGTTGAATCACTTTACCGGCGCTAAGGTTTAGTCGCTAACTTCCCGTATCGACAAAGAGCAGCTTAGATAATGATGGTTGAGCAACGTTTCAGTTTTTTAAGGTAATTTTGAGAATTGGAACTTGCTCAGTTAACAATTGCCCTTTTACATAGGGATTATCGTGATTTCTCTTAGCAGGCAGTGCAGCGATTTTATCGACAACTTCCATGCCCGCAATCACTCTACCAAATACCGCAAAACCTTGTTTGTCTGGATGGCGCAATCCGCCCGCATCTAAATGCGGGTTATCTTTAATAGAGATAAAAAACTCCGATTGAGCAGAGCCCAAATCACCACGAGCAAAAGACACTGCACCTCTTTTGTGAAGGAGATTGCTCTGAGCTGTTGATTCATGTTGGATAGGCGGTAACGGAGCATCGAATGGGTCATCTAAGGCCGCATTGATTCCTCCCTGTAAAACCGAAATTTTTAGTGGGTGATTATCGTTATGGTGGTCAACGGTGCGATAAAAAGTCAGAGTTTTAAAGTCGCCGCTTTTTATATACGCGATAAAGTTATTGGCACTCACAGGGGCATTAATTACATCCAACTCAATCTGAATGACACCATATTCAGTGGTTAACACCGCAACGGGAAGCTTAGCCTTTTGAGAAGTCGCGCAAGCGCCCAGCAAAAAGATGCAAATGGTGAAGGTTAGAAAATACGAAAAAAGAGATTTAATTTGGTGAGTCATTGATTCAAGTCAGTTTAATAATTTGGCTTAGCTTAACAAACCTATGCAAAGAATAAGGTAAAAAGTGCAGGTGATTATGCAAAAAAGTGAGTAGTAATGAATCTGATATGCATAATTTTCTATCGAAAGGTGGGAGATTTTCAAACCTCGTTGCACTTATACAAAAGATTAGACAATAAAGGCTTCTATAATATTGTTGAATCGGCAAAAAGTTGGTGTGAACCGTGGATCACCAGTTTAATGGAAATTGGTGCTGACAAAGGGCGAATCCAGTCGCATTTTAGTAGTAGAGACGCAGTATGAAAACGCAACATCAAGCAACACTATTTGGTTCTTCAACATTGTTCCGCCTTTGGACGCAGCCCCTATGCGTTGAAATGCGTAAAACCAAACACTTCACATATAACTACAGCTCGATACTCACTCATTTCACTAAAAAGAAACGCCTCTCGAATACCTTTAATAGAGCACAAAGGTGACTCACAAGTAATTGACTATTCAAGCATTTAAATACGTTTTTCTAGATAACAAAAATAAAAAAATGAGAAATAATTATGGATGCCAACCTTCTACACATAACGTTAGAAATAAGCCAAGAAAACACAATTATTGAAAAGGCAGGAAAAGATGCAGACTTCACCAAATTAGTTAAATTAGTGAAAGCCCATATAGTGTTAAGTGAAGAGTTAGGCTCCACAAGTGTTTTTGCCGACAACTTACATCAACTTGAAAAACTGCAATGCAAATTAAAACGATATAAAGCCCCAAACAAACAATGTAATGAATTGAATTGTAAGTAGGGAAGAGGATGAAGAAATTTACTTGCACAAATCACGGCAGCACAAAGCTTGTCGAATTTAAGTACTCAATACAATATGCAGCCAATTAGAACCTTTCGTTCTTTTCAGAAAAGGAACATTCAATGAGAGACTTTTCTCCATCAGATTTGAAAACGATATTGCATAGTAAACGTGCAAATATGTATTATTTAGAATACTGTCGAGTGATGCAAAAAGACGGGCGAGTGTTGTATTTAACTGAGAGTAATAAAGAAAATCAGTATTTTAATATTCCTATTGCGAATACCACCGTTTTGTTACTGGGAAACGGAACCTCTGTCACTCAAGCCGCTATGCGTATGTTAGCTCAATCTGGCGTTTTAGTGGGTTTTGCAGGTGGAGGCGGAACGCCACTTTATATGGCAAATGAAATAGAATGGATGTCTCCACAAAGTGAATATCGCCCAACTGAATATATTCAAGGCTGGATGAGTTTTTGGTTTGACGACGAAAAGCGTTTAAAGGCAGCAAAACATTTTCAAACAGCTCGAATCGAATATTTAACTGACGTATGGAATAAAGACAAGGAACTTAAAGTCGAGGGCTTTAATGTATCTGATGGTAAAATTCAAAGTGCATTACAAACTTTCCAACAACGCACAGGCCAAGCCAATAAATCGTCAGAATTATTGCTAACAGAAGCGCAACTCACCAAAGTGTTATACAAGTTTGCTGCCAATAATACAGGCACCTCAGGCTTCAGCCGCCAGCATCAAGGCTCAACTAAAAATTATACCGACAAAGCAAACGATTTTCTTAACCATGGTAACTATTTAGCATACGGCCTAGCGGCAGTAACATTATGGGTTCTTGGCATTCCACATGGCTTCGCGGTGATGCATGGAAAAACACGTCGGGGGGCTTTAGTTTTTGATATTGCAGATTTGATAAAGGATGCAATAGTTCTTCCATGGGCTTTTATTTGTGCTAAAGAAAACGCTACAGAGCAAGAGTTTCGCCAACAAGTATTACAAAAATTTACGGACCATAAAGCTCTTGATTTTATGTTCGAACAAGTTAAGAGCGTTGCGCTAAACCTGAATCGTCATACTAATCTAAAAGGTGAAGGAAATAGCTAAATATGATGGTGACTTTTGTTAGCCAATGCGAAAAAAACGCCCTTAAAAAAACTAGGCGAGTACTAGATGCATTCGCCAATCGTATTGGCGACAACACCTGGCAAACGCTAATAACTGAAGACGGACTAATAACAGTCAAAAAAATGCTTCGTCAAACTGCGAGTAAAAGTACCGCTGTCAGTTGCCACTGGATACGTTCACGTTCAAGAAGCCAGTTTCTATGGGTTGTAGGGAATAGGTTTAAATTTAATTGTGAGGGAGTGGTGGCGGTTAATTATACCAAGTTAGATCTTGCTCATAAAGAATGGGAAAACGGCTGGGAGTTAAATGAAGCAATAATGTTGGCCTCAAGCCTCGCCGGATTATTTCATGACTTTGGTAAAGCAAATGATTTATTTCAACAAAAGTTAGCCGGCTCTATGCAATCAAAATCTGAACCATATCGTCACGAGTGGGTCTCGTTAAGATTGTTTGAAGCCTTTACTAAAGGTTCAACTGATCAAGAGTGGCTAACAAAACTGGTAGAAATTAATCAGCAATCAAATGCGGCTCATGCTGAAACTGAAATACACAAAATATTATTTAAAGATAACGGCAAACATCAAAACCCGTTTAATTCGTTTTGTGATCATACACAGTTTGGAAAGCTAGTTGCATGGTTAATTGTTTCTCACCATCGTTTACCTTACCCACAAGTTAACTCAGTTAAGTTAGATGAAGCTGAACATTGGCTGACAAAGTGTTTTGACTGTCATTGGAATTCAAAAAATGCAGAAAATTTAGCTGATATAGGGCCATCAGTAATTAATGCCAATTGGCGTTTTGCTCATGGCACGCCACTGTTGAGTAAAGCATGGCAAAACAAAGCAAGTGAAATAGCCAAGCGAGCATTGAGTTACCATAAATTATCTGAAAAAACAGATTGGCTGAATCAGCGTTTTGTTAGCCATTTATCAAGATTGTCGCTTATGTTGGCGGATCATTATTATTCATCTCTTGAGTTAAAAGATTCAAAAATGAAATGGCGAGATGATAGCTATAAAGCTAACGCCAATACGGATAGAAAAACGAATCAGTTAAAACAAAAATTAGATGAACATAATATCGGTGTTGCTCATAACGCTTTTCTTTTTGCTAAAAACTTACCGGCTTTAAAATACACATTACCAGCATTAGCACAACATAGGCTTTTTTCACAAAGTGCGAAAGACCCTAAATATCAATGGCAAAACAAAGCGTTTAAAGCATCAAAAGAATTTGCTAAAGCCAGTGAAAAACAAGGTTTTTTTGGTATTAACATGGCATCAACTGGGTGTGGTAAAACCATGGCCAATGCACGAATTATGTATGCCTTAGCAGACGAACGCGAAGGGTGTCGTTTCTCCGTTGCTTTAGGTTTGCGTACTTTAACGTTACAAACGGGTGATGCTTATCGAGATCTACTTAAATTAGGTGATGATGAACTCGCGGTTTTAATTGGCTCTAATGCCGTTAAATTATTACACCAATTAAATAAAGATGAAGAAATATCAATCAAGCCTGATCATGGCAGTGAATCAGCACAAGATTTTTTTGAGCAATTATATGTCAGTTACGAAGGCCAAATTTACGACGGTCGTTTAAAGCATTGGTTAAAAGGCAATCCTAAATTAGAGCAGTTAATCAGTGCGCCTATTTTGGTTAGTACCATTGACCACTTAATGCCTGCTACAGAAAGTAAACGAGGTGGTAAACAAATTGCGCCCATGTTGCGGTTACTAACATCAGACTTAATTTTAGATGAACCCGATGATTTTGGTTTAGAAGACTTGCCTGCACTATGTCGATTAGTTAACTGGGCAGGTATGTTAGGTTCTCGGGTTTTATTATCATCGGCAACCTTACCTCCTGCACTTATCAGTGCTTTGTACGACGCTTACGTAGCAGGTCGTAAACATTATAACCAAGCTAACTTCCCACATAATAACAATCAAGGTGTTGTTTGCGCTTGGTTTGATGAAAACAAAAGTGAAGTTGAATTAATAAAAAATAAAGAGGACTTCAAACAAAAAAATAATAGATTTGTCGAGTTACGTTTAAAAAAGTTAACGGCTAACAGTAAAGTCTTACGTAAAGGCAAAATCGTTAATATTGAGTTACCTGAGTCCGATAATAGTGGCTCAACAGAGCCAAATGTTGCTGAAAAGAATCAGCAGATTTTTCAAAATGTGGCAGATACCATTCATCAACAAATTTATCAATTACATGACCAACACCATGTAACACATAGTAGCGGCAAAAAAGTATCGATTGGTGTGATTAGAATGGCTAACATTAATTCAATGATTGCTGTCGCTAAAATATTATTAGCTATGTCACCAAGAGCTAACTATAAATTCCATTTTTGTATTTATCATTCACAGTTTCCATTAGCGTTACGCTCTTATAAAGAAACTCGCTTAGATAAAACTTTAACTCGTTATGATGAACAAGCGCTTTGGCAACAACCTGAAATTGCCAACGCATTAAAAGCCGACGGACTTAATAAAACATCGACAGACAATCATGTGTTTATTGTATTAGGCACATCTATAGTGGAAGTTGGGCGCGACCATGATTACGACTGGGCAATTGCAGAGCCTAGCTCACTACGTTCAATTATCCAGTTAGCAGGGCGTATACAGCGGCATAGGCAAGCTCCACCTACGACCGCAAATTTGGTCGTGCTTAACCAAAACATACGCGCATTAAAAGGTGAAAAAGTGGCTTACTGTAAGCCAGGTTTTGAATCCCCTGAGCTTCCACTTAACAGTAAAGATTTGAATGAATTATTAACAACAGAATTAGACAATATTTCAGCAATACCAAGAATTGTTGAACCTCATATGAGCCAAGGTGATTTTGCTAAAGCTCCGATAGAAAGTCATAAAAAAGAAGCTGCTAATGCAATTAAGTCGTTTGCAATTCAAGAGCATAGATCATTAAGGGTCACATTGGATGTTATTGGGGAAGAGAAAAAAGATTTGTTTTACAACTCAGATAAACCTGCATCTCTTTGGTGGAATGAAGACTCTGCAATTGATTGGAGTGCGGAATTTATTCGTCAAACCGAATTTAGAAAATCTCAAGCTCAAGAAGAGTTTATTTTACGGTTAGAAGAAGGCGAAACTTTAACGTGGAGTCAAATTGACGATACTCGTTATCCGCATGAGTATAAGGCGCAAAGCAATCGCTTTATTGATGAAAATAAAACGATTGAATTGGCCCAAGGGAATCATTGGTGGTTTAACTTAAGCGTTGAAGAAACCTACCAAATTTTTGCAGATAAATTAGATGAAAGCTTGCAACAGGTAAGTGAAACCTTTGGTGTGATTGGTTTAAGGGAGCCGAGTAAAGAGCAGGATCAAGAATTAAATTGGCACTGGCATGAACAGCTAGGTGTTTTTGATATTAAGTAAAAGGAAAAACGATGGAAGCAACATTAACTCAAGCGTTAGCTGATTATATAGAGCAGCGCAAACAAGCTAAGTTGGAACCTTTTCAAAAAGCACTAAATAGAGTGTTAGAAAAAAGTGAAAACGAAATAGAAATAACGACCGCTAAAGCTGAATATGCAGAAAAATCGGCTCCTATTGAAGAAAATTATAAACCTGTGGTGTGGCTAACTGATGCAGCTAGGCGAGCAAAGCAAATCAGTTTAGCAACCCATGCGGCAAAATTTACTCATAGTGATGCTAAAGCTAGTAGTATCTTAGTAAGCCAGCCATATACAGATACTCAAACGGTAAATAACCGATACCTTGTTACAGCAAGCTTAACAAATAAAGCAATTGATGCTGTAGGTAACGCAGCTGCATTAGATGTAGCTAAGCTGCTAAACATAACGGTAAATGGTGAAAGCCTAATCGCGCAATTGCAACAAAACCATGCTCAAGCGTTAAGTACTTTTACTGATAATGCCGAATTATACCAAACTTGGGTAGATGGTTTTAAGTTAGCGCTGGGTGATGAAAAGTTAAGCTCACATAATTTAAGTAAACAGCTTTATTTTCCAATTAAGTCGGAAAGTAATGACCTTAGGTATCATTTATTATGCCCGCTATTTTCATCGGCACTGGCGCATAATTTACATAAAAAAGTCACAGAGACACGTTTTGGTGATTCTAAATCTATTCGTGATGCCCGCAGAACTTATAAGTACGATGAAAGAATGGATATCAGTTTTCCAAATACAGCCGTACAAACCTTTGGCGGCTCAAAACCACAAAATATTTCACAGTTAAATAGTGAGCGTTATGGTCAGAACTTTTTATTAAATGCAGCACCACCTACATTCACAGCACAGGTTAAACCACCAATAAATAATACCAGCTTATTTAACCGGCAACTGACATACAAAGTATCGGGTTACTTACGTGACTTTAAAGCCTTTTTAAGTAAATTAAAGCCTGAAGACAATAACTTTAAAGTCCGTTACAAGCGTGATTATCACTTTATTTTACCCATACTCGATCAACTAATGATTCACGCGGCCAATATTCAATCATTACCAGCAGGTTGGGCAAGTGAATCACATTGCCAACTAAAACACGCTCATGCTTTTTGGCTTGATGTTTATAACCCCACAGAAAGCTTCCAGCGTGAACGTGAAAAGCTTGACTGGCAAGCTGTGATAGCGGCTGATTTTGCCAGTTGGTTAATTAAACAATTAAAAAATGATGAAAAATATCGCTTGGGTGATATCGAACATGCTTATTTTTCTAAAGTTTGTTTGCATCAGTTAAAACGTTTTGAACACAACACACCAAAATTAGCGGAGGCGTAACCATGAGCCAATATTTATTACTTAAAAAAGTATCGGTACAAAATGCCAATGCCATTGCGGGTTTAACTTATGGTTTTCCTGCCATCACTAATTTTTTGGGTTTTGCTCATGCATTATCACGTAAATTACCTGAAACGTTAGCCGTTAATTTAGGCGGTGTTGCCGTAATTAGTCATAAAAATACGGTACACGCAAGGCAACCTAAAGGTTGGGGCGACTATGTTTTTGCATTGTCCCGTAACCCTAATTACTTGAAAGGTGTGGATGTCTTTGATGCGAAAACAAAACTGTTAAAAGCTGCCTCAACAAACGAAGAAGGGCGCATGCATATGCAAGTATCCTTGTTGATTGAAGTAAATGGTTTGATTGCGGGTGATACAGAAACCGCAGAACAATTAATTGAACATGTAAAACAAAAAGTACCAGTGTTACGTTTAGCAGGCGGTCAAATTACGCATATAGAAAGTATTGAGTTAACCCCGTTAAATGAAGAACAAAAAACATTACGAAAATTAATGCCAGGTTTTGCCTTAATTGATCGTAGTAATTATTTAGCTGAGCATTTTCAACAGCAAAAAGCGATAGATGATAACACTTGTTTATTTGATGCATGGTGTGATTTTGCCCAGCTTAAATTTAAAGCTGAAAAAATAACAAGTGAAGATGAGCAAGAAATCGAAGCTATTGAAAGCGCAAATCAAAAAGCCAATTGGCGTTATGTAAAAAAACCTCAAAGTGGCTATTTAGTGCCAATTAATACGGGCTATTGTGCAATTTCTCCAATTTATGAAGCTGGCGAAGTAAACAATGTAAGAGATTCAACGGTGCCTACTGTCTTTGCTGAAAGTGCTTATAGCGTAGGTGAATGGAAAAGCGTACATAACATAAAACATATTGAAAACACATTCTGGCGTTATGAACATCAATATCCTTGGTATGTCGCTAAAACAACCCCTTTCGAAGATGAAGTGATTGAACCTGATAATTTTGATCATGATGAAGCAATGAACTTTTAAAAACGTTTAATAAAAAATTAATAAAAATATTTTATCAATGGAGTAATAAAAATGGCCGAAATTAAATTAAAAACACCATCAGTATTAGCATTTGAAGCTAAGTTAGTACCATCAGATGCACTCATGTTTGCAGGCAATTGGGAACAGCAAGAATGGCAACCAATACAAGTGGGCGAAAAAGCAGTACGTGGTACAATTTCAAATCGTTTAAAAGCGGCAACAGCAAATGATCCAACAAAGTTAGATGCAGAAGTATCTAAAGCCAATTTACAAACAGTTGACATTGCTGCATTAACGCATAAAACAGACACCTTAAAAGTTGTTTTTACCTTACGGGTCTTAAGCGATTTAGTAACTCCGTCAACTTGTAATAACCCTGATTATCAAGCTGAACTGGCTAAAAAAATAACGCAATATCAAACTGATGTAAGTTTTGAAGAGTTATCAAAACGTTATGCTTTTAATATTGCTAGTGCTCGTTTCTTATGGCGCAATCGTGTAGGTGCTGAAAACGTAAAAGTTGTTGTAACAGTGGCAAATGAAACCATTGAATTTAATAGCCAAGAGTATTCATTACGTGAATTTTCAAGTGATGCAAAAATTACACAACTTGCACAATTTATTCAACAGGGCATAACCGATAATCATGTACTTATAAAAGTTGAAGCTTATAGCCAATTAGGCGAAGGCCAAGCTGTGTATCCATCGCAAGAATTAGTGATGGGTGGGGGGAAAGGCGATAAAAGTAAATTTTTATATCAACTTGATGGACAGGCCGCAATGCATTCTCAAAAAATTGGTAATGCCTTACGCACAATCGATACTTGGCATCCATCTGTTGACGAAGTAGGTCCTATTGCAGTTGAACCTTATGGTTCAGTAACAAACCGTGGTGCAGCGTATCGTCAACCAAAAGAAAAAACAGACTTTTATAATTTACTTGATGCTTGGATGATTAAAGGCAAAGAGCCAGCGATTGAACAACAACACTATATTATGGCGATGTTAATACGTGGTGGCGTATTTGGGGAATAAACTAATATGAAACACTATATCGATATCACCATTTTACCGAGTGACGATATTGGTGTTCATTTTTTGTGGTCTAAGCTAATGATGCAAGTCCATTTAGCTTTAGTTGAAATACAAGACAGTAATAAGCAAGTGCCTATTGCCGTGAGTTTTCCTAACTACAGAATGAACACCGACAAACCGGGCTTTTTAGGTAATAAATTGCGTTTGTTTTCTGTAAATAAAGCAGATTTAGAACGATTAAATATTCATAAATGGTTAAGCCGTTTAACGGATTACCTGCATATTAAAAATATTGCGGATGTTCCGGCTGATGTAGGTTCATTTGAAAGCTTTAATCGTCGTCAAAAAGCTGGGAATCCAGATAAACATATTCGGCGAAGAATGAAACGGCATAATGAAACATTTGAGCAGGCGAGTTTGTACTTTTCTGGTTATAAAATGTCAGAAGAAGATAAAGCCTTGCCATTTATAAAAATGAAAAGTCTTACAAGTAATGATGATTTTAATATGAGTATTGTTAGAAAAACGGTAGGACCAAATAATGCTCCATTAAAGTTTAATACTTATGGCTTTAGTGGTAATTCATCCTTACCTAAGTTTTAACCATTAAAGTTTGCTCTTTAAAAAACTGAAAATAAATCAGTAAGTTACAAAGTGTGGTGAAATAGAAGGTAAAAATTCAAATTTTTACCTAACTACATGTTGTAACTTATTTTTACATTATTATTCTATAGTTAGCTGCCGCACAGGCAGCTTAGAAACAAATCAAAAGTAATCCGCACATCTGGCAATCGTTAGCTGCCGCACAGGCAGCTTAGAAAACTCTGTAACGTCCATAATCTTACTCAATCTTGTTAGCTGCCGCACAGGCAGCTTAGAAATTCTATAACCCAATATTGCAAAACAACAGATAGTTAGCTGCCGCACAGGCAGCTTAGAAATTACCCAAGTGAGCTTGTTTTGCAATTAGAACGTTAGCTGCCGCACAGGCAGCTTAGAAATTGATATGTAGTGCTGCGTAATTTCCACCTGTGTTAGCTGCCGCACAGGCAGCTTAGAAAGTCTAAGTTAGTCGCGCCTGAGTCCAGATAAGGTTAGCTGCCGCACAGGCAGCTTAGAAACTTACGCGCAAGCACATTTTTAACTAGGGTCTGTTAGCTGCCGCACAGGCAGCTTAGAAAAAGGATTACAACTGGAGATGGACTAATGACAAGTTAGCTGCCGCACAGGCAGCTTAGAAAGGTTGCAGATGTTAAAAAGAGTGGCAACGGTAGTTAGCTGCCGCACAGGCAGCTTAGAAAACCAAGAGCAAAACAAATAATGTTACACCCTGGTTAGCTGCCGCACAGGCAGCTTAGAAAGTCTTTACATCTGTATGTTGATGTGGGTTGAAGTTAGCTGCCGCACAGGCAGCTTAGAAACGAAAACGAAAAAGCAACGGCCACAATTCAAATGTTAGCTGCCGCACAGGCAGCTTAGAAAGTTCTCAACACACCACAATGAATAAAACTTTTGTTAGCTGCCGCACAGGCAGCTTAGAAAACAAAGAACAGACGGAAAACCATTGGGAGATAGTTAGCTGCCGCACAGGCAGCTTAGAAAGTCACGGGTAAAGGTGGCGGAATTGTTGACATGTTAGCTGCCGCACAGGCAGCTTAGAAATCGCTTATCGCGGGGCTTTTTCCTTTCTTGCCGTTAGCTGCCGCACAGGCAGCTTAGAAATGCTCCTGGGCTAAGCATTGCGCCCCCAAGTGGTTAGCTGCCGCACAGGCAGCTTAGAAATAGAGCGCACATTTCATTATTCGCTAATGTGTGTTAGCTGCCGCACAGGCAGCTTAGAAACACATAATTGCAGGACTGTAACTCGTCAATACGTTAGCTGCCGCACAGGCAGCTTAGAAAAATAACGCTTTGTCCGTCTAACATACCATCAAGTTAGCTGCCGCACAGGCAGCTTAGAAAAACTCAAGAAATACAAGTTTCCGTCACGGGTAGTTAGCTGCCGCACAGGCAGCTTAGAAACTCAGTCCACACAGTACACCAATCTTTTAGAAGTTAGCTGCCGCACAGGCAGCTTAGAAATCTTTAATATCAACCAACTCAGATATAAACGTGTTAGCTGCCGCACAGGCAGCTTAGAAACTGAAGTAATTCAATGCGTTTATTGTCGATGAGTTAGCTGCCGCACAGGCAGCTTAGAAAACAACTTTCAAACTAAGTGGTCTTACCAGTAAGTTAGCTGCCGCACAGGCAGCTTAGAAAATTTGGAAGCAACCCTATAATCAGCATGTCATGTTAGCTGCCGCACAGGCAGCTTAGAAATTAAAATCTATATAGCCTTTAAACGAGCTGTAGTTAGCTGCCGCACAGGCAGCTTAGAAAAAACATATCAAGCCTTTCATTAAGCATCTTTTGTTAGCTGCCGCACAGGCAGCTTAGAAAGTTTTCAATGCCAGATGCTGACAAATCCATATGTTAGCTGCCGCACAGGCAGCTTAGAAAAGACATACCGACCAAGCGGGACTTGGAATTAAGTTAGCTGCCGCACAGGCAGCTTAGAAAATTATGCCCCGTGTAGAAAGTTAGATCTATAGGTTAGCTGCCGCACAGGCAGCTTAGAAAAGTAGACCAGCGGATTTAGTGCGCGACCATATGTTAGCTGCCGCACAGGCAGCTTAGAAAAGATGATGCAGGTAGATCAATTTCAGCTAGACGTTAGCTGCCGCACAGGCAGCTTAGAAACCTACTATTTTTCGTTTAACCCCGCTTAGATGGTTAGCTGCCGCACAGGCAGCTTAGAAAGACAAATCAACACCTAGCGTTGCAGTTGCTACGTTAGCTGCCGCACAGGCAGCTTAGAAAACCTTTATCATTTGGTTAACTTGCTCTAACAAGTTAGCTGCCGCACAGGCAGCTTAGAAAACTATGAGATTCAAACCCGACTCAGATAGTGAGTTAGCTGCCGCACAGGCAGCTTAGAAATAGTATTAGTGCTGTGTCAGTGTTTGAGATGTGTTAGCTGCCGCACAGGCAGCTTAGAAAGCAACCCCACAAAATACCCCGTCAACCAACTCGTTAGCTGCCGCACAGGCAGCTTAGAAAAAAAGTAGTTAACTTGTCCGATGAAACCGAGTGTTAGCTGCCGCACAGGCAGCTTAGAAACGCTTGTTGTGTCGGGTTTTGCTGATTACTTCGTTAGCTGCCGCACAGGCAGCTTAGAAATGTATAGAAAGTCAAATCTATTGAGTGATCATGTTAGCTGCCGCACAGGCAGCTTAGAAATAAATAATATTATTTTAATTAATTTAGATAAAGTTAGCTGCCGCACAGGCAGCTTAGAAAATCCCGACGACAAATCATTAATCGTTAGGAATGTTAGCTGCCGCACAGGCTGCTTAGAAAGCTCTCGTCGCGTATATCGCACGCGTCGCTTAGTTAGCTGCCGCACAGGCAGCTTAGAAATAACAGAACAAGCAAACACACCGGACGAATCAGTTAGCTGCCGCACAGGCAGCTTAGAAAGCATACATAAAAGAGGCAGAGGCCAGAGGTGAGTTAGCTGCCGCACAGGCAGCTTAGAAAAAACACATGAAAATCCTTATCAGCTATAATTGGTTAGCTGCCGCACAGGCAGCTTAGAAACTTAACCTTCGGCTTTTTGTGGTAGCCTAATTGTTAGCTGCCGCACAGGCAGCTTAGAAACTTCCCCTTTAATCGTCTAGGCTCATCAATCCGTTAGCTGCCGCACAGGCAGCTTAGAAAGTCACTGTCAAGTTTGAATTGGGATATATCACGTTAGCTGCCGCACAGGCAGCTTAGAAATTGCAAAGCTTTTCGCAATCAGGGTTAATATCGTTAGCTGCCGCACAGGCAGCTTAGAAATTGGTCAACTATTCAAACCAAGGTGGGGAAAAGTTAGCTGCCGCACAGGCAGCTTAGAAAGTTCGAATGTTCTAATAAATCATGTGCAATCAGTTAGCTGCCGCACAGGCAGCTTAGAAAATTTAGTGTAAGCAAACGGGCTGTTGTGGAATGTTAGCTGCCGCACAGGCAGCTTAGAAATGTGTTGTGATGTTTATTCATACTTAAAAATTGTTAGCTGCCGCACAGGCAGCTTAGAAATAAACGAGCAAGACTACGAGCGCGATTTGCAGGTTAGCTGCCGCACAGGCAGCTTAGAAACGTTTTCAAAGTTGACCACATGCAACCATCTCGTTAGCTGCCGCACAGGCAGCTTAGAAAAGTTTCTGTCTCTTCTTGGCTTGAAACTAAAAGTTAGCTGCCGCACAGGCAGCTTAGAAATAAAACGATGGCGGCAGAGTCGAGCGTATGGGGTTAGCTGCCGCACAGGCAGCTTAGAAATTAGATTGAACAGCGCTGAAAATGAACTGGTAGTTAGCTGCCGCACAGGCAGCTTAGAAAAAACCAGAGATTAATGATTGAACTGCGCTTCTGTTAGCTGCCGCACAGGCAGCTTAGAAATTTTGTTGCTCAAGTCAAAGACAAAGACGACAGTTAGCTGCCGCACAGGCAGCTTAGAAAGTTCCAAAGCCGCGCTCAAACTCACCTACAGTGTTAGCTGCCGCACAGGCAGCTTAGAAATGTCAGCTTGGTATTGATTGCCCAAGGTAGTAGTTAGCTGCCGCACAGGCAGCTTAGAAAACATAACCGCATCAGTATCAGAAGTGATAAACGTTAGCTGCCGCACAGGCAGCTTAGAAACATAAAGAACGGGGAATTTAGCGTTTGGGTTTGTTAGCTGCCGCACAGGCAGCTTAGAAAACCTTGTTCAACTTGATACGCTTTAGCTAATCGTTAGCTGCCGCACACGCAGCTTAGAAATTTCATATGGCTAAAGCCTGTTATCTGTAGATGTTAGCTGCCGCACAGGCAGCTTAGAAAGCGCAAAAACGACGCATAGGCCAAGACACAAAGTTAGCTGCCGCACACGCAGCTTAGAAAATCAAAGAAAAGATGCAAGCGCTTAAAGACAAGTTTGCTGCCGTACACGCAGCTTAAAAACACAAAGTTAAGGCTAATTAAAGTGATTAAAAGCTACTATTAGGACTGATTCATTTAAACTTAATGATAACTCTTCAATAGTCTGATTTCCTAAACGCTCTCCAAGCTAATATCTTTAGCTGTCTTACGAATATGAAGTTATGATATAAATTTATATTGTCTTTTATATGTTGAACAATGAATAAATACTCGGCTAAGGATTATCGTGTCTTCCGACTACTACAATAACAAAATTGAAGAAATTGCCCCTCAGTATTTGTCACTGTCTTTTCTCGATGTTCATAACAATTGGGCGCATCATTTAACTTCTTTGTTTGAGCAAAAAACTAACCCATCTATTTTAGATGTGGGAGCTGGAGTGGGGAGGGATGTTGGTTATATTGCTGATCTAGCCGAACAGAAACTCAAACCTGATAATCATTGCCAGATTTATGCTGTTGAACCCGCCGCTGAAATGTTGCGGGTAGGTAAGGAAACAACGCAACATAAGAAGGTGTATTGGCTACAAGATTCGTTACCTGCACTGGAAAAAACCACTAAGCTTGAAGTTAATTTTGATTTGATTTTACTCAGTGCTGTTTGGATGCATGTCCCTCCTAGCCATCGAGCAAGAGCTATTCGTAAATTAGCTAACTTACTTAAACCCGGTGGGAAAATTGTTATTTCACTCAAACTTGGAATGACAAAAGAAGAACAGCAAAGTCGGCAAATGTTCGATGTAAGTGTTGAAGAGGTTGAACATTTAGCACAAGACTACGGTTTGTTTGCCAAACTTGAAGCTCAAAATGAAGCCGATAAACTCGGCCGAGAAGGCGTTTATTGGCAAACCGTGATTTTGCAGTTGCCAGACGACGGCACAGGTGCGTTTCCATTTATTCGTCATGTGGCAGTGAACGATGGAAAGTCAGCTACGCATAAGCTCGCACTGCTTAGAGTTTTGTTACGGATAGCAGATGGTCACCCTGGTGCCGTGATACGCAGAGAGTCTTTGGCCACAGGCGATAGAGTTATTTTGCCTTTAGGATTAGTTGCTTTGTATTGGATGCATCAATACAAAGATTTAATCGATCATCATCAATTATTCCAAGTGCCAAATGCTAAACCTAATATGGGGTTTATGAAACCTGACGGTTGGCATAAATTAAAACATCGGGCGGCATCAGATTACCGAATTGGAAACTTATTTACTGGTGAAGACGCCATTGCTCTGCATAAAACCATTAGCGCTAGCGCTAAAAATATCAAAGAAATGCCTTGTCAGTACATTACTCTCCCAAATCAAAAAACACAGGTTTTCGAAGCGGCAACTAAATCTGTGAGGGCAAGAGATAGTATCTTCCTAGATTTACCGACCTTACAAAAATGGGGCGAGTTTTCTTTGCCTGAAACCACTTGGCTGGCGTTAAGCCGTTATGCTTGTTGGATTGAGCCCGTTTTGGTCAATGAGTGGGTTAAAACAATGGCCGTCTACAAGGGAAATGCAGCTTATGCGACACCCGAAAAACAAGTTTACCTTTATCAAGCACTCAAATGGTTAGATCCTCAGCGAACCACATCTGAAGTTCGTAATCGTTTTGAGGTTTTATCAAAGTCCCAATCGATGCAATGCGTCTGGTCTGCAAAACGGTTAAATCAAGAATACGACATTGATCACAGTATGCCTTTTTCTCGTTGGCCAAATAATGATCTTTGGAATTTGGTCCCAAGTGACCACAAAGTCAATAACAACAAACGAGATCGTTTGCCTTCTGAGCTTAAGCTAAAGGAAGCGAAAGAACGAATGCAGGATTGGTGGCTATCGGCTTGGTTAGAAGATGAAGTTGCAAATCAAAAACAACGTTTTTTTGCCGAGGCGAATATCGCATTGCCAGGGCTCACACCTCACAATGACTCAATAGATGATTTGTTTGACGCTCTATTGCTGCAACGTGGACGACTAAAAGATATGCAGCAACTAAATGAGTGGTAATTATATTATTTGATCGTTGTTGGGGTATGTTGCTCCAACCAATTTATACTTTCGAAGGCGATGATTATGTATCAAACAGATCAAAACCTCTGCCTTTCACAAGGTATTCCATCTCTATCTCCATCCATTTTGGTATTGGGACAATTTCTTAGGAAGTACTCTGCTTCGGCCCTTGATGTCATTTGGCTGCAATGCTGTCTGCCGTCACATGAAAAGTTTTGCTTACTCTCTGTTTCTGTAAATGTGGGCCATGAAATAATGGTGGATTGTGAAGTGCTTTTAGCGGGTTCTTGAAAGTGTTTAATGGCTAGTATTCCAAAACTTATCAGAATCAAAATGTAAGAAAATCGCAACTTGAATTGTTTTTTATTGTTTCGTTTGAAACTTGGTTTTGGAATAGCACCCACGCCTTCAATACTTGCTTTTATCGCTCGACTTTTGCCGTTGGTATTAGCTATTTCAAAGTTAATGTAGTCACCCATTCTTGGTTTGCGACTCATGTGCTTTAATTCTGAGATATGGATGAAGGTATCTCTTGTTAAGCCATCAGCTTTAATAAAGCCAAAGCCTTTATCATCATTCCAATTTGTTAGTTTACCTCGGTACATAACGTTCCTTGTTTCGATTTTTAAAGGTTTTAGAGCTGTTCGGTATAACGACAGCGCGGAAAACTTACGCATCCTAGAAATTCTTTACCCATATATTTGCCTTTTTTGGCAGTTCGTTTGACCAGTTGAGATTGACATTTTGGACAGATCTTTTCGGAGTTATGCGTATGCTCTTTTATTGTGTTGTGGCTGACTTGAATTGGGTTAACCGTTGTTTTTATTTCATTGATTAAAGCAAGTAGAGCTTGGCCATTGATAAGTGTAATGGGAAGGTTATTAGCAAACTTAATCGCCTCATTGGTAAACTCCCCCGAAGTCACTAGGTAAACACTCTGGGCTTTTGATGCCGTTAGTACGCCAAACATTTCTCGTACGATGGAAACGCCTACCTTGGAAGAACGCCAATGTTTGCATTGGACTAAATGTAATTTCCCGTCTTTTGAAATTCTTAAATCTACGCCACCGTCAGCACCACCATTCATATTTTCTTGAACTGAGAAACCTTTGCGACGAAATGCTTCTCCTACTAGCACTTCAAAATCACTCCATGAGATTTCACGCAGAGTGTCTATTCCTTGTTGGTGTTGTAATAATTGCTGTCGTTTTTTATGTTTAAATATCGAAGATACTGCGGGGAGAGTAAACATCAAAGCAAAAACCCACGCTACATTCTGGCCTGCCATAATCATCATCGAAATAATTGGGTTTTCGATAATCAGTGCAGGAAATACATAAGCTAATGAGACATAAACCAATACACCCGCGGTCACACTAGCCCACCAGGGGAGATAAGAAAAAATGACCAGAAGTGAAGGCTCTTTGCGACTCATATGCAATCCATAGCTTGAATAGACAGCCTAAACTATAGATTATTTTGCGGCGAAGTTACGTTTCTAATATGATAACTAATGACGGATTTTCATAATTTAGGATTATGACGAATAGGCTTTTTTTGCCCAGTTAGGAATTGCTCATAAACCTAAACTTCCCTTTTACTTTCCAAATCGCACTTACTGGTGTAGTCTGTTTTTTAATCAAATCAAAGGACTGATGTTATGCGTAAACTTCATTGCTGCTCGGTTATTTTTTCACTGTTTTTGTTTCTAAACGCTTGTACTAGCGACACTTCCAATATTGAACCACCTGCTGATCCTGAATTGTCGGGTTTGGATGGGGCAAGTCAACTCTCTGATGATTGGTTAGGGGCAACCTATGATGCACCGGAAAATTGGACTGAAGACAAAGGCACTGAGTTAATTAAATACACTGCACCTGAAGATGATAGCTTCATGGTAATTACTGTGGTTAAAGGTGCCAACGATGCTGCGCAGGCTGCCTTGCAAGCTTGGCACAAAGTCTCTCCCGACTTTGCCCGTGAAGTGCGTTTTATTAACGACGAGGTGGCGAAAAATGGTTGGCAACAGCAAACCTTTATTGAATATGAAAGTGTTATATCCGAAGAGCGGGCTTTTTTTGCTCTAGTACTGCGTAAAGACAGTGACTGGCATATTGTATTAGTTGATTCTAGTTTGGCTGTATTAGGAAAACGCAGTTCGCAGTTAAGTTCACTAAAAAGCAGTTATACATTGCAAGGCTTTGAGGTTGAAGATGTGTCAGGCAATATTGCACATCAATTGGATGCCCCAAAAGTCGAGGCGTTGCTGAGTTTCGTCGATGAGTCGGCCAAAAAGTTACAGGTACCAGGCGCTGGCATCGCCATTTATCAAAACGGTAAGGTGGTGTATGAAGGTGGGGTAGGGGTTAAAAATATCCAGACTAATGAGCCTGTTGATAAAGACACGTTATTTGCCGTGGCCTCAAATACCAAAGGCATGACAACCCTGCTGCTGGCTAAGCTAGTTGAAATGGGCAAGCTTGACTGGAATGATAAAGTCACTGATCACTATCCTGAATTTAAATTAGGTAGCCAAGAAACCACAGATAAAGTGCTTATTCGTCATCTAGTCTGTGCTTGCACAGGATTACCTCGTAAAGATATGACATGGGTATTTAATAGCGGACCCGATGCGCCAAGCGTAATGGCCGTTGAAGATTTAGCCAACGTAGAGCCTACCAGTGATTTTGGTGAGTTATACCAATACAACAATCAAATGCCTGCAGTGGCGGGGCTTATTGCCGGTCATATTCTCTACCCCGACATGGAGTTGGGGGCCGCTTACGATAAAGCTATGCAAGAATTTATCTTTGATCCTTTGCAAATGAAGAGTACCACTTTTTCTTTTGAAAAGGCCTTAGCGGACAATGTTGCCAAACCTTATGCTATCGGTATTGAATTTAAGTCTGTGGAAGTTGAACAGACCGCAACTGAGGGGTTTAACCTAACGCTTGTACCTTATCGTCCTTCTGGTGGCGCGTTTTCTACTTCTTCCGATATGCTCAAGTACCTCATCAACGAGTTAAGGGTAGGTGTTAGCCCTGACGGAAAACGACTGTTTGCAGAAACGCCCTTATTGGAAAGACGGGTACCTGGCGTGTCTTCTGGTAAAGATGAGTATTATGGCATGGGGCTGTCAACACGAAAAATTGCCGGTGTGGAGTTCATCGAACACGGTGGTAGTTTGGCTGGGTATCAATCGCAATTTATTGTGATACCCAATGCTAATGTAGCAGCGGTTATTTTGACCAACTCTGACGAAGGGTATTATTTGGCCTCTGCATTTCAGCGCAAGTTAATTGAGTTATTGTATGATGCCACGCCCAAAGCGAGTGAACAGGTAGAAGTTAATGTACTTGAACAACAAAAAGTACATGCGTCCCGTTTTGATGAAATTGATATGCCTGCTGACGCGGCTATTTTAGCCAATTTAGCTAAGCATTATGAGAGTGATACGTTAGGTGAGGTATGGATATCTAACGTTGACGGTGAAACTATTTTCAACCCCGGCGTTTGGACGACTGCGTTAACCACTAAAACTAATTCAGATGGTTCAACGTCTGTAGTGATGTTAAATCCTATCTTGTATGGAATGGAGTTAGTAATAGGCCAAACTGACTCAGGTAAACGTACTCTTACACTCATTGATATGCAGCATTCTTATGTGTTTACCGAGGTCACTGCTGAGTAAGCAGTTTTGAATGTAAGCTTGTTAGAAGTTAAGTACTTTTAAAATTAAGTTCTTTTTAAAGTTCATGGAACAAGGTTAACTAGGTCGTCGTTGTACCTAGTTAACCTTGCAATATGTTTTATATTTATTGTTTATTTCCCCAATTATTCCCTGTTGCACTACAGATCAGCACCCTCCCAACCTCGCATTTTAATGTCACTGCGGTTCTATGCCTATGTTAAGAATCTGCGCCCTTATTTGGTGCTAATGGGCTAAGGTGTTCTTTGTGTGGTGAAAATACGAGGTTTTGAATAAGGAAACTTGGCAGATTAATTTTGAATTTAGGTTTGCCAATAAATAAACATAGTCGTTTAATATCAATGATTTAACTATGTATTTTGGGTGTTTAGCCATTGTTTATGGGTAAAGTTATGCTTAGGGTATGATAATTGCTGACCAGTTGGGCAAGTTTTAAGTTCGATGTAATACGATTTTATGTTGAGCAATGGGATCTTGTAAGGAGAAGTATAAATATGTCATTTTTGAAATACGCTAAGCCAGCTATGTTGGGTTTGTTAGCGGCGAATACAGTCGCCTGTGGTAATACCGAAACGACTAGCAACCAGCCTAAACCAGCTAAAGTTGAGGCCATCAACGAGGTTAACCTTAATGCACAAATCCATGCTATTAAAGCTGTGGTGGTAACCATGTACGAGTCTGGTGAAGCAATGGGAGATGACGCCGGTGAACTGCAACTTTGGCTAGAGCGTGGCAATTTCAATCACAAGCTGGATTTCCCATTAGGCGAATACGACTTATACTTAAATGACGACGGTGTGCTGGTAATTTGTGTTGGTGGTGGTATTCCCAATGCAACCGCGTCGATTATGGCATTGGGGTTGGATTCGCGCTTTGATCTGAGTAAAGCTTATTGGGTGGTTGCGGGAATTGCCGGTGGCGATCCTGAAGATATATCCCTAGGCTCGGCGGCATGGGCAAAGCACGTTGTTGATGGTGATCTGATTTATCAAATTGATGCCCGAGAAATTCCCGCATCTTGGCCATATGGAATTATTCCATTGGGGGCAACACAGCCGGCGGAAGAGCCTGAAGACATCTCAACGGGATGGACGTTAGATACGGTGTCTTTTGAGCTAAACAGTCAATTAGCCGATTGGGCCTTTAGTGAAACAAAAGCCCTTAAATTGCCAGATAGTGAAGGGATAAAAGCCTTCAGAGCCTTATACAAAACCATGCCCAATGCGCAAAAACCGCCTTTTGTGACCCAAGGGGATACCTTAAGTGCAAGTAAATATTGGCACGGGAAACACTTGAACGAATGGGCTAACGATTGGCTGAAGTTATACGGTGGCGATACGGCTAACTTTATGACCAGTAATATGGAAGACTCTGGAACCTTAACCTCCTTAATGCGCCTTGCTCGTATTGATAAAGTGGATCCGCAGCGAATTATGGTGCTTAGAACCGTGAGTAATTATACCATGGCACCGGCAGACAAACTAAGCAGTTGGAGTGTGACCGCTCCTTATCCAGACGGTGGTTATCCGGCTAAAAATGCCGCCTATACTGTTGCCAATACGGTGATTCAAAAAATTGTGAGCAACTGGGATGATTACCAGAGTCAATTACCTTACGAAGTAAAATAGTCCGCCTTAGAATTCGTTTTCTAACCACAAATAGCATTAAGCTAGTTGATATCAATCACTAGCCCCTTTGGAGCCATTACAATGAAATTGGTGTGTTTACTCTCTATCTTTTGTATGAGTGTTATATCTAGCACATTTGCAGCAACCTTTGATAAAGAGTTCGAATCTTTTAAAAAAACGGCCTCGGCTGAAGACTTATATACCTTTTTATATGCAATGCCCAAAGGGGGCGATTTACATAACCATTCCACAGGTTCGAATCGTTCATCGTGGTGGTTTAACGAGGCCATTAAACAACAGCAAAACGGTTATGTTTATTATACAAAAGTAAAAATAAATAATTGCAAAGCTCACCGTTCAGATAGACGTTCAAGATCTCCCTATTTAATGTTATTTGTGAATATTCAAGAGTTTGAATACAAAAAGCTAGATAGCTGTGAGCAGTCCGAATACAAACGTCTACAAGATCTTAACTCCCAAGAAAAACAAGCTTGGATGAACAGTATTCGACTCGACAAAGCCAGCGAGGGCCGTGATGAGTTCTTTGAAACCCATTGGAATCGTCTTAATTCTTTGCTGTCTAATCCTTATATGCAAGCCAATTTAATTGTCAAAAATATGCAAGCATTTGGTGCTGAAGGTTTATCTTATTTAGAAACCGATGCTGGCGTTCAAGGTTATGTTCACGCAGATGGCAGCCGTTTTGAACCTGAAGAAGTGTATCAGATATACCGTAAACGTTTTGCCCAACAAGATGCCATCGACAGCGGTGTTACAGTTCGTTTGCAATACGCGTTATTGCGGTTTTCTTCGCAGGCTTTAAATGGCCTAGTGTGGATGTATAAATTTGTTTCTGAACATCCTGAGCTTTATGTTGCCGTTGACTTGGTTGGCCGCGAAGATAATGATAAAGGTCATCCCCAACGATTTTTATCAACCATGCGAAAGCTTAGGCATCAGTTCCATGGGGTGAACTTATCCATTCACGCCGGAGAAAGTGACGAGCCTAATCAGCACATTCGCGATACGCTTTTATTAGGGGCTACTCGCATCGGCCATGGCTTTAATCTAATTGATGATGCCGATACCTTATTATTGATGCGCTACAATCAATATCTTATTGAAATTAACTTAATCAGTAACCTGTTATTAGAATATGTTGACGATTATTCTAACCATCCTTTTCCGGAATATTTGCGCTTAGGGGTACCAGTTGCGTTATCAACTGATGACCGAGGTATGTGGGATTCGAATATGACCGATGAGTATTACACTGCGGTCACCAACTTTAATTTGTCTTGGTCGGAGTTGGTCAAAGTCGGTGCAAACTCCCTGACATTTGCTTTTGTGGATGAAGAAACTAAACAGCAGTTACTCGCGGATTATTATCAACGCATCAGTCAATTCGAAAGCGCGTTTAAGGCGAAAAAAATGACTGCGCTAAAAGCGGTTCAGCCGGAAATTTATTCTTATCCCTGTAAGGCGTTTAAGATTTGCGAAATATCCCCTTAAATTAAGCTACAGCTCATTATGACCATGTTTGATATGTGTTGTTTAGAGTTTAAATAGGGTTTTAAACTCTACACTTTGGCGACGTGATACGCTGACTTTTACGCCGTTTTTTAAGGTGAGTTCCAAACTTTCATTTAGCAGCGGGGAAACCTCGTCTATTTCACTCATATTTACTAACTGCTGGCGGTTAGCACGGAAAAATAAACCGGGCTCTAAACGAGCTTGAATTTTACTTAAGGCTTTGTAGATCATCGGTTTGTTGCCGTTAAAATACAGCCGACTATAATTGCCAACAGATTCAATTAAATGCACATCCGCCATCTTAACTAACCAACATTGTTCGCCTTCTTTGACAAAAAAGCGGCTTTCGGGTGTGAGTAAATCATTTTTGTTTTGGGTTTGCGCTGTTGTTCTTAGCTTATCTCTGACCTTTTCAATGGCTTGTTCGAGTCGAGCCGCGGTAACGGGTTTTAAAATATAGTCTAAAGCGTTGAAATCGAATGACTTAATTGCGTATTGATCATAGGCGGTGGTGAAAATTACTTGGGGTACAGTATCTAATTCGCTGAGTAAATCGAAGCCGTCTTTTTCTGGCATATTGATATCGAGCAGAATTAAATCTGGATTGGTTTCATCAATGAGATCGAGACCGTCATCAACGTCTTGAGCTTCGCCTACAACCTCAATGTCTTTTACCTGTTCCAATAGATTCCGCAGCTCTAATCGAGCTAAACGAGAATCATCAACTATCACTGCGCGAATCATCACTTGTACTCCATGGCAATAATATGGTCACCACAACCTGGGCGTCTTGTTCAGTCATGGTAATAGAGGCTTTATCAGCGTACAGCAGGGCTAAACGTTGTTGGATATTGTTTAACCCCATACCTGTACTATCTTGTAAGCTATTTTCGATTTTTCCGGTATTACGAACTTGCAAAAATAAAGCTTCAGATTGACGTTTGGCCACTAGGGTAAGTTGTCCACCTTGTTTTTTGTTGGCAATACCATATTTAATTGCGTTTTCAACTAACAGTTGCAGCATCATTCGGGGGATGAACGCGGCTTGGCTAGCAGCCTCAACGTCAAACTCAGTCTGTAGTCGGCCCTCCAATTGAATTTCCATCAAGGCTAGATAGTCATCTATCATGGTTAACTCGTCGGCCAAGGTGACTAGATGGCTATTGTCGGTGTTGAGGGTGTAGCGATACATGTCGGCTAAGTGGCTCAACATGTCTCTTGCTTTGTTCGCATCCTCTAAAATCAGCGCACGGATATTATTTATGGTGTTAAACATAAAATGAGGATTTAATTGATTGATTAATGCCTCTAAGCTCACTTGTTTGAGGGTGCTGTCTAAGGCTAATTTCTCCGCCTTCATTTGTTCATATTTGTGATAACGCTTAATAGCAAAATACAAAGCCGACCAAATGATCATCACCAAACTCAGGTTGATAATGTTGGAGGTAACTTGCATCACAGTAAATAACGTTGGGGTGTTGTAGAGGGTTTGAGCAAAGGGCTCGAATAAGATAAACACTACTAAGGTAGTAAAAATACCAGCCACTATGCTTGCACAAAAGGCGGTTAAAACTAACATTCCAGGTGGCAATTTAAGTACTTTAGGGCGGTGATAGAAGCGTCTTAATCCGCTAGATACTAACAATCCCACTATCACCAAGACACTTGTAGAAATAAATTCTACCCAAGTGCCTCCTTGCAGCATGGCCCTGCTGAAAAAGTTGATTGCTCCAAACAGCAACCAACCCAGTAATTGTAAAAATACAAAAGATCGTAACATCATTAAATTCTAGCTTTTATCCATTTAGCCATTAAAACAAGCACTTGAGTATCCATCGTATGCTCGATAGTAGCATACTCGTTGGGTAATCCTGTGTCTGCTTTTTGAAATAAGTGATTTAAATTTGGCAGTGACTTTATCTCGAAATCAGGGTGTTTATTTGCTTTTAAAATGCGTTCTAGTCCAGCTAAATTGGCTTTTGCATCCACTTGCAAATCTTTGCTACCGTTAATGGCGAGGATAGGGCTGGTAACCTTATTCAAATAGTGTTGTGGTTGGTAGCCAAGAAAAAGGCGCATCCAATCTGAACCCAATTGTTGAGCTTTAGCGCTAGCTGCGGTTTCCCCTAGTCCTTGTTGCAGAAAATAATCACGGATCTCGTCGGTGGCCATGCCATTAACTATTTGTGTGTACAATTGCGTGTCTTGTTGGCGCTCTGTGCGCAGGGCTGCTTCTTTTTTGCCCATTAACTTTTGAATATCATAGGATTGCTGAGTAACTAAGGTCACACCATCTACCCCTAAACCAGCAAGCATAATCACAAAGGCAATGTCATGATTGTTGCTGGCAACCATAGGGGCGATCATACCACCTTCACTGTGTCCAATTAGGCCAACTTTATCAGCCAGAATGTCTGAGCGAGTGCTTAAGTATGTAACAGCCGCTTGCACGTCGGTGGCAAAATCTGCGCTGGTGGCAGTGGCAAAATTACCTTCAGATTGCGCGGTTCCGCGATCATCAAAACGTAAAACGGCTAAACCTTGCTTGGTTAAGTGGTCGGCAATCACAGCGAAGGGCTTGTGGTTGAATAAGGTTTCATCACGATCTTGCGGGCCCGAGCCAGAAATGAGAATAACCGCAGCGAATTTTCCGTCTCTTTTGGGTTTCGTCAACGTGCCTGCGAGGGTGATTTTTGCATCGGGATTGCTAAATGACACTTCCTCACTCACATAAGTAAATGGGGCCACGGGAGTTTGTGGACGATTTGGGACTTTTACCGAATCTTGGTTGCGGTTTAGGGTTAGTGGCAATTGAGCACTGCCTTGAGTAAAGGTGCCTATTATGGTGTTTGCATCACTAAAGTTACCAGTAAAGGTCATGCCAATAGCACTGACTTTGAAGCTTACTGCTTGTGCCGTTACCTCAACATCGTTTATGGGAATACCGGTGGCACCTTGCGCTGGACTATCTAAAGTTGCGGTAATTTGCGTATCTTGCTGACTAAAATGCACGATCATCGGCAAACTGGTATTTTGATTAACTTTAAGCTCTCCCTGCCAGCTTCCTACAACATTTGCCAAGGACGCAAATGCAGGCAGTAAACCGATTAAAACTATGACAACAGATTTTAGGTGTTTTGACGTGAACATGTTTGTTTCCTCTCGTTAGTTAGTGAGACAAAGCTTAACCACCTAAAAAGCCTATTTGCGGAAAATATGACTAACGGTAAATACCGAGGATGATTGGTTTTTTTACTGGGCGAGTAGTTTAGTACAAGATGAATATGGAGCTTGGCTGGGGAAATTTAAGGCAATGGCAGTATTGTTTCCACTGAAAATGCTAACCCATGCCTGTGATGACATTCAACAGGGTGCAGATACAAACTATGTGCTGAAAATTAACGGGTTCTGAGTATGTATCAAGAGTTAAATACTCAATGTGCAGTATCATAAATTCATCTTATTCCCAAATTAGATTGTCATGCTCAACCATTATAGTTAGTTGAGGCTGCGCGCTATGTTCAATTGATGCAAACAACATAGATGTCGTGTTGTTTTGAACGTCAATGGGGATAGATAGAACACAAAAAAATATAAATTGCTTCGCGAAATATCAGAAGGGACTTTATAAGGTGTTTAACTAAGTGAGTTTTGAATCGCTTTCATTTACCGGCGTACTGAATATATTGTCCCATTCTTTATCGAGTTGAGCATGGGCTTGATTGAGAGGTAGGGCGCGATAGAGGGTATCTTGCTTTTCGATGAGGCCAAATCGGTGCAATTTATTTAGCGCATCTTCGATTTCAAAATCAATTTCAAAATTGAATTGGTGAGCAAACCATTCTTCAATTTGCTGATCTAATTGTTCGCTGCTGATAGGGTGTTGGCTGATCAGTAAAAAGTAGTAGGCGAGTATGGCTTCTTTAGACTCCTCTTCCTCAGCGGCATCAATTAGGTGATGAAAAACCCCAGCGTTGTTGTCGAGATTTTTAAAATAGAGGTTATCTGCCAGAGCTTTCATAAATTTTAATTTACGATTTTTAAACTTACTCCATTCCTTAAATATAAAACCGCCAATCACGCCAGCTCCGGCACAAAGGGCGATAAGTTCTTGGGTGCCAATGGTGACGGCTTTATCGGAAAGACCAACCCAATAACTGATTAGGCCTGCCATTAGCAATAGGGAAGCCCCTAACTTTGTTACCAGTACCACAGTTCCGCCCACTAATGCCGAGCCACCGATGATGGCTTTGTCTAGGGTACGCATGCGCACCTCACTGTTGGGAAAGAGCATTTCTAAATCTGCTTTGGGTACGTTTTGGAATAACTTTATGATGGTAGAGTCTGGTTCGAAATTAAGATTTTTCGCTTTCTTTTGTGCAAAATATTCAGCGTTTTTAAACTTAATGTATACCGCAATTTTGTCGTAATTGGTGAACGTGACTTGTTGTTTTTTTAAACCCCAAAACTTACTTAAGGTTTCGGTTTTTTGGTATTCACCACGACGATAAAATACCACTTCGGCAAAATCTGAAAATTCCACTTCTAGTCTTACTTTAAATAAAGAGGCTTCGTGCAGAGCTTCTTGTAAATCTTGTTCCGTCACCTTTTCAAAGTTCGCGGCATTTAATACCTGAGCAAAGGTTTGTGCGAATACCTGCTGTTTATCTTCTAAGGATGCTTGCGAGGTGGCATGAACGGGTAGAGTGTCAGCGTTAGGATCAAAAGGCGCGTAGTTGTCTTTTAACGTTTCAAGGGTTTGATGATATTCAAAATGTAGGGTGCTAACCAGTATATGACATAGCTCCGTAAAGGCTTTTTTATCAGCTTCAACTAGCTGTCCTTGTACTATACAGGCATTGATTAGGTCTGTTTTTCTTAACGGAATAAACCTATCTTTTTTACTACTTTGCTGTATCACCAATGTTTACCCTGCTTGCTTGTGCTTATTCCGGTTTTTCGTCATTGGCAACCATGGCCAAAGCCGCAGCTTCAGCGACGCGGATACCATCTATGCCTGCCGACCAAATACCACCGGCATAACCAGCCCCTTCGCCAGCAGGATACAAACCTTCAACGTTAACACTTTGATAGTCTTTGTTTCGTTTAATACAAATGGGCGATGAGGTGCGAGTTTCCACGCCCGTTAATAACCCATCAGCTTTAGCAAAGCCTTTGATTTGACGATTAAATGCAGGGATGGCCTCGCGTATGGATTCGGTAACAAAATCGGGAACGACCTTAGATAAATCAGTAAGGGTGATACCTGGGGTGTATGAGGGTTTTACCTCGCCTAATTCAGCACTGGCTTTTCCTGATAAAAAGTCGCCTATTAGCTGTGCTGGTGCATGATAGTTCTCACCGCCTACGGCAAAAGCACGATCTTCTAGGGAGCGCTGTAATTCGATACCTGCTAGTGGGTGGTCGGGATAATCTTGCTCTGGGGTAATGCCTACAACAATGGCACTGTTGGCGTTACGCTCATGCCGAGAATATTGACTCATACCATTTGTGACCACTCTTCCTGGCTCAGAAGCTGCGGCCACCACAGTGCCCCCTGGGCACATACAAAAACTATACACGGTGCGGCCATTTTTACAGTGATGAACAAGTTTGTAATCTGCCGCCCCTAAAATTGGGTTGCCGGCATTTTCACCAAATCGACACTTGTCGATCATGCTTTGTTCATGTTCAATGCGAAAGCCCACTGAAAAAGGTTTAGCTTCAATATGCACACCTTGTTCATAAAGTGCGGTAAAGGTATCTCGGGCGCTGTGGCCTATTGCTAATATAACCTGATTGCAACTTAGGTATTCTCCATCAGATAAGTGCAAACCCTTGAGTTTATAACCTTGTTTTTGAGGAACTAAATCGAGCTTTTCTACGCGGGTACTAAAGCGAAACTCGCCGCCTAAGGCAATAATTTTTTCGCGCATCTTTTCCACCATATTGACCAACTTAAAGGTACCAATATGGGGTTTACTCACATACATGATTTCTTCCGGTGCGCCTGCGGCAACAAATTCATGGAGTACTTTACGACCATAATGTTTGCGGTCTTTTACCTGACTGTATAGTTTGCCATCGGAAAATGTACCGGCACCACCTTCGCCAAATTGCACGTTTGATTCTGGATTAAGAGGTTTTTTACGCCAAAAACCAAAGGTGTCTTTGGTGCGCTCTCTTACTTCTTTTCCGCGCTCGATGATAATCGGCTTAAAGCCCATTTGCGCTAGAATTAACGCGGCAAATAAGCCGCAGGGGCCTAAGCCAACCACAACGGGTCGCTCAGTTAAATTAGCAGGGGCTTGGGCGACAAACTTGTATTGCATATCTGGAGTGAGTCGAACTTGGGGATCTCGTTCGAATTGCGCGAGTAGTTCAGATTGGTTTTTAACCTCTACATCCAAGGTGTAAATGAGTTGGATGTCTCTGTTATTGCGTGCATCGTAGCCACGTTTGAACATGTTGTAGGATATTAACTGGCTTTGCTCAATTTTGAGCTTATTGAGTATTGCTTGCTCAATGGCCTGTTCTGGGTGATTTAGGGGTAACTTAATATCCGTCAAACGTAACATATTTCACACTCTTTAAACGCCGGACAGCCTGTCTGTCAGGGCGAGATATTTTAAATCAGCTAATCTGCGATAGATAGCCCTGTTTACTTGGATATCCGATCAATTCAAGTGAAAATAGTTCGTCTTATCAAAAACTAAAAAGAACTTGTGTTTTTAACAGGCTTCTTTAAACTTATCCGCATATTTTTATCCTAAACAAACTAGCTTTCAATGACCTTTGTAGTGACAGATAATTGCATTAAGTGCAAATATACAGATTGTGTTGCAGTATGCCCAGTAGATGCCTTTTTTGAAGGGCCTAATTTTTTGGCGATCAATCCCGCAATTTGTATCGATTGTGCCCTTTGTGTACCTGAATGTCCGGCTGATGCAATTATTCAAGACACTGATCTGGCTGCCGAACACCAACAATATTTAGCGTTAAACGAAGAACTATGCCAAGAATGGCCTAATTTGAATGAGCTAAAAGCGCCTCCAGAAGACGCTGATAAATGGAATGGGGTTGCCGATAAGTTACCTTTGTTAGAACGCTAACGCACAGCACAAAACTTGATTTAAGCTTTGAACCCTTTGGCGACAATGTAAACTTCACGAGAACGTGGGCGGGAAGCATCAGGTTTGCGAATGACCACTTTATTAAACGAACTGCGCACGTCTTTTAAGTATTCTTCATAGCCCACACCTTGAAACACCTTTGCGCAAAAACTGCCGCCGGGTTTAAGGACGTTGCGAGCCATATCTAAGGCTAATTCTACCAAGTACATGGAACTGTATTGGTCGGTGGCATTCACGCCACTGATATTCGGTGCCATATCTGAAACCACAACGTCGACTCTTTCATTGTTTAATTCAGCAACAATTTGCTCATAAACCGCTTCTTCGGTGAAATCACCCTGAATAAAGGTCACATCCAGTATCGAATCCATTGGTAAAATATCTGAGGCTATTACTCTGCCTTTTTTGCCTACCAAAGGCGCAACTATTTGAGACCATCCACCTGGCGCTGAGCCAAGATCCATCACAATGTTGCCAGGACGAATTAACTTATCTTTTTCATTAATTTCAATCAGCTTATAACTTGCACGGGAACGGTAGCCGTCAATTTGCGCTTTTTTTACGTAGGGATCGTTAACGTGTTCGTCCAGCCATTTTTTACTGGTTTTAGAGCGTGCCATAAAGTGAGTCTGCTATTTTAGATGGTTTAAACGGCGCTTATTGTAAGCTGGCAGGGCAAATTTGCAAATTACTCAGGGTAAAATATGCCTTTTAAGACAATTTATTTTTGCCTGACTTGATTTCATCAACGGGGTACAATGAGTTTGCGAGTTGATTAATTCGTTTACCCAATCCATAAACAAATAACTAAATAAAAATAGGGAACTGCATGACCAAAAGTGCTGTATTTAACTTGTGTTTTATCTCGTCACTATTCCAAGGCAAGTTAATATGAAATTTGATGATGTAAAAAAGCTCCATCAAAAAAAATACCGTGCTCAATTTGGTTATTATTTAGTGGAAGGTGAACATCTGGTTTTAGAGCTTCAAAAAGCAATAAAACAAGACGCTGAATTAAGCAATATTACTTTATATATTACCGAAGAATACCAGGATTGGGCTAAACCACTGTTTAGTCAAAGTAGTCTGGTCGTGCTCAATAAAAAGCAAATGGCACAGCTCAGTGACACCAAAAGCCCTCAGGGCATTATAGCTTGTGTGCCATTACCAAAAGCGGCTAAATTGCAGCAAACAAACCTGCGAGGGGAGCGCTGCATCTATCTCCATGAAGTGCAAGATCCCGGTAACCTAGGGACTATTTTGCGAACTTTAGCCTGGTTTGGGGATTTTCGATTATTGCTCAGTCCCAACAGTGTTGACCCCTTTAACTCCAAGGTGGTGCGTGCCAGTATGGGGGCGATATTTCACGTACCTATTGAGTTAGAGGTTGAATTAGACGAGTTACAGACTCGGTTTAAACGTTTTGCTTATTTGGATATGCAAGGCAAACATATCAAGAGTCCAGAATTTTCCGATTACCAATGTTATTTATTTGGTAACGAAGCTCGCGGCGTGCCCCGTGAGGCCTTATCTGCTTGTGCTGCCGATGCATTTACCATTACTGGCAGTGGCAAAATTGATTCCCTCAATTTAGCTAGTGCGGTGAATATTTGCGTGTACCAATTGTCAGTTTAACGGATTTTAGTTAAAACATGATCTTTATAAAATGTCGCAAACGTTCACTAAATTCTTTTTTTAGCGCCTAAAAGCTTTTAAAGTTCTCAAATTACTCGAATTGAGTTAAAAAGGCCGTATAAATCTCTGACACCTCATCCAGTGACGAGTTGAGTCTGTGATCGCCTTCGATTAGATGCAATTCACATTTAGATTGTTGCGCATATTTCGCTGAGTGTTGATAGGGGATCACTTCATCACCTAGACCATGGACGATACAAAGGTTTTGGGTATTAGGAGAGTAAGACTGTATTGCGTAGTTAGGCATATACAAGGCTGGAGCTAACAGAAATATACCTTCACATGTATGTTCTTGCGCCGCTACCATGGAAACGTAGCCGCCCATAGAAGAGCCCACTAAAACAACTTTATCATCTGTGGTTGCGAGTATTTTTATAAGTTTATCAACACGCCTATCAGGGTTATCCATATCAGAGTAGTCTATGCTGTCTACTGAATATCCGAGGTTTTGTGCAATCTCGGCTAACTTTCGTATTTTAGATCCCCAAGGACCACTTTCTTTTCCATGTGAGAAAATGACTTTCATAATGATGTTCAGTTGATAGTTTGTACAAATGATAACAATGGATGCTAGCCACTAATAGTAAAGCCTGTGTTTTTTAGGCTCTGTTAATCACTCAGCCCCAAACCGGGACTAAACCAATTCAGTTTTACCAGCAACTTATAGCCTCAACATCATAATATAAAGCGATTTACCACGGTATGGACCTTATCGCTGAGTGCTTTAAGAGTTTGGCTAGCGTGGTTTAGTGTGGTAGCCGTTGTAACAGATTGTTCAGAAGTTTCATTTAAGTCATTTAATCGCAAATTAATGGCGTGGGAAGCTTCAGTTTGTTGCTCTGTGGCTTGGGCAATTTGGCTATTCATTTGCGACATTTGCCCCATTAATCTGGCTACTTCTTGTAGTGTTTGGTTGGCTTGATTAATGTCACCGACGGTTTTTTGAGAAGTGTCCTGACTCATCTTTACTGCGTCTACGGCTGCTTTAGCATCATTTTGTAGTTTTTCAATCATGCTTTGAATTTCATCTGTACTTTGTCCAGTGCGGCTAGCTAAGGTGCGCACTTCATCAGCGACTACTGCAAATCCTCGACCTTGATCGCCTGCGCGAGCCGCTTCAATTGCCGCATTTAAGGCTAATAAATTAGTCTGCTCTGCAATGGATCTGATCACATCTAATACGCTGCCAATATTTTCACTTTGCTCAGCTAATTGAGATACAACTGAATTAACTTGCTCAATACTTGATGTTAAAGATTGTATATCATCGACGCTACGAGTAACCGCAACTGCCCCTGATTGTGCGTTGTTTTTTGCATCATTTGTGGTTTTTTGGGCATTGGATGCATTGTTGCTTACATCAGTAATTTGCTTGCTCATTTGATCAATCGCATCAGCAACTTGAATAGTCGCGTCACTTTGTTGTTGTGCAAAAGTGTTACTACTTTGGCTGACCTTGGCTACAGAGTTAGATTGAATAATTAACTCTTCGACAATTGCTTTTACTTGAACAAGAGACTCTCGTATTTTGGAGGTGAATTGGTTGAAATGTTGATTTAACTGGGTAATTTCATCATTCCCTTGGACAGGTAGTTGGCGGGTTAGGTCTCCTTCACCTTGGGCTATATCACGCATTCGTTCAGCGGCTTCTTGAATTGGTGCGGTAATACTTCTGCTAATTAACCAAGTCGCACCTAGAATGAATAGCAACCCAATAGAGGATTCAATTATATAAGAGTTACGCAATTTAGCGTAGAAAGCGTCAAGCTTATCCATGTAAATCCCCGAACCTATAGTCCAACCCCAAGGCGCAAATTCTTTAACATAGGATATTTTGGATGTTGGTGTTTCTTCACCCGGCAATGGCCAAACATAAGTCACAAAGCCACTGCCTTGTTGTTTTACTAATTGGGACATTTCTCGGAAAAACGTTTTGCCATTTGCATCAATACTATCGTACAGGGATTTGCCATTTAACCCTGGTTTAAAAGGGTGCATGATCATGGCGGGGGTGGCATCTTGTAACCAGAAATAATTGTTGTTGTCGTATCTTAGATCGCTAACAGTAGCGATGGCCATTGCTTTTGCATCCTCTTCGCTAAGCTGTTGTTTGCTTGCCAATTGATGAAAATGCTCGATGACGCTGTAGGCAACATCGACAACGCTTTTATTTTCTTTGTAAGCCTGTTGCTCTAGAACTTGATAATGATGATTCAGCACACTAAAACTGAGCAGTACTAACACCAGCACCATTAAAATAACAATGAAACTTAATCGATAGATTAATGAAAATTTGCGCAAAAAAATCATGCTTTGCTCCTAAACTATTGACGCTGACTGTATTGAAAATACGGGCTGTCATCAGATGGCTATTTCGTTAGTCTAGTCTAATTCTATGGATTTAAATCGAAACGATTAAAAATAGTCTTTAATTGCTGATAAATCATAGCCTTTGGCGGCGCATAGGTTTTGTAACTGTTGAAAAGACCGTTGATCTTTTTGACTCAGCGCCCAAAGGTGAACAGCACGGGTTCCACTTCTACAAAAACAATGCACTAAGCCCTTTTGTTGTTCAATCAACTGGGTAAATAATGCAATTTGTTGATCCTCATAATAACCTGATTTAACCGGTATATGCTGGTAATCAATATCAAGTGAACCACAAAGCAGTTTCCATTCGTGACTGGATATTTGATGGGCAGATTCATTGTCGGGTCGAACATTAATTAATAGGGTTAAGCCATTTTTTATCAGTTCAGATAGCTGTGCTTTGTCTAATTCACCAGATATTGAAAAGTGGTCATTTAAATTGATGATAGGCATAACAAATCCTTGATTAAAAGTTTGCGATAAAGGTGTAGGCTGATAAGCCTATTAAGCCAGCACCAAAGAGTTGTTTTATCACCTTTTGTGGAAGTTTATCTGCAACTTGTAAACCGACTAATATGCCACCGATAGCACAGCCGCTAACCAGTGTAATCAGCGGCCAATTTAGCGCGATATCAGCATACTTGAATACTTGTAAATACTGGGAAAAGCCACTAACACTCTGCATCACAATAATCACTAAACTGGTACCTACAGCCTCCTTGATGGGTATTTTGGCAATAAACATGAGTGCTGGCACAATGAGAAAACCACCACCCACACCAATTAAACCGGCTAAGCACCCGACTAATAAACTCGCGGGAATTAGCCAAAACACTGATTGTGAAGGTGCTGTTTGAGCAGCAACAGGAGAAATAGGTTTGAGCATGAATACACTGGCTAATAGCATTATTACGGCAAAAATTAGCATTTGTAATTTTGCGCTTACAAATTGCGCCAAATAAGCACCAGCATATGCTGAAAACATACTGGGAATACCAAAATAGATGACCAGTTTATAAAGAATATTACCTTTGAAATAGTGCGTTATGGTGCCAACTAAAGCCACTAAACCAACAATCAACAGAGATTCAGCTATGGCTATTTTTTCAGGTTCTTTAGCAATAAAAATGAGTAAAGGTAAGGTTAATATGCTGCCACCAGAGCCCAGCAAACCGAGGCTCAAGCCCATGGTTATTGCACCAAACCAAATTATTGGATCATGCATGGCTTAACCCAGCTTACTGGTTAGAGGTATTTTTAAATAAGAAATCCCATTGTCTTCAGTGTCGGGCATTAGTCCTGCGCGGATATTCATTTGAATAGACGGTAGCAGAAGTTTGGGGGCCGCAAGGGTTTTATCCCGTGCGTTGCGCATACTCACAAAGTCGTTTTCGCTGGTGCCATTTTTTACATGAATATTGTTGCGCAACTGCTGAAATACAGTCGACTCCCAAGCATATTCATCACGACCTTCGGCTTTATAGTCGTGGCCCACAAAAATACGTGTATCTCCAGGCAGTGCAAGAATTTTTTGAATCGATTGGTACAGAGCTTTAGCGCTGCCGTTGGGAAAATCTGCGCGAGCCGTGCCGTAGTCAGGCATAAACAAAGTATCACCAACGAAAACGGCATCTTCAATTAAATAACTCACACAAGCAGGTGTATGACCTGGCGTATTCATTATTTGAATGTTTAAGTGGCCTAACTTAATTATTTCTCCGTCGCTGAACAAATGATCATATTGGCTTCCGTCACAAGGAAATTCTGCATCTAAGTTAAAGATCTTTTTGAAGGTTGTTTGAACTATACGGATATGTTCGCCTATGCCAATTTCGCCGCCGCGCTTTTCTTTTATATATTGGGAGGCGGTTATATGATCGGCGTGGGCATGGGTTTCCAGAATCCACTCTAGGGAAAAATTATTGTCATCTAAATATTTGATCACCTTATCTGCACTGGCGGAAGATAGGGTGCCCGAACTGGCATCAAAATCTAAAACTGGGTCAATAATCGCAGACAAGTTGCAGGTTTTATCAGTTAAGACATAGGTGACGGTATTGGTGTTTTCATCCATAAATGGTTGAATGATGAGTTTATTCATGGTGGAAGATTCCTTCTTTGCTGGTTTCGAGCTGCAACTTTGGATCAAGTGATATTTGCTGATCTATTTTGAGTTGATGAGGAATAATATGAGAAGCAACCAACACAATTTTCAGCTCGGCTAATTGATTGATAAGGGCACATGCAATTTCAATATTCTTTTCATCTAAGGCTTCAAATGGCTCATCAATTAAAATGAGGTTTGCTTGACTTAATAAAGCGCGGGCTAAACCTAGACGCTTTTTTTCACCGCCAGAAAAACGTCTTCCATTTTCTCCAATCCATTGATTGATATCCGTCATGTAACCCAAACCCACTTTATTGAGAACTTCGTTTAAGCAAGCATCCGACGCCTCGGGGTTGGCCATAAGCAAGTTACTTTTTAAGGTATCTGATAGACAATATGGAAACTGTTCAACATAAAGGCTGTCGTCAAGTAACCCATTTGGCAGGTCTTTTTGGTTGATTTTCCGACTACCTTGACACGGAATCAAACCTGCAAGGGATTGTAGAAAACGACTTTTCCCTGAGCCTGAACTGCCTACAATTAAACTCAAGCTGGCAGAGTCGAATGTGCCCGACACTTCTGGCATACGGGTGTTTTCAGCTTTAAAGTTAGAAACTTTGAGACTTTTTACCTCGGTATCATGCCGATGTATAGGCGCGGACTCATGTACCAAAGCTGCCATGCTTTTATTGGCAATGTGAAAACTTGCTAGCTTGTTTTGTGACTCAATGGCGCGGCCCAACCAATCATTTACACTTAATAATGCCATGGGGATAATCACGAACAAACTGTTTCCCACATGGGCTCCTGCGTAATTAATTAATATAAAACACATAGTCGCAATACTGGTGATAGAGGTGAGTAAGGTCGCTATTCTAGTATTCGATTGGATGCGGTTTTGTATTTTACGAATATTGGATAATTTAGGTGGTTGAACTTGATTTTGCATATGCCAGATAGGCGCACTTTCAACGTGTTGAATTAAGCTCAATTGGGTGGATTTTTGAGATTTAGCCAGTTTTACAGCGTTACCTAAGGTACTTAATACTAATCCCAAGTAAATGACACTAAACACGACTAAAAACACTATTAATGGCCAAGTTAATGCGGGTGTAAACACTACCGCACAGAACATTAGCGCACTGATGGATAATAATACTCCGGCATTTTGGCCCACCCAAGCAATCCAAATTGACGCTACTTCTTCACTTTGATAAGCCAGTGCGTTTAAGGACGTATCCCGCGCAATAACGTGATTGTCAGCAAGAGATTTGAACACAGATACCCGAATGTCGGCTAAGGAGTCGAGTAGGTGATGATGGCCAAATAGCATACTGAAATAACCAGAAGCAATGCGCAAAATCGCTAGGCCTCGAATAACTACTGCTGGCAACATATAGTTAAAGCCCAGACCCGCAATCGCTGAGGCAGCAATAAACCATGAGGATACTAATAAAATAGTGAAACCCACCAGAAAGTGCACCATGGCGAGCAATAAGCTAACCGCCAACAGTTTTTTATGTTTCATTTGGGTTCCTTAAAATGCCATTTTCAAGTTGCCAATGTTGTGAAAACCAATGGGAGGGAATAGATTTGTGCGACGCCCAAATAACCGTTTTTTGCTGCAAATGTTGATGTAACAACAGGCTCAGTACTTTGTGTTGCTCTTGGGTAAGGTGGGCGGTGGGTTCGTCAAGAAAAACGACGTCAGCGTCAATTAGTAAAATACGAGCAAGGGCTAAACGTTGAGCTTCGCCTCCGGATAAAGGGGGATAGTCGCCTAAAGGTGTGTCTAATTGATGTTTTAGGTTAAACGCCCAATCATTAAGCTCGACATCAACTAACACTTCCCAAAGCAAATGATCAGGGATGTCTTTTCCCAAGGTTAAATTATGTCTAAGGGTATTATCTAAAACTACGGTATCTTGAGTAAGCATATAGCTAGGAGCTGGAAAGTGGTGAGATGCTTCTCGAAACCCCATTAATGCTTCTAACAGAACGGTTTTACCTGCGCCTGATTGCCCCTCTAAAAACACCCATTCTCCGGGGCGTATAGAGATTTTTCTGGCACTAATCTTAGGCTCCTGAACTTGAAAGTTCAGCCAATCTATACCATTGAAGTTTGGCTCTTTTAGCGTAGATTTTACCTCGTTATATATCTCTGCAAATCGTTCTGCACTGGCCTCTGCTTTGGATTTTTGATGATAGTATTTTCCCAAGGTTTTTAATTCTGCAAATAATAACGGAGCCACGAGTAGCATAAATAGACCAGTGTGAAGATCCATACTAGGTCCAAATTCAAACTCACCGATTAAACTAAAACCAATGAAAACTGCTACCAATGCGATTGATAAGGTGGAAAAAAAATCTAACACTGTGGTAGACAAAAATGCCACAGATACTACTTTCATGGTTTTAGAATTGACAATGTTACTGGCCTGGCTTAATCGTGTCTGTTGTTCTTGGTGTTGATTACTACTGGTAATTAAGGGGAGGGCTTTTAACCTATCAGAAAACATCGCCCCTAAACGTTCCAAAGCGATAAAATGTTTACGGTGGAGTGCAGCTGCACCTTTACCTACAATAATCATAAATAAAGGAACCACAGGCATGCTAAGTAGTAAGGAGATTGCCACAACATAATTAATTGGCGCTATCACCAATAAAATAACCAGCGGTGTTGTAGCGGCCATCCACTTTTGCACACAGTATTGACTGACGTAATTACCCACATCAGTTATGTGATCGAACATTAACTGTTGCCAATAAGCCGATGAATATCGGCGTATTAAGGCGGTTTGTTGTTGCTGCCAAATTTGTTGGATATCGCCTTCAATTTGGCTTTCAACGTTTGTTTTGCAGATGGCCGATAGACTATCTGCAAAATATACACTGGCTAACCAAATACTCGATGCAACCGCAAGGTATAACACCTTGCGGGCATCAATTGTTTGCTGCTCGACAACTATCGACATCATCATTTCAGCAAATAACCAGAATGTGAAGATTTGAGCAATAAACTGTATTAGCCTGACCAAAAACACCTTCATTTGCGGCACGCGAAAATCCATGCTTTGCCGCTTTAACCATTGTATAGCTTGAGGTGTTATTTGATTTTCCATTATGATTCGTCCGTACGATCCATATCTTCTGTTGACTCAAGCCACATGGCGTTAATGATGCCAAATGAACATGCTAATAAAACCCCTAAAATCCATGTGAAATACCACATAATTTCTCTCCTGTTATTATTAATAAATTGCGTGTGACTTGCTCAAGTCAGCTTGTTTCACTCGTCCTCTCATAACCCAGAAACCGTATGCGGTATAACACAGCACAATAGGTACAAACACACAGGCCACAATAAACATGGTTTGTAGAGTTAAAAACGACGAGGTTGCATCCCATATGGTTAAGCTTGCGTCAGGCATAATGCTGCTGGGTAGTAAAAATGGAAACATTGAGAATCCTGCAGTTAAAATAATGCCTGCAATACTTAGCGCACTTGCAACAAATGCCTTGCCACTTCTGCCGACACTAGAAAAGAAGGCGGAGGCCAATGCAGCAACAATACCTAGAACAGGGGCTGCTATCATCCATGGAAAGGCACTGTAATTTTGTAACCATCCTCCACTTACAATCGATACGGTTTTATGCAAAGGATTGCTGGTTGCAGCTATATCTACGTTTGAAGTAATTTGATAGCCATCGACGCCAAGGGCCAAATACACTCCTGCTAAGGCAAAAAGAGCCGCTGTTGTTGAAGCTAGTATTACTGACAAAGAACGTGCCCGCTGATATAGGTCACCATCGGATTTAAGTTGTAACCAAGTTGCTCCGTGGTTTAACAGCATTGCAACTGAAACTAGTCCGGTTAGCAGTGCAAATGGTGTTAGTAAACTGAAGAACGAGCCTGTATAGGTTGACTTTAAAGTCTCGTCTAACTCGAAAGGGATACCCAGTAGTAAGTTACCAAATGTCACACCAAATATTAGGGCAGGAATAAAGCCGCCTGCGAAAAGCGCCCAATCCCACATCATTCGCCATTTTTTATTGGTTAGCTTGCTACGGTAATCAAAACCTAACGGACGCATCCACAGCGCGATTAAGGTTAAGGCTAGTGCTAAATATAAAGCTGAAAACGCAGTAGCATAGATCATCGGCCAAGCAGCAAAAATAGCGCCACCGGCAGTGATTAACCACACCTGATTACCGTCCCAGTGGGGCCCTACGGTATTGATCATGACTCGGCGTTCTTGATCGGTTTTTCCAATCAGCGTCAATAATGCACCTACTCCTAAATCAAAGCCGTCGGTAATCGCAAAACCTATGAGTAATACACCTATCAACACCCACCAGATAACGCGAAGGGTTTCATAATCAATCATGAGTTTGCTCCTTGAGGTTGTTCATCGTTTAGTAGTTGTGCCGCCTCTTCTAATTCACGCTCGGCTTCGGCAAAAGTTTCACTGGGGCCTTTTTTGGCGTATTTCTGCATTAAATAAAAGGCGGCGATAAACATAATTGCATAGAAGAATGTGTAGGCTATTATCGTGATAACGACGTCAGTAACACTTAAATTGGATACAGATGCATGTACCGGTAATATTTCTGCAATTGACCAAGGTTGACGACCGTATTCGGCAACAAACCAACCCGCTTCTGAGGCTATCCAAGGAAGTGGTAGGCTCCAAAGAGCAAACCTCAATAACCAGCGAGGTTTAGTAATTTGGTGCTTAGTAGAGTAATAGAAGGCTAGGGCAAACAGCACTAACATGGCAAATCCAGAAGCAACCATCAGTCTGAAACTCCAAAATAACGGTGCAACTTTTGGAATACTGTAATCAACAGCTTGTTGAATAGCATTTTCGGAAGGGTTAGTAACATCATCCGTAAAAGGCTGTAAGAGCATGGCAAAGCCTAAATTGTCTTTGTGTTGCTCAAAATCAGCCCGTTCAGCTTCTGTCGCTTGGCCATTTCTGACTTTGTCTAATAAGTCGTAAGCTACAATTCCAGATAAAATACGCTCTCTATGGCGCTCTTTATGTTCTTTTAAGCCAACCACTTCTTCGTCTAGTGAGCGTGTGGCAATGATACCCATGGCGTAAGGTATTTGGATAGCATAATCGACAGATTCAGTTTCATCATTGGGTATGCCAAACAAGGTGAAAGCAGCAGGGGCAGGCTGGGTTTCATATTCAGCCTCGACAGCGGCTAATTTAACCTTTTGAACATCACCTAATTCATAACCACTTTCATCACCTAAAATAATAACTGAGATGACCGATGCTAACCCAAAGCTGGCCGCGATGGCGAAAGAGCGTCTAGCAAAAGCAACGTCTTTGTTTTTAAGTAAGTAATAAGAAGAAATAGCTAGAACAAAAATTGCACCGGTAACATAGCCTGCAGATACCGTATGTACAAACTTCACTTGCGCTACAGGGTTGAAAATGACTTCTGCAAAACTGGTCATTTCCATGCGCATGGATTCGAAGTTAAATTCTGCGCCCACAGGATATTGCATCCAGCCATTGGCAATTAAGATCCAAAGGGCAGAGAAGTTAGAACCTATGGCAACTAACCAAGTTGTCATTAAGTGTTTCACTTTGGTCATTTTGTCCCAACCAAAGAAAAACAAACCAACAAAGGTAGATTCTAAGAAGAAGGCCATAAGTCCTTCTATCGCCAAAGGCGCACCAAAGATATCACCTACATAATGGGAATAATAAGACCAGTTCATACCGAACTGAAATTCCATGGTTAAACCTGTGGCAACGCCAATAGCAAAGTTGATCCCAAACAACTTACCCCAAAACTTGGTCATTTGTTTATAGATTTCTTTGCCAGTCAAAACATACACAGATTCCATTATGGCAAGCATAAAACTCAAGCCTAAGGTTAATGGAACAAATATGAAATGAAACATGACGGTAGAGGCAAATTGCCAACGAGATAACTCAATTAGAGTCTCGTTCATACTGTTTCTCCTAGTGATTTAAAAAGTGTTGTCGAATCTATTATATTCCGATGGTTTCTACCTCGGAGTTGATCTTAATCAACATTATTGAACTCAAATTGCATTCTGCGTGCCAAATATGGAAAATATTTTAAGGTGTTGAAAGGATTGGAGTTTTATTTTTGGTGAGGCTTTATTTTTGGGCTTGTGTGTCACTTATGACAAGAAGTGTGTCATAAGTGACAGTTGCTGATTTGGCAGCTGATTTTGTGGATTAATTTGTTTGGCAGTAGTCTACTCAGACATAGGCGCAGTGACGCTAAAAGCGCCGCGAATATCATTTAACGAAAAGTTTATTGCCGTGTCCTGTGGGTAGTGTTGGTTTATTTTTTCACGTAAATCCGAGGATATATTTGTACCATGACAAGCAACACATAACTGACCAGTAGGAATGGCTTTCATCATTCTAAATTGCCCATTTTTAATATCACTAAAGACCAATTTATCCATTGCTTCGCCCTGTTTCAGTTGCTGTTCAAAGTTCACTAATACCTCTTTTTGCCACTCATTGGGTTGGTTATCGGTGTTGCGGGTTTTCAAACTTGTGCGACTTAGGGTCCAACCATTAGTGGATAGTTCAGCGGCAATTTTAGGTGCTTGTTGTTGACAAACCTCTACTGCACTTTCAAAGCCACCAGTGCCAATTGCATTGAGTAATTCACTTATGAGTTGCTTACCAAATTGCTGCATTTTTTGTTTGGCAATGTTTTGCATCTGTTGCTTTGAGGATGCTTCCTGATTTTGAAGCTGACTAATTGTTAGCGGGTCCTTTTTCGTGGCTGTTTCATCCACCTTAGTAGCCGTTCCATAAGATCTGCAACTGACAAGAGTTAACACACCTATTGTAGTTACACATATTGCTAATATTTTATTCATAGTATTTCCTATTCTAGTCGTTCTATTCCAAGTGCTTTTAGCACATACTTTTCGTAAACCGGTTCACTTGTGCCCGTGCGCATTTTCCGCATGAAGTATTTTTCAAATGCAATTTTGGCTAAATGTACCCATTTCCCTTTTTTAAACCAGGCGACATTACGAGGCGGAATTTGCGGCATGGCTACAAATGCTGCTCCTGTGTTGCCCATGTCGGCTAAGCAAATTGCATGCATAGTGCCTTTAGTGTGAGGCGGTTGCTTGTCAATAATGAGGGCTTTTAGATTGTGGGCGATGGCGGTCATCATAGTTTCGATCATGTAACCTGTTTTAGGCGTTCCTGTAGGGACTGGAGTTGCCTCAACTGGAGGGATAGCAACACAGACTCCGCCGGAAAATATATTCGGGTAGGTTGGATTGCGATGGTATTCATCGGTGAGAACGAAACCTTTAGGGTTGCACAAAGCATCAACATTTGCCACAGCGTCAACACCACTGAATGGAGGGATAAGCATGGCATGGTGAAATGGTAGTTGATGCTCGAATTCAACTTCACCTTTTCGGTTTAACTCAGAAACAAACATCATACTTTCAGTGACCTTATCTACGCTGCTGTTACAAGTCCACTTTATGTCTCTGGTTCTAAGTTCTGACTCCAACATGGTTTTAGAGTCTCCCACACCACCTAAGCCCATATGCCCGATATAAGGTTCACAGGTAACGAAGTGAATGGGTACTTTGTGGCGGATCTTAGCGTCTCGGAGTGCTTTATCTAAGATAAACGCATATTCGTATGCAGGCCCAAAGCAACTGGCGCCTTGGAAAGCACCAACCACAACTGGTCCTGGATTTTTTATTAGCTTTTCAAAATCTTGATAGCATTGTTGAGCGTGATCTAAGGTACAAATGGATTGCGTGTAAAAGTCAGGTCCAGCTCCTTGAATATTAGCAAAGGCAAGTTTAGGTCCTGTGGCAATTATCAAATAATCGTAGTCTATGCTTCGGTTGTCGTGGGTTAAAATAACATTGTTTTGTGCATCGATTTTATCCACCCTTGCGCAAATGAATTCAATGCCTTTTTTATTGAGATATTTTTCAATGGGCATCGTTATTGCGTTAGGCTCTCGCCATCCAACAGCAACCCAAGGGTTGGAAGGAACGAACCGGAACTCAGCTCGTTCATTGATCACAACAACTTGGTGTTCCTTGCCTAATATCTCTTTTGTTTCATAAGCCGCTGGCATGCCACCGGTTCCTGCGCCTAAGATCACTATTTTAGCCATTTTAGATCCTTACTTTTTTAATATCGTTAAAGGGTACGACACGTAAATACTTAATAAGCAAGACCCGTGCTATAAATTCAAAATTGTTTAAGGTATTGAAAGTTATATGTTTTATTAAAATCATTTGAGATGATTTAGATATAACTTGATTCCTGTGTCATTTTTGTCAGAGTATGAGTCAATAATGACTTAATGAAGGTTTCACCGATTATGAATGTGAGTGTCGTACAATCGATGATTGATGCAATGGAAAAGCCGGCAATTTTTATTGATCTTGAATACCGTATTTTAGCCGTTAATCCAGCGTATCGAGATACCTATGAAAATGAAGTGATAGTAGGTAAAAGCCGCTGTTTTGAAATTTCCCACCGAAACTCAAGCCCCTGTGATCAGCACGGTGAAGATTGTCCAATGGAGCAGTGTAATAAAACCGATAAAACTAGCAGTGTTATTCATATTCACGATACGCCATACGGAAAAACCTATTGTGATATTTTGATGAAACCCATCAAAGATGAAAATGGTATCACCACCGGATTTTTAGAAGTGTTAGACCGTATAAAGTTTGCGTCCAATGAGTCGAATGCGCAACTTATGATAGGTGCATCAGAGCCTTTTAAAAAGATGCTAAATAAGATTAACCGCTCAGCTAAGTCCGATATTGCGGTGCTTTTACACGGCGAAACGGGTACTGGTAAAGAGTTAGTGGCTAAGGCTGTTCATGAGTCGAGTTTTCGAGCAGAAAAACCCTTTGTAATTATTGAATGTACAGGTCTTAACGAAAATTTATTTGAGTCGGAGTTATTTGGTCATGAAAAAGGTGCTTTTACTGGCGCAACCCATGCCAAAAAAGGGCTGATAGAGATGGCTAATGGTGGCACTGTCTTTTTTGATGAAATAGCAGATGTGCCTTTGGCTATGCAAGTTAAACTATTGCGGTTGCTTGAAACCCATTGTTATCGCACCGTAGGTGGGATTAAACAGAAAAAAGCTGATTTTAGATTAATTTGTGCAAGTCATAAGAACTTACTTGAATTAGTAGCATCGGGTGAGTTTAGGAAAGATTTGTATTATCGCATCGCGGGCTTTCCCATTATGTTGCCTTCATTGGCTCAGCGTCGTTCCGATATCCCTATTTTAGCCGAACATTTTTTAAAACAATCCGAACTACATCGTAAAAGATTTAGTCAACAAGCGATGCTTAAATTAAGTCAGTACGATTTTCCTGGCAATATTCGTGAGCTTAGAAGTATTGTCGAGCACTCAGCGTTACTTGCTAATGAAGACATTATTGAGGTTGAGGATTTGCCTGAACTCATCATTCATTCCGATAATTTTGAGGGCAAGGACGTGAAGCAAGTTATTTCCTTGGATGAAGTCGAAAAACAGTACCTTTCTCAATTGTGTTTTTCTAGCACTTTACCTGTAGATGAACTTGCCCAGCAATTAGAGGTGAGTCCGCGAACCCTTTATCGGAAATTACAGAAATATGGCTTAAAATACGACGGAAGATAATTTGCCCGCGTGATCTGATTATGTGGGCCGTTATCTTTTTTGGTTTTGTCATTTATGGCGTATTACTGAATTTTATTGGCCATTCGCCAGTTCTTTTTCGGTTTTAAAACCAAACACTTTACGAAGAATAAAGGTGGCAGGGCACAGGCCTGTAAAACTTTGTTGAAATAAATTAGCACCTATAAAAACCGTAAACCAAACAAAGTTGGGATGAACCCAAACCGTTAAGGCAACGGAAACTAACACCATAAAACCGGCAAATGCGGTTAACGCTCGTTCAGCAGACATCATTATCCTCTTTTTTAATGGTTTTGTAGCTTAATAAAAGTATTTGAAGCTAGCGTAGAAGTTACTCGCATCTTCAAACTGATTATAAAATGTGTGATTGTCATCACCGTAAAATAGATTCATACCCATCGCTAATCGCCACTGGTCAACTGGACTGTAATCAACACGCAATTTTAAAAAACCGTCCTTGTCGCTGGTGGAGTAAAAGTTAAATGCGTTTATGGTTAAGGTTTGTTGCATTAACCGATAAACAAGTTGTTGAGTAACGACAATACGACTGCGATTGGGATCATATTCTGGTGTTAGGGAGTTTAACTTTAATTGTGAATAGTCATGGGTGCGTTCTAAATACCACTGCAGGCTGCCAGATACATCTTTCATTAACTCCTGTTCATAGCCAACCAAAAGTCGACTTTGATCGTTTGGAATTAGCGGATCCGTGCCTTGATTATCATCTCGAGAGGCATAATAAGCGAATTCTGCTTTGAGCAGACCCGCAAAAGCAGGGCTTACGATGCTGGCACCATAAACTTTGAGTTCAGAAAAGTAAGCTTGGCCTTCACTGGTTTGGCTGCTGGGCGATTTATGAAAGCCATCGTAAGCATAAATGGCAAGTTCAGATGAGCCAAAGGTTTTATAATAGCGTAATGCATATTCTGGCGACTCCGGTAAATAAGGTGGATTTACTTCAAAACCGGGAGCGATGTTGCTGCCTACCTGTGAAGAGAAAAATGAAAAGTAATCGCCATTGATGTAGTTGTCTGCTGCAAATTCTGGAGTAACAACCAAGTCAATATTTCCCCAATCAAAAAATCCAGATAACTTAGCTGATAGGGAAGGTGCTTTGAGGTAATCGTCATTACGACCTGCAAAAAATGATTGATAATCTTTTGGGAAAAGGTCATTCAGAAATAAATAATCACCTGTTCCCCAAGTCAACACTTGTTGACCTAGTTTTAAATCAAAATATTTACCCCATTCACCCAAGGCATCTAGTCTTCCTTGCCATGCAAATTCCCGAACGTCTAATTTCACATCATCTAATACACCGTCATAATACAGGTCGCTGGTGATGGTTAAACTGGAATGGTTGAGTAGCTTTTCCCACTGCACTTGTAAACGAATATCTCTGAGGGTTTTAGCACCATCGATGACCGGATCTGAGGATATTCTGTTGCCCGCGCTAACGTCAATAAAGCCGGTAAATATCGGGCTTTCCACTGCTTCTTCCGACCAGTCGCCCATATCCCATTCATCTTCTGAAGTTTGGGCTACAGTGTTTAACGTGACGAAAAGTAACGTCATCGTAAAAAAAGCGCGGGACGATAACCTATTTTTCATTATTTTAACCATTGGCGAGGCGGAGTACGCAAACTTCGTTCAGAAAATACCACGTCTGGCAGCCCTAGATCATAGCTGATATTTCTAAATTCCATTAAGGTATAACCACCATTAATTAAATCGCTTACTTTGGAGCGAACCACTGTAGGAAACCCTTGAATTTCTTCGATTTTTATAGCTTCAACTCGTCGGTAATTCACACCATCTTGATTAAAAAAATCAATATTCACCGGCAGCTTTGTTTGTTTACTAATGCTGACGTGGTAGTAGCTAAACTCAACACTGTCTGCGGACTTGGGTGTGGCTTTCAAAATGTAGTTTTCCGATGTTTCATTCATCAGTTCAAAGGTATCCTCTGAGACAGCCCGACCAGATACATCTTCGTAAAAAAAGTGTGAACCCACAAAGGAGGTGCGTTTGTCGCCGGCTGATATGCGTTTGACTAAGTCCAGTGCCGGTAGATACAACCAGCGGTCATCATCAATTCCAATATCAGCATGTTTTTCCACTCTAAATACTGTGTCTTTAACATCCGTAGGACGGCTGAAAAACACCATCATCTGCTGATCTCCGTTGTCTTCGATATCACGTCTTAAGATAGTGAATTGACGCATTTGTTTACGTCCTTGAGAGTCGACAATCATCATGCGGGCATCTGAGCGGCCATCTTCGCCACTGTAATAAGCAACCTTTTCAGCGCTGCTAATTAACTCATCAACATCAACAGCTGCAGTGCCGGGTAACGACACTAACAATGAAAACGTAAATAATGTAATTCTTAACATTCTAAACCTCCAAATTGACTTAGTTTTTAAACACTAAGGTTTTTGCCAACGACATTACTGCGGGCAAAATAAGTAATGTCACTAGGGCAGAAATTGCCATAATACTCGCTAAAAATACGCCCACAGTGATATAGGGCACAAGGGGAGCAAATAATAAGGGGGTAAAACCTAGGGCAATGACAAGGGCATTACGTGTAATGGCACTAGCCGGCTCTTGAAACATCAACGCAAATGTTTGTTTAACATCTTTGTTTTGTTTGTATAAGGCGCGGGCCCTTTCTAAAAAGTGAATGGCGAAGTCTACTGACAAACCCAGTGTTAATGCTGATAAAACAGCGATTGGCATATCGTAATCTTTGCCAATAATACCAATCAACCCATAAATGAAAGTGATAGTGATGGTCAGTGGCAGCATTGCTAGCAAACCAAACACGAGGGATCTGAAGAGTATCACCATCATCACAAAAACAATCACAAATGCACTAATTAAACTATTAAGCATGCCTGCCACCATATTTTCTTGCCAAATGACATTAATATAGGCTTTGCCCGCCCATCCTAGTTCAATATTTGCGGGCAGGGGATGGCTGGCTACGTAATCATCCACCAATTGAATTACCTTTGTCATATCTTGGTTATCACCACTGCTTAACTGTAACCAAATTAAACTTTGCTGGTAATCTGGGGTAACAAAGTGCCATAGGTCATTAGGGCGATGGGATGACTGGTATTGCATTAATGTTTGCGCCACAGCTTGTGGTGACGTAGGGATTTGGTAATCTTTTGCTTCACCGGATCTGAGTTCACGATTGACTACTTTGGTCACATCGGCAAGGGAGTTGGATTTACCCACTAGCCCTGAACCTTGTAATTCAAGTTGCAAGGATTCTATGTAGGCCAGTAGTTGTGGTGACTGGAACGCTTTTGACTGGCTTAAAGCCAACTCTGTCAGACTTAACAACTGATTCAAATACTGATCTTCTATAGAACTTATTTGGGAAAACATTTTGTCTTCGATTTCAATAATAAGTTGTTGATACTGTTCGTTTAATGGCTCATTCTTAAGCTTTTCAACTGTGCTCTGTTGCCATTCATTTAAAGTAGAAGGCAGGTCTTTTATCATTAAGTTGTGAATTGGTACTAACGATGATTGTTGACTCAGCACAACGTATGCGTCGTAGGTTCCTGCAAAGTTTTCGTTGAGAACTTTGTCAGCGACTCGAATTTCATGGTCTGGTTTGAACCATCTTACTGGGTTATCGTTTATTTGAATTTGCGTAATTCCCCAAACCGATACTGCAAAAATCGCCGCAAAACTCAAAATCAATGAGCCCTTAAAATTCATTGCAATCTTACCCAAGCCAGCTGCTATTTTGGCTATTCTGGTCCCTCCACTTTGTTGGCTATGCATCACATCTTGAAGATTTTGTAATGAAGCTTCGCTCATCCTAGACAGGTAGGCGGGCATAAAGGTAATTGTGATTAAAAACGCCAATAAGATACCTGAGCCTACAAAGGCACCAAATATTTGCACCGGTGGAATGGGGGTTAACATCAATGAATAGAACCCCACTGATGAGGTGATTGATGTGTATAGCATGGGCGTAAATAGATGGCCTACTACTTCTTCTATGGTTTCTTGTAGATCTTCACCAGGCTTATGGCGGTCACTAAACTCCGACAATATATGCACCGAATCAACTACCGCAATAGGCATCAGAAAAATAGCAATCATTGACGACATGATATGAACGGTGAAGCCCATTCCAATTAACGCACCCATGGTTATGATTACGGTTGCCATAGCGACTATCATGGGCGCAATAATGAGCGGAATATTGCGGAAGAACACAAACAAAAGAATAAAAATAGTTAAACCAGCTAAGGGTGCTGAAATGCCCATTTGTACGAACATCTCGAAACCAAACTGGTCTTCAGCCACCGGTAAACCTGTAATGTACCACTGAGCGGAACTATCGCGCGCTTGTATTGCAGCACGAATTTGCTCTGCGAGTTTAAAACTTTGGTTTTTATCTAAAATTGGCACATAGATGGCTGCAGCCTTACCGTTATTGGACGCTAGTGTGTCTTGCAATAAAGGTAGGCGTGACAGCTTTTGCTGTATTTGTTGGCTAACTGAAATGGTCTCAGGTGGCGAGGGCATCATCCATTCAAACCGAATTGCCCCTTCACCTTCTTGACTTATATTATCTACCGTTGAAATTGACATAACGTCAGCAGAAACCACGCCATCTAATGACATAATTGTCTTCGTAATGTCAAAAATGTCAGTTAGTACGTCGGGTTTAAATACACCATATTCGTCGGAGGTATTCACCACGCCAACAACTATTGCATCATACATACTAAAGGTTTGTTTTACTTGATTGTGGAATACACGGGCGGGGTGCTCTGCATCCAGCATATTCTCTGGGTCTGTATCAATTTGGATGCGAGGAATTTGCGATGCTAGGAGCAACACAAATAGCAACAAAATTCCATAAACAGATTTAGGTTTATGGGTACATAAATGGACTAAATTTTTGGCTATATTTTTCATAAAACTCTGTTGCAAATAATCTTTCGTGTTAATTTTATTATGAGGATTGCAATAAGAGTGCCATTGATTTTTGGGCTCAATACTTAGCGTTCGACACGCTATCTAATTAAAAGCAATAAGTGTGGTAGGGGCGTCAAAGATCTTGGGAAGTCGTAGTTTTGGCTGTTAGCTAAGTATTTTACTAAAGTTTATGACTATTAGATTAGCGTGTTAAAGGAAGCGACGTTAATCTTATTTTGATTGGATGTTATTATTACTGATTTTATTGTGAGTTAAAATTTTACTCTCAGGCATAGTGCAATTTCGGCCATTTTCTTTGGCTTGGTACAAGAACTTATCAGCTGCACTTATGGCTTTATCTACACTTATGTTTTTAGTGACCTCTTTAACCCCAATACTCAAGGTAATATTAAATTCTTTTCCAGCATACTTGAAAGTATGACCTGCTACTTTAAGGCGTATTTTATCAGCTAAAAAGTGCGCGTCATGCTCGTTAGTTTCTGGTAAAAGAAATAGAAACTCTTCTCCTCCCCAGCGCGATATTTTATCTTGTTTTCGTAACGTTGAAGTGAATAACTCAGACAAATTCTTAAGCACATAATCACCGCCTTCATGACCATAAAGGTCGTTTACACCTTTGAAGTGATCAATATCACACAATAATAATGACATGTTAACTTTGCTGCGCTGAGCACGATTATGTTCGTGGTCTAAATAATCTTGCATGGCTCTGCGGTTAGGTAACGAGGTCAGTGGATCCTGCATTGCTTGTTGTTCAAATTGATCACTTAACTTTTGCATAAATGAGATGAATTTTTGTCTTGAAAATTCATAAAAACCAAATAATAAAGTAACCGTTAAAAAGGAATAAATGAGACGCGATTTAAATTCGTGAGTGTATGAGGTGTTTAATAATACTTCGCCTGGGTAAAACAACATGACGCTCACTATGATGACAAATAGACCTATATTCGCCAGTCCTCGGCGAAGTCCCCCAAAAAAGAAAGCGACTGGAGGTAATATATAAATCCACAGCGGACCGGTGTTTCCATGGCCACCACTAAACACCAAGTAAAGCATTAAAAAAAGCAGACAAGTAAAAATAATACGGGTAGAGATTTTGTAGGTATTTTTAATTTTTTTGAGTCGATGGATTTGATGACTGACGAAAAACAAAAAGCTGGCAGTAAAAAGCGAAATAGAAAGAACTACCTCACCACCGAAGGCTGCAGAGATACTTAATATGAAAGTGAGGGAATAGCCAATAACTGAAAAAAGATTTGAAACAAATAATTGTTGATTTGTTTCGCTATTTTTATCACCTTCAGCACCTAAATATAGATAGGAAAGCATCCAATCTGTGATTTTTTTTATCATTAGTTTCTAACGTTATCCATGTTCTCTACTATATCTTCGCTTAAGTTTTCTAACAAGTCTCGTAATTTACCAACTGCATGTCCGTAACCATTTTTAGCCAAAGGTAGTTCAAATTTAAAGTGATACATTGACCTAGTCAACTCTGTCTGACTTTGCTTATTATATATCCAATATTGACCAGCTAACACTACTCTTGATTTAAATGTAGGCGAAAAATGATTTATTTTCACCCTAAGGTTAATTCCATGGCTAGCAGAATTAACTTCATCAGAGGAAGAGAATAAAGCCGTATTGGAATGTTCATTAAGATCGTTTATTAGTGAACTTTGAATACTTGCTTGTAAAGGTTGTGCCCAGAAATGCTGTTTAGAATAGTAAACTTGATGTTCATCTAATTGCATACTCAATCCAGCTTGTTTTAAGTAATCGGCTAATTCAATTGGTTGCACAACAACCGTTTTAGGACGTTGAGAAAGATCACTTGGTATCGACATTGATGTTGAGCTATCGAGCAGGTAGTACTGAACATTTGTATTCGTCTCGGTAGCACAACCTGCCAACAGCAGGACTATTCCCAACACATAAAAAACAGGCTTAGTCATTTTGAATTTCCTCGTTTATAGATTGTGCTTTAGGTTCAATTATTGGTTGAGTACCATCACTGAATATTAAACTATTTGGTTTTTGGTTAAGTTGCTGTAATAACGGGATTAATTGTTGTAGAGTCGTTTGAAATTGTTGCATTGTTGATATTAGTTCTTGGTTTGTTTTAGAGCCTGCTGAGTAGTCCTTGAGTAGTTGAGTAAAAGATTCAGCTGCATGGTTTATATTCTCACTTGTTTGTTGATCTTTCACATCCACAAGTAAGCCATCCAAGGTGTCGATAGTTTGTTGAAGTGCAAGTGCAGTAGAATTGAAGGTTTGCATAAGTTGACTCGCATCTTGCGATATCTCAGCAAAAGGTATGGCATTTATATTGTCTAAAACGCCACTTACTTTTTGTGTGATCTGAGCGAATTCCCCTGATGTTGTGGGAATGACATTATACCCATGAAATCTACTTAAAGGTTCTGGTTCGGCATCTTTGTAATGTTGTAAATCGACATACAGTCCGCCGGTCACTATATTACCTATTTTAAGAGATGCTCGCAGACCCTGTTCAATACCACGTAACGTTTGTCGCTTAATAATTTCTACGCCTGCTTGGTTATCTGGTTGTTGCATTCTACTTGGTTGGATATTGATTAGTACTGGGATGGCAAATTCATCGTCTAGCAATTTACTTTCAGCTAAACCAGGAAGATTGATTTCAACTACCTTTCCAATCTGCAGACCTCGATATTCTACAGGTGCGCCAACCGTTAATCCGCGAATACTATCTTTGATCATTAATACAAAGTTGACTCCCAATTTGTAGCGTTTATTAGATGCACTATCGTAGTCTTTGTATATCTCAAATGATGCTTGACTGGTGACGCGTTTGCCGGTGGGCATACCTTCTGGAATACCAAATGTGACGCCATTGGTGAGCATGGTCTCTATGCTACCGGTTTTGATTTCAATGCCATTGGCAGCCAAATCGAGACTTATACCACTGGCATTCCAAAATTTAGTATTTTCAGTAATGAGTTTATGGTAAGGCGCTTGAATAAAGGCATTATAAGACACCTTACGCTTGTCGACATCAAAATGCATATCTTCAAATTCGCCCACTTTTAATCCTTTATAAATTATTGGATCACCAGCTTTAAAGGATAGCTCTTGGTCACTATTTAAGGATATTTGTAAACCTGGCGTACCAGCTGCAGTAGTCGGCGGTGTTTCCAAGGCAATAAACTCACTTGATTGCTCACCTTCCGTGTTGGGCTCTAAAGTAATATAAGGGCCGGAAAGTAAAGTGGTTAAACCTGAAACGCCGTTGAGGGATACACGAGGGCGAACTAACCAAAATTTGCTATTTTCTCCTAATAAGATTTCGGCGCTGGGATTCATTCGTGCGGTAACAATTACGCCACTTAGATCAGGTTTTAGTTCTACTTTTTTGACGACCCCAATTTCGACATCTTTAGTTTTTATTTTAGTTTGATCAGCTTCGATACCAGAAGCTGAGACAAATTCAATGGTAATTAACGGGCCTTGGTTGGCCCATTGGTGATAGACCATCCACATACCAATAGACAGCGCAACCAACGGAATTAGCCAAAACTTAGATATTATTCGACTGGATTCTATATCGGCTGCTTGTGAGTCTGTTTGTTGATTATTATTATCTGTCATTTTGTGCGTCCGAATTGCTCCAAATTAATCTAGGATCGAAAGTCATTGCTGCTAGCATTGTTAGTATCACCACAGCACAAAATGCTAGTGCAGCGGGGCCGGGAAATACACTCATAGTGTTCCCAAGCTGTATTAAGCTAACCAAAATAGCAACGGCGAATATATCAACCATTGACCAACGACCAATAAACTCTGTTAGTCGATACCAAAATATTCGTTTATTTTGCTTTTTAATCGTACCGTATTGTACGCAGTAGTTAAGCCAAATTAATATTACTAATTTACCAATAGGCACTACTATACTTGCTACAAAAATAACTAAAGCAATGGGGTAGGATTTGTTTTGCCACATAGAAATAACACCACCTAAAATGGTACTAGGCTCATCTGTTCCCAAAAAAACGGTATGCATAATAGGTAAGGTATTAGCGGGAATATATAATAAGATTGATGTCAGTAACAGCGCCCAAGTTCGTTGAATACTCTCTGATTTTGGGAGCTTTTTTTTACTGTGCTGGGCGTCTGTGGCAGTAATATAAAGTTGGTGTTTATCCATAGATAACATTGTGGCAACCATACAGACTGTAAAGCCTATATAAGCGTAAAATGATAGACCTATGCTAATATCAGCAAACGAACTAATTTTAATTAAGCTAACCAGTACACCAATTAAAAATATCTCTGCCATACTCCACGGAATAAGGGTATAAACCACATTCAGAATAGCCTTGGAGGTGTTAGGATTTTTTGTTGCTGGAAAAGGTAACAGTACAAGTAGTAAGCCAGTTAATACGATGGCTGGAACGATAACAATGGAAAGTAACTGAACGACTGCTAAGAACATGTAGTCGTTAACTATCAACACATCTAACCCCGATATAATACCAATAGCTTGATGTTGCCCATTAGTACTAAAACCAAGAAAGTTAAATGGCATAGACAGTATTAAGAAAATCAACGCACTGACGGCAAACATAATTATTCGCTGATTCGCACTATCGAGGTGTTGCGTCAATACATGACCGCAAAGAGGACATTTTGCTTTTTGCCGATGGGCTAAACGAGGAATAACCACTTTGGTGTCACACTGTTGGCAGACAGTTTTTCCGCTGTGAATTGGGTCAGATAATCCTTTACTCATTATTTTGAACCGTTACTCATCTTGACTAAACCTTAGTTAGCTTGAGTTTGTTTCGCTAAACAATCAGAAAATATTGCGATACTTTTATCTATTTCACTCTGTGTCGTAGCCCATGAACAAATACTTATTCTAATCACTTGTTGTCCCATCCATGTAGCGCCACCACTCCATGTTACTCCAGAGTCTTGAATGGATTTTAGCGTTTTTACTGTGACCTCATCAGAGTCTGTCGTTAAAATAACTTGATTGAACACCACATCATTTAGCACATTAAAACCCGCAATTTTGGCTTGTTCGGCGAAGTAAATTGCATGCTCATGTAAAAGTTCAACTAACTCTGCGATCCCACTTCGACCTAAATAAGCCAAGCAAGCCCATAATTCGATGCCCCTTGCCCGTCTGGACATGTCTGGGGTGTAGTGCATGTTGTCGCGATTTTCACTAGGCTGAATATAGGAGCCTTGATGATGCAGTGCATGGGTGAGTGCGGTTGGGTCTGCGCATAATATAACACCACAATCATAGGGAGTATTTAAGGTTTTGTGAGCGTCAACGGACCATGAGTCAGCTAAGTGAATGCTTTTTGTTAGGTCAGCAAACATCGTGGACGCCGCAGCCCATAAACCAAACGCACCGTCAACATGTACCCAAGCGTTTGCCACTTTAGCTTTGGGAATAATACTGTGAAAATCATCAAATGCTCCGCTACACACGTTGCCAGCCTGTAAAACGACGATACAGCTTTGGTCTAAAGGTGGAATTGAGTCAACAATCATACGACCTTGTTCGTCGCACTCAACCCATTCTATTTGCTGTTGCCCGAATCCGAGTATATTTAACCCCTTGACCACAGTGCCATGTGTCTGTTTGCCTAAAATGATGCGCAGCGCGGGAGCGCCAAACAGACCCTGTTGACTAATATCCCAACTTAATCGGCTCAATTGACGATAGCGGGCAGCGGCTAAACCGCATAAGCTGGCCACGGATGTACCACCAACAAGACCCGTTACTGTATCGGACGGCAGTGTAAATAGTTGTTGTAACCATTGTTGGCAAATGCTCTCTAACTTTGCTGCAATTGGAGAGGTTGCAAACAGTGCTGCGTTTTGATCCCACACATCGGCTAACCATTTGGCTGCCAAGCCTATGGGAAGGGCTGAACCGTTTACAAAACCATAATAACGACCGTTTGCATACCGAACCGTGTTCAGTTCACCTTGTTTAGCTAATAAACTTAAAATGGCATTTTCATCGCCCATCTGTTCCGGTAGCTGAGTATCGAATTCACTCAATAATTCTAAATTATGTTGCGAAGGGTATATGGCCTTTTGATGCGAATTGTTTTGGTAAGTAATTGCATCTTCACAAGCCTGTTTCAACAATACTGAAGTACGCGCTTGTTCGAACAAATTTTTTTGTAATTTAGACATGGTCGTACTTCCTGTGTGAAACCTATGTTTACGTTATCATTAAATGGGTATTTTTAGAAAAATATGTAAAAAAAAAGCCATCTTTAAGATGGCTTTCGGAAATATATGAACTAACTTAGTTCTACAAATTAGTAATTTGCATTACCTGGAGAACGAGGGAAGGGGATTACATCACGAATATTCTGCATCCCTGTCACATAGGCTACTAAGCGTTCAAAGCCTAAACCAAATCCTGAATGTGGTACTGTGCCGTATCGACGTAAGTCGCGATACCAAGCATAGTCTTCTTTATCCAGCCCCATTTCTTCTAATCTTTGGTCAAATACATCTAAACGTTCTTCACGTTGAGAACCTCCAATGATTTCACCAATTCCTGGAGCCAATACATCCATTGCTGCAACCGTTTTACCATCGTCATTAATGCGCATATAAAATGCTTTAATATCTTTAGGATAGTTTTGCATGATAATTGGCGCACCTACATGCTCCTCGGCAAGATAACGTTCATGCTCAGAAGATAAATCTACGCCCCAATCCACTGGGAATTCGAATTTTTTACCACAGTTTTTCAGTATTTCGATGGCATCGGTGTAATCCATTCTGACGAAGTCTTGGGAAATTACCTTTTCCATTCTATCTTTAACATCTTTGTTAATGTGTTGCGCAAAGAAAGCCATATCGTCGGCGCGTTCTTCTAGCACCGCTTTAAACACATACTTCAGCATGTCTTCGGCTAGTTGAGCCACATCAGATAGCTCGGCAAAAGCCACTTCTGGTTCAATCATCCAAAACTCGGCTAAATGACGACTTGTATTTGAATTTTCGGCTCTGAACGTTGGACCAAAAGTATATACCTTGGACATGGCTGTACAGTAAGTTTCTACGTTCAACTGACCTGAAACCGTTAAGTAAGTTTCTTTTCCGAAAAAGTCTTGGGAATAATCAACTTCACCTTGCTCAGTTTTGGGTATGTTCATCATATCTAAGGTGGATACTCTGAACATTTCACCGGCACCTTCAGTGTCGCTAGCGGTTAAAATTGGAGTACTGATCCAAAAATAGCCTCGTTCGTGGAAAAAACGATGTATTGCTTGAGATAAACAGTTACGAACACGGGTGACTGCGCCAATTACATTGGTTCTTGCCCGCAGGTGAGCGTGCTCTCGAAGATATTCAATACTATGGCGCTTTGCTGACATGGGATAGGTATCAGGGTTTTCCACCCAACCTAAAATGTCAACTTGCTTCGCATCTATTTCCAGGGCTTGGCCTTTACCTTGTGAGGCTTTAACCTCGCCAGTTACGGCAATAGAGCAACCCGTAGTAAGACGTTGGATATCACTATAATTTTCCGTTGTATTCAGGGCAATCACCTGAATCGCGTCGAAGCAGCTTCCATCATGTAAATTGATAAAAGACAATCCTGCTTTAGAATCTCTGCGGGTTCTTACCCATCCTTTCAAAACTACCTGTTCCCCGATTGGGTACTTGCCAGTTAACACGTCAACCACTGGGGCATGCGCCATTGATATTCTCCACTACAGCAGGGGGTAACCTGCAATTTTTTGATTACAAACTAAAATATGACAATCGTCTAGGATAAACAATAATCTAGATGAAACTTACTTAATGCTCTACAGTTACTAAAGCTGGATAATTAAAATGTCACTAGACTCTGTCATTTAAATAAGGTGTGTAATCTTACTTAGCTAATTGACAGACTCAAGTAAAAATAGGCGCTAAACAGAGAATATGTCTGATCAATACCCTTGGCAGGGTGAAAATCGCCGAAAAACGCCACGAAGCCACGATAAATTTTACCAAATTGTTTTGGGATTGAATATCGTTGCTTGGGTGATATTTGTCGCGTCACTAATTGTTTTCCATTATGCCCGTCCAGAATTGATCTCAGGTGTGCAAGAATATTGGGGAGTGAATGGTCGGCAAGATTGGTCTATGTCACTTAGTATTTATTTGATTATATTGCTTTGCCTATGCACTTCTATGAGTTTATTTGTGTTAATTATGCGGCGATATCGAACTCGTCGCCGAAATGATTATTTTGGGGTCAATGTGATTATTTTATTAGCCATTAGTGTCGTGGTGTTAGTTTGGATACTGTCTGATATTTGAGTTTATCCTAATTAAGAGTTTGTAAGCTTATGGCAATAGCGGCTGTTAACTGACTCAGTTGTTGTTGATTAATGATAAACGGAGGCATGATATAAATCAGTTTACCAAATGGCCTGATCCACACACCGTTATCAACAAACACACGTTGTAACTCTGCGACATTTACTGCTTTTTTACACTCAATGACACCAATCGCACCCAGCACTCGAACATCTTCTACTGCAACATGATCTTTTAATGGTAACAACTGATGCTGGAGTTGTTCTTCGATACTTGCCACTTGAGATTGCCACTTGTTTTGAGCCAATAAAGCCAAACTCGCATTAGCCACTGCGCAAGCTAAAGGATTTCCCATATAAGTGGGGCCATGCATAAATACCCCAGGTTCACCGGCGCAGACTCCTAAGGCAACGTCTTCAGTACATAAAGTAGCAGCCAACGTCATATAGCCTCCTGTTAACGCTTTACCTACACACATAATATCGGGGCTGATGCCCGCATGTTCACACGCAAAGAGTTTTCCTGTTCGGCCGAAGCCGGTGGCAATTTCATCGCAAATTAATAATATATTGTGCTCATCACATAATTGACGACAACGATGCAAATATTCTGGGTGGTAAATGCGCATGCCACCGGCACCTTGCACTATGGGTTCAATTATCAGCGCCGCAACTTCGTTCTTATGAGTCAGTATTAAATCCTCTAACGGGCCTATATCATCTTCATTCCAGGTCTGATCGAATCGAGTTTGTGGTGCAGGAGCAAAAATTTGGGTTGTAAGTGTTTGGTTGAAAATACTGTGCATTCCATTGACGGGGTCGCACACCGACATAGCCGCGAATGTATCGCCATGGTAACCATTACGTGGAGATATAAACCGAAATTTTTCAGGGGCACCCTGACAAGCCCAATATTGCAATGCCATTTTCATAGCCACTTCAACGGATACAGAGCCTGAATCGGCTAAAAATACCCGCTCTAACCCCTCTGGGGTGATATCGATTAAGGTTCTACATAAATCGATAGCCGGTTTATGGGTTATCCCACCGAACATCACATGGGACATTTTCCCTAGTTGTTCCCTAGCGGCTTGGTTTAAATCTGGATGATTGTAGCCATGAATGGTTGCCCACCAAGACGACATGCCATCCACTAATTCTTCACCATCATTAAGCTTTAATAACACCCCTTCTGCAGATTCAACTTGGTAACAAGGAAGGGGATTAATGGCTGAAGTGTAGGGGTGCCATATATGTTTTTGGTCGAATTCTAAGTCAGGTAGGTCAAAATTGTTCAATTTGCGCTCACTTGTAAATCAAAATGCCTGATAGGAGTTGACAATGTTTAAGTGGGGCTTAGACTAAGCCAACATAATTCGATAGTAAAGGACCAAATATGGCGTTTCCAGCAGATTTTTCAGGTAAATCAGAGATTAGACACGACTGGACTTTAGATGAAGTAAATGCATTGTTTGCCATGCCGTTTAATGATTTACTTTTTCAAGCTCAATGTATTCATCGCCAACATTTCGATCCTAATTATGTGCAGGTCAGCACACTATTATCGATTAAAACTGGAGCTTGTCCTGAAGATTGTAAATATTGCCCGCAAAGTGCTCGCTACGATACAGGTCTAGAAAAAGAGCGTTTGTTAGAAATTGAAAAAGTCATTCAACGAGCTAAAGAAGCGGTGGCCACCGGCTCGACCCGTTTTTGTATGGGAGCTGCTTGGCGTAATCCAAAAGATCGCGATATGCCTTATGTGTTGGAAATGATTAAAGAAGTCAAAAAACTTGGACTTGAGACCTGCATGACCTTAGGGATGCTAACTCGTGATCAAGCAATTGCGCTAAAACAGGCTGGTCTAGATTACTACAATCATAACTTGGATACATCACCAGAATATTACGGTGATATCATCACCACTCGTACCTACCAGGATCGCTTAGATACACTGCAAAATGTCCGTGACGCCGGTATGCATGTTTGTTCCGGTGGTATCGTTGGCATGGGGGAAGAGGCTGATGACCGTTCAGGGCTATTAATGCAATTGGCTAATTTAGAGCACCACCCAGAAAGTGTTCCTATTAACATGTTAGTGAAAGTTAAAGGCACGCCGTTGGATGATGTGGAAGATTTAGATTCCTTTGAGTTTGTGCGTACTATTGCTGTGGCACGTATATTAATGCCGAAGTCTTTTGTTCGTTTGTCTGCAGGGCGTGAAGCCATGAATGAACAAATGCAAGCAATGTGTTTTATGGCTGGTGCTAATTCGATTTTTTACGGATGCAAATTGTTGACAACCTCTAACCCAGACACGCACGAAGATGTGATGTTATTCAAAAAGCTGGGAATTAATTCGAAACAAACCCGTGAGTATTCAGACGAAGCCCATGAAGCCGCTTTAATGGAAGAAATTCAGGCTGGTGAAGCTGAGCAAGCAGGAAGTGAGTTGTTTTATGATGCCAGTAAGCCAGTCACGGCCGTACCTGAAACGACTAAATAGTTAGTGGCTTTCGCTTATTTAAAAGAAGGGCTAAACGCCCGTCAACGTGATGGATTGTTACGTCAACGAAGGGTCATTGACGCTTCTGTTGGCGCTATGATCGAAGTTGAAGGCCAGCACTTTTTAAGTTTTTCCGGCAATGACTACCTTGGCCAACGTCAAGATTTAGCAGTGATGCAAGCTTGGGTTGAGGGCGTTTCAGATTACGGAGTGGGTAGTGGTGCGTCACCGCTAGTTACCGGTCATACTCAAGCTCACCAGCAGTTGGAAGATTATTTAGCCACAGGTTTAAAACGTGAAGCTGCGTTATTGTTCAACTCTGGTTTTGCTGCCAATCAAGCCGTTTGTCAGGCACTGGCTAATCCTCAACTGTGCATTCTCTCAGATAAATTAATGCACGCGTCTTTTGTAGAAGCTGGAAAACATTGTGAGGCTAAGTTCAAACGTTTTCGACATAACGATGTTAGCCATCTAAGTAATTTGCTCGCAGCTAATCAATCATCGGACTTATCATCTTCTGTCCAAGATAACCTCATAGTGACAGAGGGGGTGTTTAGTATGGATGGTGATTTAGGGAAGATAGCTGAATTAAACACCGTTGCTCAACAGCATGATGCTTGGTTAATGGTAGATGACGCTCATGGCATGGGGGTCTTAGGTGAAACAGGTTTAGGCAGCGTTGAGCACTTTAATTTAAGTCAAACCCAAGTTCCAATTTTAATGGGGACTTTTGGTAAAGGCATTGGCACTTCAGGTGCCTTTGTCGCGGGCTCACAGGTTCTCATCGATTATTTGATTAATTTTGCTAAACATTATGTGTATAGCACAGCAATGCCACCGGCTATGGCCTTGGCCACCTACGCGAGTTTTCAATCTTTAGCTGATGGTACTAAACAACAAGCTTTGACCCAGCGAATAGCCCAATTTAGATCATTATGTCAGCAAAAGGGTATTCCGTTGACAGATTCAAACACCGCCATTCAACCTATTGTTGTGGGTGATCCGGTTAAGTGTGTAAAAATTAGTGATGATCTCAAACGGCTTGGACTCTGGGTAACGGCGATTCGATATCCTACTGTACCTAAAGGTACAGATAGACTGCGTATTACCTTGTCAGCGAGTCACAGAACCACCGATATAGATGCATTTGTGGATGGTTTGCAGATGGTGCTTAAGCGTTATCAGGTATTGTCCAATGAATAATACGATAGATGATAAAAAACGCAGAATAGCTTATCAATTTAGCCAATCAGCCCATCGTTACGATGATATTGCTCAAGTTCAACTGGACATCGGTTTTGATGCCATTCAACAGGTTGCTGAGAACAAAAACGGCAAACTTCTGGATGTTGGCTGCGGCACCGCTCGGCTAACCCGCAGACTCGCAGATAAGTTTCAGTCTCTCACCGCTGTTGATTTAGCTGCTGGTATGATTGCCCAGGCAAAAAAGCTTAATCCATCTAAAGATGCTAAAGGTTACATCGACTTTCATATCGCCGATGCAGAAGCACTGCCATTTGCAGATAAAACATTTGATACGGTGTTTTCGTGTATGGCATTACAGTGGTGTACGACCATTCAAACAAGTTTAAATGAGATCCATCGGGTTTTAAGTGAGCAAGGCTGCGCAGTTTTAGTCTTGTTGAGCGAAGGTTCGATGGCTGAATTAGATCAAACTTGGTCAAAAGTAGACTGCGTGCCTAGGGTCAATCATTTCTTGCCTCACAGCGAATTGGTAAAAGCGGCAAAAACAAGCGGATTTAGCGTAGTAGGTCATCAAAAAAACTATACTACCTGGCATCAAAGCGCGATTAGTTTATTGAATAGTATTCGTCACATAGGCGCAAATGTAGTGCCTGAAACGGGCAATCATTCTAAATTGAGCCGACAGTCATTGGCAGAATTTGAACGCATTTATCGGCAAGATTTTGCGCTTAAAGGGCAATTGCCCTTGTCCTATGAAGTGAGTTTTTTAGTGTTGAGTAAAGCGATATGACCCATTCTATTTTTATTACAGGTACGGATACTGATGCTGGAAAAACCGTTATCGCCTCGGCGATCTTGCAACTTGCTGCAAACAAAGGGTTGAGTACTATAGGTTTTAAACCCGTATCTGCAGGCTGTATGCAAACCGCTGAAGGGCTGCGCAATGATGATGCTTTAGCCTTACAAAAGGTCAGTACAAAACAGCTAGCATATGAACAAATAAATCCCATTGCCTTTGCCGATCCCGTGGCCCCCCATTTAGCTGCAAAACGCATGGACGTCACTGTGGATATGCAACAAATCAATTTGGCTTATCAACAACTCGTCAATGAAAAAGCTGATCTGTTACTTACTGAGGGCGCGGGTGGTTGGCGGTTACCCATTTCTGAGGGCGTATTTTTATCTGATTTTGCGATACAACATAAACTTCCAGTGGTTCTGGTGGTTGGTATGAAGTTAGGCTGTTTAAATCATGCATTACTCACCTACCAGGCGATATGTGTCGATGGTTTGCAGGTGATTGGTTGGGTGGCAAATCAGATTGATGATCAGATGTTATATCTGCAAGATAATATTGATAGTTTAAAGGCTCTGATCCCCGCACCTTGTCTCGGTGTTGTGCCTAAGCTTAACAACACCGAACAAGCCGCAGAATACTTATCTATTGATGGATTATTACAATAGGTGAGTTAGCTCTGAATTGGCTGCAATGCTATGTTGCTCTTTTGCGTTGAATATAACGCCGTCCAAATCACCGATTAAGGTTAGTTTTTGGTTATCCAATAACAGTCCACTGCCTTCTCTAATGCCAACAACTGGAATGGTTGGGTTTAATACACAAAACTCTTCAATACGTTGCGCCCGGGTTTCACCATTGTGACCGGGTGGTTGGTAATCGCTATAGTGAGGATTAATTTGAAACGGCAGCAGTGCTAAAGCAGAGAATGACTCTGGCTGGATTATCGGCATGTCGTTGGTGGTTTTAATACTCAATCCGCATATATTCGACCCAGCACTCCAGCCAATATAGGGGGTGCCTGAGTCTACTCTATTTTTTATGCAGTCAATTAAACCCTTGTTCTGCAATTGATAAAGCAAGTTAAACGTATTGCCGCCACCAACAATAATAGCTTGAGCATTTTGAATAGCCTCTGATGGATCGTTGAAGCTATGTATACCACTAATGTTTATCTCTGGTAGCGCCTCTTGCACTTTGTCAGTGTAGTTATCCCAAGACATAGTCACACCGGCATAGGGGATAAAAATAGCCGATTGAATTTTATCTAAAAACGGCAATATCATTATTTTGTGATTAGCTAAATATTTTTCATTACCCACTTTTGAACTGCTTAACATGAGTACTCGTTTTTTTGACATTTTTTTCCTTTGAAATGCATTTAACGCTAGACGCGCATTTTTAGCTAGATAGAATGGTATAATATAATAAGCATAAGAGAATCGGAAATAGGAAACAACTTGAATGGCTGGAACAATTCGCTCTGTTTTGTTTGTATGTTTGGGAAATATCTGTCGTTCACCAAGTGCTGAGGCTGTGTTTAGAAAAAAGGCCAAAGAAAAAGGTTTGTTGTTGAAAATTGATTCAGCAGGAACCCAGGGCTATCATGTTGGCGCACCGCCAGATGAACGGTCTGTTAGCGTTGGTGAAGCTCGCGGTTATGATTTTGACGGCATTTCTTGTCGCAAAATTAGCAAACAAGACTTTCATGATTTCGATATCTTGATTGCCATGGATGAAATGAACCTGCGTGGTTTGCAAAGTGAATGCCCAGAAGAGTATCAGGATAAAATAAAGCTATTTATGTCTTTTTCTGGTTTAGAAGAAGAGATTATACCAGACCCGTATTATGGTGGTAAAAAAGGCTTTGAGTACGTTCTGGATTTAATTGAGTCATCAGCAGATGGTCTTATTGAACATATTTCCGCTTTAATTGTGCTTGAAGATTAACTATCTCCATTAGTTTGATACAAATAACCCTAAGGCAAGGTACAAACAATTTATTTCGACATTATAGTCAATAGTCGAATAGATTAGTGCATATAGACATTGTATTATGACGGCATATTAGGGTAATTTCCCATAAATTTTATTTAGCAGGTTTGACCTGCTTTTTTTGACTTCATTAAAGGAAAGCGTGTGAGCCAATGGCAACCTGACAGCTGGAGGTCTAAACCTATCCAGCAACAACCTACTTATCAAGATCAAGCGTTATTAAAGCAAGTAGAAAGCAAACTTCATAGTTATCCACCACTGGTTTTTGCAGAAGAAACCCGCCAGCTATATAAACAGTTAGGTGATGTTGCCGAAGGCAAAGGTTTCTTACTTCAAGGTGGTGATTGCGCTGAATCATTTGATGAATTCAACGCCCCTAAAATTCGTGATACTTTTAAAGTTATCTTACAGATGGCAATTGTTTTAACTTTCGCTGGAAAGTGCCCAGTAACGAAAGTGGCCAGAATGGCAGGACAATATGCAAAGCCGCGTTCGTCAGATTTAGAAACCATTAATGGTGTGTCTTTGCCAAGCTACCGCGGTGATATTATTAATAGCTTTGAGTTTACTGAACAATCCAGAATGCCTGATCCAAATCGGATGTTAGAGGCATACCATAGAGGCGCTTCTACCCTAAATTTATTGCGTGCTTTTGCTCAAGGTGGTCTAGCTGATTTGCATCAAGTCAATCGTTGGAATATGACCTTTCTTGAGAACAATCCGTTGCGTGATCGCTACCAAGACGTGACCAATCGTTTACAAGATGCATTAGAGTTTATGGATGTGATTGGCATTAATCATGTAAATAACGCGACGCTCCATGAAACCAATTTATTTACTTCTCATGAAGCCTTGTTGTTGAACTATGAGCAAGCTTTAACTCGTATCGATACTTTAACTGGTAAGCCCTACAATTGTTCAGCACACATGGTGTGGATTGGAGAGCGCACTCGCCAATTGGATCATGCACACATTGAGTTTTTCCGAGGTATACATAATCCTATTGGTGTCAAAATCGGGCCAACAATTCAAGAAGATGAATTGATGAGATTGATTGATACCTTGAATCCAGATAATAGTGCTGGGCGCTTAACACTCATTACGCGTATGGGCGCAGATAAACTTGAGCAGAATTTGCCAAAATTACTTCGTCGTGTAAAAGCGGAAGGAAGAAAAGTGGTGTGGAGTTCTGATCCTATGCATGGCAATACCAAAAAAGCTTCCAGTGGATACAAAACTAGAAACTTTGACGATATTTTAAGTGAAATTCAGCAGTTCTTCTCAGCTCACCGTGCTGAAGGAACACATCCAGGTGGTATCCATTTAGAGATGACTGGACAACACGTTACTGAATGTACTGGGGGCGCGTATCAAATTAGTGATGATGATCTTGCGCAAGCATACAAGACACAATGTGACCCTCGTTTGAATGCCGATCAAGTACTGGAAATGGCATTTTTAGTAGCAGATCATTTGAAAAGCGGTAAATAACGCTATAGCTTGATCTCACTCTTGTTTCACATTTAAAGCCAGTTGCTAATCCAACTGGCTTTTTTATATCTGACAGCTTCTAATTTAGTTCCAAAAAGTGCATATTATTTAAAAGTTTACAGGTTTTAATCACGTAACAGTGTAATAAAGGGAATTGACGATAAATGAGTAAATTAATCGATCTTAGTCATACAGTGGAAGATGGCTTAGTGACCTACAAAGGCTTACCAGCTCCAATCATTTGCGACTACTTGAGCCGAGAAGCGTCAAAATCGCACTATGACGAAGGCACGTCATTTCAAATCGGTAAAATTGAAATGTGCTCTAATACTGGCACATATATCGATTCCCCATTTCATCGTTATGCTGATGGCGATGATCTTTCTGAACTTTCACTTGAATCAGTTGCTCATCTAGATGGGGTTAAAATTACTATCCCTGAAAATATTTTAGCAATTGATGAAAGCTACTTTGCACAATTAGATTTAACCAATAAAGCCGTGCTCATAGAAACCAACTGGTCTCGTCATTGGAATACGGACCTGTATTATGAAAATCATCCATATCTAACGGAAGACGCAGCTATTTTCTTGAAGGAAAGTGGCGTGTCATTGGTGGGTATTGATAGCCATAATATAGATGATACTCGCGGCGGTGCAAGGCCAGTTCATAGTACTTTATTGGGGGCGGATATTTTAATTGTTGAACACATGTGCAATTTGCAATCGCTGCCAGATAAAGGGTTTTATTTTTATGCGGTGCCGGTAAAAATCAAAGGTTTTGGTACCTTTCCGGTGCGCGCATTTGCGCAATTAACAGAACAAAAAACCTAAACCGAAAGATCTCACCATAAGCTATGTCTTGTAAGACAAATAGGGACGAGTATGAAAACTGCAATAAAATGGATATTTAGTACATTCTTAGTAATTTTAATCATTGCTGTCATCGGGGGCTGGTGGATTGGACCGACTTGGCGTTCCTTGCTCTTAGATCCACCTAAAGATACTGATGTCCTGTTCTGGAGTCAAAGCCAGCGAGATGCAGGTTTTCTAGTGCTAGATCAACTGTCATTTCTGGTGAAATCCCGGGAAATTACACCAGCAGATAATATTAGAGTGTTGCCTAAAGGCGAGGCACTCGTTGTTAATGAAGATGTCGATAGGTTTTTTGACGAGCAGCGTTTGGCTGGCGGCTTAATCCTGCATAAAGGCAAAATTAGATTTGAAAAATACGCACTTGGACATTCACAACAAGGACGTTGGACGAGCTTTTCAGTGGCGAAATCATTTACCTCAAGCTTAGTGGGGATTGCGCTAAAGGAAGGTCATATTCGTAGTCTCAAGGATCCTGTGTCTGATTATATTGCGGGGCTAAAAGGTTCTGTCTATGACGATGTGACCATTGAACAATTGCTAACCATGACATCAGGTGTGGCGTGGAATGAAGATTATTACGATACAAACTCTGATGTGGCGTTATTTAATAATCACCAAGCAGAAGACGGTTTGCCAACAATAGTTAGTTATATGCGAATGCTAAATAGGGCTCATCCTGCGGGAGAAAAGTGGAATTATTCAACAGGTGAGACTAACCTAATTGGTATTTTGGTAGAGCGAGCTACCGGTAAAAGACTGGCAGATTATCTAACTGAAAAGATCTGGCAGCCTTTTGGTATGGCTAACAAAGCAACCTGGATTTTGGGGGCTGATGGTAATGAAATTTCTGGCTGTTGCATTCAAGCAAGCTTACGAGACTTTGCTCGCTACGGTTTGTTTATACTAGAACAAGGCAGAATAAATGGGCAATCTGTTTTACCCGATAACTGGTTAGCTAAGGCGACCACTACACAAACTGAAATAGGTGTTGAGGGCAGGGGCTACGGTTACCAATGGTGGACATTCGATGACGGCAGTTTTACTGCTGATGGTATCTTTGGACAAACAATATTTGTCGATCCTAATAGAGATCTCGTGATTGCATTTAATGGTAATTGGCCCACGGCTACCGATTCGAATTTAGATAGTAAACGTTTAGAGTTTATCGATAAGATAAGAGAAGCAATAGATTCGGAATAACACTATTGTTAAAAGGCTCGCTTTTCCATGTTTGTGGTAACTGGAGTATCACTTTCTTGATTGATATATAGAATCGAGAAAGTGAACCAGCGCTTACACAAACGCGTAAGCGTGTTTTTAAACTAGGATAAAGTATCTTACTAATTAAGCTTTCTTTTTATCCATCTTAACTACTTCCGCTTTTTCTTGTTCTAATATGGAATCCGCATCTGTGCCTTTAAATAATTTGGCAATGACGTCTTTATTTTTAGACAATAAAATAGTGAGGTCTTCGGCAACATCATTTGGCAATTTGATGCCTTTTGCTTGGATATAAGTGCCTAGATTATCCGCAACATCAAGCATTTTGTCATATTGATCAGCCGCCTTTTTGTCAGAAGTCACAAGTTTTTCTTCTCCATTTCGCTCAACAACATATCTCACAATAATAGCCATTATGTTTCCTCATATTTCTGTTGGTTTTGTGCCATCAAGGATAAATATAGCTTAATACTGTTTGTATGTACAGTATTTTGCTGAAGCACTAAACAAATGGTAGCGAAGTGTGTTGACGATTATTTAAGGAATGCTGAATTGGCTTCAATAGGATGATATATATCCACGCAATCGCTTAAGGTTTTGGCGGTGAGTTGAGGAACGCTATAGACCTGTGTTGAAACCTGATACTTGCTTTTGATATAACCCATTAATACCGCAAAGTCGCCATCTCCACTGAGTAAAATCACCTCGTCTAGAAGCGGTGATTGATCGATCATATCAACGGTAATACCAACATCCCAGTCACCTTTAGCTGTGCCATCGCTGCGTTGAATAAAGGGTTTTAGTTTAACTTCAAAACCAATATGCCTAAGGGCATCTTGAAATTTAATTTGTTGGTCATGTTGACGGGCAATGGCATAGGCATTGGCAACCACTATGTTGCCGCGAGTTGAGAGGTGCTGCCAAAACTGTCGATAATTAAACTGTTTTTGATAAGCCTGTCGGCAGGTGTAGTACACATTTTGCACATCCACAAAAACGCCGATGTTTTTGGTTTTATTTTGCATACCTTTACCGCCTACAGGTTAGTTAAGTTAGCTTAATTAAACGAGTTTTTTACTGCTTAAGTAATCTTCGTAGTTACCTCTAAAGTCGACAATGCCGTCTTCTGTAATTTCCAGAATGCGAGTTGCCAATGAAGATACAAACTCGCGGTCGTGGCTGACAAATAACAAGGTACCAGGGTAGTTTTCAAGAGCTAGGTTTAATGACTCAATAGACTCCATATCCAAGTGATTGGTGGGTTCATCCATTAACAATACATTGTTTTTCTGAAGAATGAGTTTGCCGAAGATCATGCGGCCTTGCTCACCACCAGATATCACCTTGACGGACTTATCAATTTCTTTTTGGGAAAATAACAATCTGCCCAGTGTCCCTCTAATAACCTGTTCGTCATCACCTTCTTTACCCCACTGATACATCCAGTCTAGTAAAGTTTTGTCTTCTTCAAAGTCGTGTGCATGGTCTTGGGCGTAATAACCGATGGATGCGTTCTCAGACCATTTTACAATACCACTGTCAGCAGCAATATCTCCATATAAGCAGCGCATCAGCGTTGTTTTACCCGCACCATTAGGACCAATGATGGCAACTCTTTCGCCGACCTCGATCATTAAATCCAGGTTTGAGAATAGGGGAGTGTCAAAGGATTTACTGAGTCCTTCCACTTCAAGGGCTAATCGATGCAGTTTTTTGTCCTGATCAAAACGAATAAATGGGTTTTGACGACTAGAGGGTTTAACTTCATCTAGTTGGATTTTATCTATTTGTTTCGCTCTGGAAGTGGCTTGTTTCGATTTTGATGCATTTGCAGAGAAACGGCTGACAAAAGATTTTAGTTCTGCAATTTGCGCTTTTTTCTTAGCGTTGTCAGACAATAAACGTTCTCTGGATTGGGTCGCTGCGGTCATATACTCATCGTAGTTGCCAGGGAAAAGTCTTAATTCACCGTAATCTAAATCCGCCATATGAGTACAAACACTGTTTAGGAAGTGACGATCGTGGGAAATAATGATCATGGTACAGTTACGTGAGTTTAGCGTATCTTCCAACCAGCGAATGGTATCAATATCCAAGTTGTTGGTCGGTTCGTCAAGCAACATGATATCTGGATCGGAAAATAGAACTTGGGTTAACAACACCCGTAATTTCCAGCCTGGAGCCACTTCACTCATAGGGCCATAATGCAGGGCCTCTTCAATGCCCACACCAGTTAGCAGTTCTGCTGCCCGGGATTCTGCGGTGTAGCCATCCATTTCGGCAAACTCAGACTCTAATTCTGCTGCTCTTATGCCATCCTCTTCGGTCATTTCAGGATTGGCATAAATCGCATCACGCTCTTCTTTTACTTTCCATAACTCTTCATGACCCATGATCACGGTATCAATTACAGAGTATTGTTCAAAGGCGAACTGGTCTTGTTTTAGTTTACCAATTCGTTCATTAGGATCTTTGGTGACGTTACCTGATGATGGTTCTAAATCATTACCCAGAATTTTCATAAACGTGGATTTACCGCAACCGTTAGCGCCGATAAGACCGTAACGATTTCCCTCTCCAAATTTAACGGAAACATTTTCAAAAAGAGGCTTGGCACCAAATTGGATGGTGATATTGGCAGTAGCTAACACGATGGCAATTCCTATTGATAAAAGACATATAAATTTTGCGCGGGATTATGCCATAAATAACTAAGTTTTGATGGGGTTTGTTGATATTAATCGCGGACTGGGTGTAAAGGGTGGAATAAAAGCTAAGCAGGAGGGTAACCAGCTAGTTTAAAGTGATAATAAGAAATTAGCGTCTGGTGAGGGAGTTGTTTAGCAGACACAGTGGAAAACAGTCGAGCGAATACCAAGTCCTAGCGCGTAAACACGGATTAACCAGAAAACAACCGGAATGAAGAGGGGAAGCTTAGTAGGACTAAAGCAGGGGGATAAATAATAATTGTCAGCTCAGAATTAAGCTAATGTAATGACTAATACTAAGGTGACTACTAACGTAACTACAATCGTAAAGAGTAAGGTAAATAAATACAAACGTAACGAGCTTGATGGCGCTTAAGATTAATATATTAAAACTTACTCACTCAGAAATTCACTAACAAGCCTATATGCCCCTACTATGAAGATTTAAGGTGGCATATAGGTGGTAATTTAGCTATTTGTTACTGATCTAATGGCGTATTAAAATCTTCGGAAAGCTCAAAGTCACCAGTTACGCTAGCCACTTTTTCGTCTTCAAAATGAATGATTAATTCTTTACGAAAGTCTTCACCACGTTTACTCATACCCCGTTTCATTTCGTAGACGTAATACCATGTATCATGGTCAAAAGAATCTTGAACAACAGGGCGGCCAAGAACATATATGACTTGTTCCTTGGTCATTTCAATTCGTAGTTGCTTAACGCTTTTTTCCTGAAGGAAATTGCCTTGGGGAACGTCAATACGGTATATCCAATCTGTGCAACCAGACAAAAACAATGTTGTTACTACAGCAACTATTATACTTTTATACTTCATTCATTCTTTCATTTAAGTTAAATAATTAATTTAGCTAAGCCGTTAAGGCTGCCTATTTCTGGACACGCATGCTAACTCACCATGAGGCCTGCAATCAATATTTAATCGAGACTAATGATAACTGCTCAGCAATTCTTTGGCATTTTCGATAGCTGAATTAGTCAAAGTATCGCCAGCTAATAATCGAGCTAACTCCTCAATTCTCTCACTTTCTTGCAAACAAAGCATATGTGTTTCAGTGGTCTTTTTATCTGAAAACTTAGTCACAAACATTTGCTGATGACCACTAGCAGCTACCTGAGGTAAGTGAGTGACACATATCACTTGGCTTGTTTGCCCTAGTTTCCGTAACAATTTTCCAACTACAGAAGCCGTAGGCCCACTAATTCCAGTGTCTACCTCGTCGAAAATCATAGTTGGGATTAAGTTACCTTTAGCACTAATCACCTGTAAGGCAAGGCCAACTCGAGAAAGTTCACCACCGGACACTACTTTTTCCAAAGTATCTGCTTGTATGCCTAGATTTGTGGAGATTAAAAACTTCACCTTGTCTAAACCAGAGGGCGAGGGAGCCAGCTGTGGATCAAATTCTATGCAAACAGAAAATTTTGCTTGCGACATATTCATATCTTGAATGTGTTGCTCTACTAACTTGGCCAATTTATTACCAGCTTTGTTTCTGCTTTTACTTAATTTTTCTGCTGCACTGATATAGCTTTGTTGCAGTATTGCGAGCTTGCCCTGTAATTCTTCCAGAGATTCATCTTGATTGTCTAACTCTTTTAACTCAGCTGACAAATGTTGATGATGGTCAAATAGTTCCTCAGGTCGCACACCATGTTTTCTTGCTAAATCTAGCGCTTGTGAATAACGCTGTTCAATTTGCTGCATTCTCATGGGATCAATTTCTAAACGGTCCGTATAGGCACGTAATTGATTAGATGCCTCGTCGATATTAATTAATGCCTCATTCAATACGGTGACAATAGGAGATAATTCAGGATCGTGTTCCTCAAGCTCTGTAAGCATATCTATACTGCTTTGTACCGCGTTTAATGCACTGCCTTCATCGGCATCATAGAGTTGATAAAAGCTTTTTTGTGATTGTTCCAAAAGTGCTTGGCTGTTACTTAATTTTTTATGTTCTATTTCTAATTCAACAAATTCATTATCAGCTAAATTAAATTCATCTAATTCTTGAACTTGGTATTGCAGTAAATTACGCCGGTCTGTACGTTTTTGCGTGCCCGCCAAAAGAACGGTCATTTGTTTTTGGGCATTGTTAAGCAGATCATATTGTTGTTTAACTGTGCTGAGTAAATTTTCATGCTCCGCAAAATTATCGACTAATTGCTTTTGTACATCAGATTTAAGCAATAATTGGTGAGCATGTTGACCGTGGATACTAATTAATTGTAAACCTAAATTTCTAAGCTGTAGTGCTGGAACTGGGTATCCATTTACATAGGCTTTAGAGCGTCCTTCAGAGGAAACTACTCGGCGGATCATCAGCTCTTGCGGTTCATGTTCTGCTAATTCATGCTCACTCAAATCATTCTCATTCAGCCATGCTTTAACTTTTGGAAGCTTAGTAATATCGAAGGTGGCGCAAACATCAGCTTTGTCACAGTTAGGGCGGACCATACCGGCATCCGCACGATTGCCTAAACACAACCCAAGTGCGTCAATGGCAATAGACTTACCGGCACCAGTTTCACCGGTGATCACGCTAAGGCCTTGCTTAAAATCAACGTCTAATGACTTAACAACTGCTAAATTTTGGACAGATAAGTGAATTAACATAACAATAAATACATGTTTAAATATACAGTAACTGTAAATATATACAATATTTGCTGCATGTAAAGTAGAATTGCGATTTAGCGGTTAAAAATTAATATAATTTTGAACCCCAACCTAATTTGGTGCGAAGTACGTTGAAGTAGTTATAGTCTTTGGGGTGGATCAGCGACAATCTCTCTTGGTTTTTCTTGATAAAAATCTCGTCACCAGGAAAAACCGTTAAAGCAATGTGGCTGTCACAACTTACTTGCAGGTTATCCGTATTATCATTGGATACTATCATTCTTACTACGCTGTTTGCATCAACCACTATAGGCCGGCTACTCAAGGTGTGAGGGAACATGGGCACCAGTGTTAAGGCATCTAAGTTGGGGGTGAGTATTGGGCCTCCACCTGATAGAGAATATGCAGTTGAACCGGTCGGTGTGGCAACAATGAGTCCATCGGAACGCTGACTGAACACAAAGTTATCATCAATATATACTTCAAACTCCATCATGTGAGCCACTTTACCATGATGCAGTACCACTTCATTGATGGCCGAATTAGAGCTTTGTTGCTGGCCCTCTCGGAATACATCAACTTGTAAAATAAAACGCTGCTCTCTAACAAATTCACCATTAAAAAGGCATTCTAGTTGGCGTTCAATATCATCTGGGTGGATGTCGGTTAAGAATCCAAGGTTACCACGGTTAACGCCTACTACAGCTACATCATGTTGCGCTAACACCCTAGCGGCACCAAGCATATTTCCATCGCCACCCACAACAATAGCTAAATCTGCTTGTAAACCTATATCTTCTAATTCAGCCGTTTCAAAACCATTCCCTTGTAGCATGCTTGAAACCTTAGTTTCGACCAGAATGCGACAACCTCTTCGTTTCAGAAATTGCAAAATAGCGTTAAGGCTCTTGTTTGCACCTTCATGTGCAGGCTTTCCAATTAGACCTATAGTTTTAAATGGCATAACATTCTATTTAAATTCAAAAACTCAGTATAACCATGCTTAGTCTTGAAAACCAAGCATGATAGTTAAGACCGTCTCAAATAATGTTTATCGTGCTGTCCAACCTCCGTCTATCACCAGTGCTTGCGCCGTCATATTTTTAGCCGCATCACTGATCAAAAATGCCGCAGTGCTTGCCAATTCCTCAATTTCAATAAAAGCTTTTTTAGGCATAGGCTCAAGCATGATTTTATTGATTACATCCTCTTCACTGATACCATTTTCTACCGCTTGCGCTGCAATTTGTTGTTCTACTAGTGGGGTTTTAACGTAACCTGGACACAAGGTGTTGATGGTGACATCGCAATCACCCGTTTCAAGAGCTAAGGTTTTTGCGAAACCTAATAAACCGTGTTTGGCCGCCACATAAGCAGACTTGTAAGGGGAGGCAACCACCGAGTGCAAAGAACCTACATTGATAATACGACCGTAGTTTTGTTCGCGCATATGGGGTAAAAATGCTTTTGTTAATATGGCGGGACCAACAAGCATGATATTGATCAGTTGTTGCCATTTTTGAGCTGGAAAGTCTTCCAACCGAGAGACATGTTGAATTCCAGCGTTGTTAATCAGTACATCAACTTTATCGGGTAACAATTTTGCAGGTAATGCCTCTATTTGTTCAGGATCACTCACATCTAGTTGCACTGAACGCGCATCTATATTATTTGCGCTTAATTTATCCACTGCGCTTTGCGCCGTTTGCTGATTAATATCAGCGACAATGATCTTGTGCCCCATCTTTCCTAAGTATTGGCCTATACCAAAACCAATACCACTGGCGGCGCCAGTTATTAATATGGTCTTATTTTGCATTTTTTATCCTTTAGATTTTGATTGAGCGGCAAGTGATTCCACAATGTTTTTAACTGCCTCAATTTGTTTTCCGTGAGCCGTTGCGTAATTTTCACCGGTGTATCCCCACCAGTCCCAACAACCTTGAGGATTCATTGGAAGCATCATAGAGGTTGATGTTTGAGGATATAAAACGATTAACTGATTGTTATCCGCCCAGCGATTTAATCCGTTTCCAATGATGTAGTCTTGACCTATGGTCTCAGCATTTTGATTACATCCATGGAAATTAACATGGACTTGGCATTGCTGACCTTCTGCGCAGCTTTTAGGGATATACACATAACCCGTTTTAGCCATAGTCTCAGCGGGTTCCCTCCCCAGTTTGTGTTGATTAATTGCGGTAATCGTGCCGCTAGATTTCTGGTTAGGGGAATTTAACTGAGGAAATAAAAAATTTAGAAACTCACCAGCTGCATCATAATTACAGTTACCTAAAAAGGGGGATTCGGATGTATCACAGGAAGAACCCGTTGATAGTGTAGGGAAGTGATGCGCAAAGGGTTTGTCTTTAATGTAAGTTAAATTTTTATCTGATACTAACCCTTGGTATTGCTGGTAAAGGGCGTTGGCCACTGGAGAAGAAATCTTTGCATCTAATTTGCCATGTAGCAACCAAACTCGACTGTCTTGTAAGTTGGATAGAGGAGCAATTAATCCTTCGCTAGCGTATTGCATCAACTGCGTTTGCAAAGGCTCTAATGAGAATTCAGACGATTGCTTATTTACACATTCAGACAATGCAGTGGTAATGCTTCCTTGAGCACAATAATAAGATCCAGCAGCAATAATAGCAGTACCTTTTACCCAATCAGAATGAGCGATGTGAAATTGGTTAGCCATATAGCCACCGCTCGATAAACCCGATATGGTGATTTCATTTATATCTAAATTTAAATCGGTCGTTTCAGCGCTGATCGACACATTGATTGGCACAATTGCGGTTAACCCCATACAGATAACCAGATTACGTAATTTTCTCATATGATTTGATAACCTATTTATTTAAAAATGATTGGATTAGGGTTCCGTGCTTACTAATACCAGTAACACCTTCTAAATGGCCCAAGGTGCCTGGAAGAATCGAAAGCTCACTGTCTTTGCCGTTATCCAATAGCATTTGATGGGTAGACTCTAAATTGTAAGGCATTAACAACAGGTCGGTGGCGGCCGGTAAGAATAGGGTTTTTGCCTTTACTTTTGCCAGTGCGTTATTTAAATCACCTTGGTGGCCGGCAATATACAATTGGCAAGCGCGAACCAAATACAAGAGATGATTAGCGTCCATAGATTCAGCGCGAGCTTGAGCTCTTGCTCTTAACCAATTAATGATGCTGGGAGATTGACGGATATCTTCAAGCGCTGCAGCTTCCAATGCCTTGAAGTTAATATCATTGCCCACTTGATTGAAAAAATCGGGATAGAGGGCATCTTGGGTAATTAACATTAACGAGGCGACTAGCCCATCTAATGGCCCCTGACTCGAATAATAGTCTCCTTGTTGCCAATTTTTATCCAGTTTAATGGGAGTCGCCCAATGTTCGAGTTTGGCGGAGGTCCATGCATCCGCTTCACTTGCGCCTATTACTGATACCATGCGTTCTACCCAATTAGGATAGGCAATTGCCCAATCCAGTGCTTGCATTGAGCCCATTGATGGACCCACTACGGCATATAATTTTGAAATCCCTAAAGACTCTAAAACTTGTTTTTGAATATTGACAAAATCACGGATGGTGAGCACTGGAAAATCGAGACCATAGGGTTTACCGGTTTTGGGGTTAGTTGAAGCTGGCCCTGTAGTGATCACGTTTGGATTATGTGCTCCTAAATTAGCAAGACTATCCACACTTATAACAAAAAAGCGATCTGTATCTATGGCTTTACCAGGGCCGATAATAGCGTCCCAATATCCTGCGGCATTGTCACTTTGTTGATATTTTCCCGCGGCGTGAGAATTACCGGTGAAATAATGGGTAATTAAAATTACGTTGTCTTTTTCGGTGCTTAAGTTGCCATAGCTTTCCCAACCAACACTGACCTTTTCAATGGTTTTGCCACCAAACGTTTGGAAGTTTTGTGTCGTAAACGATTTTTTTTCTACTAAAAGCGTGGACTTAGTGTTGCTCGAGTCAACCGCTGTTTTATGGCTACTTACCGAGTTTGCACAGGCAGTTTGCATACTCAAAATTAACAGTAAAAAACAACTTTTTAGGCAAATGCGATAATTAAATTTCAAACCTATTTCCTTTATTTCCAGTTTCACTATTAAAAGAAAGTGAAAAGTGCGATAGCTAAACTTAAACCAATTAATGGGATTACGACGGTTAACGCACCTACTGCCCAATAAGCACGTTGATGGGTTTCGTGGCAGATCCCACGTATGGTGGTCACAACATAACCGTTATGGGGCAGTGAATCCAATGCGCCAGAAGAGATTGATACAATTCTATGTAATTGTTCAGGATCGACACCTTGGTCCATATAATGTGGGCCAACTAAAGGTAGCGCAATCGCTTGGCCGCCCGAGGCTGAACCGGTTAATCCGGCGATTACACTGACGGCTATGGCCGCACCAATTAATTCATTACCTGGAATTTGAGTCATGACTTCCACTGCCGTTTGAAACGCTTCGGTAGACTTAGCAATGGTGCCAAAGCCTACTACAGCCGCAGTGTTGCCTATGGCAATAAGCGCCCCCGTTGTGCCAACACCCACGGCAGCGGTCAGGTTATGGAAGTACTTAAAATTGATGATCATCAGGGTCAATACTCCGCCACCTAAAGCGACAATCAACGCCATCTGTTGTAACGATTCATGAAAGGTATAGGATAAAATTAACACCACTAACAAGGGGATTAACCCTGTCACCCAGTGAGGATAGTGTCGCTCTGTAATTTTGGGGTCGTGATCTTTGGTCTCAAAACATTCACCAGCTGCAATAGCTTTATTCATCATTTTTCTAATCCACCAGAAACCAAGGGTTGCCATGAAAATAGCTACTACTAAACTCACTTCCCACGCTGCAAAAGGTGATGTTCCTAAGTATTTAATGGGGATCCAATTTTGTATCTCTGGTGAGCCCGCTGAGGTCATTGTAAATGTTACCGATCCAAAGGCTAAAGCAGCAGGGATAAAGCGTCTGGGTAAATTCGCGTCTTTGAAAAGACTCAATGCCATGGGATAAACAGAAAATGCCACAACAAATACACTTACGCCGCCGTAAGTGAGAATGGCGCAGGCAATAACGACAGCAGCTACCGCATGTTGTTTACCAAGGCGACCGATAATCGCTTTGGCAACAGCATCAGCTGCGCCCGTGTCTTCCATAAATTTACCGAACAAGCTTCCTAACAAGAACATGAAGAACCAGTTTGCAACAAACCCTGCAAAACCCGACATGTAGGTTTCGACAAAATTGGTATCACCGATGAAAACCGGTAATCCACTCGTTAAAGCAACGATAAGTGCACATAGAGGGGCTGCAATAAAAAGATTCATGCCTCTGATTGTCAAGACTATGAGTAAAAATAAGCCACCGATTAAGCCAATGAGACTCAGCATTTTTATTCCCTTTTTTAAATGATACAAAAATCTGTGACCGCAGAGATACATATCATTTCACTCAGGGAACTGGGTTAAATCCAGTTATGAGTGCGGGCTATAGTGTTAATCTTTTTTCCGATTTAAGACATAGTACTATGGTACTAAGGTAAAACATTTTGAACTAGATTAGAGTAATTACACTGTCACTGTGACCGCAGCGAAACTAACAACTTTATAAAAAGAAACTGTGTAAGAAGGACACTCTATGAAACACACACACACACACAATCTAGCGCTCAAAAAAGACAGCTTTTAAAACTTTCGACTCTAGCATCTGCCGTTGCATTATCTTGTCTATCAGGGCAAGTAGTTGCACAAGAAGAATCTAAAGGTGGCTTAGAAAGAATTGAAGTTACTGCGCGTAAAACCGTAGAAAGTCTGCAAGAAGTTCCAGTTTCTCTTACCTCTCTTGGAGCTGTAGAGTTAATGGAAAAAGGGATGTCAGTAATGACTGAGATCCAACAACAATCACCCAATACTACTTTACAAGTAAGCCGTGGTACCAACTCAACATTAACTGCGTTTATTCGTGGTGTCGGTCAACAAGATCCTGTTTGGGGTTTTGAACCTGGTGTAGGTGTGTACATTGATGATGTTTATATTTCCAGACCCCAAGGAGCAGTTTTAGATTTGTTCGACTTGGAACGAGTTGAGGTGCTTCGTGGCCCTCAAGGGACCTTGTATGGAAAGAACACCATTGGTGGTGCAATTAAGTATGTAACTAAAAAAATGTCTGGTGACACTGAGTTGTCAGTCAATGCAACAGTGGGTAGTTATTCGCAAAGAGACTTAAAAGTGTCTGGCCAAATCCCTATTACCGAAGACCTATTCTTTGGATTTGCTGTAGCCAGTTTAAATCGAGATGGTTTTGGTGAGTTCTTAGTAGCCCCAGAAGGGCAGGATACTGAAAACTATAATAAAGATGTCCAAGCTGCTCGGTTTACCTTGGAGTATCAAGCCACAGAAGATGTATTCGTTCGTTTTAATTATGACAAAACCAAAGATGAATCAAATGCTAAGGGCGGATATCGACTTTCCGACAGTATCTTAACGGATGCGCCACAACCTGATAGTGTTTACGACTCTTATTCAAGTTTACCTACTTGGAACAAAGTTGAAACCGAAGGCATGAGCTTAACGGTAGAGTGGGATATTAACGATAGTTGGGCATTTAAATCAGTGACCGCAAGCCGTGAAGGGGATTCACCCACTAATATCGACTTTGATAGCACGCCTTTAGGTATTTTTGATACACCAGCTACTTATACTGATGAACAGATTTCTCAGGAATTCCAATTAAATTATGTAGGGGATGGCCTCACTTTTGTGTCAGGAGCCTATTATTACGATGCTGAGGCCTGTGGTATCTACGACGCTTATTTGATGGCATTTGGAATTTCAATCGAGCAAAGCGGTTGTACAGATACAAAAAGTTTAGCCCTGTATGGTCAAGTGTCTTATGACATTACGGATAAACTTTCGACGACTGTAGGACTGCGTTATACAAAAGACGAAAAACACGGAATGGTGGAAGCAGGAACCCGACTTGGTCAAGCTTATCCAAACTCTGGTTGGGTAGATGGTTATGTTAGACCAGATTATGCGCCAAATGTGGTGATCGATGATACTGAAACCTGGTCTCGCTTAACCCCTAGACTCGGCTTGGAGTATGCTTTAACAGACTCAACCATGTTCTTCGGTAGTTACTCGCAAGGTTTCAAATCAGGCATGTATAACCCTAGAGCCACGTTCTTCCAGCCAGCGGCCGCCCCAGAGATTGTTGATTCATACGAAATCGGTATGAAAAGTGATGTAACTGACTCATTTAGACTCAACGCAACCCTATTCAAATTAGATTACACCGATAGACAGTACGTGGTGAATGTACCTTCTGATGACTTGGCTGAGCCTACGCAGCGAATTGCGAACGTGGGTGAGTCGGATGCAAATGGTCTTGAAATTGAACTTACCTACCTTGCTGCTGAGGGGCTTACTTTCACTAGTGCCTTAGGTACCATTGATGCTGAGTTTACCGAAGTTTTCTCTGTAGATGCTGCGGGTAACCCTATTGATTTATCAGATAACTTTGTTATTTCAAATACCCCTGATTTTACCTTCAATGCGGGCGTGAAATACGAATTTAGCACTGATATGGGCGACTTCGTTTTCAACGGTAATTATTACTATCGTGATGATTATGAGTTATTCGAGTCACCTGATGAATTATTACGTCAAGAAGGGTATGGACTGGTTAACCTGAGCTTAAATTGGTATAGCGATAATGGCCAATGGACAGCCGGTTTACATGCTAAAAACCTAGCAGATGAAGAGTATCGGGTAGGTGGTTATAACTTCACCGGTGGCCGCAATGCCGATGGTGATTTATTGCCTGGACTAGGAGGCGACACCACGTTGATCGGCTATTACGGCGATCCACGTACTGTTCACCTTACAGTGGGCTACACTTTCTAACGGCATCCTGTGCTGTTCCCCAGGGGCGACCTAGTCGCCCTTTTTTTATGGTTTTATTATTAATATAACTTGAGCTTAGCAGCAACCTTTCATATGCTGCCAAGCATAGTAGCCGCAAATAATCATACAGTATGTCAGTTAAAGCGCTTATCGCAGACGATCATCCGTTATTTCGTATTGCCCTTAAACAGGCTGTAAGTGCGTTATTCGATGATCACATCACTGAAACCTCGACGTTACAAGAAACCTTGTCAGCGCTAAATCAGGATCCAGAAATTGAATTGGTGTTTTTAGATTTAAATATGCCAGGCAATGATGGTTTGTTCGGGTTGAGTCAAATCCGCCTATTACATCCCGATGTTTTAGTGGTCATTGTCTCTGGTGAAGAGAAACCTTTAATTATTCAAAAAGCGATTAACTTAGGTGCGAGTGGATTTATTCCAAAATCCAGCTCATTGTCTGAAATCGCCAATGCTATTGAACAAGTATTGGATGGTCTGCAATGGTTACCCGAACATTTGATTGCTCAGGTTGAAGCAAAACTTCCAGCAGAAGAGTCTGAATTTGCGAAAAATTTGGAACAATTAACACCACAACAATTTGTAGTGCTTAAAATGATGGCTGATGGTTTGTTAAATAAACAAATCGCTTACGAACTGGGTATCAAAGAAACCACCATCAAACAGCATGGTTCGGCCATACTCAAAAAGTTGAAGTTAAATAACCGAACCCAAGCTGGGGTGTTATTTAAACAACTGATGAATCAAGTGTGATTTTTTCTGACATTGCCCAAGATTATCTGGCTGTTTAGCATTATTTAAAACGGTTAATCTAAATAATCAATATGAATTACGACGAGTTTAATCATTTTTGTGGTGCACTCAAGTCAACCACCTATGTTATGCAGTGGGGCAATTCTCATGTGTGGAAAATTGGCGGAAAAGTTTTTGCAATTGGAGGCTGGAGTAAAGATAAAAAACCTGCATTTACCTTTAAAGCCTCTGAACAGAATTACTATTTTCTGTGCGAACGACAAGGTTATATTCCCGCCCCATATTTTGCTAATCGGGGTATGAAGTGGATTCAACAAATTAACGCTCAATCTCATACTAATGAAGAGTTGGAGTATTACCTAATTGAATCTTATCGTTTAGTCTCGCAAAGGTTAAGTAAAGCAAAACAACAAGAATTTGGTATAAACCCGTAGATAACTGTTGTTCGAGAAGGTGGGGTTGAAGATAGGCGTGAGCACTTGAGCAATGGCTTGTTGGATCACACGGTCGACAACGATTGGAATGCCCAGTTGACGTTCACCGCCTCGGGTTTATCAACTTCAACGCGTATAACCTGTGATGGATGATATTGGCCTTAGCGTAGCTCAGCCATTATACGTTTCCAGTTTCCATCTTTTGCCCAAACGGGGGAAGTCATCAATGATCATCCCATCGATGCCAGTGGCTCCTTTATCGGCTCGAACTCGTTTCCATGCCGCTACCGGATGGCATTCGTGTATTCAAGTCTGACGAGGCTCACCCTTCGGGACCAGCCAAAGCTGTTGTATATTGCTCCTGCAATTAGCTGCTAACTCACCTTCAACATCCGGCTTCCTTTAGATAAAACCTCGCGGTTTAACCCTTGCCATTCCTTAATCGTTAACGTTTAATAACGTAAGTTGAATAAGCGGTGATCTTCCTACCGAGGAATTTCACCTTATTTAGTTCATGCCCATGCTGGGCGTACACAAGGCGCTGCTATGGAGAATTTATTCGCTGGTGCTCCTAAATTCCGCAGGGCGCGGCGTTATGCATAAAGGTACTTAGATGGAAGTTTCCGAATTAGTTTGGTCTCTCGTTCAGGCTGGAGTTATGCCCTCCATTTTATTAGGCCTAGCAATATGGAATTCAGACAAAGCGTTAAGCGAGGAAGGTACACAGGTAGTGTATAGCTATATTCATGGCACGAGCGAGAACCCATCTAAATCAAAAGTAGCCAAAGAAATTGAGCTGTTTTTAGGTAGATACTTTTCACTAGACAATGGAATTTTTAACTTTTCATTTAATGTTCTTATATTGACCTGTATTTCACTTTTTCTATTTCTCTGTATATATACCTCTAGAACCGAGGGCTTCTATTCATATCTTATGACATCAGGCTTTTTATCACAGTTTTTAGGCAATGGGTTCGTCGTTACCTATCTGACAAATTTCTTCATTTTTTCAACATATTCCATGTTGCTCGGTCGCTTTATCAGCGCAGGTTTGGGAGTTAGCTTGCTTATGATTTTTATTGACCAGCTATCAAAGCTCACTTTATTTCTTCTATTAACCACAATAACCTATATATGGTTTGCAGATTTTGGAGGAGCTTTTAGTGGCGACAAAATATTGGCCATAAAGGCTATTCCTGAAACCGTAATGTTGGCTCTCAAATTTGAAAATTTAACCTCAGTTTATATTTATTCACTACTGCTCAGCTCATTTCCTTTATTTATCGTTTTGATTATTAAAATCATGGCGGGAAACGAAAAAGCCAATATGTTATTTAGGTCTATACTTTTCTGGTTGCCATTTAAAAATAAGCCCCTACGGTTTTTGGGGTGTTTATTTTCAGTATTCTGCGCGATTTTTGCTAGTGTGACTTCGATTGTGCTTAGCCCCTTGACATCTTAGACTGTCATCACTAACGACAAATTAGTTTAAATTTGACCCTACCTCGAAAAACGAAATGCCTAATCGGGTAGCCGAAGGTCTCTAACCTCCACCCCAGCAACATCCTAGATGCGGCTATGCACAGAGCGTTTCACTTAGGATAGTGAAGCGCAATCCAACCATCACATAACGAATAAAGTCCTTCAGGTTTTAAATAATCAAGTGATAACTCTTGATTTACCCCAGGGGATTTCGCGTTGCGCCATGGCTTTTTGCTGGTGATACCACAGGCAACTGCTGCTTGTACCCGCACAAGTTATTTTGTTAACAGCAAGCGACTTTGTCGTATCTTAATTACCACGCTATTTCATTCGCTTTTAGCCCAGCCAATTTTTCGCAACATTCGTTTTAAGGCCGCACTTTTGAGGGGTTTTGGTAAAAACAAAAGATCGGCTCTTTGTGCATTTTCACGCATGATATCGCTACGATCAGATGAATTAAGGATGCCAGGTACTTTATATTGCAGTTTTTTTCTAAGGTTTTCGGCAATATCTAATCCGGTCAACTGGTGATCTAAATGATAGTCTAACAGCATTAAATCTATGTGTTCATTTGCGTTTACTTTTTCAAGACCACTTAAGTTTTCTACGGTGATCACTTTTGCTTCCCAACTTTCCAATAATTGCACTACCGCTTCACGGGTTTGCGGATCGTTTTCGGCTAATAAAACGGTTCTAGCATGCAAAATCTCGGTTTTTGCTAATATAGCGTCGGCGGTTTTAACGGGATTTTTAAGGCGTTTTCCAAGGGGCAATGAAACTGAAAAGTTGCTGCCTTTACCAAGCTGCGATTGCAACTGAATAGGGTGGTTGAGTAATGACGATACCCGATCCACTATCGTCAGCCCTAATCCCAATCCTTGTTGGATATTAGTTTTATCTAACTGTCTAAACTCTTCAAAAATATGGTGTTGATCAGCCGTTGAAATACCTGGGCCAGTGTCTAGAACACAGACTTTAATATGTTGTTTGTTTCGGCGGCAGCCCATTACTATCTTTCCAGACTGTGTATAACGAATAGCGTTGGATAATAAGTTTTGAATTATGCGTTTTAGTAACTTTTTATCCGACACTACCACTGCGCTGCTAGGTACGTATATCAAGTTCAATTTTTTGCGCTGGGCGATGAGATTAAAGTCATTAAATAAAGGCGATAAAACATCATCAATGGGGAACTCTTGAATATGGGATTCAAGTACCCCTGACTCTAGCTTTGTCATGTCTAAAAGCAGTGAAAGTAGCTCTTCAGCGTTATTGATAGAGTCATTCAAAGATTGGCTTAATAGTTTTATTTCCGGTTCGTTTGATTTTTGCTGTATTAGTTCACCAAACAAACTGGCTGCATTGAAAGGTTGCATTAAGTCGTGTCCTGCAGCGGCTAAGAACTTCGTTTTACTTTCATTTGCTCTTTCGGCAAGCAGCTTGGCTTTGGTTAATGCTTGATTGGAATGTTTAAGTTCTTCAGTACGCAGATCCACGCGCCTTTCTAATTGCGATTTGGCTAGTTCTAATTGCTGTTGAATTTCCATATATTCTGTAATATCGCTGTAGGTGGTAACAAATCCACCGCCGGGCAGGGGGCCGCCATTGAGCTCAATTACCTGTCCGTTTGGTTGTTTTCGTACATATTTATAAATACTTCCTTGCTTGATATATTCAATACGTTTGTCTATTTCCTGTTGAGGGTTCTCGATACTACCAAATAGCCCTCGTTGGGCGTTAAATGCCAGAATTTTTCGCATGGAGATGCCGGCATGAATATATCCCTCAGGATAGTCAAACATTTCAATATAGCGTTGATTCCACGCGATTAATTTTAGTTCAGGATCAATTACACTAATGCCTTGTTGGATATGCTCAACACTGGATTGCAATATTTCGTGATTGAATTGAAAGGTTTGCGCGGCTTCTTCCATCCATTCCACTAACTCGGTTATTGGGACTTCGTCTTTTTCTGCGATGGCTGAGATTAATATTCGTGAACTTGCTCCGCCTATTTTAGCCGCCAACATACCTTCTACAGATTCAACAATACTCATGCTAGCAAAGCTGTTCAAATCGACTTCACCAAGTTTGCTTTTGAGGCCTTTAATTTCATCTTCATTAAGCACATTTTGTGTCAGTGCCAATAATTTTGAGAGCTTAATTGGATGTTTTTGAGGAAGGTTATTTTGGGGATGATTAGCTTGGTTGACAGGTTTAGTGGGAGAGCACCAGGCAATGATGCAAAAACATATTCCATTAGCGAGTAAACTGAATATAAATCCACGCCCCAACTCTAAATCTGTGGGAGTAGGATCAAAATAGTAGCTTGATGTAATACTGGGCCAAAGCAACCAATAAAACCAACCTGCTGAGCCCACGAGTAGGCCAATATAGGCGGCCAATTTATTGGATTTCTGCCAATATAGACCAAGGAGCATCATCGGAAAGGTTTGCGCCAATAAAGCCATGGCAATAATACCACTATTGACCAGTGGCGAGCCTGAGCTAACATCTTTGTGATAAAAATAGGAGACGGCTAATACCGAAGCTATGGTTAATCGTCGAATAAATAAAATGATGGAAGGACTTAAATTATTCTGGTTTTGGTTAATTAATTTAAATTTAACCCAAACAGGGGTAATCAGGTTATTGGAAATCATTATTCCGACCGCTAGCGTCGCCACCACCACCATGCTAGTTGCAGCGGCTAAGCCACCTACGAAGCTGACTAAGGTTGTTAGAGCACTATTTGCTTTTAAGGGCAGGGCAAGTGCATAGATGTCTGTGGAAACATCTTGTTTATCAAACAATATGTGACCAGCAAGGCCGATGGGAAGAACGAACAAGCCCATGCCCACCAAAAATAGTGGAAATAGCCACCTAGCCGTATTTAACTCAGTGTTCGATTTGTACTCCACGAAATTCACATGAAATTGCCGTGGTAAACAAAACATTGCACATATGCCTAAAAAAACGTGGCTTATGTATACCCACATTCCTGAGTTCGTCTGTAATACCTGTTGTGCTTTGGAGGATAACTGTGCTTTACCCATTAAATCGAATATGCCGTTGAATAATTCATAACAAACGAATATGCCAACAAAACTTAGGGCGATAAGCTTCAACGATGATGCAAACGCAACGGTGAGCATTAATCCGGGCTTTTTATCGGTTAAATCAAAAGAGCGAGCTCCAAGAAATATGGCTAATACAGCAAGTACTACGGCAACATAGAGCCCCATTCTAGTAGAGGACTCATTGGTTAACAAAGTTAAGCTATCTACGACTGAATCCAGTTGCAATGCGACATAAGGCACCACGCCAATAAAACATAACAATGACACTATGGCCGCCAGTAGGTTTGCACTGTTGTATTGCACTCCAATAAAATCGGCAAGAGAACTGATGTTATTTCGTTGGCATATCTCCGCCATTTTTTTCATTGCACCAAAGCCTAAAAGCATCACCAAAATAATGCCTAAATATGTAGGTACAAACGCCCAGCCGTATTGGGTAGCTTGGGTTGTGGTGCCGAAGAATGCCCATGACGAACAATGAACGCCTAAGGCTAAACTATAAATGATGGGGTGCTGTCGCCCTTGTCGTAAATATTTATCACCTAAATAACCTACTAGGAATAAAGCGATTAAATAAACAAATATGACAGTAGACATGGAAACAAGGGTAAACATGGAGTAATTCTTATCCTTCTGCAGCGGCTATTTGTTGAAATATCGTTATTTTTATTAGCCAAACTCACTATAAAACCCTTTGCTTTTAATTCCAATTGGAAATGTTTTTCCTATTTCATTAAAAAAACTGGGGTCTTTACCCTTGAAGCCGTTTAAACAAACCCCATTAATAACGCAACTCGAAAATAAACCGATTTAAGTTAAGTGAAAAAGGCGATGGAGTAAGGCATGAGCAAAGAGCAACAGCCAACAGATAATAATCAACAGGAACAACCTGAATTCAATCAAGCAGAACAAGCTGAAGTTGAACAAGCGGCTGAAAATGCCGGTGCCGGAGATTCCGATCAAACAATTGCAAAGTTACAAGAAGCGTTAGCAAAAGCTGAAGCAACAGTGAATGAGCAGAGAGATTCGGTTTTGCGTGCCAAAGCTGAAATGGAAAATGCTCGTCGTCGTGCAGAGGCTGAAGTGGAAAAAGCACGTAAGTTTGCTTTAGAACGTTTCGCAGGAGAGCTTTTGCCAGTGGCAGATAATCTGGAAAGAGCGATTCAATTAGCCGATCCTGATAATGAGTCTCTCAAACCTATGATAGAAGGTGTAGATATTACCCTTAAGTCATTTGTAAGCACAGTAGAAAAATTCGGATTGAAAGTGATTGACCCGCAAGGTGAACCCTTCAACCCAGAGTTGCATCAGGCAATGTCGATGCAAGAAAATGCAGAGTTATCGCCTAATACGGTGATGGCCGTCATGCAAAAAGGCTATGAAATTAATGGCAGGCTGTTACGTCCTGCAATGGTAATGGTTTCTAGAGCCCCTGAAGGTGGCGTAGACATCGAAGCATAAGCGTTTTTGTGGAGATTTTTTTACATTTAATGTTGAAAAAAATCAAAATAACCCCACAAATACTAAGACTTAGTTTTAATAATTTTTTATGGAGACACGCTAATGGGTAAGATCATTGGTATCGACTTAGGTACAACAAATTCATGTGTCGCAGTTTTAGAAGGCGACAAAGTTAAAATTTTAGAAAATGCAGAAGGTGATCGTACAACGCCATCTATTATTGCATACAGTAACGATGGTGAAACTTTAGTAGGGGCTCCAGCTAAACGCCAAGCTGTTACTAATCCACAAAACACCTTGTATGCTATCAAGCGTCTTATCGGTCGTCGTTGGGAAGATAAAGAAGTTCAACGTGACATCGACATTATGCCATTCTCCATCAGCAAAGCTGACAATGGTGACGCATGGGTAGAAGTGAAGGGTGAGAAATTGGCTCCGCCTCAAATCTCAGCTGAAGTACTGAAAAAAATGAAAAAAACAGCTGAAGACTACTTGGGTGAAAAAGTCACTGAAGCGGTTATCACAGTTCCTGCTTACTTTAATGACTCTCAACGTCAAGCGACTAAAGATGCCGGTAAAATTGCTGGTCTGGAAGTTAAACGTATCATCAATGAGCCAACTGCAGCTGCACTTGCATACGGTATGGACAAGAAAAAAGGTGATAATGTTGTTGCCGTTTATGACCTTGGTGGTGGTACTTTCGATATTTCAATCATTGAAATTGATGAAGTTGAAGGCGAGCACACCTTTGAAGTACTTGCGACTAATGGTGATACTCACCTAGGCGGTGAAGATTTTGATAACCGCGTAATCAATTACTTGGTTGACGAATTTAAGAAAGATCAAGGCGTAGATTTACGTAAAGATCCTCTAGCAATGCAGCGCCTTAAAGAAGCAGGTGAGAAAGCTAAAATTGAATTGTCTTCTGCACAACAAACTGAAGTCAATCTACCTTATATTACTGCTGATGCTTCTGGTCCTAAGCACCTTACAATCAAAGTAACTCGTGCTAAGTTAGAATCACTTGTTGAAGATATGGTTAAAGAAACTCTTGAGCCAGTGAAAAAAGCGCTAGCAGATGCAGACTTATCAGTAAGTGATGTTAACGACATTATCTTGGTTGGTGGTCAGACACGTATGCCATTGGTTCAAAAGTATGTAACTGAATTCTTCGGTCAAGAACCTCGTAAAGATGTTAACCCTGATGAAGCTGTTGCTGCAGGTGCGGCGATTCAAGGTGGTGTTTTAGCCGGTGACGTTACAGACGTATTGTTACTTGATGTTACACCTCTATCTCTTGGTATTGAAACCATGGGTGGTGTGATGACTGCACTGATTGAGAAAAACTCTACGATTCCTACTAAGAAATCTCAGACGTTTTCAACTGCTGAAGACAATCAATCTGCGGTAACCGTACACGTATTACAAGGTGAGCGTAAGCAAGCTTCGGGTAACAAATCTCTAGGTCAATTTAACCTAGAAGGTATCCGTCCAGCGCAACGTGGCGCACCTCAAATTGAAGTGACTTTCGATATTGATGCTGACGGTATTTTACATGTATCTGCTAAAGATAAAGATACAGGTAAAGAGCAGAAAATCACCATCCAAGCTTCTTCTGGTTTAAGTGAATCTGAAGTTGAGCAAATGGTAGCTGATGCAGAAGCGAATAAAGATGCGGATGCGAAATTTGAAGAAATGGTACAAACACGTAATCAGGCTGATGCCATGATCCACGGTACCAAAAAACAAATTGAAGAAGCCGGTGATGATTTGCCAGCTGAAGACAAAGCAACTATCGAAACTGCAATTGAAGCACTTGAAACAGCTGTGAAGAGCGAAGATAAAGCTGAAATTGAAGCTAAAACTCAAGAGTTGATTCAAGCTTCTGCTAAGTTGATGGAAATTGCTCAAGCTAAAGCTGCTGCTGATGGTGCTGCTGCGGGTGCAGAACAACCTCAAGCAGAATCTGCTGAAGGCGAAGACGATGTTGTTGACGCAGAGTTTGAAGAAGTTAAAGACGACAAAAAATAAGCGTCTTAAACCTGTCAATTGATAGGTGAAATATAAAAGCAGGCGCAGAAATAACCTTTCTGCGCCTTTTAAGTGTTATCCCCTTGTTACTTAATTTCGCGTTTAGGTAGCAAGGGGATAAGCCCGAATAAAAAGGGCATCTAACGTTGCTCAAGTTCAAACACAATAAGTTGTGTTTGTCATCAAAAAGGATAAACAAGCGATATGTCGAAGCGAGACTATTATGAAGTGCTTGGAGTTAGCAAAAGTGCTGACGAGCGCGAAATTAAAAAGGCATACAAACGCCTCGCCATGAAATATCACCCTGATAGAACTAAGGGTGATAAAGCCATGGAAGAAAAATTTAAAGAGGTGCAAGAAGCTCACGAAATCCTAACCGATTCGCAAAAGCGTGCGGCGTATGACCAATATGGTCACGCAGGCGTTGATCCTAACCGAGGCGGCGCTGGCTTTGGTGGTGGGGCTGATTTTGGCGATATTTTTGGCGATGTATTCGGCGATATATTTGGCGGTGGTCGTGGTGGACGTCAGTCACGTGCTCGTCAGGGCTCCGACTTACGTTATAATTTAGAACTAAGTCTAGAAGAGGCCGTGCGCGGTAAAAGTGTTGAGATAAAAGTCCCGACACTTGTCGCTTGTGAAGTTTGTGACGGTTCTGGTGCTAAAAAAGGCACTAAACCTACTACTTGTCCAACTTGTCATGGTAACGGTCAAGTACAAATGCGTCAGGGCTTTTTTGCAGTACAACAAACCTGTCCTACATGTAACGGTCGCGGTCAAATTATCTCAGATCCTTGTCGTGCATGTCATGGCCATGGCCGAACTGAAAAAACAAAAACCTTATCAGTCAAAGTACCCGCTGGTGTTGATACTGGCGATCGTATTCGTTTAACCGGTGAAGGTGAAGCTGGTGAAAGCGGGGCACCTCCAGGTGATTTGTATGTTCAAGTGCATGTGCGTGAACATAATATCTTTACCAGAGATAGCAATAATTTATATTGTGAAGTGCCATTAAGCTTTACGGTAGCTGCCTTAGGTGGGGACATTGAAGTGCCTACACTAGATGGCAAAGTTAAGCTGAAAATCACTCCAGAAACACAAACAGGTAAGCTTTTCCGTTTACGCGGTAAAGGGGTTAAATCCGTGCGAAGTGGCAGTGTTGGAGATTTAATGTGTCGAGTTGTGGTCGAAACGCCAGTTAACCTTAATAGCAAACAAAAAGAGTTATTGCAGGAATTGAATAACTCCATGGGCAAAGGTGATGAAGCGGCTAAATACCGTCCCAAAGAGAAAGGCTTTTTCGACGGTGTGAAGAAATTCTTCGATGACTTAACCAGTTAAATACAAAATTAATGGTATGATAAAGACGCTATATTTATGGCGTCTTTTTTTATACCTAAGATTTACGCTTTAATTTATGTAGTGGCTACTAATAGTAAGTAACTTTGTTTGAGCATTCAGGCTTAATTAAATGTTTCACTAATTTGTTGTTGATTTATAACGATATAACAATGTAAATTGCTTTTGTAAGTCGAATCTAAGTCTATGAATTCAATAAACTATCTATTTAATCGAGGTCAATATGAAAAACATTATCGCTCCTGCGATGTTAGGTATTACATTGTTAACTGCAAGCTTTGCTTCAGTAGCTGTTACAGCTGCTAAGTCTGAAAAACATGCAGGTGACGCAGTCGAGTACCGCCAAGCTATATTGCAATTAGTGAAAAGTAACGTTGGGATTATGGGCGCTATGGCAAAAGGTCAAGTCCCGTTAAGTGCCGAAACCTTAGAAAAAAATGCAACGCGCATAGAACAGTTATCTTTGATGATGAACGATTATTTTTCCGTTGATACAAGTAAGTTCAGTGTTGATACCGAAGCATTACCAGCGATTTGGAAAGATTACCCTGACTTCCAAACAAAAATTACTGCATTAACTGAAGCTGCAGCTAACCTAAAAATGGCGGCTGCAAGTGGAAATGAAGGTCAGTTAAAAGCAAATATTGGCGCAGTGTTTAAATCTTGTAAAGGTTGCCATGATTCTTACAAGGCCGAATAGCACCTTGTAAGAACTCATTTTCAATTAGAAATAGTAGTCCATTTCGGGTACAGGTGCTGCAATAGCAATTAACCAGTATAGAAAGGCTGCAATTATAATTGCAATAATCAGCGCTAATAATAATCTTGATGAGCCGATACTGCTTTGCGCAGCATCGGTTTTTTTACCTGTAATCATCGCTCCAACTAACGGTATTTTCCGACCGAATTGATACCAGGCAATGGCGACTATGTGTATGCCAGCAATGGCCAATATAAGGTTGAAAATTTGATGGTGTAAACCATCCAGCCACCCTTGAGTTTCACTGCTTACCGCAGACATATAAGGTCCTGATGCAAGCACATCGTCACTAGCAAATAACCCAGTAACAGCTTGAGCCCCAACAATTAAGATAACCGCTGGGACTATAAGGCCTCCCAAAGGATTGTGACCGGTGAAGTGTGGGTTTTTGGCTTGCAAAAAAGATCTTAAATATTGCCAGATAGCTTTAGGAGGATATAAAAAGTTACTGAATCTGGCATATTTGGGGCCTACTAATCCCCAAATTAATCTGAAGATTATTAAACCTAAGATGAAGTAACCAATATAAAAGTGATAATCCATATATTCACTACCTAATTCGGCTGTTATCCATTGGGATACTAACGCCAGCACTAATAGCCAGTGAAAAAGCCTAAGGGGCAAATCCCAGATTAATTTCTTCTGCATTTTGATTTTTCTCCAAAGAGGTCAGAATATAGTCAAGTTAATTAAGATCGTTCTATATTTATTATTACGCCTTACTGTTTACATCCAAGAACGATTTAGTTCGGATACAGTAAACAAAGAGCTACCTAAAAGTCTTTTTCCATCAAGCTGATTAATAAAAGGAATAGTTAAGGCACCTGAGGCCATAACGATACTTATGGTAGCTAAATTGTGCCTTCTCATCATACGACTTTGTATGAATTGGGTTTGTTGTACTTTATATTTTGGAAAGCTGTAAAAATCCACACCGAATAATCCTTTTCTAATATAAATATACTCTTCATCATCGGCATAACCCCAACGTTTCCATCGACAATATATCAAAAATATTATCAACCCACTTACAAGCTGTGTGAGTAAAATACCGAAAATGCCTGAATTTGAAAAAGTGATTGCGCTTACAAGCAGATTAAAAGGGATTAACCACAAAACTTGACGCAAAATGAATCTTTTACTGATGCTGTGGAAGCCAGTTTCATAGAGTTTATTATTCGGTAAGGCATCTTTGACTATGCTTTCTGCTTCTTGTTGAGTAACAGAGGGAACTAATATTTTATTTGTGTCTGCTTGCAATTCGTTACTATTTTGACCTCCACTGCTATTTTGTTTTAGTTCTAAATTGATTCTGCCAAGTAGTACATCTAACCAATCTTGTTTTAGGGCAATCACTTGTAGTCGCGAACGTTTCATACTGACTTCTTGCTTGGTTAGTAGACCACTGCGCCGAATATATCGGTCTGTGGTTTTCGCCAATTTATAGTCGTAAAACAGAACGATAGAGCCCAGTACGGATAATAAGGTAACAGAGAATGTAGCCAGTAGTATTAACGATAAAAAAGCTAATCCTAGTTGCCAGACTGCCTGTGACTGTATGTCAAAAAAGTGTTGATAATCAAAGCCTAACTGCTGTGCTATAGATGCTAAATAACCGGCAACATCATCATAAAAAGGCGCTAGAGCACCAATAATAATCCATACTCTATTGTTGGTTATACCGTGCAATATTAGATCTTTGACAGAACGTTGATTAAGTATTTCTTCATTCTCATTATTTAGTGGCGATTGCTCGTGGGTAGCTTGTTGGTTTGCTATTTTCCCTTGTGAACTATCATTTTCAGTTTGAACTTTGTTTAGAATGGATTTTTTTAATTTTTCGGCAAAATCTACAGGTAAAGCGACGATTTTAGCTTCTTGTTTTGTCGAACCTGCAGTATCGAGTTGCAAACAACAGGTATCAGTAAGTCGATAATATAGTGGAATTTCAATAGTTACGTTTTGAATTCGAGCAAAAGGTAAATCAACATGTGTTTTAGAAAAAACACCAGATCGAATTTCTACTGTCTCATTAATCAGTCGGAATGAATAAAAAGCATATTGAAGCCACGAAGAAATACCAATTAAACATAAAACACCCACTACGATAGGGAGCCAAATTTGTGGGTTCTCTTGCACAGTGGAATAGCTTATAGCTACAGCTGGAAGCAAATAAATAGCATTATTGGCGGCTACTTTAATCCCACTTGCAATAAAATATAGCACTGCTATGGGCGATAGTTTCTGCCATTTTTCCGGATTAGACGCGGCGTTAATATGGTCGTTATCCATTAGTGCGAACACCTTTATGGTCTAAGATAAACTGCCTGATTTTCTGTGCATCATGCAAACTCAGGCCTGGAATTGCAAAGGTATGAATAGAGCCGCCAGCACTAAAAACCTGTAATGATGCTAACTTGAAAGCACGCTCAATGGGCCCTCGTTTTAATTCAACGTGTTGTATTCGTAATATTGGCTGGCTATAAATTCTGCGGAATATTACACCGCAAGCAAAATGCAAATTGGTTTCTGTTAAACAATATTGTTTACATGGAATTGCAATATATAAATAGAGGCTAATTAGCATCGAAATAAAAAGTACTACGCCAATAGCCAGCGGGTAGGCTGTTAAAAGATCTGTTGGGAGTGCAATAAATGGTTGCCATCGCGTTAACGTCATAATGAGCATGAACATTATCGAAAACATCCAAATAGTGGAAATGGCCATGGGGCGATAGCGAATATTAAGAGGTTTAAAATCAATTTCTAATGGATCAGGTAGGGCAGATGTTTCTAATATTTGATAAGTCACAATAGTTGGGCAACATTAATTTAGTTTACCTTAATGTAGCGGAATCAGATTTTGAATCAATATATATAAGGTTACAAAATCATAATGGCTTAAAAAATTACTCATCAAATGATTCAATCAAATATAACTTATCGCGTTTTTACTGCTGCAAATTAGTGGTTTATATTGCACAATAATCGAAAATATTGATTAGGTGAGATGAGTAGAAAATGACAGGAATTGGTATTCTAGGCGCCAATGGTCGAATGGGACGAGTATTAATAGATGCAGCCCATTTAGACGCTAACGTAACGTTGGTTGCAGCTTCAGTGCGTGAAGGCTCTAACTGGATAGGAATGGATGCTGGAGAATTAGCGGGTATTGGCAAACAAAATGTGGAAATTACTTCTAGCTTAGAGCATAACGCTGCTGAAATAGATGTCGTTATTGATTTTACGCTGCCTGATGTACTTGAACAAAACTTAGCTTGGTGCGTAAAAAATAATAAGGCAATCGTTATTGGTACCACTGGTCTTAACGACAAACAAAAAGAAATGTTAAGGCTTGCTTCAACTAAAATTCCGATTGTTTTTGCTGCGAACTACAGTGTTGGGGTTAACCTTATGCTGAATTTGGTTCGTCAAGCCGCCAAAACAATGGGGGATTCAGCAGATATTGAAATTCTTGAAGCCCATCACCGCTTTAAGAAGGACGCTCCTTCAGGCACAGCTATGGCCATAGGGGAAGCTATCGCCGATGAAATTGGCCGTGATTTAAACCAATGTGCCGTTTACGGCAGAGAGGGCGATACTGGGGAGCGTAAGCATGAAACTATTGGCTTTGCTACAGTAAGAGCCGGCGATGTGGTGGGTGAACACACTGCATTATTTGCCGATATAGGTGAGCGTTTAGAGATTACTCATAAGGCATCGAGCAGATTAACGTTTGCTAAAGGAGCGATAACCGCTGCTAAGTGGCTAATAGGCAAACCTAGTGGTTTGTATTCAATGCAGGATGTGTTGGGATTTAATTAATCTAAGCTTAATTAGGGAGAAGGTCAGATAAAAAAACTATTACTTCTGCCTCTCACCTAATTTAACGTTTTAATGATTAACCCCTGAATTTTGAGTCAAATGCTCATTTTAGTAATTTTTCTACAATCTAATGGATCAAATAAAACCATTAGTGTATGATCTCGGGAATTTGCCAAATTTTCGGATTCGAGATGCTAAATCTCCCGAAAATACTAGCGGCGATGAAGTAAACGGGATGTAAATTAATAATTTCAACTCGTTTTTTATAGGGTTTTGGTGCTTAGCTTGCAAAAAAACCTTGGGTTGTCCTTAATTAGGAGGTTGACTTGGCTATTTCTGCCCTTTTGGTGTTAGAAGACGGTTCTGTTTTCAAAGGCACATCTATTGGAGCTTCTGGTGTTTCTGTCGGTGAAGTGGTATTTAATACATCGATGACAGGTTATCAGGAGATTTTAACTGACCCTTCATATGCTGAACAAATTATTACCTTAACTTATCCCCATATAGGTAATACAGGTACTAATGAAGAAGATGTTGAATCCACAAAAATTTGGGCTAAAGGCCTAATTATTCGAGACCTTCCTTTATTAGCTAGTAACTTCCGTAATCAATCTTCTCTTTCTGACTATTTGAAACATAACAATATTCTAGGTATTGCTGATATTGATACCCGCAGATTGACACGAATTTTACGTGATAAAGGTGCGTTAAAAGGATGCATTGTTACTGTTGATGAATTTAATCAGGATGATGTTTCCGAAGCCTTAACCGCGGCTAAAGCATTTCCCGGCTTGAAAGGCATGGATCTGGCTAAAGTTGTCACCACTGACAAAGCATATCCTTGGCAAGACGGAGTGTGGTCGTTAGAAACTGGTTATGCCAAGAATGTAGAAGATTGTAAGTTTCACGTAGTTGCTTATGATTTTGGTGCCAAACATAATATTTTACGTATGTTAGTCGACAGAAGTTGCCGATTAACAGTGGTCCCTGCTACTACTCCTGCTGAAGAAGTGCTAGCCATGGAGCCTGATGGAATATTTTTATCTAATGGACCTGGTGATCCTGAACCTTGCGATTATGCAATTGCGGCCATTAAACGTTTCTTAGAAACTGAAATTCCAATTTTTGGTATTTGCTTAGGCCACCAATTATTAGCACTAGCTAGCGGTGCGAAAACACAAAAAATGAAGTTTGGACATCACGGTGCTAATCACCCTGTTAAAGATTTAAAAGGTGATGTAGTGATGATAACCAGCCAAAACCATGGTTTTGCTGTTGATGAGTCATCTTTGCCTGATAATTTAGAGGTAACACACGTATCTTTGTTTGATAAGTCGTTACAGGGCATACGCAGAAATGATAAACCGGCATTTAGTTTTCAAGGTCACCCTGAAGCAAGCCCTGGTCCTCATGATGCTGCTCCTTTGTTTGACCATTTTATTGAGCTGATAGAAAAATCAAAATCAGCAACTACTTCAACTTCAGCTTGATACTTAGAGAAAGAATACTATGCCAAAACGTACTGATTTAAAAAGCATTCTGATTCTGGGCGCAGGTCCAATCGTGATCGGACAAGCTTGCGAATTTGATTATTCAGGGGCTCAAGCCTGTAAAGCTCTGCGTGAAGAGGGCTATCGGGTTATTTTGGTTAATTCCAATCCGGCCACTATCATGACCGATCCGGAAATGGCTGATGCTACCTACATAGAGCCAATCCACTGGGAAGTGGTTAAACGCATCATTGAAAAAGAACGTCCTGACGCAATTTTGCCCACCATGGGTGGTCAAACCGCATTGAATTGTGCCCTTGATCTAAACAAACATGGTGTTTTAGACGAGTTCTCAGTAGAAATGATTGGTGCAACTGCCGATGCTATCGACAAAGCAGAAGATCGTGAGCGTTTCGACAAGGCAATGAAATCAATTGGCTTGGCATGCCCTAGAGCTGAAATCGCGCATACTATCGAACAAGCACATGACGTACTAAGCCGTATTGGCTTTCCTTGCATCATAAGACCTTCTTTTACCATGGGCGGTTCCGGTGGTGGTATTGCGTATAACGTTGATGAATTTGATGAAATTTGTCGTCGCGGATTAGACCTCTCACCAACCAGTGAATTATTGATTGATGAATCGTTAATTGGTTGGAAAGAGTATGAAATGGAAGTGGTACGAGACAAAAGCGATAATTGTATTATTGTTTGTACCATTGAAAACTTCGACCCTATGGGCGTGCACACCGGCGACTCTATTACGGTTGCGCCAGCGCAAACCCTTACGGATAAAGAATTTCAAATCATGCGTAATGCAGCAATGGCAGTATTACGTGAGATTGGTGTTGAAACCGGCGGTTCGAATGTACAATTTGGTGTAGACCCGAAAACTGGTCGTATGGTCATTATTGAAATGAACCCTAGGGTGTCTCGCTCTTCCGCTCTGGCTTCAAAAGCGACGGGGTTCCCGATTGCTAAAGTCGCGGCTAAATTGGCGGTTGGTTACACCTTGGATGAACTTGCCAATGACATTACCGGTGGATTAACTCCAGCATCTTTTGAGCCAGCTATAGATTACGTTGTTACCAAAATACCTCGTTTTAATTTCGAAAAATTCGCGGGTGCTAATGACCGTCTAACCACACAGATGAAGTCTGTGGGTGAAGTTATGGCTATCGGCCGTAATCTGCAAGAGTCTTTGCAAAAAGCACTACGTGGCTTAGAAGTTGGTGTTAACGGCCTAAACCCAATTATCGATATTGACGATCCTGAAAGCGAAGACACTATAATTCGTGAGCTCAGAGAACCAGGCGCAGAACGTATTTGGTATATTGCTGATGCTATGCGAATGGGGATGTCAGTAGAGCAAGTATTCGCGTTGACCAACATTGATCGTTGGTACTTGGTACAGATTGAGGACCTTATTAACCTCGAAAAACAAGTAGCAGAGATTGGTTTAACGGGTATCGATCTAGATATGATGCGTATCCTTAAACGTAAAGGTTTTGCAGATTCTCGTTTAGCAGAATTAACTAATGTTGCTGAAAGTGACGTTCGTGAAGTCAGACACTCCATGGAAATCATGCCTGTCTATAAACGTGTTGATACCTGTGCTGCAGAGTTTTCAACTAGCACGGCGTATATGTATTCCACCTATGACGAAGAGTGCGAAGCAAACCCATCTGATAAAGATAAGATTATGGTTATAGGTGGCGGGCCTAACCGCATTGGTCAAGGTATAGAATTTGATTACTGTTGTGTTCATGCCGCACTAGCGATGCGTGAAGATGGTTATGAAACTATCATGGTCAACTGTAACCCTGAAACGGTTTCAACGGATTACGATACCTCTGACCGACTATATTTCGAGTCCGTTACACTAGAAGATGTGCTTGAAATTGTACGTATCGAAAAGCCGAAGGGCGTAATTGTGCAGTATGGTGGACAAACTCCACTGAAACTCGCTCGTGACTTAGAAGCTGCTGGTGTGCCAATTATTGGTACTTCGCCTGATGCTATCGATAGAGCCGAAGATCGTGAACGTTTCCAGCATATGGTGAATAAATTAAACCTGAAACAACCTGCCAATTGCACTGTTAGCAATATGGAGCAAGCGTTGGCCGAAGCTGAAAAAATTGGGTTTCCATTAGTTGTGCGTCCATCCTATGTATTAGGTGGCCGAGCAATGGAAATTGTTTACGACTTAAAAGATTTAAAACGTTATTTGAATGAAGCTGTAAAGGTTTCCAATGACTCTCCGGTGTTATTAGATCGATTCCTTGATGATGCCATTGAAGTTGACATTGACGCCATGTGCGATGGTGAAAACGTGGTCATCGGCGGCATTATGGAGCATATTGAACAAGCGGGTGTTCACTCCGGTGATTCGGCTTGTTCTTTACCTCCTTACTCATTGAGTCAAGAAATTCAAGACGTTATGCGCAAGCAAGTTAAAGACATGGCACTAGAGCTAGGTGTTGTGGGTTTGATGAATACTCAGTTTGCTGTGAAAAATGGTGAAGTGTACTTAATCGAAGTGAACCCTAGGGCTGCTCGTACTGTTCCATTTGTGTCTAAAGCAACAGGAATGGCGTTAGCAAAAATTGGTGCTAGAGCAATGGTGGGTCAATCTCTACCTTCACAGGGTGTAAATGAGGAAATTATTCCGCCGTTTTACTCAGTGAAAGAAGTGGTACTGCCATTTGCTAAGTTCCAAGGGGTAGATCCACTATTAGGTCCTGAAATGCGCTCAACCGGTGAAGTTATGGGCGTAGGTGATACCTTTGAAGAAGCTTATGCTAAAGCAAACTTGGGGGCGGGTGCACCAATTCCGCAAAAAGGTAAGGCGCTTATTTCAGTTCGTCATAATGATAAAAAGCGTGTTGTCGAACTTGCTCGGAAAATGATTGAGAAAGGCTTTAGCTTAGAAGCTACTTCCGGTACTGCCCAACAGCTAAACGATGTGGGGATTGCCTGTAGTGTCGTCAATAAACTAACAGAAGGTAGACCTAACATTGTTGATGCCATTAAAAATGGTGAATATTGTTATATTGTGAACACTACTGAGGGACGTAAAGCGATTAATGACTCTGTGTATATTCGTCGTGAAGCATTGCTCAATAAAATCACTTATACCACAACGTTAAATGCTGCATTTGCCACAGTGAACGCACAAACTGCTGATGATCGAGCGAAAGTCAACTCGGTGCAATCTTTACACCAGAGAGTTAACGAACGCTAAACTTGTGGTAAACTAAGTTTACTTTCTAGATATAAAAGTGCGCATTCACTGCGCACTTTTTAATTAACCTCAATATAAACAAAAGCACAAATAAGTGAGCGTTGATCAATGAATCAATATCCAATGACAGCAAAAGGCGCAGAAATGTTGCGCGAAGAGCTTAATGAACTTAAATCTGTTAAGCGTCCTCAAATCATTCAATCCATAGCAGAGGCTAGGGAACATGGTGATTTAAAAGAAAATGCCGAATATCACGCGGCTCGTGAACAGCAAAGTTTTTGTGAAGGCCGTATTCAGGATATAGAAGGCAAATTATCTAATGCGCAGATTATTGATGTAACTAAGATAACCAATAACGGAAAAGTTATTTTTGGTGCCACAGTAACCATTATAAATGTTGAATCAGACGAAGAAACAACTTACAAAATTGTAGGTGATGATGAGTCAGACATTAAAAATAACCTAATTTCGGTGAATTCACCTATTGCACGTGGATTAATTGGTAAAGAGGAAGATGACATTGTGACCATTCAGACACCCGCTGGCACAGTGGAATATGAAGTGTCTCAAGTGGAATATATTTAACGTCAATAATAATCTAAAGTTACGCTAACTGAGGTGTAACTTAGATTGAATAAAAGGTGTTTTGGCTGGGCGTTAGTCAAGCCAAAATCCTTAAATCTGTCATTACAATCCACTTTAATCACACTACTTTCTACTTTTAGTCTTTTCTCGCCACAACCATCCCAAAGCAATCAAGCTCAAAATCCATAATGGTAGGTCACCCCATTGGCGATAAGGCGTGTAGCCTGAGGTACTGGCTAATTCAGCGGATAAAACGCCTGCCTGAAATTGCGGTAATTGATTGATAATTTTGCCATCATAACCGATGAAGGCTGTAATCCCATTGTTGGTAGCCCGAAGAACCGGAAGGCCAAATTCTTTGGCTCGCACTTGGGCTATTTCTAAATGTTGATCAGGGCCATGGGAGTGGCCAAACCAAGCATCATTACTAACCGTTATAATAAAGTCGGTTTCTGGGGTTAGATTTGCTGAAATTTGTCTGGGGAATGCTATTTCAAAACAAATTGCGGGCGCTAAATTTATACCATTTGAAATCAGATTAGCTTGTAAATAGTCGCCTCTGGTAAAGGACGACATGGGCAAATCAAAAATTGGCGCTAATTTTCTAAGCCAACTTTCAAATGGAATGAATTCACCAAATGGCAATAAATGATGTTTGTCATAGCGGTTTGAGTGCAAATAATGATATTGCCCTTGAGTATCTGCAGAATCTTTTTTGCCTAACGCAATGAGGTTATTAAAGGCTTGTCTAGAGTCATAATCATAATTGACAATACCCGTAATTAAACCTGAGTCATTGCTGGCAGCTTGCATATCCAAGTCATATAAAAATGACTCTGCTGTTGATTCTAATCGCGGAATGGCAGCCTCAGGCCATATAATAAGCTGATTTTGCCAATGACTTTCCGTCAATTTACGGTACTTTTCCATGGTGGGAGCCTCTTCTTCTGGCGCCCAACGCATTTCTTGTTTAATGTTGCCTTGTACCATCGCAATAGAGACTGTGTTTGGTTTTGGGCTAACCCAATTAACTGAATTAAGTGCCCAGCCGCCGATTAATAAGATACTCCCCAAAGCTATTGAAGGTAGATAAGCTTTTTGTTTAATACTAAGAGCGATAGAGGCGCATAACGCGACCATTAAAACACTCACTCCAGTTTCACCGATAACCGGCATCCAGCCTGAAAGGGGACCAGAAAGTTGACTATAACCAATAGATAACCATGGAAACCCAGTAAATAACCAACTTCGAATGAACTCGATTAAAAACCAAATGAAAGGGGCGGCTAACGGCCAGTAGCGAGGTTGACAATATTTTTTGAGAATAAAAGCAAACAAAGCAGGGTATAGGGCCAAAAAACTGCAAAGCAAAATCATTAGCCCTAAGGAGCCTACTAAGGGAAGGCCACCAAAGTCTGCAATACTGACATGAACCCAGGAAATTCCCGCTCCAAACCAACCTAAACCAAATGCAAAGGCGGTTTTAAATCCGGATTTAGTTAACAGTAATCGATAAAAGAATCCTGCCAATAAAACCGGTGTTAAAAACCAAAGTGAAAAAGGTGCATAAGCAAATGTGAGTAAAGCACCTAATAAAATAACACCAATATAATGCAGCATAGCTTTCGTAAACTTAGTCTTCTTTGTTTGGCAAGGTCACTTTTAGTTGTAACAAGCGGCGTTTATCGGAGTTAGTAATTTTAAATACTAGGCCATCAATTTCTATCTCGTCTTCGGTCATCGGCATATGGCCAAAGGCTTTCAAAACGATTCCACCAATAGTATCTGCTTGCTCTACATCATAGTGAGTTTCAAAAAATTGATTGAAATCTTCAATGGGTGTAAGGGCTTTAACTGAGTAGGTGTAAGTATTTAAAGGGCGAATATCATCAGAATCATTTTCTTCGATATCATGCTCGTCTTCTATTTCACCAACAATCAATTCGAGTATATCTTCAATGGTAACTAAACCTGAAACTCCACCGTATTCATCTACCACAATGGCCATGTGATAGCGTTCTTGACGGAATTCTTTGAGCAATACATCCACCCGCTTACTTTCTGGCACAATGACAGCAGGTCTTAATACGTCTTTTAAATGGAATTCTTTCCCGGGAATGAATGCATACGCCAGTAAATCTTTGGCTAGTAAAATGCCTTCAATATGATCTTTGTCTTCGTTTATGACTGGAAAACGCGAGTGGGCAGATTCAAGCATGACGGGAAGAAATTCTTCCACTGATTCGTCAACGTTGATAGTCATCATTTGCGCCCGAGGGATCATAATATCCCTAACGCGCATCTCGTTTACACCCATTACACCTTCAATCATCTCTCTGGTTTGAGGGTCGATCACTTCTCGTTGTTCAGCATCGGAAATAATATCCACCAATGCTTCTTTACTTTTCGGTTCTGCGTTAAAAGTTTGTACTATTTTATCTAGCCAGCTTTTATTCGTAGAACCGCTAGTAGAGTGGGGGTTGTCTTCGCTCATAATATCTTTTTTAGGTTCCTTGGATCACTATATTTAATGATCTTGATAGGGGTCGTCAATGCCTAATTTTGCTAAAATTTGCACTTCTAGACCTTCCATTATTTGTGCATCATTTTCATTTTCATGGTCAAACCCAAGTAAATGGAGGCTTCCATGGACAATCATATGTGCCCAATGATCAAATAATTGTTTATTTTGTTGCTTAGCTTCTTTTTCGACAATGTCTGCACAAACCACTAAATCTCCCAATAAACTAAGTTCTATTTCAGCAGGGGCTTCAAACGGAAAAGATAAAATATTAGTAGGTTTATCTTTTTCTCGATAGGTTGCATTCAAGTTTTGGCTTTCTTCGGGAGAAACAACTCTAATGGTTAACTCTGTATCTTCAGTTTGTTGATCAGCTAGGGCGCTCTGTAGCCAAAGTTCAAACTGATCCTTAGATGGTAAGTTGTTATTTTCACAAGCAATTTGGATATCCAAGTCAATATTCACTTGATAGATTTCTCGTTGTCGCCTTTTGCGTTTTGTTCTGCTTGTTTTTGTAACTTAGCTTTCTCTTGTGCAGACTCAAACTCTTCGTATGCCCGAACGATGCGAGCTACCACAGGGTGTCGAACTACATCATTAGCCGTGAAGAAGTTGAAAGAAATATCTTGAACATCTTTCAATACATCTATGGTATGACGCAATCCAGAACGAACCCCTCTGGGTAAGTCTATTTGAGTAATATCGCCAGTTATCACCGCACGTGAATTAAAACCAATCCGGGTTAAAAACATTTTCATTTGTTCGACAGTGGTATTTTGACTTTCATCTAAGATGATAAAAGCATCATTCAATGTACGTCCACGCATATAAGCTAATGGCGCCACTTCGATGACGTTGCGTTCGATTAGTTTTTCAACTTTTTCAAAACCTAGCATTTCAAAAAGGGCGTCGTACAGGGGACGCAGGTAAGGGTCTACTTTTTGCGATAAGTCACCTGGTAGAAATCCGAGCTTCTCACCGGCTTCTACTGCTGGGCGAGTTAACAGGATGCGGCGTATTTCTTGGCGTTCCAAAGCATCTACAGCACACGCCACAGCTAAATAGGTTTTCCCCGTTCCTGCAGGACCAACGCCGAAACTGATGTCATGATTCAAAATATTCGACACGTATTGGCTTTGATTAGGGTTTCTGGGTTTGATAACGCCCCTACGGGTTTTGATATGTACTTCTTTGCCGTAATGCCCAGCTTCAGCTTTTTCAAGACATTTGGCTTCTTGAATGGCCAAGTGAACTTGGTCAGACTCTAAAATCGGTACCTTTCCTTTGACTGGTTGGGTTTCGATATACAGTAATTTCAACAGTTGTGCTGCGCCGTTACTTTGTGAAGGGTCACCAAGTACTTTAAATTCATTATTTCGATAGGTAATTTCCACCCCTAAACGACGTTCTATTTGCTTTATGTTGTCGTCTAATGGTCCACATAAGCTCGATAACCGTTTGTTATCCGCGGGTTCTAAAAATACTTCGCTACTGACAATAGTACTCAAAATTAAAATTTACCTTTTTTTATCTAATTTAATGTTGGTGAAAACGTCTGAACGCCCAACGCGTTTTCTTGTGCCGTTTGTTTTGACAATATGGTTTTAGGGGCAACACTGACTCTTAAGCCCATATCTTTTTCACGTCTGACAACGTCACCTCGCAATGAGTTCGCGAATACATCTGTAATTTTCACGTCGATAAACTCACCAATCATATCAGGCGTGCCCTCAAAGTTAACAACCCGATTATTTTCTGTACGTCCAGACAGCTCCATTGGATTTTTCTTAGAAGGCCCTTCAACTAAAATACGTTGCTCTGTGTTCAGCATATTTCTGGCAATTCGTAAGGCTTGCTGGTTAATTCTGCTTTGCAAAATTTGTAGTCGTTGTTTTTTAGTTTCTTCACTGACATCATCGGGTAGGTCGGCCGCAGGTGTACCGGGGCGTGCGCTGTATATGAAGCTAAAACTCATATCAAAGTCAATTGCTTGAATTAAATCCATTGTCGCCTGAAAATCGTCATCAGTTTCTCCAGGGAAGCCAATAATGAAGTCAGAAGACATACAAAGATCAGGACGAATCTTTTTGAGCCGACGAATTTTAGATTTAAACTCGATTGCGGTATGGCCACGTTTCATCAAGTTTAGAATACGATCTGCGCCACTTTGTACCGGAAGGTGGAGATGATCAACTAACTCAGGAATGGAAGCGTACGCTTCAATGAGGTCATCTGTAAATTCAACCGGATGTGAAGTTGTGTAGCGAATTCTGTCGATACCATCTATGGAAGCGATTAACTCAAGTAATTCAGCAAAATTACAAATACTTTCATCAAAGTGAGGGCCTCTAAATGCATTTACATTTTGACCTAATAAATTAACTTCGCGGACACCTTGCTCTGCAAGTTGTGCCACTTCGAGTAAAACGTCATCTACCGGACGACTGACTTCTTCACCTCTAGTGTAAGGCACTACACAGAAGCTACAGTATTTTGAACATCCTTCCATTATCGATACGAAAGCGCTAGGACCATCGGCTCGAGGTTCCGGTAAACGATCAAATTTTTCGATTTCAGGGAAACTAACGTCGATTACAGATTTGCTGCCACCTTGTATCTGATTGATCATCTCTGGTAATCGATGCAAGGTTTGTGGGCCAAATATTAGGTCTACAAAAGGTGCACGTTGTCTTATAGTTGTACCTTCTTGCGAGGCAACACAACCACCGACACCAATAATCAATTCTGGCTTATCTTTTTTTAAGTTTTTCCAGCGCCCTAATTGATGAAATACTTTTTCCTGGGCTTTTTCGCGAATAGAGCACGTGTTCAACAAAATAACATCTGCATTTTCAGCTTCGTCAGCAAGCTCATAACCATGAGTAGAATCAAGTAGATCGGCCATTTTTTCCGAATCATACTCATTCATTTGGCAGCCCCACGTTTTAATGTATAACTTTTTGCTCATATTGCGTTTTAAACCCTAATATTTATATGTCATGTAAACGTCATTATTGACAGTCTATGGGAGACAAACTTCTTTTAAACTAGCCTTAACCGAACCGCTTATTTTAACGTTAATTGTGGATAGGATCTAGCTTTCATCTATTATTTAACTGCCAGAGATTCTCAGTACCTAAATTTTTCAATAATTCACTGAATAAACGCTCTGTAATTCAGTATGATATAGCTATTAATAGTAATTCAGCGTGATGTGAATATATGTTTGATGTAGGTATAGTTGGGGGAGGAATGGTGGGAGCTGCTACCGCTGTGGGGCTTGCACAACAAGGTCTTGATGTGGTCGTGTTTGAAGCCAAATTACCCTTTGACTATGCTCCAGAGCAACCACCGGATATGCGGGTATCGGCTATTAACCTTAATGCTCAAACCTTATTAAACTCCTTGGGGGCTTGGCAAGATATTGAATCCAAGCGTCTTTGTCCATTTAACAAAATGCTGGTTTGGGAGAGTGACAAAGGGTCGACACAATTTGATTGCAATGAAATCAATCAACAACAGCTGGGGTTCATTGTTGAAAACCGATTGATTCAGTTGGCCCTATTAAATCGGATTAAAGTGTTGCCAAACATTACCTTAGTTAGTGGCGCAAACATTAAAGATATTCACATGGGGGCGCCAAATATTATTCGCACCGAGGATAATGCATCCTATGAGTGTAAAATTCTTGTAGGCGCTGATGGCGGGAACTCCCAGGTTAGACGTTGTTTGAATATTGGTCAGCAAGGTTGGCAATATAAGCAACAGGCAATGGGGATCAACATAAAATTGGCGGATGCAAAACAGCGAGATATAACTTGGCAACAATTTAGGTCTTCAGGTCCATTAGCATTTTTACCCTTGTATGACGGCTTTGCTTCGTTGGTATGGTACGACTCGGCAACCAAAATTGCAGAGTTAAAACGCTTAAATATGAGCAATTTGAAAACTCAAATTATTGCTAATTTTCCCCATAAACTGGGTGATTTTGAAATATTGCAAAGCGCAAGTTTTCCCCTAACACGTATGCATGCAAATCAATATTGTAAAGGTAACTCTGTGTTAATCGGTGATGCAGCCCACACAATTAATCCTTTAGCGGGACAAGGGGTAAACTTAGGGTTTCGTGATGTGTCTGCACTTTTAGAATGCTTGAGTGATTGGGATAAGCGTGAAATCTCTGTCCATCATTTATTGAAACAATATGAAAATAAACGGAGATCATCAAATCTATTGATGATGTCTACCATGGATGCAATATACGCGGTGTTCAGCAATGATAATTTGCCTTTAAAGTTGTTCAGAAATGCTGGGTTAAATTTGGCGGATAGGGCAGGGCCTATTAAAAAGCAAGTCATGAAGGTAGCATTAGGATTGGCCTAAAGTAGCGCCAATCCTAATGGGAGAGGCTTATTTCCCCCATATTCCTTTTTCGGTTTCACCTTGAATATCACAGTCTCCATTGACGTATTCTGGTTCTTGACCTCTTTTACGTTTTTCAAAGTAATCTTGACTAATTGCCACTATTGTAGGCGTCATCATTACTATGGCAATAATATTGATAAAGGTCATCAACCCTAACGCCATATCGGCCATTGCCCAAACTTTAGGTAGTGAAGCCATTGACCCCCAAAAAATCATCAATAGATAACCCGCGGTGTACACCCATCGTCCCACTTTGTTGTCTAGCTTGAACATATGCAAATTACTTTCGCCGTAAGCGTAATTTGCAACAACAGAGGTAAATGCAAATAAACTAATGGCTGCAGCAACAAAGTCACCACCAAATTCACCTAAGTGGCTACCCATTGCGTCTTGTGTTAAGCGTATGCCTTCCATTTGCTCACTACTTGATCCTCCAGCTAATAATATGACAACTGCAGTGCAAGTACATAGGATCATGGTATCTATAAAGACTCCAAGCATCTGCACATAGCCTTGAGAAACAGGATGGTTTGGATTAGGCGAAGCGCCCGCTGCTGCGTGAGGCACACTTCCTGAGCCCGCCTCATTGGAATAAAGTCCTCGTTGGATACCGTTTTTAATTGCTGCTCCTAAAGCACCAGCAGCAGCTTCGTTCAAACCAAAGGCTGAGGAAATAATATCCGCAAGCATTGCAGGCACAAGATCAAAATTAGCGATGGTAATACCTAGGGTTACCAGAACATAGGTAATGGCCATAAAGGGCACTATCCATTCAGCAAATCTTGCAATAGCACGAAGGCCGCCAACCACAATCATTCCCGCCATCAGGATTATGATTAGACCAGAATAATGGGTTGGTATTTCGTATGCGTGGTTTAAGGCATCGGTAATGGTGTTAGCTTGTACGGCACTAAAAATAAACCCATAACCTAAAAATAGAAACAACGAAAATAGCACGGCTAACCAACGCTTATTCAAACCTTGTTGAATATAGTAAGCAGGACCACCTCGGAACTCACCGTTAATATCTCTTACTTTATAAAGTTGACCTAAAACGCTCTCTGCAAATCCTGTTGCCATGCCAAGTAAAGCAATCATCCACATCCAAAATATAGAACCAGAGCCGCCTAATGAGATAGCTACTGCGACACCTGCTAAATTTCCCGTTCCAACACGGGCAGATAAACTGGTACACAGTGCCTGAAATGAACTTATGCCGGAAGCATCACTTTTGGTACTGTTTTTCATGATGCTAAACATGTGCCCGAAGTGCCGAAATTGTAAAAATCCCAACCTTATAGTGAACCATATACCAGCACATACCAACATGAGCGCAAGTATTGGAACGTAAAAGCTAGATTGATTTCCTTCGGTTTCCCATAAAACACTTAACCCTCTGTTCCATAGTAAATCGTTTATGAAACTTACAATATCGTTTATCACTATGATCCTTAACCATTTATAATTTTTATTTGGTTTAGTTTGAAGTGATCCTGTACTTAAGTAAAGGGTTGCAGAGGGAAGGGAGAGAATTTGCTAGAAATAAAAAAGCCCAAGATATAATCTTGGGCTTAAATATGGCTGGGGTAGCTGGATTTGAACCAACGAATGGCGGGATCAAAACCCGCTGCCTTACCGCTTGGCTATACCCCAAATGGCAGTAAGTGCAAATGCACTTACTACGCAAAAGATGGCTGGGGTAGCTGGATTTGAACCAACGAATGGCGGGATCAAAACCCGCTGCCTTACCGCTTGGCTATACCCCAACAAAGATGGTGCGGAAGGAGAGACTTGAACTCTCACGCCGTGAAGCACTGGAACCTAAATCCAGCGTGTCTACCAATTCCACCACTTCCGCACATGCTTGTCCTAAAACAAGACTTGGTGGCTACGGCGGGACTCGAACCTGCGACCCCATCATTATGAGTGATGTGCTCTAACCAGCTGAGCTACGTAGCCATCTATCTTTGGGTACTCCTCTCTGGAGTGGCGCGTATTATGCTGATTAGGTTTGGGGTCGTCAACACTTTTTTTAACGGAATTGTTTGTTTGTTCGATATCTAACCAAGCTAACTTAAAAAATAAACAAAACGATATCTATTTATACAAAATCATCCGTTGTTTTAGCAAATATGAATGATTGCTTTGCTTTAAAAAGCTAAGGGAAGTGTCATTAGTTAAAACTATTTTTAGTCTATTAAGCGGGATATAGCCTAATTACGTTATTTATTAGGGCTAAAATCCCACTATTACTAGTTTTGGGCACTAAGTTATAAACTGTAATAACTTGGTGTACTGTGTTTTATTTTCATGCTGAGGTCCCGACAATAAGACAACAATGTATTTTAGGCAGTGCTGCTCAACAACATGGCGAGTAGAACAGCAAATTTTATTAATATTTCAAATCTCAGGTTAGACGATTGAAGTTTTAAACGAACTTATTGATATAACTTCTTAGTTGAGCATTGAATAGGCTTATGTAGCTTACTCAACATTTCTTAACTCGAGTTTAGTATAGGAGTATTTGACTAGATTTGATTTTACGTATAAAGAGAGATGTTAAAAGTTGGTTTTACGTTAAGCGTGAAGGTTCCTGTAATTATGGTTTTAAAATAAAGCGTGTTATAGAACCCAAAATGCTATTTATTACTTAGAGGATAATATTACGGCCACATTAGTGTTGGGCTCTATTTTCCCTTGTTCAAGTCGCTTTTTATTAAATCCTAGAAAAATAAAAAAGCCCGCATTTGCGGGCTTTTGAATTAACTAACTCTTAACCCATACAAAGATAGGTTAATTCTAACGAATTATTGAGCTTCTACATCAAGAACTGTTAGCGCATTTTCGTCACCGTTTTCATCTTTATATATGACACCACCAACGTAGTTTTCACCACTTTGCAGTCCATACATACCGACATAAACCCGGCTAGAACGACCTTCAATAGCTCTCGAAGAAGCTACGACGGTCAATTTGCTTTTACCAGACTCATCAACAGTCCAGACATGTAGTGGAGCTAAAACACTGTCAGCGCCGCTTAATGAGTAGCCGTGTACAAATACTACGTAAATGTCACTACCCCCCAAATTAGCTAACGGCTCAGGGTCAATTAAGACAACTGATTCATCAGATGTTGCCGTTAAACTAGAACCAACTTCTGAACAGCTAAAGCTAGGACAAGCGTATACGTAAAGATCCAAGTCGACACCTTCTATACTTTGATCTTCGTCATAAAGCGCGAATTTAGCGATGCGCGTACCTTCAGGTACGTCTACAAAGTAAAACCCTAACCCAGCTTCGTTGAAAGCGAATTCTTGGTCAGCATCCTGAGCAACATTACTATAAAATACATCTGCAGTATCAAGGCCGATTCCTTGAACGAACAATCTACCATTATAACCAATTTCCGTTGACAAGGTTACTCGAGCAACAGAGCTTGTCGTAGTCATGTTCACTGTTTCAGGAGCAATAACTCTAAGTGGAGCAGTCGGTTTTATGGCTATTGGACTACGTACTTCGTGACTTCCATCACTCCATGTAATATCACCAAATACCCACTCATCGATTACAGCGCTATCTTTTTTAGCGAAGGTAACTTGATAGATACCTAAACCATCATCGTTAAAGCTCATGGTGTCGGAGTCAACAATTGTTTCTGTGGAAAAATCGTAAACACTTACGGTTACATCAACACCTTCAGGTGCATCAACTGTAGCAACATAACTGTCAGAGTCGCTCACATTAGTCACGTATCGTGTAATGGTTTGCGTGTCAGCAAGTTGTTCAATTGCAATAGAAGGCAGGTTGAGATCACTCGCATCAGTTGGATAACCAGCACTTTCAAAGGCATCACAGGGATAACCTGAAGTTGTTTCTGTAAACGCTGCTTCGCCTTGACCACATAGGAATGCCCAGTAATCAAACTCATTAGCGTCATAGACTAAACCAGGATCAACGGCGTAGTTAGGATCGACATGACCAGCACCATAGTCAAATGGGTCAGCGGCAGTCAAACCGTCTTCTTTTGTAAGGTTCTGTCTAGCTGTGGTCATTATTGCAGATTTAACCGCAGCAGGACTCCAAGTTGGATGAGCCTCTCTAATTAAAGTAGCTAAGCCAGCAATGTGTGGTGAAGACATAGAAGTACCGCTAAGGTAAGCATAGCTTTCTCCCATTGTACCACTATCAATTTGTGAACCAGATGTACCTGCTAGGATACTTTGACCAGGCGCTGTAATATCAGGTTTGATAATATCGGCAGTGGCTAAACTTTCTCCTCGTGAAGAGAACCCAGCAATTTGATTACCTATTTCAGTCGCCGTACCGCCTGAAATCGTATCGTATGTCATATTCACACTGACAGTGACTTCATCAACCAAACCAGCTAATTCAAGTCCTTTTTCATTGGTAATCATAACGCCAGGAATAGTTATTCCAGTTGCATCTCCACCCATCGCGATAGGAGAACGGTCATCAGAGTATACGACAACACCGGTCGCGCCAGCATTTTGAGCATTAAGTATTTTAATACTGAAATTACAAGTACCGCGAGCTATTAACGCAATGTTTCCTGCTACTTCTTCAGGGTTAGTTAAACCATCATCACAGGCTAGTGCTGGAGTTGCAGCAACAAGCTGACCAGATAAACCTGTTTCTGGCACTGCTGCTGTAATTGAACCGTGAACCGAGTATAGGTCTTCTGCTAAGTCTTCATAACTAACTTCTAATGTATTTCCAATTAATGCAGTTTCACCATCGTAGGTGGAGGCTGCAACTGTGGTTACCCAAGGTACATTATGGGCGACAGTTTGTGCGCCTGGACCAGAGTTACCAGCAGAAAGTGAACTAAATACCCCTCCCTGTGCTGCATTGAAAAAGGCAACATGAACGGGATCAACTAGTGCCGTTGAGCTACCACTGATTGAAAAGTTAATTACGTCTACTCCATCCTCTACAGCTGCATCTATTGCAGCAACCGAGTCTGTAGTCGCGCACCCGCTATTGCCTTCCGCACTACCATTCCAGCACACTTTATAGGCTGCGACACGAGCTCGAGGAGCCATACCTGTAACAGTACCTATGTCAACACCCAATATAGACGCTGTAACATTTTCGTTTCCGCCCGCTGTAGTCAATGTGTGAGTACCGTGACCGTCAGCATCCCTAGGAGAATCAAACTCTCCAGGTAAGATTGATTCGGGAGCGAAACCTGAATTAAAATAACGCGCTCCAATCAGTTTATTATTACAACTAAATAGTGGGTCGGTACCTACATCACAAGCATCTTCAGCTGCTGGCCATTCAGGTCTTGTTTCTTGGATAGGTGCATAACCTTCATCATCTAAGCTAGGGTTTTCAGGCCATACACCTGAATCGACCACCCCAATGATCATATCTTCACCTTTATTACCTAAAGTATGAAGACCATTAGGAGCCGTTAAACCTATAAAGCTAGGTGTATTTGACGTATCCATGTGTCTAACTTCATCTGGCCAAATATTCAAAACTTCTGGATTACTTTTTAATTTTGCAATTTGAGCTTCCGATAAGACTGCTGCGAAACCGTTAAATGCATGCTCATAGGTATAGACTGCTTCCGTTACACCAACACTACTCATTACTTGTTTTTGTTTATTAACTAGTTGTTGGCGATATGCAATTGCTGCAACTGAATTTGCATCGTATTTAGCAGTACTTAAAATCCCGTCTGCTTTAGATGGCAACGTAGCTGATTTAACGCCATTAATTGCGGGTTGGTCTTTTAATTGGACAATGTACCTTGAAGTGGTTTTTAAATTATGGGTGGTAGAACCATCTAAGGTGAGTAAACTGCGGTCTGAATTTGATAATGCCAAAGCACTATGCACAGACATCGCCAAAAAGCACCCTGTTCCGAGCACTGTTAGCTGTTTGCGTAACATAGAATCTTCCTTTATTGTTTTATAATTATGAGCAGTTTGTTACTGCCTACGTATAGAAACGCTTTCCAAACTTCTTCGGTTTGGTAACTTGACCAAGATGGCCAAATCTAATCTTTACACCATCAAAACGTCTTTTATTTTTGATGTGGTCGTAAATTAGACCTAGTATTCAAGCAAGAAACATTCCCCCTATATAGCGTACTGATATATATAATAATTTTTTTTGAGCGCCAATGATTTAATCATAAGTTGTTAAAAATACTGACATAAATTTGATTGATTGCTATACGATTTGTTTATTCATTGACTGTGAGTCACTTCAATTATTAGTGTTGAATTTAAAACACTCTGTAAGAATTAGCTGTTGTTATTTTATGATATTTAAAATGTAAGGCCGTTCAAAGTCGCCTTCATAAATAAGCAAGTAACACTTACATTAATAAGTCATAATAAGACTACTAATTACCTTAGAGAATGCCTAGGGTGATATTAACTCCCTAAATAACCTCCAAAAACAGGTTAATTGATGCAAAAAACAGCAAACAAACGGTTTTTTCAATTTATTTTAAATTAGCCCTTGATCTTCCGATTATGCTCTGTAAAATGCGCGCCTCGCTTCGGGACAAACTTTAAAGAATGTTTCTTCTTAAAACCCTTTAAAGGTGTTTTTCGAACAAGCCGAAAGGCAAGTGTAGAGCGGGATGGAGACAATTTAGCGATTTGAAATAAATTCAAAAAAACTAAATAAAATTGTTGACATCAAATATCGGAAGTGTAGAATACGCCTCCCGCTTGAGAGAGACCTAACGGACTCACTCAGCAG
>NZ_JBGOSE010000011.1:0-138187 GCF_041538045.1 Aliiglaciecola sp. SL4 | reverse complement strand
CCCACACCCTCCAAACCTATAAACGACGACGTAGGCAAAAACGGTTAGTTTGTTGAATTATCTAGCAGTTTAATTGAGGTTTAAAATGACTAATGATGGATGTCCATAACCAATAAAATATGGATGTCCTATTTTTTATTTTTTTGTTCTTTTCCTGAAATAAATAATGTCGCTGCCCTAAACTTTTCTAATCTTTATGTGGCTGTCCTAGTCTTTGCTACTATCTTTTCTATAAAGAAGTGGTGGATGTCCAGCTTTTTTAGCTCTTTTGTGGATGTCCGGTGTCTATTGTTTCGTTTTGTGGGTGTCTAACTTTTTTGCTTTTGCCTATTTGCCAAACGGCTATATCCAAATGATTAGATTCAGTTTCTATACAAGTCAGTAAGTGCATCTTCTATTTTGGTAAATTTAAACTGGAACCCGCTTTCTTGCAGTCGCATTGGAATAACTCTTTGACCGTATATCAGTAAGTCAGCCATTTCCCCCATGGCAAGTTTTAGGGCAAATTTGGGGGTGAACAATATGCATGGACGGTGCAGTGCTTTGGCTAGTCTTGTTGAAAACACTTTATTAGTTACGGGATAGGGGGCAGTAAAGTTATAAATACCTGAACAATCACTATTATCAATCAAATACATGATACCTCGCACCATATCGTCAATATGGATCCACGACATATAATGTTCCCCAGAGCCAATAGGTCCCCCCAGACCTAATTTGAATGGTAATTCCATCTTTTCTAAAGCACCACCATTTTTGGCCAATACAATGCCAGTTCTTAGTATGCAAACACGGGTTTTATCAGTTTCAATATCTAAAGCAAGTCTCTCCCATGTTGCACACAATTCATGGCTGTATTCTTTATTCGGTTTATCAAAATCCTCATCAATTACTTGGCTGTCTTGACGACCATAATAGCCAATTGCTGATCCGCTAATGAAGAATTTAGGAGGTGATTGACTTGCCGCACACAATACCCCTACCTTTTTAGTCATTTCCCAGCGGCTGCTTTCTAAAAGCGTTTTTTGTTCGCAGCTCCAACGTTTATTAACAATAGGTTCGCCAGCCAAGTTGATAATACCATCGAAGTCGTTGAGGTTAGACAAGTGCTCTAAACTCGATATATACGTCAGCCCGTTTCCAAGTTTTTTTTCAGTAAGCTTGGGGTTTCTTGTTAATATCGTAAGCTGATTTTCAGCCTTAATATGTTTTATGAGCTTTGAACCTATCAGTCCGCTACCACCTGTAATTAGCAAATTCATCAATTTTCCTTTATTCGTTTGTAAGCAAGTCCATTGGAAACGGATCAATTCTTCACACCATTGCTAACAACCTATTTCATCTATGTAGCAACGGCACACAGTTAAAACAAAACTGAATAATCCAAAGTATAATAGATGGTCAATATTTGGTGGGTTAACATACTGATAACTGATGTTTGGAAAAGGTTAAGTTGTAGTGAAATTAGAAAAAGCTAAGGGGTTTACCCTAATAGAATTAATTATTGTTATAGTTATTCTTGGAATTTTATCTGTGATAGCTGCTCCAAAATTTATTAGTTTAACCTCAGACGCCAACAAGGCTACTTTAAATGGAATGGCGGGCGCAGCAAGCGATGCGGTCAATTTGGTTTATGCAAAATCCGTAAGTCAAGGTGTGGTTAATGAAGCAGAAGGCAGTGTAGACTTAGATGGTGATGGTGTTGATGATATCACCACAATTTATGGTTTTCCAAGTGCAAACCGCACGACCGGCATAGCCAATGCACTTCAGTTAAATGATGATTGGGCATATGGTGATACCTTTGGTGGTGGTCAATTCTTTATTTCGCCAGAAAACATCGTAGGATTTAGCGGAATTACCCACAACAACATTCCTCTTAGAGGCCCAAATTGTTATTTGATTTACACCCCACCAGCGGCTGTAAACGAACTTCCAACTTATGATTTTGTTACAACTGGGTGTTGATACATTATCTTCTAAGGCTGTCGCAGAAACATTAAGCTCCTTTGACGAATGATTTGTTGGTATACATTCATCCGCGTTAAGTGAGCTTTATGTTCCATATCAAGAGATATTTTCATCTCTAAAATACGATATCTTTAGTCAATTTCAGTGACAAAATCTTCTTTTGGACGACGTATTTTTTTCAGATTTTTAAGCCAATCACCTTCTTCTGCTCGATAGCCCAAAGGCAACAAAATTACAGAACGCAAACCACGCTCATTTAAGCCTAATATTTCATCTATTTTCTCAGGAATAAAACCCTCCATTGGTGTGCTATCCACACCTTCCTCTGCTGCTGCCACTAACGCAGTACCAAGACCGATATAAGCTTGTCGAGCAGCATGCTGGAAGTTGATCTCTGCATCTCTTGGCGGATAAGTGGCCAATATCATTTTACGATAATTCTCCCACCCCTCATTTATAACGCCGCGTTCTTCGTTAACTAAATCAAACATATGGTTAATGCGTTCTGGAGTATAGTTATCCCAAGCCGCAAACACTAAGAGGTGCGAACAATCTGAAATTTGAGCCTGGTTGAAGGCATGTGGAACAATTTGATCTCGTAATTCTTGATTCTTTACCACAACGACTTCGTAGGGTTGCAAACCACTTGAGGTCGCTGTCAAGCGAATAGCTTCAACGATGTGTTGTACTTTTTCTTCAGCAACCGCTTTACTGGCATCCATTTTTTTAGTGGCATAGCGCCAATTTAACTTTTCTAACAAGTCCGACATTAATTACTCCGTCAATGATTCAATATGCGAGTGGTAAAAATATGGTCATTTTGAGAGATTTCAATACCTAGCAGCAGGTTCTATGATCTGCTTACTTTTAAGATATTTACTGGTGTTCAGATTGTCATGCAAATTGCGCCTTAGGCTGTCTACGTTGCGCCTACCTCGTATAGTAGTTAAACTCAACTTTCTGTTTAACGCTTCTCAAAACACCCAAAAACATGAAATTAACAAACAAATTCAACACCTTAATATTAACCTTAGGGATTTTTAGCGGCAATTTAGCCGCCCAACCCATTGTGCCCCCCCAATCCCCTAGCAAAACCGAGATCATTGATCGGTTTGCTGAACTCGCCCTTGAATGTGTTCATAAAGAATACCCAAATATTATCAAGCATATGATGAACAGCGACGAAGATGTAAAAACACCTAAACAGCTCTACCCAGCTTTCTATGGCTGTTTTGATTGGCACTCTTCCGTCCATGGACACTGGTTACTCACCCGTATTGCCAGCCAATATCCAAATTCAACTCATCACCAAGATATCATGGCGAGTTTGGCTCGAAGTTTTACCGAAGAAAATTTAGCCGGTGAGTTAGCCTATTTCAATCGTGCTGATACGGGCACCAGTTTTGAGCGCCCTTATGGACTAGCCTGGTTTTTACAACTCACCATGGAATTGCGCGGATGGGATAACCCACAAGCTAAACACTGGCTAGATATTTTAACTCCACTTGAAAACAAAATAATCGCCAATTTAACTGATTGGTTACCTAAACTTTCTTTCCCGATTCGAGTGGGTGAACATAGCCAAACTGCATTTGCTTTTGGGTTGATGTGGGACTGGAGCCTGAATGCTAACAATCAAGAATTTAACAACTTATTGAAGACAAACATTACACGTTTATACGCCAGCGATGTGAATTGCCCCCTCGCTTACGAACCCTCTGGACAGGATTTTTTATCACCTTGTATTGCTGAGGCTGACTTAATGCGACGGGTATTATCATCTGCACAATATGCAAAATGGTTATCGGCATTCTTACCTAGTATTCCCACCGATGGAAAGGCTAAATGGTTAGAAGTGGCTACAGTAGTTGACAAAACCGATGGAAAACTTGCCCATTTAGATGGTTTAAATTTAAGCAGAGCATGGATGCTGGAAGGTATAGCCTCAGCTCTAAATAGCAAAGATCCCCGTAAAGTGGCTATTTTGAATGCAGCACAAGCCCACAAAAAATCAGGATTAAATTCAGTCATCCATGATATGCATTACATGGGCAGTCACTGGTTAGGAAGCTTCGCGACCTATTTAAAAACACAAAGAGGTTTGCAGTAAAAATAAAAAAGCACTGAGTTATCCACTCAGTGCTTTCTAGATTGTCTATTTATTTGATGCTTACGCTTTTCTACGAAGTCTTAACGCTAATAAACCTAGCGCAAGGGTCGCTAAAGTGGTTGGTTCAGGAATAGAGCTTCTTGCTTGATTGCGAACTAAAAAAGTCTCTCCGAAACTAATAGTAGGAGAACTTGCAATACTAGTTGGTGCTCCCCAAACATAACCGGCAGTAACATTACCGAAATCACAATGGCTGAAGCCAGAACCAAAATACGCTGAAGCACACGCGTTAGTGTTGTTAAGATCAATTTCAAATGCAGTAATTAAAGCCGATAAATCAACAAAACTTGTATTCCAATCAAGCTCCGTCGGAAATCTAAAATCATCGATCAAGGTAACATCGTTTCCACAACCACCAACCCCAGCACAAGGAGAAGCATAAACCCACTCTAATCCGTTGACATCTTCATAATATGTGTAACTGCCTGATTGATAAATTAAACTCGCGTTTGCAACGCCAGCAACAGTTAGTAGCATGCCTATTAAGGCTAATTTTAAAGTTTTCATACAATACCTCTGAAATTGAAAATGTTTTTACATGATTGCTTTTTAATCGTTAGTTTTTGATTTCAAACTGTCATATAGACACAACCATGCACATACAATGCCAAAGATACAAACCATTGATTTAAGTTAATTTATTTATGAAAATCATTAACTCCATCCCTTATTTGTAAAAGTATTCGACACAATTAGATTTCAACCTGCAAGGGGAAATATGCATTTGGCACTGCCAACCATTGAAGCAAGAAACCTAGTAAACAAATAGGAGTTCACTAACCAGAGGCGACTGAAAACGTGTTAAAATACACCTTCACATTTAGCGTTTTTTCGACCAGTTTTAATTCAACCAAAGAAACACAAAGGGATGCTATAGTGAATCAATTTTTAACGAGGACGAGATTTTATACTCACTTTCAATATTAAGTTTATTCTCTTTTTTTAGATTAGCGAATTAAACCAAAGCGCTGTTCTAAATAAGCAATAATATCGTTGCTTTCATACATCCAAGTATCTTTACCGTCTTGGGAAATACGTAAGCAAGGTACTTTGGTTTTACCACCTAGTTGTTCAAGTTCAGCTCGAAACTCGCTACCTTTGCTGGCATTACGTGTTTCCATGGGCAAATTCAAACGATGCAAAGCCCTACGGGTTTTAATGCAAAATGGACAAGCAAAAAATTGATACAGGGCCATAGATTGAATTTCGTCTTCTACCTGTTGTTGAGCTTGTTTGCTGCGTTGTTGTTTTCGCGGACGGGTTATCAAATCAACAAGGGCGATGATGCAGCCTAGGAAGTTACGAACGAAGTTGATTAAAAAAGACATAATATGAGTACTACCCTTAAAAAATGAGGCCGTATTATATACCCTTAAGTAAACAAATTTCGCCGTGAATTATGAATATTTTGATATTAACTATAAAGTAATTTTGTAGGGTATATAAAGGTAAGCAACCATGATGCAGGTTAGTGTTTGCCACAACAGACAATTTAATTTTATAACTGTTGAATTTTAAAAGATAAATGCAGTCAGCTAGTATACTGGCTGCATTTAATCCATTTCATCCCCCACAACAAGCGGTTATGGGGTTGAGTCTAATTAAAACTCTGGAGTTTGTGGTGCAGGCAAGTTGGTCTCTTGCATGCTGCAAGCCTTAATATCAGCAATATTACCGCCGAAATCAAACATACTCACATCACCACGTTCTGCCGCCATTTTAGCGCGCAAATCAGCAGTTGCTTGGGTATCTATACTAAGATCATCGCTGATCACCACACCATAACCTAAAGCACCTTCAACAGTCACCAAAGAACGGTTAATGTCGTCTAACACTAATTGAGGTTCACGCAGTAACGGATCTCCCCAACCACCACCGCCCCACGTATTAAAGTAAAGAATATCACCTTTTTTCACTTCAATACCTTCACATTTGGCTGGTAAGGTCTCTTCGCTACCATCGGCACGTTGCAATAGTTTAGTCGAACGCATTCCTGGCGCACCACCGTTAACTCCCCAAGGGTAAGTTAACCAACGGTCATCATGAATTGCGATCTGACCATCGTTCAAGAAACGATATCCCACAGACAAGCCGTTGCCACCACGGTGCAAACCGACACCACCTGAATCAGGTATGGTTTCGTATGCTTCTACACGTAATGGGAAATAGGCTTCGATAAACTCATTCGGCACATTGGTGAATCCTGGCCACAATGAGTGTCCATCAGGACCATCTCCAGCTGGGCGTCCAGGAATACCACCAAATCCAATTTGGAACAATTGGAACCACTCGCCATTATCATCGTAGCCGGAATAAAACAAATGGGGAGAATCAGAAAAGCCTGCAGCATTCATTGCCTCTGGTGCGCTCTGACCTAACAGCCCGCCCATCACATCAAAGATTCTGCCCAGAGCATGGGTTCTGCCCGATAAAGCTGCTGGATAATTGGGTTTTAATAAGCTGCCCTGTGGAATACGCACATCAACTAGGTCATAAAAACCGTCGTTAAATAGAATCTGCGGATCCACTAAGTTAATTGTGAAAGATCCGAAGAACATTTTGAACATGTCTTCGTTAAGGTAGAAATTAATCGAGCTTTTTGCTTGAGGATCTGTGCCTTCAAAATCAAAAATCGCTTTTTCACCTTCTCGCCACATTTTACAACGGATTTTATAAGGGCCTTTGCCCACACCGTCATCACATAAGTAATCTTCGAACACCCGAGGCTCTTCGGGTACTAACATATTGATGATTGCCGACATAGCCGTATGGTTGCGCTCTAACATAACTTCCATAGTGGAATAAAGCATATCATCGCCAAAACGATCGGCAATTTCAATGACGCGTTTAGATGCAGTATTACACGCGGCAACCAAGGCATTTAAATCGAATCGGTTCCACTGCGGTGTACGAACATTATGTAGAATAAGTTCCAGTAACTCAGTTTGTAATACGCCTTTTTTATACAGCTTAGTTGGCGGAATACGTATCCCTTCTTGGAAGATAGACTCGGCTTTAATTGGTATTGAACCTGGCACCATGCCACCATTATCAGACATATGCCCAAACATTGCAGACCAAGCGATATGACGACCTTCACGGAAAATAGGCACTAAGACTAACCAATCAGGCAAGTGAGACACTGCAGCATTACACATGTAGGGGTCGTTGGTGAGTAGCACATCGCCCTCTTCCATTTCTCCGGTAAATGCATCCATAAAACCGTGGATAAACGAGCCAAACTGACCAACTACCATTTTACCGTCGCGATTAGCGATCATCGGGAAACAGTCGCCTTGTTCACGGATACCTGGACTCATTGCGGTTCTAAACAGCACTGCATCCATTTCTTCACGGGCATTTTTTAATGCATTTTCAATAATATCGACGGTGACAGTATCTGCATCAACACGTTTAAGAGGAGTGCTATTCGTTTCAATTATTTTATTCATTCTATTCTCCTACTACTTATTGCTAGCGTTAACAGGGTTGATTAATAAGTTACCCACAGAATCTACTGTCGCCACATAACCTGGTAAAATGACAGTTGTCGAATCCATTTCACCTACAATACATGGTCCAGGTACTTCCAAGCCCACTCCCATTTTGCTTCGCTCATAAATAGCAGCTTGATGATATTGCCCTTCAAAATAAATTTTTGAATCGGCAATTTTACAATCTGCTAAACTAGATTTTTGGGTGATTTGTTTGTTCTGAGGCAATGCCGTTGAAGAAGCGGATACGATAGCCCGTACCATCACAATTTCATGACCTTCATCTAGGGCGAAGGTAAACAACTGTGTATGCTCTTCATCAAATCGGTCGATCAATAGATTCAAGCCTTTGGCTTCAAAGTCTGCTTTTGAACATTCAATAGAAAGTTGGAAAGCTTGTCCGGTATAACGAACATCCGCTTGCAAAGTAACATCTAAGTCATCTTTGCTAATACCGTCAGCAATTAATGTTGAGGCAGCTTTTTCTGTTAACTCTGCAAACAATTCGATCAATGAATCTTTGTCTGTATCTTTAATCAGAGTTACAAAAGTTTTAGAGGCTTCATCTTTTACCACTGTTGTGGCATCACCATAGGCACACAAGACACCTGGTCCAGGTGGAATAATGGTTGGCCAAGCATCCGTTAAAATACCTAAGGCGTTGGCGTGTAATGGTCCAGCACCACCGAATCCAACTAAGGCAAAATCTCTTGGGTCAAAACCTTGTTCAACGGAGACTAAACGCAACGCACCAAACATGGCTTCATTGGCAATACGTACAATCCCTTCAGCGGCTTCTTCAACAGAAATTTCCATGGCATCTGCCACTTTTTTAACTGCGGCCACAGCAGCGGCTTTGTCGATAGCCATTTTTCCGCCTAGTTGCACATCAGAGGGTAAATAACCCAATACTACGTTAGCATCACAAACCGTTGGTTCAACACCACCTTTCATGTAAGCAGCAGGACCTGGCTTAGCGCCAGCCGACTCAGGGCCAACACGCAAGGCTTTAGTTAATTCAGGTACAAAGGCTAACGAACCGCCTCCAGCACCCACTGTACGTACATCAACAGATGGTGCTCTAACCACTACGTCACCCACTCGGGTTTCTCGTCTGATACGTGCTTTAGAGTTTTGAATAAGCGCTACGTCGGTGGACGTTCCGCCCATATCGAAAGTAAGGATATTGTCGTAACCGGCGGCGGAAGAAAAATGTATTGCACCAGAAACACCACCAGCAGGCCCACTCATTAGTAGGTTAACCGGATTATCCGCTGCAGCATTGGCAGAAGCTAAACCGCCGTCTGAACGCAATATCGATAAATGTAAGTCTTCGCCCATGGTTTTATGCAATGATGCTTGCAAATTATCCACATACCTTGCCACTTCGGGTCGAACGTAAGAGTTCACAACTGTGGTCTCCGTGCGTTCATACTCTTGCATTTCAGGAACAATATCGCTGGAAATACTAATAGGAATATCGGTAAATACCGAAGCTGCCAATTCCTTCGCGCGTTTTTCGTGGTCACCATTGACATAGGCATTGATGAAACAAATCGTTAAGGCTTCTACTTCACCTGTTGCTTTTAATTTTTTCAAATCTTGCAATAGTGCTTGTTCGTCTAGCTCTGTGGCAATACTGCCATCAGCATCCATACGCTCAGTGGCTTCAATGGTTAGCTCTAGTGGAGCTAACAAAGGCTTCTTAACAAAGCTCACCCAGCCGCCTAATCCACCGGGACAAAATGAACGGGCCACTTGTAATACATGTTTGTATCCACTTGTGGTCACTAACCCTACCTTTGCGCCTTTGCCAGTCAAAACCGCGTTAGTGGCAACTGTAGTACCATGCATTACACGATTAATTTGTTTAGGATCGATACCAGACTCATCACAAATGCGAGCTATACCGTTTAACACACCTATTGAAGAATCTTCTGGTGTAGAAGGTACCTTGGCAGTGTGAGTTTCACCGTTGCTTTCGTTAATTAATAGAAGGTCTGTAAAAGTCCCCCCTACATCAACACCTAATCGATAACTCATAACGTTTTCCTTTCTATATTCTTGTTGTATTTAATTTTTATTTAAAATCTTGGTATTAATTTTTTACGTTCATGCAGGGTACTTTTTACGTAACCATGTTTTAGCATTACCGCCTTTTGCGGTTTTGGTTAGCTCAATAGCAAGCTCAGATGCAGCTAACAGGGTTGGCATATCAATACCAGTTTCATACCCCATTTGATGACACATCATCACCACGTCTTCAGTGGCAACATTGCCACTTGCCCCTGGCGCGAAGGGACAACCGCCTAAACCGGCAATGGAAGCATCAAACCTACGCACACCGGCGGTTAAGGCCGCATACACATTAGCCAATCCCATAGCGCGGGTATCATGGAAGTGACAGGCAATTTTGTCTTCGCCAAACTTATCAACCAAAGTCGTCATTAAGGCTTCAACACTCTGAGGATTCGCTGCACCTATAGTGTCGGCAATCACTAATCGAGACGCGCCCATACTGATCAATTTTTCAGCAAGATCGATAACTTGTTGTGCTGGAATAGCACCTTCGAAAGGACATTCCCATGCAGTGGCCAAATACACCTGTAATTCAACATCAGTGCCTTTACCCGCCTCGATCACTTGCTCAATCACCTTTAAGGTTTGCTCATTATCCATGCGAATGTTTTTTTCGTTCATGGTGTTAGATGCAGCCATAACCAAAGAGGCTAATTTAACCTGGTTTTTCTGGGCTAATTCGAAACCTTTCATATTCGGGATAAGAGCTGAAAAGTGGCAATTAGCTTTAGGTAACTGCTGACAGATTTCATCAGTACCGGCCATTGCAGGCACTGCCTTAGGCGAAACAAATGCGCCCACTTCGATACCATCTAATCTAGCGTCGGTTAACACTTGAATCAGTTGCAAACGTTGTTGCGGCGTGAGTATCTCGGTCTGATTTTGCAACCCATCACGAGGACCTACATCATTAATATATACACGATTACTCATTGCTAGTTCCTTTAATTGCGCCACTTTCAACCAAGGAGTTGATGCGTTCTTGTGACATCTGTAACAGCTCTGACAAGACAGTTTGAGTATCTTGTCCTAATACCGGTGCAGGAGAGAAAGACTCTTCATCGGTACGTGAGAATTTAATCGGGTTACCTGGTCCTTTTGTGCTTTTGCCATCAGGGTGTTTTAAATCAACCACCATATTACGATGCAATACTTGCTCGTCGCTCAATGCCTGAGATAAGTTATTAACCGGTGCGCAAGGAATGCGTTTGGCTTCCAACTGTTCAATCCAATAAGCCGACGTGTTTTGACTCAAAATTTCGTTTAATTTGGCATTGATGAAATCTCTATCAGCCCAACGTCCAGGCTGACCATCATATTTGCTATCTTCAAACTCAGGGCATTTGACCACTTCATTCAGGTTTTTCCAGAAGTTGTCTGTGATCACTGCAATAACTACAAAACCATCTGAGGTTTGGAAGGTATTGTAAGGAACATGAACAAAATGCGAATTACCGATTGGATACGGGTTTTCACCAGATAAGAAGTGCATGGTTGCCATGTAGTTAAGCATTGATATTTGACAGTCCAACATGGAAATATCCACATCTTGGCCTTTGCCACTGGTTACCCGTTCAATGATGGCTGACTGAATTCCCATTACCGCAAACATACCACCACCTAAATCACCGATGGGAATACCAGCTCTAACCGGGTTTTCTTGATCAATACCGGTAATTGACATACCGCCGCCCATCGCTTGAGCAACTTGGTCAAATGCAGGTCGTTTAAATTTCGGTCCACTGCTACCAAAACCGGTAATACTACAAGTAATAATTCGGGGGTTAATTTTGCTCAGTGTGTTGTAGTCAATACCTAAACGATCAGGCACACCTGCACCAAAGTTATTCACTACCACATCAGACTCTTTTACCAAATCATAAAAAACTTGTTTACCTTCATCACTTTTTAAGTCGATACAAATACTTTGTTTATTACGGTTCAAAGTAATGTAATAAGCGCCCATTCCATCTAGAGAGTTTTTCGGATCACTGGCAAGCAATTTACGAGTGCCTTCTCCTTGTAACGGTTCAACCTTGATGGTTTCTGCGCCTAAATCAGCGAGCAACATTGCGCAATACGGACCTGATAACATATGTGTTAAATCGATTACACGTATGCCAGAAAGCGGCTTATTCATTCTTTATCTCCAGTTATTTTATGTGTCTTGAAAGTCAACGGGTATGGCACTAACAGCGCCAATCCCCGCCACTTAAAAAGTGCTTAAAAGTTATAAGCGAATTCAACGCCATACTCTGCGAGGGCTGAGGGGTGGATAAACGAACCACCGAATTCAGGTGCAGGAATGACTTCTTGTAAATATTCTTCGTCTGTGATGTTTTTGCCATAAATGGCCAAGGTCCAGTTTTCAGCTTCAAGGGCAATACGAGCATTGATGGTGAAAAAGGAATCACGTTTAGCATTATCAAAATTTTGCGAGTGAGGACCCGGTGGAACTCCGCCTCCCAAGGTTCCGAAGAAGTCCCAAATAGTGGGAGTTTCTTCACCCTGTAAGGTGTGGAAATAGGTTTCTCCAGTGTATTGATAATCCACGCGAGTGGTCACCCAATACTCATCATTCACTGGTTGTTCATAACTAAACCCTAGGGTATAAGTGGTGTCAGGCGACTGAGGTGCTTTGTTACCGACGGTAATGGGACGACTGCGGTTTTCTTTGATCTCTGAATCAAGCAAACCCAATCCAGCAAACACTTTGAAACTTTCAGTAACATCAGCTGTAACATCAAGTTCAAAACCTTGAATTTCTAATTCATCGATGGTGCTCACCGCACGTAATAAACCGAAAGGTCCGGCAAAAAATTCAAAGAACTGGTTATCTTCAACATTGGTTTTGAACACGGCTGCGTTCAATTTAACCTTGTTATCTAAAAATTTAGATTTAATACCCAATTCAATATTAGTGGTAACTTCTTTATCGTATTCATCAGAAATCAGCAGTTGCGCATCCACTGAATCACCGGGATTACCCGTACCTGAGCTATTAAACCAATAATCTAAGGTGGCTTGTGTCCCCAGAGAGTTAAAGCCTCCGCTTCTAAAGCCAACACCATAACTGGCATAAGAGTTCACCCTGTCGGATAGTTCATAACTCAAGGTAACTTTAGGTTGGAATTGGGCAAATGAGCGACTGCGATCAGGAATACCATCAGGGTTGGCGACTAAACCTGGGTTAATAGGGCCAACTTCACCATCCACAATAGTATTAATGTTGAGGCCAGACGCAGAGACATTAGGGACATTGTTAGAAACGGTCCGGTCTTCATAGTCATAACGAAGGGCCACTGATAATTCAAGTTTCTCAGACACGTCATACTCAACTTGACCAAATGCCGATAACACTGAGGTATCGTAAGTATCATCGAACAATAAATCCGTTGGGTTTGCCCCTGTAGGTGGCACATAAGCTTGCTGCAAATAACCTTGACCTTGATCAGCACCATAGGCAACCACTACATCACGGTCGATTTCAGCAAAATACACACCGGCGATCCAACGCAGATCAGCAGTATCATCGTCTGAGGTAATTCTTAGTTCACCACTAAAGTCAGATTGACTGCGCTCTTGATACTGATATCCGTCACACGAAGTGGGAGTGTATGGACCGTAAACCCCAGTAAACTCAACGCCGGGAGGAAAAACACCGAAGGGAGCAAAGAACTCACCGAATAAATCCGTGCGATCCGCGCCACCTAGGGCTGAGGGTGTATTGTTCAAGGTAGCTCGGTCAGTTTGACACTGTGGCGTCAACTCATAACCATAAAAAGAAGCACTGGTACCATCAGATAGTAAGGTTTCTTCCAGATCGTTGTAAGACAAGACGCCAGTTACATCATACCCCTCAAGATCCCAATCGGCTTTTACTGAAAGCTCTGTGCTATCTTGTTTGTTTTCACCAGGGACATTAAATGCGAACACAAAATCGTGCTCATTTACATTGGCGTTATAGGCTGGTTGATTAAAATCCTCAACAAAAGACGGCAAAGCAAACACTGCATTAAAGTTGATTGCACCACCTTCTACACTAGAAACACCAGCTCGCATGTCCAAGGTTAGATTTTCAGTAGCGTCCCACATAAGTCTGCCTTTTAGTGTGGTATCTTCTAAGAAATCTACTGAGTCTTCTCTGGTGAAATCGTTTTGATAGTGACCGTCGATGCTATTGTAACTAGCGGTCAAACGTCCTCTCAATGTCTCACTGAGGCCACCGCTAATAATTCCGTTAATCCGCTTCGCGCCGGCATTGCCTACTGCCACTTTAACGCTACCTTCAAGTTCATCGCTAGGTAATGTAGTGGTTACTAAAATCGCCCCTGCCACAGCGTTACGACCATATAACGCGCCTTGCGGGCCTTTAAGAATTTCGATTTGAGCAATATCCAACAACTCACCATTGAAGCCATTGGGATTGGTCATCAGCACACCATCAACCACATAAGCAAAGGTCGACTCTGCATCACGGGTTGAAACTATACCGCGAATATTTACTTGGGTGTCACCGACGTTTGCAGTGTCAACAATGTTCACATTAGGGACAAGGGAGATAAAATCTCCGGGGCGTTCGATACCAGCGGTTTCAATATCTCTGGCTGATAAAGCGCTTACGGCAATAGGTACTTGTTGTAGACTTTCTGGACGCTTACGGGAGATACTAATTAGCTCAATTGACTCTTCTTCTGCTTGGGTGTCTTGCGCAAGGGCAGCACCGGCAAAAGTAGTTGAGCTGGTTAACATCGATATCGCGATAGCATTTCCCAATTTATTTCGGGTAAATCTAAGCATTGTGTTTTCCCTCTTGGTTATTGTTATTATTGCGTTTCAATCTTCGCCATAAGGTGGTTTGGCTAATTCCTAAATACTGGGCAACCAATTCTTTATTGCCGTTAAATTTTGTCATTGCTTGGTTAAGCAACTCTTGTTCATTTTTTGCGATAGCACCGGTTTGTTCTATTTGTTTTATTTCAAATAGTTCTGGCGCTAACTCAGTCAACAATTGCGACACTTTTTTACTGGTTACGTCTTGGAATGCGGAGCAATAAACCAGTAAACGTTCAACAATATTTTCCAATTCTCGGATATTTCCTGGCCAATCATAGGCATTAAAAATAGGGCTTAATTGTTGGGTCAGTCGCTGAATAACCTCTTCACTCAAACTGCCAAAATTAAGGGCCATCAACTTGTTTTGGGTGATATTTTCAATATCTTCACGACGTTCTTTTAAAGAGGGAACATTAATGCTTAGAACGTTCAGGCGGTAATACAAGTCATCTCTGAACAACCCCTGTTTGACTTGTGTGGCCAAGGGACGATTGGTGGCGGCAATCACTTTAAGATTCACTTTGAATTCTTTGTGCGAACCTATGGGTCGGTAGGTTTTTTCTTGGATAACGCGGAGCAATTTTGCTTGCTGAGGTAAGCTTAACTCTCCCACTTCATCTAAAAATAACACGCCATTATCTGCTTCATATAACAAGCCATGTTTGCCGCCACGTTTTGAGCCAGTAAAAGCCCCTTCTACGTAACCAAACAACTCCCCTTCAAACAACTCACTGGGCATTGCTGCGCAGTTAATCGCCACAAAACGTCCTTCTGCAAACTGACTTTTTTGATGAATACGTTTTGCGATCATTTCTTTACCCGTACCCGACTCACCAATGATTAACACATGACTTGGAGAGTTTGCGTACAGATCAGTACGTTCAATCAAGTCGGTCATTAATTTGGATTTATAAATTAGCGGTTGGTCTAGGGTGGGAGCTTTCTTAGGAGGAAATATTTGCGGTGTTTGCGCATAAAATTGGTACACATTAAACTGACTATTGGTCATCATGATGGTGTCTTTATGAAACCACCAATCGGTTTCATTTAACCGACACTTTCCATCTGATACATCGGCAAACTGGCTACTGTGCAACAAATCCAAAATTTCTTGTTTGTTATTCGAGTCGATGGCAAATTCTGTTTTTGCGGCGCTATTCGAGGTTAGAACATCGGTATAGTTGTCGACCACTAGAATCGGCGTTTTCGAGTCCTCATCTAACCATTTATGAATTGCTTTTGTGTGAATTGAATCCCGTTGTTTGCGCCCCAAAACAACGGCTTCTTTTAATACTGCTCGGCAGGATTCTTTTGAATATATTAAGAAAGACTTTATATTGTCTAAAAGGGCCAGCCCACAGACTAAACTGGCTCCCACTACAACATTATCTGAGGTTAAGTGAGCTAATTGATACCTTTGTTTAGCATCTTCAGCGGTTTCGTACTGATGACACGTAATATTAACCGATGTACTAGTATTTAATAGGCCAACTAGACTGCTGTAATCATCATAAGTAATTAGGTGGATGTCGTTACTTACTTTAGAGGCTTTTAAGACAGCGCTAACAATATCGGACTCTGTGACGGGAATAGATAATACAGGCACATCTAAGGTAGTTTTCAAGTATGCTGAATTGCTACCAGCGCTAATCACTAAGTCTGGTTTGAATACATTAATATGGGTATTGGCTTCATGAATAGTGCCGATGATTGCATCGACAACTTTGCATTCAGCTTGTTCTTCAAACTCTTCTAATACACTACTAACCAATTGGCTAAACTCTTTATGGCCAAAGATTAGAATACGGATTTTGTGACTTTGCTTTATCAATTTATTGCAACCTGAAAGTGAAAATTGTTAGCAAATTAACATAGCACGGTTCATGCCAAAAACAATGGAATTTAAAAACCATTATAATTCAATAATTTACACCATTTCAGATTTTCACTTTCAAGTTGAAAATTTCAAAATGAAAAATATTCTATCATTTTGAAATAAAATCATTCATTTTGAAATTTAACTTTTTGATGATTCGGTTAACTGCAAAATCGCGCCAAACTGGTCATATTCGGCAAGGTCGCAAATGGACCAGCCTTGCAAACCTGTTCGTTTTTCCAAGTACTTAATTTCCAGTTTTTGCAATGTTTCATCGATAGACTCAGTTGCAAAAGAAAGTAGAAATATTCCTTCTCCTTTTTGCGCAAGTATCTCAGCAACGACTCCTTCATTGCTCAGCGGTTGAACTAAAACCAATAGACTTTCCCCCACGTTAAAACGTGCAGTTTTTACTAGTCTTTGGGGAAGCTCTTCAATTACCGGTGATTGCTTTAACAATCCGTTGAAATAGCGTACTGATTTGTCTAAATCTGCCACCACAAAATTAATGTGGTGAATATGGGTGATCAAAACGTGCTCTCCCGCTTGGTTTCACTAGGCTGTTTAAGATGAACCGCTTACCTTAAGCCATCAGTTAATCCTATGTCATGTGATTCGACACTGCAGTCTTCATGCCAGCATCCGAAGTAAGTTAAGTCCAATAAAATCAATCGGTTAACAACACCCCTTAAATATCAAACCAAGTACAATCCTTCATTTTGAATGATTTACTTTCATTTTGAATTAAGATTTCTCAACGGCTCCACCACTTTCTGGATCCCGTATCAAATTAAGCCGAGCTATAGAAGCCAGACGAGCAATTCGAACACCACAAACAGCAAAAGAATATGGTGCATACATTGGCGCTGGAGCGGCATTTAAAAAGGCATTTAGCGTCCTTGGCCTGATCAAAGCTAGAGTGGCAATTAACAACATCCCCCATTGGGAATTAATCTCGACAACTTTACCCGATGTTTCGATCACAGATGCCGATGACGCACTTAAAGGTATACGTCCGGTTAAATCTGATATAGAAATTGCACATTTGCGTCGTGCCTAGCCGATAAACGCTGAAGCGACTAAACGCGGTAACACTGGCGTGTTTATGATAGTGGATCGCATTCGTGATGATGTATTTGATGTCCCCCTTTCGCGATGGTTAATCGTTCTTAATAGACTCCCTTAGGCTTGCTTTAAATCTAGAATAAAGTTTTCTGGGATCACCGCTTTGGGGCAAGCAACTATGCAAAAATTAGGGGGAATTACGCTGTTTCTTGCTCACTTCATAGCCTAGGTCTTTACCATACAGATCATGTGGGTAAAAACTCTGGTGCACAGAGTGAAGATATCATCCTAGCAAAAGGCATGATAATCAGTGTTGATTGTCCGTTATTGGCATCAGCGATTGCTGGTTCAGTTCACCTTAAAGATCTAATGTTAATAACAGTCGACGCTAGTGAGGCGATTAATCATGTAGGGGACCAAACCATCGTTATATGATTAGCAAAAACGACCTTGTTAGCCCATAAAAATGCCTCTTTACAAGGCATTTTTCTAATCTATACTTTTTGCTAATTTATTGGTTTGCTTTCATCCTCTGGTTAGCACGAGAGTATTTATTAAACAAAGTTCGTTGCTCATCAGTACCTTCGCCCAACTGCACTTTCACTAAGGAGCTTGCATGTTGATGATAATAAACGTATTCCATAACAGCTTCCAGCCCTCGCGCATTTTCAAAAATCAGTGGTCTTTGCTTGATCTCATCATCATCGGTTGAGTCGTTTTTACTCACCCCGAACCAAAAACGCTGCACAACATTTAAGCCATTGTACCAATCCCATGTTAAATTCTTTATCTCCTTATCGGAAAAAGTGGCAAAGGTCGCTATGTCATTCTCCAAAACCACTGGCATATAGCTAAATTCTCTGGTTTCACTATCATTTGAAGAGCAAGATTTGAGTAGGTTCAATATATACAGTTTAGGAACATTGGTTTTGCTGAACTTAACAAAATACGTAGTGTCTTTTTCCGAACGTTCGCTAGAATTTGACGATGGTCTGTAGTCAATTTTATAACAATCAGCTAAGTTGGTTATATACAGCGGCGCATCAAAAACGGTGACACCACCATTTTCAACAATATCAATAGCAGTATTAGTATCAATATATCGACTATTTTCCCCACTAAAGTTACTCAGAGCCACTTTCTCAGAAGATATTAGGTAACTCACTTTAATCCCATCAAGTAGCATCACCTGATCGTCTTGTTCTACGAGTTGTTCAGTGGTTACAACAGTATAAGGCGACGAACAAGCACATAAGATTAAACTGCTAAGGACCACGAACGTTTTAACTAATTCCCTCATTTATTTTCCCTAATAATCTTTAATTTTAGTTTTTATTTGATTCACTCTTCATTCTCTCTTAACAATAAAGTTCAAGTCAATCAGATAGTTAATTAACTGCATTAAAAACACTGATCTCGAAACCCACACCTTAAAAGCAACTAAGTTTACCCTTTGCAAATGCTTACGGTCATTTGCAAACCTTAAAAAAACAACAATTAAATAGTGACATCCTCTGGCAGACACATATCTGGACACCAAAATTCAACTTGTCTATAGACCAGTTAACCGATATTTAATTGCTAAAAAACCAATTTAAGCGTTAAATAATCCTTCAAACCTAAATAAAGGGATGTTGTCGTGAAAAAAGTAACTAGATTAATATGGATATTGTTAGTTAGCTTTAGTATTTGTTGTGCAGCAAATGCCGAACGTGTTTATAAGAAACAAGATCCCCCCCGCAAACTGACTAGCGAACAAGCAAAAGTGGCGGCTAGCAATTACCAAAAATATTGTTCTTTATGTCACGGCGATGATCGCGAAGGTCATAAAAATGATCACGCCCCCTCCCTACGCAGTAAGAGTCTATTCGAATCTGGTGTACCTCATTCAATATTACGCCCCATGTCCTATGGACGACACGGAACCGCCATGGGTGGCTATTTAGATGAAGTAGGCGGTCCTATGACGTTGGATGAAACGTGGGACTTAACCTATTGGTTGTTTTGGCAATCAGGGGCACAAAGAGTCAAGCTTAGTGAAAACCCGGTCAATGGAGATATTGAAAAAGGTGAGATTTTATATAAACAAAACTGTACCAGTTGTCATGGTGAAAATGGTGAAGGCATCACTGCGCCTGCTCTTTTTACCCCCTCATTTTTAGCCCACAACAAAGACGAATTTATTCGCTATGCCATTGAAAAAGGCCGCGAAGATACTCCTATGTTAGGGTTTTCTGACAAATTAACAGAACACGATATTGATAACCTCACCGCCTTTATTCGCAGTAAGGCCAGTGATGCTAAAATTAGCAAAGTCCCCTTAAAAGCCCTACCTACACCGGATCAGTATGTAATTAATCCACAAGGGGAAGATCCTAATTTTGAATTGGACCAAGGAAAATATGTATCCTCTAAAGACTTACACGCTGCCATGGAAGCGAAAAAGCGTATGGTATTGATAGATACTCGAGTGACGTCAGTATGGCAACGGGCTCATTTAGCCGGTTCAGTACCTTTTCCTTATTATTCTGATATCCAAAGTCGCGTGGGAGAAATGCCCAAGGATGTATTGATTGTAGGTTACTGCTCTTGCCCTCGCGCAGCAGCAGAGTACGTAATGGATAAATTTAACGAAGCAGGTTATGCCAATACCGCTGTGTTATATGAAGGTATCTTTGGTTGGATGAATTTAGGCTATCCGGTGGTTCGAGCAGAAGGGCTAGAAGAGCCAGAAGAGGTATCACAAAGCCATTAACATCCTTCTCAAGCTCGATAACAGTCGTTAATTGGAGAAACCTAAGCCCTGTTAACTCAGATTAACAGGGCGATTTTAATAATCTTTATATGATGGAATTTTGAGGGAAGCGTTAGCAACACTGACTTCTAGGAAAAATGAGATTAACCCACCCGTGATCAGTATCATGCCTAAAATAAACATGGAAATAATAGTGGTATCTAAATTCACCACAGTTAATCCATTTATTAGCAATAGAATAACGTCCATACACACAGTCACCGCAGCAGCCGTTAAAAAAGTAACCGCCCAGTTGGCAAAACGCATTCTTCGACGCAGGGCTTTGAGCTCGTTTTTAGCTTTTTCGGTGATCTTAGAAGGGTCAACATCACCTATTCGTTCAAAGTAACGAGCCCGATCAATAATTCTAGCTAAACGGCCGGTCATCACATTCATCATTTGCCCCATACCCACTATCAAAAACACAGGTGCCAGTGACAATTGAATCAATTCAACAGCAGATTCATTTAAATTTAATTCCATTATTATTCCACGCCTCAGTTTCAATGGTTCTTATACCAAAACAATAGTGGAAATGCACAGAACTCTTGACAATGACCGTAAAAAATCTCGCTGAGCTAGCACATTTTGAAAATAAATCCTGTTATCTACTGTATTTATGCAACGTTTGTTTGTAGCTATCCTTTTGCACATAGTCATCTAATGCAGAGTTAAATTTCTGAACATCTGCCTCTGATACACTAGATTGACTAAACATGACGTAAATATCTCCAGTAGTGACTGTAAAGCCATGTTCAACAATGTAGTTATCTAACCCTTTTCTACGCAACATTGATGCTCCCACAAAACTATCTTCTATAAACCCGTCAATATCCATATCGAGTAATCGAGCAATATTTAATTCCCCCATTATACTGCTTACGAAGTTCTTAGATGACGCTTTACTATCTTGCAAAATGGTGATCTGTGGCCCGTAATAGTAATCACCTACAACGCCAATTTTGCTGCCATTGGCAATAAACTCATCTATATCATTATAGGCGGCACGCTTTTTATCATCATTGCGTATATATAAAGAAAACTGTTCGGTGCGGTAAGGCTCACTAAAATACGCAAACTCTTCCCGTGCAGGGGTTTTAGACGCGCCAATAAGTATGTCGACGTTACCCGAGCGCAAATCTTCCAATAAGGATACCCAAGTGCCTTGCACGTAAGATACAGAGCAACCCATTTCATTTAGCACTCCAGTGACAATATGAATATCGACGCCACTTACCTCGCCATCAACGTTGATATACTGGTAAGGTTCCCAGACATCAAAGCCTAAACTATATGAACAAGATGGATATTCAACGTTGTTCTCAGCGGATTGTTCAGTTTCTTTCAAGGGTTGTTCTTCAGATGTTTGACTTGACAACTTTGCCTGTTGTGGACTGCATGCAATTAAGGCAAAAGACAAACTCATTACTAATAGCATTTTAAGCGTTTTCATAATGGTGTCCTCCATAAATAATCCACCTTAAGTTTAAGCGAGATTTCCAATTTTGCTATTTTCGATGTCCTTATACTCACACTAAAACTAAAGTACTGATGTAAGTTTCAGTTATTTAATACAAATTTTCTCTGTAACTCTTTTTGCGGATATTCTACTATTCTTCTGAGAAGCACATCAGTTGGGGTAAAATCAATGGATAAACAAGTCAGTTCTAGATCAACTAGTCAAAAAGCACTACGAATTAACCTCGACGAAAAAAAATATGGGACTATTGTTGAAATAGGCGCTGGGCAAGAGGTTGCCAGACAATTTTTTATTGCTGGTGCAGCAGCCGGGACAATAGCAAAAACTATGTCAGCCTATGACATGGTTTTTTCAGATGCTATCTACGGAGTGCAACAAGATGGGCGTTATGTGAGTCAAGCCCGTGTTCAAGCGATGATGGAACAAGAGTTCGACTTAGTTGTCGATCGAGTAGGTAATATTCGCTCTAAAAGTTCACGTTATTTTGCTTATGCAGCTACGGTGGCAGCGAAAAGTTTTGGCCGCAAAAACGAATGTCATGCGTGGCTAGGGGTTCGTATTCAAATGTACCCTGGTGCAGAACCTTCTGATATTAAAGTCCATGTGCGTATGCTTGATGATAATGCAGAAGCGCAACAACAAGCATTAGGCGTGATTGGTGTGAATTTAATATACGCTGCTTATTTCTATTTTGAAGATCCAAAAATGATTATCGATTCACTCACCGATAACATGAAACCCAATCGAGTTGAAATTGACTTTATCGACTTCAAAGGCCCCTACTTCCTTGATGCAGATAATCGAATTAAAAATTTGCACCTGATCCGCAGCTGGAAAACCCGCGCAGTCATGTTCAAACCGGATGGAAGTGTGGCGATCCCAGCAGAACTGCTGTACAAAAAGAATATTCTCACCATTCGAGGTTCATTCAGGCCAGTAACTAAGCTCAATGTCGATATGATTGAACAAGGCCAAACATCTTTTTACGAATTAAAAGGTGTGGATAAATCGAATACAGCGGTCATTGCAGAAATATCCTTAAATGATATGAAAGGGAATGACGCGCAAATGCCTGAAAAAGACATAGTCGCGCGAGTACAACTGCTTAACTCTTTAGGTTATAACGTGATGGTGTCAGACTATACTCGTTATTTCTCGTTACGAGCTTATTTCCGTCAATACACCAAGATGCAAATAGGCATTGTGGTGGGTATGGTAAATATCAAACAGATTTTTGATGAAGCCAGCTATAAAGGTGTTGAAGGCGGAATAATGGAAGGCTTCGGAAAACTGTTTCCGGACAATACCCGCATGTATATCTATCCAGAGATAGATGAAAATGGCGAACTCAATGACTTCACCTTGGTAAAAGTTCCAGAGCATCTACGCTTCCTTTATCGACATCTACTGGAAAATGGTTTCCTTGCCGGAATTGAATGCAGTGATAGCGAATTATTTTCAATCTATTCCCGAGATTTATTGAGGCAACTACCCTTAGGTCGCGGGGAGTGGGAAAGTGCAGTTCCCGAAAGTGTTGCTGAGGAAATTATAGCGAATAAGTTTTTTGGTTACCGTGAACGTTAAAGTTTTAATCATTTGATAGGCATAAAAATGGCAGTTAATCTGCCATTTTTCACTTTTACTCCCTTGCCAATTTAACCACAATTTTCAAGTTGGCAAAATATTGCGCAAGATCAATAAAGCTCAAATGTAAAAAAACTAAACTGCAATAACTAAATGATTATTGCGAATTACACCATGAACTCAAAACGATTCTTCGACCCCAATTTACTTGAAAAATACAACACAAATGGGCCACGTTATACCTCCTACCCTACGGCATTGTCCTTTAGTGAATCTTTTTACAATGATGATTTAATCAAAGCGGTAAAGACTTCACCGAATACGGATCTGTCACTTTATATTCATATCCCCTTTTGTCACAGTCTATGTTACTACTGTGGATGCAACAAAGTTGTCACCCGCCACCCAGAAAAGGCGGAGGATTATATGTTTCATTTACTGGCTGAAATTACTCAGCGTCAGGAGTTGTTTAAGAAGCACGTAGTTCGTCAAATTCATTTAGGAGGAGGTACCCCAAGTTTCTTAAGCAAACAACAGCTTTCAAACTTAATAGCGGTATTGAAAAGTCACTTCAAACTTAGCGAAGACGTAGAGATTGGTATAGAAATAGACCCTAGAAACTTAACCTTAGATTACATTGACCACCTTGCTAATATTGGTTTTAACCGACTCAGTATCGGTGTTCAAGATATTGATCCCCAGGTGCAAAAAGCTATAAATAGGGTGCAATCTACAGAATTGATCGAACAAATTGTTGAACGAGCAAATAAAATTGGCTTTAACTCAGTTAATTTAGATCTGATTTATGGGCTTCCCCATCAAACCCCAGAACGATTTGAACGCACTGTTGATAAAGTAATTCAAATGGGTGTGCAAAGAATATCTCTGTTTAGTTATGCCCATTTACCGGAACGCTTTCCTGCCCAACGAAAACTGCGTGATGAGTGGCTGCCTAATGCAAATCAAAAACTGGAACTGATGAAGTTAGCAATTGAACGTTTTCTAGATGCAGGTTATAACATGATTGGTATGGATCATTTTGCTAAACCAAATGACGAACTAGCCAAGGCGCAAAAGCAACAAAAACTGCACCGTAATTTTCAAGGCTACACCACCCACGCAGATTGTGATCTACTTGGTTTTGGAGTGTCCGCAATCAGCAATATCGGCGATTGTTTCAGTCAAAACTACAAACAATTAGGCGAGTATTATCAAGGATTAAATGAAACCCATAGTGCGGTTCACAAAGGCGTCAAATTAAACCTTGATGACCAAATAAGAGGCTTCGTTATTAGCCAATTAATGTGTAACTTCTCCCTAGATAAATCCCAAGTGGAAAACCTGTATGACATCCAGTTTGACCATTATTTCAAGCACAGTTTGCGTGCTTTACAGCCATTTGAGGAAGATAATCTAATTGAAAACTCAGCCACGAAAATTGTCGTTAAAGACAAAGCTAGGCTACTGATCCGTAATATTTGTATGAGCTTTGATGCCTATATTAAGAATCAGCAAATAGGTCGCTATTCTCGGGTGATATAAAGCAATATAATCAAGGTAAGTCTTACAGTAAACCGGCCTTCTTAATACTCAAATACGTGTTTAGCACATTGGGTGTTAGGTGGGAAGCTGGTGCATTGATACAAATCACGCCTTCTCGTTTTAGCCGTTGAACATTACGATCTATGGACTTTTTAATTTTATGGGCTGACGCATATACAATGGCGTCCTCGAAAGTTTCTACAGAGTGATCATCTATCTGTTTATAGATGGGTTCTTCGATACTGATCACCGCAACTAAATGCTTGCCTTTGAGTAATTCTACCGCTTTAAGTAAATCGTCAAAATCTTCATCTCGCAGACAACTAACTAAGAGTATCAATGCCCGCTTAGGTTGTTTGACTAACAACTCCTGTGCTGCGCTTAGGTAATCACTGGCAATCTTTTGAGGATATAGGTCATAAAAATGCTGCATAACTTTACTAACATTTTGCGCACCACGCACATGACTTAACCAACGAGATTCGCTACCAAAACTTTGCAAACTTAGGTTATCGCCATTTTTTAATGCGGTGTATGACAACATGATCAGTGAATTAAGGGCATGGTCAAAATAACTCAGATCATCATCCTGCACGTGCATACGTCGGCCAGAGTCGAGCATAATAATGACATGCTGATTTTTTTCTTCCTGATACTCCCGTGAAATCAGTTTGTTAAATCGACTAGTGGCGCGCCAGTCTATTTGCTTGATACTTTCGCCTTCACGGTAATCTCGCAATTGCAGAAAATCCATGCCACTGCCGCGCTTATTAAACTTCTTTAACCCAGCCTGAGTGAGATTCACACTTCCATGTAAACCTGCCAAGTCTGAAATGGCGGTGAAATTAGGAAAGACTTTGTGTTCGCTAACATGTTCTATCCAGTACACAAAATCCCAAAAGCCCAACCTAGATTCGACTTTAATTTCAGTGGCGCTAATTTGCGAAGGTCCCCTTCTGCTGGGTGTGACCTGATATTCAAACTCAGCGATTTGACCAGGCTCTAAATGGCAGCGGTGAAAATTATTAGAACAATGCCAATGTTCAGGGACAATTTCACTGCATTGCAAATTCAAATTCCGATACCCGCGGTTGGCCATGGCAATGCTTACATTTTGCGGCATGTGCACCGATAAATTGTTAGGCACTTCTCTTTTCACCGCCACTTGGGGAGCATGACGGCTGATGATTAAGTCGTATCCCACTAATGCAATTGCAACTAAAGCCAACGCCATTGGTAAGCCAGAAAACTGCCCTAAACCATTAAAATAGATGACAATTGGCAATACCAAACCGATAACGCACAGTGTAGCGACCCATTTAAGTAATCGCTTTGAAGGGGCTAGCCTGATCAGTTTCATTGCCTTGGAGATGCCGCCTGTTGAATAATTTCCGAAAGCACTTGTTCTGCCGAAGAACCAGATATTTCTCGCTCTGCAGATAAGATTATGCGGTGTCGTAAAACCGGTAACAGCATGGCTTTTATATGATCCGGCGTCACAAACCCTTGGCCTTCACAAAGGGCTTTCACCTTAGCAGCCTGTACTAATGCAATACTCGCTCGAATTCCTGCTCCGTGGACAATTCCATCCCATTCTCGGGTTGCCCGCACTAACCCAACAGCATAATCCACCACTTTGTCATCAATCAGCACCCGACTAACCAGTTCTTTAAGCTCTAGTACATCCTGCTTGCTCAATACACTTTGAATTGCCGCGTTAACAATACCGGTTTGGTTTTCGGTATTGAGTTTGGTTAAGGTGATCTCGTCGTGATGTTCAGGATAACTAACCAACACCTTCAACATAAAACGATCCAACTCTGCCTCAGGCAAAGGGTAAGTCCCTTCATTGTCGATGGGGTTTTGGGTAGCCAATACCATAAAAGGCGTTTCAAGGGGCATACTCTGACCATCAATGGTTATTTGATATTCTTGCATAACTTCTAACAAGGCAGCCTGAGTTTTGGCCGGTGCTCGGTTAATTTCATCGGCCAATAATAAATGCGTAAATGCAGGCCCTTTACGCAATGTAAATTTCCCTGAGGCCATGTCTAACATGGAATGACCAGTGACATCGGCGGGCATCAAATCCGGTGTAAATTGCACCCGCTTATAGTCAAGGTCAATACTCTTTGCTAATGCTCTTATTAATAAGGTTTTCCCGAGTCCTGGTACACCTTCAAGTAATACATGTCCACCCGCCAAAAACGCAATAATCACTTGCTCTACTACGTCATTTTGGCCAATCAATAAGCGCTGAACATTACTTTTTAAGCCGTTGATTTGTGCATAGGCTTGATTCAGTGTTTGCTGATCAATTAGTGATTCATTTTGCCCTTCAACTATGGCTGGTTGTGGGGAGATCTCTGGTGATTGATTGGGATCTAATTCAGCGTCATTCATAACATTTTCCTGAGAGTCTGTAGACTCGCTATTCTTTGGGTAAATTGTGTTTCATTCATTTGTGTTTGACTAAACATCAACGAATTAATCGTATCTGTTGGCCAACCGCTTAACTGGGTCAATTGTTCAAGTAATTGTTGTCTTTCGGCACTTTTAGTTGCTGGTCGTTTTTTGTGTAAGGCCACAATAACGGAGTGACGAATTTCTTCGATTAACGCCTGTTGACGTTTATGTCGCCAATAAAATTCGCCCGCGGCTTTGATGTGCAATGAAAACGGTGTGCTAGTATCTTCCGATGTTCGAAAAATAGGTCCAAAACGCATGGACCAATGCCACATACTTAAAGCAAGCAGAACCGCTGCAAACCAAATAAAGTAGGGAGCAAATTCGTATAACAGGCTGAACCAATGGGGTAATTCACGACTAGAAAAAATGTAGACCTTAGATGAAGTACCGCCTAATTGCGCCAATAACTCCACATTGTCTTCATCACCGATTTGATAATTATTCCAAATATAGACATCAGTAAGCATGGTTATGAGGCCATCGCCCATTTCCATCTGAGCAAAAGTAGGACCGTTTATATCCCCTGCGGTATAAAAAATATTGGGATCCTCAGGTAACACCAAGCGATAACTAGTTTCGAGATTGACCATTAAAGGTTGCTCGTCAGGATTGATTATCTCTGTTGCCACAAACTGATATTCTGTTTCTTCTGATAACCAGTAAACACTGAGGTTTAATTGTTGAATCAGTGAATTAGCGCGAAACACATCGGCGTCCTGACTGGCGTTAAGGGCGATAACTAAATGGCCGCCAGAATTTACCCAGTCGAGTAATTGCTCAGCGATACTACTAGATAGGGCGATTTCACCTTCTGATAAAACAATAGTGTCGTCAGTATTGGGAAAAATCGCAGCGTCAGTGTTGGCGTACAACAAACGATAATCTTCAAGTAATTGTACATCTGTTCCTTGTTGTTCGAGAAACAACTTGGCCGCTAAAAAGGGTTGTTTACGGGCTTCTTCATTAAAGCCGATATCCGTTACTTTTTCGTAAGTTTCAAAGCCCTTATATATATACACACTGGCAATCAAAATGATCAGTGCCGATAAAATCCTGACTGTCCAGGTTTGTTTAGCTTCTACTGGCTGCAAGTTTGCACTGCTCATGAGCTCACCTCAGTTTCAGCAAACAAGGTTTTCCACTTATCACATAACCATTGCATGGTGGTTTTTTCAGGCCATTCATGTGCCCAAGCTAAATGAACCCAAGTGTCCACCAGTCGCTGCATAAACTCACTGCGCTCACCAACAACAGAGGCTTTAATTACCTCAAGACACTCCCGTTCGGTCATAGACTTGGTCAAAGGTAAGGCCTGCTTTTTACTGATTTCCAATAAACTGGTTATCAACATTAACGACATCAATTTCCGATAAGCCTGAGCATCGAATAAAAGATCCATTTCTGAGGCAACATCATCAGGCAAGGTATCCCCTTGATAGGCCTGACTAAACAGAGGCATTTCTAATTCCTCTACGGGGGCTTGTTTGGGGGATTGTTTAAAAAACCCTTTAATATTGTCTTTGGTCAGATAGACCAACAATAGCAGCACAACGCCAAACGCTAACCACATTAAAACTTCGGCAAAATTTGCAAAAAACAATAAACCAGCAGTTAACCATGCGGGTAAATCAGTAGATGAGTTCTGACTTTCCTTTTCTGTCTCATCGTCGTCATCCCAGCCTACCCATCGATAACCCGTTTCGGTTTTTTGACCATTAAACGGCGGCGCGTCCAATATTGCTTGTACCTTTGCTTCACTTTCAAATTCAATATTCTGTTGGTTGGCCGGATCTGTGTCCTCGCGTTGTAATTCTTGTTCGCTCTCGAACTGGGGCACTGAAACTTCCTGAGGATCACCTTCTGCCCAAGTTTCTGATACCGGTGAAAAACATAACATCAAGGCTAAAATACAACTGGCTGCGGTTCCCATTGCAGGTTTGGCAACTTTGTTCACGGCGCGCTTAAAACCAATCTCAATATCCCAACCTTCTAAAATCACTCTGCGATTTAAATAAGCGGCAAAGCTACCGGCGATATAAATAGGCCCTATGAGCAAATAAGCCAAGTAAGAAAATAGGTTAAAGGTCAACTCTATCCCCCAAGCATCACTTGAGATGGCCTGCCAATAATCAAACTCAACGCCAGCCGGAACAACGTAACTAATCAGTGCCACTAAACCGAAAATAATGATCAATTCCCAGCCCAAACAGATAAATGTCCACCAAGCGGTATTATCATCCGTAGTACGATGTAAGATGTTTAGGCGTTTACTTCGCGCCACACCATCTAAGCCTTCCAATTGTTGAATGGCTAAATCAAAGCCACGAGTGGGCGATAACCTTCGCCAGGTAATACTGGCAAACCACTGTTTTTTTAGGAGTTGCGGCCAAGCTTTAATGGCCTCTTTGGCTGTCACCCTTTGGCCAAACACTTGACGACTTAATATATGTAACAAGCCTCTTTCATATAGCGGTTTTAACCACCAAAAAGCCACGACTCCCCAAACAATATCTATGGCGCAAGCTAATACGAAAATGGGTAAGGTTACCACCAGCCAGAAACTGACCAGTGACGAATACCAACGCAGCGCCATGCGACAACCTAAGTCGAAGGATCGCCAACTGTTGCGAGGGCGAATTTCCAAGGTCATATTATCAATATTCACGATGCTTTCCCGCCCTGACGAGGGGTTCGCGGGAAGGTGTAGAGTAACACCCACACCCAACACACTGTGCCCACTGTGTACTTCACAGCATTGGGAACTAAGGTACTACTTGACCAAAAGGCTTCAATAAATGCCGCCACTACTAACATTAAAAACGCCCCAAAGATAATCGGAAACGTCACTTTCCCCGCGTGTTTTAAGGCTGCGGTACGAGACAACTGTCCAGGTCGGATAATATGCATGCCAATAACCCCACCAGCCGCTGCCGACAACACTATGGCGGTTAATTCAAAAGAACCATGGGTGATCACAAAGGAAAAAAACGTACTGGAGAACCCTACATTGACAATGTGCGCGCTCACTGCGCCAAAAAATATGGCGTTGAACATCAGATAATAAAGGGTGCCAAAGCCTAATAAAAATCCCCCCACAAAACACTGAAAGGCAATGGAGATATTATTTTTTATATAAAATCCAAACATTAAAAAGTCGCTATCCGAGTCTCTTTCGTTGCGATAATTTCCGGTACTTTCATCTATTCTCGATGCGGGGTCGTACATCTGTTCTAACTCGGTTACCTGAGAGTTTGGCATCACATTCCGCACAAATTCCGGTTCGATGATAGTGGCTGAAAACGTAATTAAGGCCAAACCGTAAAATAAGATATGGGCCCAAATAACATAGGGACGAATAAGCCGTAACTGGGCGGGAAAATCATACTTCACAAATTGCCAAAACGGTGCCCAAACGCGGTTACTGGGTTTGTATAAGCATTGCTGACCTTGCAGCAGAAGATCATTTAAGCGGGAAATTAAAGCCGGACTGTAAAGACGACTTTTGGCCACCGCTAAATCATGGGTGAGTTGTCTAAATGCATGGGGAAGATCAATATCGTATTCATGCAATTTATTGGGATCTTTTACCGCTTCTGCAAACGCTTCCCACTGCTTTTGACGCAATTGTATAAAATCATGTTGCTTCATGCTTTACCCACCAAATTAGCTGCGATGGATTTAAGTTGACTAACGGCTTCAGGGCCTTGCACATTAAGAATGGGAGATAAAATATTGGCCAATTCTTGCTGTCGCTGAGCACTCAGGGTTTTACTGCGTTCGGCAAATGCAATTATCGATTTTTGCATGTCAGCATCGAGTGTTAGTTCTATATTTTTTTGTTTTTCAAAACTAAAATAGCTGAGCCTTTGGGGGGCTTCGTGATAAACCACCATAGTCCCGCCAATATAATCCCCCACCCGTTTGTTGCGCTTAGAGAGAAGCAAGCAAGCTCCCCCCAACAAATAAAATGACGGTAGAAAATCTATCGCTCTAAATAGATTACGGATCAGCGAACCAGCAAAATTGATCGGCAAACCATTGTCATACACCACCGTTAATCCAAAGGATTTTTTGCCTGGTGTTTGGCCTTTAATCACTTCAAATATCACTGGGTAAAACCACTCAACTAAAAACATCACGATAAGCATTATCCCCACGCCAAAGTTACCGGCAAAGGTTAATGGGATTATGGCGGCAAGTACAATAACAACACGGATAAGAAAATCATATATGAAGGCTAAGGTGCGCACTCCAAGACCTGCTGGCGTGAGCTGTATATCGATACCTTCTGGGGTTTCTAAATTAATTTGATTATCTATTTTCACCACATCGACTCTTGTTTACTGCCAAAGATAAGACATAAATATTCCCACAAACACAAATCCCCAGTAGACAATACCCAGTAAAATAAACCCCCAATTGAGCAAGCTTAATTGACTATTTTGTCTCCCTTGAGGATCGTCACACACTTGGTTAATGTGCCCTTGAACGTACCAAATAGGCAGTATTTGTAGAGCAACTGTGGCAAAAAAAACCAATACAAAGGGGGCAAGTTGCTCATCAGTGGGCTCCCATTGATTGCTAAAAACAGACACTAAAATGGATAACAAATAGAGTGTTGCCATATAACCAGAAGCTTTGCTTTGAACACTTTTTGACTGCAAAGCGTCATTAACCTGGGCATACAGAGAGTGAACAAAAAACAGATTGAAAATGGCCCGCAAAATAGGGATACAGGGAAAATTAGCGTTGTCTTTTTGTAACTTCCAATTACGATAAAACCAGAATATAAGATAAAGGTTAAAGGTACAAAACGATAAGGTAATTAATTTACTGGAGGAAACTACATAAAAGGCATTGCGTTCAATGGCATTATCCAAACCTGAGCTAGCCAATTCCGCTTGAGGGGGGGCATACAGGCTTCCTTCTATATTGTTTTCTAACAAATTTAAACTTCCTTGTACTAACGGCATGACCAACTGAGCACTCGCTCGCCTTGCTTTGAGTATGCCATAAACATCTCTCAAATCCAGCAATTTAAAATGGGCACCTTAGCCTCAAGTTAACTGAATATAATGGGTAAAACACTTATACAATTGTGTCCCACTTAACACTGAAGCTGAGGGAAAGTGCAAGATTGGAATGAGATCACAGGGGGCAAAAAGAGTTTCTGTTCCCCGTTCATTTTCTAGTTCGTCTACATTGAGCACTTTGGCCAATGGCTGCCCTTTTTTGACTTCCACCCCAGGTTTAGCCAAATATTCCACTATGCCTCCCTGATGGGTATATAAGATTTTGTAATTGTTTAATGTCACCGCCACTCGCTGCATCTCTTTGGGGCTGTATTTAGCATCCACTAGGCAACCTTTGGCATTTAAATAAGACAAAATGCTTTGAGCATCATACAAACCTTCATCAAAACTAATGACTTCTTGTGACCCCATTTCTAAGGTAAAAGCTTCAACCTCAAATTGAATGGCACTCGACCTTTTTGCAGACAATAAATCTTGTAAGGTCCACCAATGACAGAAGGTCGCTTCATCTAATGCCCCAGCAAATTGATTGGGGATCAAGATAACATGTGGAATATTAAATAAAGTCGCTGAAGCCTTAGCATATTCAGGCACATAGATATGCCGAGTAGAAACGGGGCCATTGTGCAAATCAATGACAATATCGGCATCAAAGGCCAGTTGTTGGAGTTTCAAGTTAAGCTGCTGCGCCAGCCCTAGACCCCAAGTATCCGTTAACTTTTCATCAATTTTCTGTTTAATGGCCTGACGAAAGCGTGATTTGATGGCGTTTAAGGGTTCATCTTCCGCCACCGTATCCACAAAGTCAGTTACCAAGTCTTGATCAAAATAGTACCCTCGATTCCAATTTGTTCCATTAATGGGGTCAAATCGTCCTAAGGTATATTCACCCGCTTTGATATTGGTGCCCACTGGATTGCAGTTTGGCACTAGGGTGATTTCCCCACAAATATCAAGGTTTTTCAGGGTCTGAATTAAATGATAAATCACCACATTGCCCTGTACCTCAGCGCCATGAATTGAACTTTGCACATAAACTTTAGGCCCTGCCTTGCTACCTTTAAATCGGTACAAAGGCACATTCATATTTCTGCCCGAGGCATTTTGTGCAACTACAAGGTACTCTTTGGAAAACTGGTTCATTGACTAACTCTAACTTTCTATACAACACGTGTGATTACGTTAATTGAATCGCAACCGTTGTACAAATTAATATGCGTAATTGCTGAGATCCATATTGGTCTAAAATGGGTATTAGTTACTTTACATTTTTTATTACAAAATAAGGACTTTGGCTTTGAGCAATCCAATTAGCATCATGTGGTTTCGCCAGGACCTTCGCCTCAGGGATAACCCTGCACTGCGCAAGGCTTGCCAAAATGGCGACGTGCTCCCCGTTTATATTTATGATAATTGTAATGCCGAAAGTTTTACTCCAGGGGCGGCCAGCAAATGGTGGCTTCACCATTCATTGCACAGCTTAAATAAGTCCTTAGATGGAAAGTTACATATTGCTTGCGGTGATCCCCTAGAGATATTGCAAAACTTGATATCTGAAACTGGAGCTGAACAACTGGTTTGGAATCGTTGTTACCAGCCATGGCAAATCCACCGTGATAAACAGATAAAACAACAGTTACAAGAAGACGGTGTCACTGTGAATAGCTTTAATGGTTCCTTGTTATGGGAGCCATGGACGATTATGAACCAAAGCGGTACACCCTATAAAGTGTTCACCCCGTTTTACCGCAAAGGATGCTTAAAAGCGCCCTCTCCCCGTTCCGTGGAGGCCGCACCGAAACAAGCAACATTTATTTATCACAAGACACTGGATGCAGGAATAGACAGCCTTGAACTCTTGCCCAAGATCAACTGGTACAAACAAATGCAACAACAGTGGCAGCCAGGAGAAGAAGGCGCGGGAGTTGCGCTGAGCGACTTTTTAAACGAACCAGTAAACGAATACAAACAAGCCCGTGATGTGCCTAGCCTTAATGGCACCTCACATCTTTCGCCACATTTGCACTTCGGTGAAATATCTCCTAACCAAATTTGGTATGCCACTTTGCATAAGTTTGACGGCAGCATGGAAGATCCTCATATGGATTGTTTTTTAAGTGAAATTGGCTGGCGCGAATTTAGCTATTATTTGTTGTATCACTTTCCTACATTACCCAGTGAAAACTACAATGGAAAATTTAATCAATACCAGTGGCGAGGACGCAACAACAATTTAGAGGCTTGGCAGCAAGGGCAAACAGGTGTGCCTATTGTGGATGCTGGCATGCGTGAACTTTGGCAAACCGGTTACATGCATAACCGTGTGCGCATGATAGTAGGCTCCTACCTAGTAAAAAACTTACGAACACATTGGCATCATGGTGAAAGTTGGTTTTGGGATTGTTTGTTAGATGCAGATCTCGCCGCTAATAGCGCAAGTTGGCAATGGGTTGCGGGTTCCGGCGCGGACGCTTCGCCATTTTTTAGAATTTTTAACCCCGTCACCCAAGGGGAAAAGTTTGATACCGAAGGCGAATACGTCCGTCATTATTGTCCTGAACTAAAAGACCTACCGAACAAATATATCCACAAACCTTGGGATGCACCTAAGGAAGTTTTATCTAAAGCAGGGATCCGTCTTGGAGAAGACTACCCTCATCCGTTAGTGGATTTAAAAGAGTCACGCCAACAAGCTTTAGACGCCTATGAAGCCGTCAAAAATGCCTAAATTACCGAATTGAGATCAAGAGCATGGCAAATACCCTTAGATTAATTCTTGCAGACCAGCTCAGCATGTCTTTAGCTAGTTTGCGGGATTGTGACAAAAACAACGATTTAATTTTACTGGCGGAAGTAAAAACGGAAGCCAGTTACGTAAAGCATCATAAAAAGAAAATCGCTTTTTTATTTTCTGCTATGCGCCATTTTGCGCAACAACTGACAGACTCAGGTTATCAAGTTCGATATATCAAGTATGACGATCCAGACAACCAAGGATCGTTATTTAAAGAAGTAAAACGTGTTCTAGAGAATAGCAAAATTAAACAAATTGCCCTCACTTTTCCAGGAGAATACCGAGTACTGCAAGATTTTAAAAGCTGGCAAGAAAAGTTAGATGCTCCCGTCTCAATCATGGATGATGACCGATTTTTGAGTCATATCGATGATTTTTCCCAGTGGGCAAAAGATAAAAAACAACTGCGGATGGAGTTTTTCTATCGGCAAATGCGTCAATCCACCATGACGTTAATGGAAGCAGATCAACCCAGTGGCGGAAAATGGAACTATGACAGTGCTAACCGCAATGCAATGGATAAAGATGTCGAAATTCCCAGCCACAGCCAATTTGAACCAGACCAGATCACCCAAGAAGTATTAAAATTGGTGGAAACTGAGTTTACCGATCATTTTGGCAATTTAGATAATTTCCATTTTGCCACCACACGACAACAAGCATTAATGATATTGAAAGATTTTGTGGCGGAAAGATTATCCAACTTTGGCCAATATCAAGATGCCATGGTGCAAGGCAAACCTTGGTTATTCCATTCCCATATTAGCTTTTATTTAAACTGCGGTTTACTGCTACCTAGAGAGGTCATCGAACTGGCCGAGAATGCTTATCATAATGGTGATGCGCCGCTGAACTCTGTTGAGGGTTTTATTCGGCAAGTACTTGGTTGGCGGGAGTATGTGAGAGGGATTTATTGGCTAAAAATGCCCGATTACAAAAAACAAAATGCCCTCCATGCACAGCGACAGTTACCGGAATTTTTTTGGAGTGCAGACACTGATATGAATTGTTTACAACAATGTATCAGTGAAACCCGAGACAACGCCTATGCCCATCATATTCAGCGATTAATGATTTTAGGAAACTTTTTGCTGTTAAGTGGTGTGCATCCGGATGATGTTAACCAATGGTATTTGATCGTTTACGCCGATGCCTATGAATGGGTGGAAATGCCCAATGTTAGCGGCATGATTTTATACGCCGATGGAGGTTTGTTAGCCAGTAAACCCTATGCGGCAAGTGGCAGTTATATCAATAAAATGTCCGATTACTGCCAACATTGCCATTATAACGTTAAGCAGAAAAACGGCCCACAAGCCTGCCCGTTTAATTACCTATATTGGGACTTTTTGGACCGTAACCGAGACAAGCTCGCCACCAACCCAAGGTTAGGCATGCCCTACGCCACCTTAAACAGAATGAAAGATGAAAAATTACGGCATATTCGTCAAGACAGCGAAATATTCTTCAAGGCATTAGATAACAACCAGCCCGTGTAGCATGGCATTTATGCCGTGGGGTTGTAGCACGGCATTTATGCCGTGGGTTGTTTATACGTGGAAATGAAACATGTTATGCCATGGAAACGATGCCATAAACACACCAACGTAAACTTAACACCTAAGGTCAACCTAGGCTATTACGCGGGATACACTCCCGCACTGAACTTGATTAACGTTTTTTGTTGGACTTACCCGCCGCTTTATTGTGGGGCTGATTATCACTAAAGCGGGTTAACCCTTGCTGAGATTTAGCTTTTCCTTTGCCTTTGGCAAACGCTTTATTCCGCGACCGTTTGGCATAGTTATTATGAGCCTTCCCACTTAATTCATCTTTGCTTTCTGCGGGTACTAGATGTTTAGCTCCGTTTCCGATCAGGTGGGCTTTACCCATTTCTTTTAATGCTTTGCGGATTACTGGCCAGTTTGCAGGATCGTGATAACGTAAAAATGCACGATGTAAACGGCGGTGGATCTCGCCTTTTGGCACTGTGACTTGCTCACTTTTGTGATTTACTTTATGTATCGGGTTTTTACCCGTGTGATACATAGTAGTCGCGTTAGCCATGGGCGAAGGATAGAAGTTTTGTACCTGATCCAATTTGAAATTGTGCTCTTTAAGCCACATGGCTAAGCTCACCATATCCATATCTTCTGTGCCCGGGTGAGCAGAAATAAAATACGGGATCAGATACTGAATTTTGCCCGCTTCTTTGGTGTACTTATCGAACATTTCTTTAAAACGTTCGTAAGTGCCCATGCCGGGTTTCATCATCTTATCCAGTGGCGCTTTCTCAGTATGTTCAGGGGCTATTTTTAGGTAGCCTCCCACATGATGGGTAACCAGTTCTTTGACATAATTGGGATCTTCAATGGCCAAGTCATAACGAACGCCAGAAGCAATTAAAACTTTCTTCACCCCTTCAACTTTGCGGGCTTTTTTATACAGCTCCACTGTGGGCGTTTGGTCGGTATCTAGGTGACCACAAATATCTGGCCACACACAGGAGAGACGACGGCAAGTTTGTTCAGCTTTGGCACTTTTACAACGCAATTTATACATATTGGCTGTAGGACCGCCTAAATCGGAGATTACCCCGGTAAAACCTGGTACTTTGTCGCGAATTTGCTCGATTTCACGAATAATCGAATCTTCAGAGCGACTTTGGATCACCCGTCCTTCATGCTCGGTAATAGAACAGAATGTACAACCACCAAAACAACCACGCATGATATTCACCGACGTTTTAATCATGTCGTAAGCAGGAATTTTGGCTTTGCCATAACTAGGATGAGGCACACGGGCATAGGGTAAATCAAACACCGCGTCCATCTCTTCGGTTTCCAATGGAAATGCCGGCGGATTTATCCAAATAATACGATCGCCATGACGCTGAGCCAACGCGCGAGCGCAACCTGGGTTGGTTTCTTGATGTAATATCCGTGATGTATGAGCATAATGAGTTTTCTCAGCTCGCACCACATCATAAGGTGGCAACATCACATAAGTCTTTTCCCAAGGTTTTCTGCGCTGGGTTTTAGAGGTAAATGGTTGCACCACCACAGGTTTGGCTTTTTGAGCATCATCAATGACTTTGTTTTGCTCATCTTCAGCCACAGCACACTTATCTTCAATGTATTCATAAGGGCTAGGAATAGGGTCAATTTTGCCAATTACATCTACGTGCGTTGAATCAACACCTTGCCACTCAGGCAATGGTTCTTTGCGTATCACCGCAGTGCCGCGAATATCCTGCATATCTGCGATAGTCTCGCCTGCGGCAAATCGATGGGCCATTTCTAACAAAGGGCGTTCGGCATTACCAAACATCAACATGTCGGCTTTAGAATCAAACAGCACTGAACGTTTAACTTTGTCTGACCAATAATCGTAATGGGCTATGCGGCGCAAACTTGCTTCGATACCACCAATGACTACTGGCTTTTTGTAGGCTTCTTTACAACGTTGGGTATACACAGTAACGGCTCTATCAGGACGTTTTCCACCTTCATTATTTGGCGTGTAAGCATCGTCGTGACGTAATTTTCGATCCGCTGTGTAGCGGTTGATCATAGAGTCCATATTGCCCGCAGTTACACCAAAAAATAAGTTTGGTTCACCTAGTTTCATGAAGTCTTTTTTGCTGGTCCAGTCTGGTTGAGAAATTATCCCCACTCGGAACCCTTGGGATTCGAGTACGCGGCCGATTACCGCCATTCCAAAACTAGGATGATCAACATAGGCATCCCCGGTCACAATAATAATGTCACAGCTATCCCAGCCTAATTGATCCATTTCCTTTCGAGACATAGGCAGAAACGGCGCTGGACCAAAACATTCGGCCCAATATTTAGGATAGGAAAATAGCCCTTTTTCAGCTTTCATTCGCTGAACAGGCTGTCGCATAACAGTCATGTATTGTACCAAGAAGTTAAGGGTTTAAAATTTTGCGGAGTATACCAGAAAAAGCCTTTAGACAAGAACATTATCACTATTAAGTGGGTTAACCGAACAAGACAAAGTGTCAACAATACTGCTCACTATTTGAACATTTTGTATGTTTATGTTGCACAGCTGACTTTATAAGCAACGGAATACTTTCCTTATTCGTCATACTCATTTACTCCCTAGCAGGTTACTCATCACCTCCCTTGCTACTTATTCGCATCACGCTTGCTTTCTACTCGTCATCTCGCTTGCTCTCTACTCGTCGTCTCGCTTGCTCTTTACTCGTCATCCCGCTTCGCGATCACCTCAATACCAAAGCCGTTATCAATGACTTGTAATTCAATGGGTTGGCAACATATTTGGCAGTCGACGATTTGCTGTTGGTTGATATCGTTGGCTTCGTCGATTTCTAAATCGTTGATTGTCATACAGTACGGACATTCAAATTTACTGGCGACTGTGAGGCTCATGGTGACTCCTTGAGTTGTTAAGATATTATGGTTTACGGAAAAAACACTGAAAAAGTTTGAAAAACCACCCAACACTGACTGGATATACAGTAGTTTTTAAAATACACTAAAATAGTGTCCAATCAATATGATTATATGCTTTGATGAAAGAGCTCCCGAGCAAATATTATTTAACCCATTTTCATGAGTTTCTTGGGTTTATTACTGGCCCCTGTGCACATTTGCTCTCTACTGAAGATAGTGCCTTTATTGATAAATTTCATGCTCTTTGTGAAGACGCCCAATGTTTGTACGTTCGTGGGCTCAATCGAAAATCTCCCATCATTAAACGTACTTCACTGTTTTACGAAGAAATTAACCATCACCAATTGCATTTAGACACACTAATAGCAGAAGGTTTTTACACAGAAGTGAACCAGTGCCACTTTGCAGAGTTAACCAATAACCTCACCAAACCAGAATTAGCGCAAGTATTGCGTAATGCAGATATCAGTTTTAAAACCTCCCAAAGTAAAGCCGATTATTTACAGTTAGTGCAAGAATATTGTCAATTTGAAGACTTCTCCCCGTTGCTCGAAAACAACACGGTTATACACCGAGGGAAAGACCAGCACATACACTATTTTTTATTTTTGTTTTTTGGGGATCTCAACAGTAACTTATCCAAATTTTCCATGCGCGACCTCGGAATTATGCCGACGCAGCGAGGAGTAAGTACTGATAATGCACGATTCGACTTCATCGACGAAGCTAAGAGTGCGTTTTTCTATGCGCATCAGCGCCGCCAAGTGTCCACCCTAACCGCTAGTCAACAAGTTTCACTTGCCCAGCAATTTACCTCTTTTCCAGTGCCCCAAGGTACCCTTGCCAACGAATATTGTGACCGCTTTTTATTAAAATTAGGTAAAGCCATTCTCCCCCAAGATGTCTCCCTAGGGATCAACTTATTGGCAGCCTCTGCCGAGCCCCTAGCGCAAGAAAAAGTGATTCGTGAAAAATACAAATTAGGGGAAACAGACTGGGTAAAAAACCGCTTAGAGAGAATTATTGAAGAGCCAGAGTCAGAAGCCTTATTAACCTTTGCTGAAGACTTTTTAGCCCGTAAATTTCAACAAAAACGTACCAGTAGCCTCACCGATATGTTGCGGGAGCAATCCACTAAAGTTTTGATTGATGAGATGTACATGGACTCGGTGGAGCAAGGGGTAAAACTGTATTATCAGAAGCAGAAAAAACAGGCCTTTCGCACTGAAAATAGGCTGTGGCGTGCATTGTTTGGTTTAGTGTTTTGGCATGAGCTTTTTGAAATGGATAGCAATGCATTGGTCACTGAATTCGATTACAAACCCCAAGCTATCAGTCAAAATAATTTCTATCACCTTTACGAGCAAGATATTGAGACGCGCCTTTACCGAATGACCAGTGCCCAACTCACCTTCAAACAATTATCCAAAGTTATGCTCGAAAAATACGGTCGTCCTAACGGTATTTTTCGTTGGCACAAATCCTTGCTTGAGGTGTTAGCGGTATTTTTTGATCATGTGGATATCGAAGGCTTTAAAGACCATCTAAGAATGATGGCAAAAGACTTTAAAAACTATGCTGATGGTTATCCAGATATCATGGTGGTGGATGATAACGGATTGCGCTTTGAAGAAATAAAGGCGCCAGGTGATCAATTACGTAAAAATCAGCTATTAACCATCAAACAGCTTAGAAAATCAGGGTTTAAGGTGGCAGTGACCCAAGTTGAGTGGTTTTTAGATCCCCAACAACCCTATGCTGTAGTTGATATCGAAACCACTGGCGGACGGGCAAATCAACATAGGATTACTGAAATTGGCATAGCCAAAGTTATCAACGGCAAGGTCATTGATAGTTGGCAAACTCTGGTCAATCCCCAGCGTCATATTCCACAAAAAATCACTCAATTAACCGGAATTGATGATGAAATGGTTAGCGATGCCCCTTTATTTGTGGAAATAGCAGAAAACTTACGCAGCTATTTGTCTGATTGTGTTTTTGTTGCCCATAACGTGAATTTTGATTATGGGTTTATCCGCGCAGAATTTGAACGCCTCGATCAAAATTTTCGTATGCCTAAACTGTGTACCGTCCGCGAGATGCGCAAAGCAGTGCCGGGGCTGCCATCATATTCATTAGCCAATCTAACCCGACATTTTGGGATTGATATGAGCAGACATCACAGAGCCCTTTCAGATGCACAAGCCGCAGCAGAGCTGTTATTTATCATCAACGAAGTTCGCCATCAAAAAGCCAGTGATAACCAATCGCGGGGCTAAAGCACCCGCCTACAAAATACATGTAGCATGGGCTTTAGCCCATGGAGTTTGCCCTCAAACATCCCATTCACGGCATAAATACCGTGCTACAAAACCCTGTAGCATGGGCTTTAGCCCATGGAGTTTGCCCTCAAACATCCCATTCACGGCATAAATACCGTGCTACAACAACCTGTAGCATGGGCTTTAGCCCATGGAGTTTGCCCTCAAACATCCCGTTCACGGCATAAATACCGTGCTACAAAACCCTGTAGCATGGGCTTTAGCCCATGGTGTTTGCCCTCAAACATCCCATTCACGGCATAAATACCGTGCTACAACAACCTGTAGCATGGGCTTCAGCCCATGGAGTTTGCCCTCAAACATCCCGTTCACGGCATAAATACCGTGCTACAACAACCTGCAGCATGGGCTTCAGCCCATGGAGTTTGCCCTCAAACATCCCGTTCACGGCATAAATACCGTGCTACAAAACCCCGTGCAATTGACACTTAACTTTATCCATGCGTAAATCTGCGGCAAGATTGTTTATTTAACCTAAGATTATGATTAAAAAGCTCTTTCGTTTATCGCGGTTTGTGCACAAATGGGCAGGATTGTTTCTAGCATTACAAATTTTGTTGTGGATTTTAGGTGGCGTGATAATGAGTGTCATCCCCTTAGAAAAAGTGCACGGGGATCACCTAGCCAGTAAAAAACTGCACCACGTTATCGACAATCAACAGTATCTTTATTCTTTAGATACCCTCCGACTTAAGATTGCAGATCCAATTAATAGAATTTCTTATACCACTGTTTTAGGTGAGCCCTACTATGCGTTTCAAACAGCCTCTGGCGAGCGATTATTCCATGGGTTTAGCGGTGAATTAATGGCGACTATCAATGCCGATGTAGCCGCTTTAATCGCTAAACAGCATTACCTTGGTGACGGCAAGTTAGTTGAACAAAAGTTATTAGATAAAGCCCCCATGGAAGCGTCGCGAAATAAAGGGAAAGTTTGGCAATTAATATTTGACGACACTTGGAACACCACCTTATATGTGTCACCAACAAATGGAAAACTCACCACCATCAGAAGCGATTTGTGGCGTATTTTTGATTTCTTTTGGATGTTACATATTATGGATTATGATGAACGAGAAGATTTTAATAATCCATTATTAATCACCTTTTCCATTTCCGCGCTTGTGTTCACCCTCACAGGTATCATTTTGTTGTTTAAAAGTTTTAACATCATAGGCATTAGCAGAAGAAAAACCAAAAACCCGTAGCATGGGCTTTAGCCCATGGAGTTTGCCCTCAAACATCCCGTTCACGGCATAAATACCGTGCTACAAGGTCCTTTTCGCCCATGGAAAAGGAGCAGAACTAAAACCGCTCGGCGTGGAGAAACGGCGCCATGGCTAAGGTTAATGCTTGGGTGTAATTGCCGCCACGGGTTTCAAGGCCATTGGTTAATAAGCCTATGGCGCCACCTTTTTGTTTGACGTTACTGGTACCAAATAGTTGGTCCATTAAGGGGCCGAGTTCCTCCCCTTGTTGTAACTGTTGAAAAACCGATTCTGGTATAGGCAGATTGGCACTTCTGCCCACTTGTAATTTAGCGTCAGTCGAGACTACCACAAAAGCAAATGTAGCTGGGCCGTATGTAAAATTGTCGACACCTCCTTCCATAGCGGCATAAAAATCCGCATCAAAATGAGACTGACAAAAGTTAACTCGGTTAAATGCCCCTTGGTAGGTTTCTTTTTCTGACATAGGCTGTTCAGACACCAAAGAAGGTGCATCAACGCCCCGACATTCAATTTGTTTATGGGGATAAATCCTAGCCAAGGTATCTTTAAACGCCTTAACTTTTACCGGATTTTTTGAGCCAACTACGGCGACAATTGTTTCTTTTTCAAATTCCATTCACAGGGCCTAAAGGTTAGTCTGAATGCAGGGCTTCGATGGGGTTGAGTTTTGATGCTTTAATCGCTGGAAACACCCCAAAACCCACACCTACAATCATACAAATTGACAAGGATAAAAATATTGCTGGCATAGACCAACTCACAGCCCATCCAGAATAAAAACCGATGATCTCTGAAAGCACTAAACCAAAAAATACGCCTAACAGCCCACCCAACACAGAAATTGTAAAGCTTTCAGCAAGAAACTGTTGTTTAATATCAATTTGGCGAGCGCCCACGGCTCTCAGTAGACCAATTTCGGTGGTTCTTTCCATGACGTTGGCCAACATAATATTCATAATACCAATGCCACCCACTAACAAAGAAATCCCAGCGACACAGGCCATAACTATGTTAAATATCTCTTGAGTTTGTTTTTGCTGCTCCAACAACGCCGCGGGAATGATCAATTCATAATCCTGAACGCCACCATGGCGCATCTGCATTAATTCAGCAACGGCTTTGGAAGCCACAATGGGATTTGTGTTTTTTGCGATACTCAGCTTAATACTATCTAGTTCACTGGCTAAATTTCCACTTTTTAGCTTTTGTTCTGCCGTGGAGATAGGAATAAAAATCCGATAGCGATCACCGCCTATTTTTACCCCTTGGAACTCGTTTTTATTGCCCTCTGGTGGGGACAAAACACCCACAACATGTAACCAAATATGGTTAACTTTGACGTATTTTCCAAGCGCTTGCTGTTTGGGAAACAACTCGTTAGCAACATCAATACCCAATACGGCCACTTGGGCTAAACTGTCATTGTCATGCTGATCGGTAAAGCGTCCTGAGGTTAAGTGCATATTAGCATGTTTGTAATAACTGCTAGAGACACCTAATAATTGTGCGTCGGATTTTCCATAATCACTATAAATATCATGCACTTTTATATTTTTACTGGCACTGTAATCATCAACAAAAGGTAAGGTTTTCAGAGCTGCGTGAACATCCCCCATGTTCAATCCAAGACTTTCTTCGCGGATCTCGACCAATTCATCTTTATCATAATTTACGCTTTGCACGATGATGTTGTTGACCCCCATGGAGTCGATTAACTTAAGCGCTTCGTTTTCAGCACCTTTGCCTATGTTGAGCATGGCAATCACCGCCCCGACCCCAAAGATCATACCTAAGAGTGTCAAAAACGTACGTAATTTTTGTGCCGACAATTCAGCTATGGCATCGCCAATTAAGCTTAAATAACGCTTCATGATGACAACTCCGGTAGACTCAAGGCGATGATATCCCCTTCTTCTAAACCGCTTTCAACTTCCACAAAATACAAATTCTTTTGTTTAGTGGTAATAAGCCGCTGTTTGAAGGTCTGACCCGACTTGAGGTAAACATAGCTTTTACCATGTTGATGATGAATAGCTTGTAAAGGCACCACTAAAGCAGGCTTGGCATCCTGTACCAATATTTCCGCTTTAAGTTTTCGACCTGGCTGCATTAAGCTAATATCTTGTTGAGTTAACTCAATAACCAATTCGTAATAAGTAACAGGGTTGCCTCTTTGTATTGATCTTGGGTAACCTGAAACACTTTGCACTTTGCCCATAAAGGTTTTGTTTGGGTAGGCATCTAAAGTAACGCTCACTGCAATGCCCGATTTTAAACTAATAGCGTCTTTAGCCAATACAAATACCCGAGCTTGCATGTTATTTAGATTGGGGATTTTGGCAATTGCGCGACCAGGAAAAACCGTTTGCCCCACTGACGGCTTTTCCCCCATACGATCCCTCTCGTAGGTTAGTAATCCATCGTTAGGTGCAAAAACTTGTAACTGCGACAAAGCTTGTTGATGACGTAAATATTTAAGTTCATGGCCTCTGCGTTTAATTTCTAGCACGCCAACATTACTGTTATTTTGCTGCTCAACACTGTCCTTTTTCCAATCTAAAAACTCATCTTTAGCACCTAAAAAGTCACGATTTTGAAAGGAATCTATAATTTCGAGTTTGGAATAAACACGCAAATCATCAATGGCAAATTTATCTGCAAAATCAAATTCATAGTCAACAAATTCCTGCTCGGAGAGTATGTCGTTTTGTTGTTGATAACGTTCGGCTTCACTTTGAATTATGTCTTGACTAAACAACGCCATTCGTAATTCTTCTTCTTGGCTATCAACCAATAATTGTTCTGCATCAAATCGGGCTATAATATCGCCCTTTTTCACTTGGGTATTTTCATCTGCTAACCATGAAAGAACCATAGGCCGCCTACCTGGAGAGACTATTTTTTGTGCTTGAACGGCTTCAATTTCACCAAAACCACCAAGGGTAATTGCAAAGGATTTTGCATGCACTTCGAAGGTGGGTATTTGCGTTACTTCCTCCTCGCAGCCTGTTAAAAACAGCACACTCAACATAGTAAAACAGAATAGGAATCTCTTCATGTACGCTCCTTAATAAGCAATTGCACATTGGCCTTCATGCCTGGCCGCATCATATCTAAATCGAGCTTTTCAAGTTTAACCCAAGCATCGAATACCACTTTTAGATTGTGTTGAGAGCGATTTCGATAGGCTTGCCCAAGGGACGTTATAGTGCCAGCAAAAGGCTTTTCCGGATGGGCGTCCAAAATGACTTTTACCTGCTGTCCTACTTTGACAATTGATGAGTCCGATTCGTCAAATTCAACTTTCACTGCTAGTTTATCTAATGATGGTAAGGTTACTATTGGCCGCCCCATATAGACGGTTTCACCTACGGCAGGTTTGTTGTCGTTGTTATCCACTTGATAAACCACTAAGCCGTTTTTAGGCGCTTTTACGATTAACTTATCCAAGCTGTCCTGAATATTTTTGACTCTTAGCTGTAATTTTTTAATTCGCCCATTTTGCACCTCGCCATTGATCACCATTCGCTCTTTATGCTGGGCTAACTTCTGTATAGATTGTTGATATAAAACACGGTTTATTTCATATTCTGACACTTGTTTTAAACGTTCAACTTCCGAACGTGATGCATCGGTAATCGCCACTTTACGCTGAGAAATTTCCATATTCATTTTAGCTTCAGCCATGTTTAACTCGAGATCTTTTTGAGTTGCTTGCTCCTTAAGTTTACGCTTCTCAGACTCTTTTATTGCCGCCTCTAAATCACTCTGTTTACTAACTAAATCTTCAGTTAGCTTATCCCCATCGAACTTAACAACTATTTCGCCTTTTGTAATCAACGCATTTTCTGGTGCTAAATATTCAATTTTAAATTGCCACATTCGGCGAATACTTGGAGGCCCTACAGGCGCATCTTGCAACGACACTAACTCAGCCGGGGCAATAATCCCTTCGTTGATCTCTTCACTATCATCGTCGGCAATAATGGCTTCGGAGCACCCCCACAAAGAATATACGCTTAGCCAAATGACACACCATATTAAACTTGAATTTTTCATACTATCGCTCATCAATCGCTGGTTGAGGAATGTCAATACGCACACTCATACCGGGCAGCAAAGTGAGGTCAGGAACATCCACAAATTGAAAAATAACGGGATAATAAACGCTGTTACTCCACTGCACTTTCTTTTCTGTTTGAGTCGACAGGAAGGTAAGCTTGCCTTTGAATTTTTTGCTGGGATAAGCATCTAACACTAGCTCAACATTTTTATTAGCCTTTACATGCTCAATATCGATTTCATGGACCCAACTTTCAATTTGGAAATCATCAGTGGCTTGCACATCAATAATGTTCCAAGAAGCACGAGCGTTCATTCCGGCCGCCATTTTCTCCCCCGTCCATGGATGAATAGCGTAGCTTATCGGTCCTTTAAAGTTGGCAGTAACACTCATTTTTTCCATTTGACTGCTTTGATAGCGTATTTCATCTTCGATTAAACGTATTTGAATTCGCTGCTTTTCAACGCCTGTTTGCAAAGCACTTTCAGCTAGTTTGAGATTCTCGTTAGCTTTAATAAGCTCCATCTCGGTCCTTTGCAAGGTTAACTCAAACTTACCTTTATCTAGCTGACTAACTTGTGACTCTGGCACATTGGCCTCAATTTTCGCTTGCTCCACCCGCATTTGAGCAATCGTTAACGCGCCTTTTGCTTCTAAATACCCCTGCTCTAATTCCATTTTTATTTGCGTCAATTCTAACTGTTCAGTTTCGAGTATCTCTTCATTGGCTTCCAATTGACTTTGAATTAAGGAACCATCAAACACTGCGATCAAATCACCGGCTTCCACAACCTTGCCTTCTTCTTCTAACCATTGGATCTGGATGTTCCAAGTCCGTCCCCGGGGTGCGGTAACAACTTGCTTTTTGGCCGAACTAATTTTACCCGTTAATAATAATGATTCACCCGATGCCAGAGCAAAGTGGTTAAACGACAATAGAATAAAAAAGCCCACAAATAGTTGAAAGTGGCTTAACTTAACAGCAAAAACAGACATATTAATCTTCATTAATGATCCGCCCATCTTTCATTCTGATCACCCGTTGAGCGTAAGTAGCAATATCCTCTTCATGGGTAACCATCACGATAGTTTGCCCAGCTTGATGTAACTCTGTCAGTAACGCCATAATTTCAAGGGAGGTTTTGCTATCTAAGTTTCCTGTAGGTTCATCAGCCAATATTACTTTAGGCTGATTGATCAGCGCACGGGCAATGGCTACTCGCTGTCTTTGACCACCAGACATTTCAAAGGGCTTGTGATGTTTTCGCTGACTTATCCCCACTCTGTCGATGAGAGATAACGCCCGTTGCATAGCTTCTTCTTCACTGGTATCAGCGTAGCGCAAAGGTAAGAGTACGTTTCCTATGGCATCTAATTTGGGGAGTAAGTGAAAGGTCTGAAAGATAAATCCGATGTGGCTATTGCGGATAGCTGATAATGTATCATCATCGAGCTTGGCAACGTCTTGTCCCGCTAGTAAGTATTGACCTTGATTGGGTGTATCTAAACACCCAAGCACATTCATTAAGGTAGATTTTCCTGAACCTGAACTGCCCATTACGGCCACAAATTCATTTTCCTTAATCGTCAGGGATACTCCATCTAGGGCGGTGACGATCTCCTCTCCGTTTTGAAACTGTCTTTTAACATCAATGAGTTGCAACATTGTTTAGTTTGGTTCCTAGTAATGTGCTAGTGATTAAGTCACTTAGGCTAAATTAAAGTGAAAATTGGCGTATTTTCACTTTAACTGCATTCATATCTCATCATTTAATAATAGCTATTGGCTAACTAACCAGTTGTAATTCAGCGAATTGTCGATAAACACTGTTACCTTGCATCAATTCCTGATGGCTACCTATAGCTACCACTTCGCCTCTATCCATGACCACAATCCGGTCGGCATTTACCACTGTAGATAATCGATGGGCGATAATCAAAGTCGTTTTACCATCCATTAATTTATCCAGAGCAAGTTTGACCAATTGTTCGTTGCTGGCGTCCAACGCACTAGTGGCTTCATCGAGTAGTAATATAGGCCGATCAGCGAGAATGGCTCTGGCAATAGCAATACGCTGTTTTTGCCCACCTGATAATCTAACACCTCTTTCTCCTAAATCCGTAAAATATCCGTCTTGTAACTCACTAATGAATTTATCTGCCCTTGCCGCTTTTGCAGCCTCAATCACCTCTTCCATACTCGCATTAGGCCGTCCGTAACGAATATTCTCTAGGGCATTGGTCGCGAATATAACGGACTCTTGGGACACTAACGCAAATTGTTTACGTAAAACGTCAGGTGATAACATCTGACTATTAATTCCGTCAATTTGAATACTGCCACTGTTTATATCGTAGAACCTAAGTAAAAGTTGGAACAAGGTAGACTTCCCAGCGCCACTTGGGCCAACTAAGGCTACCCGCTCTCCCGCTTGAATGCGTAAATTCAGCTGTTTAAGAACCGGCAGCTGTTGCGCAGTTGGGTAAGCAAAATTAACATCTAAAATATCTAAGCGTCCGCTAATTACCTCAGGCAGTATCTCTGGATTCGCAGGCGCTTCAACCAAAGGACGGGTACTTAACAACTCTAACAAACGCTCACTGGCCCCAGCTGCTTTTTGAATCTCTCCTATCACTTCACTAATAGTAGCAACGGCACCACCGGCCATCACGGCATAAAACATAAATGCAGTCAGTTCACCAGCACTAACCCCTGCACTGAGCACTTCTTTTGCCCCTAACCATGCAACGATAGTAATAGCAGTGATACTGATCCCCATCACCAAGGAAATCATTAATGCCCGGTATTTGATTCGATGACTTGCTGCTAACATTACCGCTTCAATGCGTTCACCAAATAAACTGCGGTCGATATCTTCGTGGGTATACGCCTGTACGGTTTGAATTTCATGTAAACTTTCGTCTACATATGCTCCCATATCGGCCACTCGGTCTTGACTGTTACGGGCATAGATCCGCACCCGTTCTCCTAGGAATTTTATTGGTAGTAACACTAAAGGCACCGCAATCAAAACGTATAAAGTCAATAGTGGACTGGTTATAAACATCAGTAACATTGAACCAATAAAGGTAATAGAGGCACGTAAAGCCATGGAAAGCCCCATGCCTACGACTGTTTGTAGTACTGTCGTATCTGCGGTAAAACGGGAAATGACTTCACCAGTGCGAGTGGATTCAAAAAAACCTGGAGATAGATTCAGAAGGTGAAAATAGACTTGCTTGCGAATATCGGCACTAACCCGTTCACCGAGCCATATCATTAAATAAAATCTAAAAAATGCAGCGATACTGCCCACCAAAGCAATGCCTAAAACAGCAAACACCATTTGATTTAATTTATCACTGTTATTGGCTAGGAAGCCTTCATCTACAACGACTTTTACCCCTTGCCCCAGCATTAACCAAGACACTGCGCCTATCACTAACGCCAAAATCGCCAACACCACTTTTCGACGGTAGGGTTTGAGTTGACTAAAAATCCAGTGAATTAACTGGCGAGTTTCGATTTTTTCAGACGACATGGGCACTCATTTAATTGAAGTTTTGTTTATCCTACTCAAACTAGCCTGAGTTGTAATGATAATTCAGTCCAAATGCCTTTAAAAACAGTGGAATTGACTTCCCACCTAGGGTTTCAGGTTAGTAAAATATGCGGTTCGATTATTACTGTCCCTGAGCTTTCAATTTGCCTTGTAGCTGAGTGGCTAAAGCTTGGCAATCCTCCACCGCTAAGTAGACTTTATCAAAGGGCTCGTTGAGCATCCCCATCATCGAAAAACAACTGATATCTCGATCTAAGCTGAGCAGAACATTAGCCCTTTTACCTCTGCCTAGAAATAAACCAATGAGCATAAAAACAAGATGCAAAGCTGAACCTAGCAATCGCGGCACTGAGGGAAAAGATTAAAATTATCTTCCAAGGCTTTTGCTTACCTACCTTGATGAGCATCTACCCATATAAAACTGGCAAAACTAAGAAATAAATAAGCACGAAACTAGCGGTTATAATACGCTCAAGCTCGTTGTCTATTTGTTGAGGAAAAAATAAAAGCTTAGTTAATAGCCTGAACCAATAATAGACTCTGGGGCACTTAGAAATGTTTCAAACCTTTGATCTATTTCCCACCTGATCCCCGACTGTTCAATTTGTTCTAAGGCTTCATTGAATTGATCGATCTGCTGCTGTGCATTTTTTAACTGACGAGAAACAATATAAAATAAAGGGACATTAGCCACCGGGATTTGTAATATATTGACTTTTCTTAGGCTTTCAAACAGCTCGGTGTTTTTTTCACTTTCCAAGTAACCATTAATAAAACCCAAATCACTCCAGCCTTTTGCGACTTGCAGTACACATCCCCCGGCATTTGTCGCATTGTGAATAACCAACTGATACTTTTCAATTAGCTCTCGTTGTTCGCGACTCAAACTGTAGCCATATGGCAAACATAAGCGGGCTTCTTGTAGTTCAGTTAACGACTTAACAACCTTATTTTTGTTGGTATATATTCTTACAGGGATTAGATTAATAGGATTTGAATAGATAAAGGACTCTGCGCGCTGTTCAGTATATACATATGGAAATGTTCCAGCATAATGCCCGTCAGCCGTCCATTTATAACCTCTTTGCCATGGCAGTATATCAATATCAACCTGTTTACCCATTTGTTGAAATACAGCTTCGACTATTGATACCGACCAGCCGTTATTCATTGCCTTAGGATCAACATAAGGGTAATAGTTAGACCCCGTGGTTAATGCTATTTTTTTATTCAATTGTGACGGCAAATTAGCTTGTTGCCCAATTCCAAAACTTGAATAAGCTGATAAAAAAATAGTGATTAAACCAACAACAATATATCTACCCATTCGCACATTCCCTGCGACTTTCGCTATTTACAACGTTGTTTCAATCAAAGGTAATAGGTGAACAGAATATAATAAAATGAAGTGCAATTGAAATTTTAGAAATAAAATACCCGAAAAATATATGTAGCATGGCCTTTAGGCCATGGATTAGCGGGTTTAAACACCCGCCAACACATCCTGTAGCATGGCCTTTAGGCCATGGATTAGCGGGTTCAAACACCCGCCAACACATCCTGTAGCATGGCCTTTAGGCCATGGATTAGCGGGTTCAAACACCCGCCTACACATCCTGTAGCATGGCCTTTAGGCCATGGATTAGCGGGTTCAAACACCCGCCTACACATCCTGTAGCACGGGCTTTAGCCCGTGGCCATCAGATCATGGTTCTAACTCGCAATTTTAAGAATACATTTCCACTGCAACAGCAGTTGCTTCACCGCCGCCGATACACAATGAGGCAATCCCTTTCTTCATACCTTTATTTTGTAGAGCATGAAGAAGAGTCACAATCACTCGCGCGCCAGAAGCACCAATTGGATGACCTAGGGCACAAGCACCGCCGTTAATATTCACTTTGTTGCTGTCTAACCCTAATTTATTAATGGCTAACATGGTCACCATGGCAAAAGCTTCATTGATTTCAAATAAATCAACATCCTCTTTTGTCCAACCGGTTTTAGCGAATAGCTTTTCCATGGCTCCAACGGGCGCTACGGTAAAGTCTTCAGGTTTAATAGAATGAGTGGCATGTCCGACAATCTTTGCCAAAGGTGCTAAACCCAGCTCTTGCGCTTTAGATTCAGTCATAATCATCAATGCCGCCGCACCATCCGATATTGAGCTCGAATTAGCCGCAGTGACTGTTCCATCTTTTTTAAATGCAGGGCGAAGTTTAGGAATTTTGTCCGGCATGGCATTACCTGGACCTTCGTCGGTATCTACGACGATGTCACCTTTACGGGTTTTTACCGTGACAGGGGTAATTTCATTTTTAAAAGCACCACTTTCAATGGCCTTTGATGCTTTGGTTAACGAAGAAAGTGCAAATTCATCCATTTGTTCGCGGGTAATTGATTCTGCATCAGCTGTATCTTGAGCAAAGCAACCCATAGCCTTTCCATCATAGGCATTTTCTAGACCATCCAACATCATATGATCAAGCACTTGGCCGTGTCCCATTCGATAACCAGCACGGGCTTTAGGCAAAATGTAAGGGGCATTGCTCATGCTTTCCATGCCACCGGCGATAACCACTTGTGCCGAACCTGAAGTAACCAGATCATTAGCTAACATAACGGCTTTCATGCCAGAGCCACACACTTTGTTGATGGTTAGGGCACCAGTACTCAATGGTAAACCCGCTTTTAAGGTCGCTTGTCGAGCGGGTGCTTGGCCTAAACCTGCCGGTAACACACAACCCATTATGACTTCATTGATGAGATTTTTATCGACATCACCTAAAGCAGCCTTAATTGCAGCGGCACCTAATTCAGTTGAATCTACTGCAGATAAGCTACCCATAAAACCGCCCATGGCAGTACGTTTAGCCGATACAATTACAATAGGATCATTGCTCATTTTTATAACCTCTTATGCTGAATTAGCAGCATAAAAGACCCTGAGAACAAGACTTTTAATGGCTGCCAAAGATTTACCTTTAAAAATTGTAAAAGCAAATTAGAGCAATAATACCGAGAGATCAATGATCTTTGTCATATTAGTCGCTATAACTTTGGTATTATTTGACTCTATGCAACAGATGCTAAATTTGCCGTCTCAATCAATAACTCGATATACTCATCAGTGAAAAATCGGCCTAAATACACTTGTACAAAAATTGGATATTGATGAAACAACATATTGCGACACCATTGAGTGATTATATTGAGTATTCTGTAGAGGATATGCTTAAACGCTCAGAAGACTTCTACGAAAATATAAAACGCCGTCATAGCGTCCGTCAGTTTAGTGACCGTGATGTGCCCCAATCCATTATTGAAAATTGTATAAAAGCAGCAGGCACTGCACCAAGTGGCGCTAACCACCAACCTTGGCATTTTGTAGCTATTCATTCAGCAGACGTAAAAAAACAAGTTCGAGAACAAGCCGAACAACATGAACAGGGGTTTTATGCAGGTCGAGCTGGGGAAGAATGGCTTGATGCCCTAAAACCTCTAGGTACAGATGCACAAAAACCTTATTTAGAGCATGCCCCTTGGTTAATCGCCATTTTTAGTCAGAAAAAAGGAGGTGTCTCAGCAGGTGAAAAACACACCAATTACTATGTACATGAATCTGTGGGCATTGCCACGGGGATGTTAATTACCGCATTACATCATGCCGGATTAGTGACCCTAACCCATACCCCAAAACCCATGTCTTTTTTATCGAAAATTTGTAACCGTCCAGACGATGAGCGCCCTTATATGCTGCTTATAACTGGCTACCCTGAAGAATCTGCCACTGTGCCTAAACACGCACAAAATAAAAAAGCACTCTCAGAAATTAGCAGCTTTTTATAACTTGCAATTAAGTAAATAGCGCTTATAAACGATACTATAAAAGTAGCCAAAAGGACCAACAGAATGAAAAAATTGATTGCCCTGTTACTCGCGTCACTGACTATATCTGCTTGCAGTGAAAATGAAGTGGGTGATGTGTCATTGGGTGTATTCACTACCAAAGACATTAAGTTAGACGCCTTACAAGATCCCATAGTGACAGGGGTTACTTGTCATATATCTAGTATTGAGGCTAATTTGGATTTATCCGATCCTTCCGATAGCTCCATAGCGTGTCGGCAAACCGGTGAAATTACCGCGGAAATGATAAATCAAATTGATAAGTCTGATTCCGGTGAGGTGGTATTTAAAAAATCTAAAAGCATTTTCTTTAAAAACATGAAAGTAAGACGTATTTTTGATCCCCAGTCGCAAACTTTGATGTACCTTTCTTATTCAACCAAAGAAACCTCTGGTAGTTACAAACACAGTTTATCTACAGTGCCTTTATGGGGGACGGCAGCCTTTCCTAAACAACTGCCAAGTAATTAACTAATCAATAAAAAATTCTATTTAAAGACCTCCCCCAAAATACGAATTACACTATTTGGGGGCGTTTAGTCCCTGTATTAAATCATCAAAAACTAATTCATCATCACAGAAATTAGCATTTTCATGCTCAAAACCAACAGCACCCATATTAAGATCCGTCCAAAAATACCCGCCTTAGTAAACTTTTTATCATCAGCAGATTTTTCAGCGGTTTCTGTCGGTGTTGAATTATTCGTTGCTTTAGCACTTTGGGACTTGATGGTTTGTGGCTCTACCGGATTCTCACTGGTTAAACGCAGTTTATCACCATCGACACTTTTCACCTTCATTAAAATATCTTTATGTTCACAATACACAGATACTTCAATTTGCGGAACGCCTTTGCTAGTCGGCGAAATATCGCTGATATCATAGGTCCCTAAAAATATCCCTTTGCTCAGTGTTTCGCTATTCCCACGGAACATATTGAGCGATACCACAGTTTGATTGTCTTCTGAGGTAGAAAAAGTATGCGAAACCGAGTTCACCAAATTAGCCCCCTTGAAAACCAAAGGCGTTAAGGTGCTTCCCAATGTTTCTATGCCGATATTTTCTTGGGCGATACCCTGCCTAATGGCAGGGCTGTTCTTTTCTAACACAATGACGATAGAGCCATCTTGAGTCACAGTGCTCTTGCTTTTATGGGCTTGCTTCGGTAATAAACTAAGGAATAAACTGCCGCGCAAATGGCTTTCACCACCAAACGGCAAACCAATGCCGTTTAAGCGAATAGCTTGTCCTTTTTTATAGCCTTCAGGAACTTTCAATTTAAATTGTCTATCTATGGCATTGAACGGTATCTGATTTCCGGAAAATAACTCTTCTTCATCAACCGTTATAGAAGCATGTAGATCTTGCCCCTGAATGTTAAACACCGGATGAGGTTCAATGGCTATCACCACATACAAATCACCAGGACCTTGCCCAAAGCCGGTGACATTGCCTTCCCCTCGTAAACGAATACGATCAGCGGTCATTACTCCCTGAGGTATTTTAACCCGTAACTTCTGCTCTTTTTTCACTACCCCGTGACCACCACATACAGAACAACTGGAATTCACCGCTCCTGAGGCAACACAGGTTTCGCAAGAAATCATTTTACTAACATTAATATCCACCACATTTTCCTGCGCGGAACTTTCCAATGTATAAGCTAGGGTATGATTGATATCTTTTGAAATCTTATCTACGGTCGGTCCTTGGGTTGAACCAGTATCTTTTTTAGTACCTGAATTTGTGCCTGCTTCAAGACGCCAACCATTGCGCGTTGCTTCCTCAACAACATATTGTCGAACTGTGGACTCGTCCGCACCAAAACTTATGCCTTTACTAATCAGTAAGGCCATTTCCGTCTCGCTTATTATCCCATCAGAACCCGCCAGTTCTAACATATCCTCTAACGGTGCTAAGGGGTTTCCTTGAGGCTTAACGTCATTATCATCAATTTCTACACTGGCTAATAAACGAGCCTTAACTTCTCCCATTGTTTGCGGACGTTCTAAGGGTTTAAACTTCAAACAATCATCAATTAAGGTGAGCAATTTAGTGGAATAGCCTAAATCGGAAAAGCTGGTCGCTGCTTTAAGGGGATCCTCTCGGCCGCTGACAATTGCCAAAATCCGACTTTCAGCTTTAATACCGCCGGTTCCGGTAACAATTCGGTACATAAGGGCACCAAAGGCATGGATATCCACTGTGGGTTTAGCTTCCCCAGTACCTTCAATTTGCTCCATAGGTGCATAAAAATCAGAATAAGGCGCTTGGGATTGGGATGCCAATGCAAAGTTTTGTTTAGCGGCACCAAAATCAATTAATACTGGCGAGCCATCTGAGCGACGAATAAAGACATTAGCGGGTTTAATATCGCGATGTAAAACTCCCTGTTGATGCACATAGGCCAAACCATCGGCCATGGGAATTAAAAAGTGGAGTAACTGCTCTTGGGAATATCGTTGACCTTGGGCTTCCAAACTTAGCATCAATTCATCTAGGGCTAAACCATCTTCAAAATCCATCACCAAATAAGCCGTACCATTGGCGGTGAACAAGTCACGACAGCGCACTACATTTTGGTGGCGCAATTTGACTAAGGTACGCCCCTCCTCCATAAACCGTCGTAAACAGTCACTGTATACTTCTTGTTTAGACGCCCCGTGGGGAAGCACTGTCATACCTTGTCGACTAGCAAGTTCCACAGGCAAAAATTCTTTAATTACCACTTGTTCATTCAAATGGGCATGGTGGGCTTTATACACCACACCAAAGCCACCTTGGCCTAACACGGACTCGATAACATAGTGATTTAACGGGCTGCCTTGAGGCAATGCTAAAATATTTTCATCCATTAATAACTACACCCTAACGTTCCCGTTTTTATCATTTCATATTCCACTAATTTGATATGTTTTTGCAGTAAATTACGAGTTTTCGCGACTTTTCACTACTGTTAACGACTTTTTATTTTGCATGTTTGCATTCACTGTTATGCCAACAAACGTTTATCAATCCTATTCGTCACCTTAAAGGCTGCATTTGTATCTATACTAAAAACGTTTTTATCATAAAATAAAACCAACTTAGCTACAGTATATAGTTTCATACATAATTCAAATTGTGTTCATCTTAATTCTTTCGGGAGATCAAAAGGTTGGTGAACACTGTGCGATATGTGCTTAATCACCCTACCAAGAATATCCTTTGTTGGTTAACCTATTTTGCGAGTCGGTATGACCTTGTTTTGCGGCTTTTTGGTACCACTCAACTGCCTTTGACATTGACTTCTCCACGCCTCGGCCAAATTCGTAACTTAGACCTAAATCGTATTGACCCCATTGGTTACCCTGTTCGGCCGCTTTTCGATACCAATAGACAGCCTCCGCATTGGAAACCGCTACGCCGTCGCCCCTTTCGTACTGAATTCCTAAACTAACTTGAGCACCGGCATGTCCTTGATCAGCAGCTTTGCGGTACCATTCAGTAGCTTTTGTCTGTGACTGTGTCACACCTTTACCGTCTCGATACAAATTACCCAAGTTATGTTGAGCACTTGCATGATTTTGTTCAGCGGATTTACGAATCCAATACACGGCCTTCGAGAGGGATTGAGTTACACCGTCACCGTCTCGGTACAAAACACCCATGTTATTCTGTCCATACTCGCTTCCCAGCTCCGCCGATTTTAAATACCATTTCGCAGCCTCAGAAAATGATTTGTCTACTCCATAACCATTTTCATACATATATCCTAAGTTATTTGCTGAATCAGCATGATCTTGTACGGCAGAGCGTTTGTACCAATACACAGAATGCGCATATGACACCGGAATATCGGCATTCTCGCCGGTACGATAGTCGTTACCTAATACAAACTGCTCCTTAGGGTCTGAGGGATTTAAGCCCTCTTTGCTCAATTGTCGCAATGCCGCCTCAGCTTGCGACCGATAAGTGCCAGAAGGATATCGCTCCAAAAATCCATCATAATCCATTGCGGTATTCGCGGCTTTTGCTTTATTCCAAGCTTTCTTCTCTGCCGCATCACTTTGGCGTTGTTTGGCAACTCTTTCGAATTGGTCGATTCTGTTTTGCGCCGAGGTGCGGTAGCGCCCTTCCGTTTGCATATCGAGATAATGTTGGTAAGAAGTACGGGAGTTTAATTTTGCAGCGGCTTGCCATGCTCTATCATCCTCTTCTTTTTTATCTTTTTCCGCTTGCTGCTGAGCCAGTAATTCTGCTTGTTGCTGCTTTTCTTTATCTAACTCACGTTGTTTATGTGCTAGATAACGCTCGTGTCTTGCTAATTCGTCTTGCTTTTCTTGATAAGCCGTATAACCAAAATAGCCCCCACCAGATACCAGAATTAGCACCACTAGAATGGCAAACCACTTCAAACCACCGGATGATTCAACTTCATCATTGGCAGGCCAAACAGGCTTTTTTTCGTCAACTGGTTTAGGAGCCTCGGGTGTGGGCTTTGGGGATTCTGTTGCCGTCGCTTTCGGCTGTTTGACGGTGGGTGGTTCGTCGGGCTTGGGTTGTTCAAGTGCACTTTCGAAACGCCAACCGTGTTTAGTTGCTTTTAAAACCACATATTGTTGCGCTTCAACAGGATCAATGGTCAAGATCACGGCCTTATCTAAAATCAGTTTCATCTCAGCTTCACTGATCTCACCATCACTGCCCGCAAGCATAATTAAGTCGTCTAGTTTTGCCAGTAAATTCTGTGGCTTTTCTGGCTCTCCCTCTACTTTGTTCGAGCTTTTTAGTAATCGACCTTTCACTTCTTGCATAGATTGCGGACGATCCATTGCTCTAAATTGCAGACAATCATCCACTAAATTTAACAATGATTGGCTAAACTCTCCTTTTTGCAGTTTACTCGCTGGCACTAATGGATCAGGCTTGCCCATGGCAAATGCTAAAGTACGGCTCTCTGCCTTAGTGCCCTTCTCCCCCGTTACAATTCGATAGATTAATGCCCCAAACGCGTGGATGTCGATGGTAGGTTTGGCCTCTCCTCCTCCTTCAATTTGCTCCATGGGCGCATAAAACTCTGTATAAGGCGCTTGGGATTGCGAAGCTAACGCAAAGTTTTGTTTAGCCGCGCCAAAGTCAATTAAAACTGGGGAGCCGTCACTGCGACGAATAAAAATATTAGCCGGCTTTATATCGCGATGCAGTACGCCTTTGCTATGAATATAATTTAAGCCATCAGCTAGTGGCAGTAAAAAATGCATCAATTGTTCTTGGGAGTAATGTTGACCTTGGGATTCTAAGCTATTGATGAGTTCATCTAGAGCTAATCCGTCTTCAAAGTCCATAACTAAATAAGCTGTACCATTAGATGTAAACAAATCACGACATCGAACTACATTAGGATGGCGTAACTTTACCAAAGTACGCCCCTCTTCCATGAAACGTCTTAAACAATCACCATATACGTCTTGTTTGGAGGTCCCGTGAGGGGTGACGGTTTCCCCTTGGCGGCTTGCTAATTCAACTGGCAAAAACTCTTTAATGACCACTTCTTCGTCTAAATGAGCATGATGAGCTTTATACACCACACCAAATCCACCTTGTCCAAGCACGGATTCAATTACATAGTGATTAATTTCAGTTCCAGTTGGAAGCGCTAGTATGTTTTCCATATTCAATGCTCTTATTATTTGTAAAATCGACGACTAATTATGGTTAGTAATTTTCATCAAGATTTGATTTTCTGTCTAACATCTTTCGTTAATTAAAGCCTAACTTTGGCTTCATTCTGGTCAATATTCACTTCAATTTTAAAGTCTGCCAAAAACAAAATACTGCCATTTTTAATTTCCTGTTCGGAGTGTTTTTCAATAGATTCAAGCTTGTTATTTTTCTGCAAAAATGACCCGTAAGACGAACCTAAATCTTGAAAATACCAATGTCCCTCTTTAAACAAAAACTTACCATGGGTGCCTGAAACGGAATCGTGAGGGATCACCAGTGAACAACTTTCATTGCGGCCAATTTCCCCCCCTTCACCTAGGGCTTTTTCACTGTCTAGTTGAAAACGTCCTTTAGCCGTTAACAAGGTTAAAGTAGATGAGCCCTTTGGTTGTTTCCCTGTGTCTTGAGACGAAGATGGTTGTTTCTTAGATAAACCGCAAGGCAAGTCAGCGAGAACAATTTTGTCACCTATATCTATTCTTATCTCTTGGTGTTTATTAACTTTTTCACCATTAATAAAGGTACCGTAACTCGAACCTAAATCTTCTATATGCAATTGTTTATTACTTAAAAACAAACGAATATGAAAACTGGAGACCGATGGGTGATCAATAGATATAGTTGCCGACTCGGCACGACCTACAGTGACTCCTTTACCCGATAAAGCTGCATTTGCTAGTGGGTAAGCCTTTCTGTTGACCACTAAAAATCCATAATTCCCGGTAGCAACTGGAGTTGACTTAGGCTCTTTATGTTGGCGACCTTTGGAAGGCTCAGAGCCTGTATTGATGTTGTAAGGTGCATATTTTGGACTCTCAGGTTTGCCCGGACGAGAGCGTTTGAGTACGATAAACAAAATCATCAACAGCAAGAATAAACATCCCCCAGCCAAAAACAGCACTTCTGTCGGTAATTTAGAACTAACATCAGACGTTGTATCTGGTTTAGGGTCAAGCTTTGGATCCGGCTTAGGATCGGGTTTTGGATCAGGTTGGGGATCGGGTTTAGGATCGGGTTTAGGTGCAGGTGCTGGCGGCACATTTTTAGTCCAACGCCCTTTCACTCCGACGGCATCAAAGGCCATGTGCACTGCGGTTCTTTCTTCGCTATATTTACCGTAAATAATCTCAGCTGATCTGGCAAATGCATAACGGGCATCTTCAAAATCAGAGGTTTGTGTCAAAATCTTTGTCGCAGCATACTGCCATATTTGGAGTGCTTTTTTCATTCCGATTTTAGGCACGTTGTCGCTACCTAGGCGACGGTGCGCCCCACCTTCAGATAACAAATAAAAAGCATGGTTAATAATTGATGAATTAATATGTACACCACCATGATCTTTGCTACCAGTATAGCGTTCACTATAGTGATCAGGCATGCCTTGAACACGCATGGGATGACTAAAGTCGCGTATAACTTCACTTCCTAACTTTAGCTTCCAATCACTAGAGGCGGGGGCGTGCAAGCGTTTATTTTTCCAACTTACAAACCCTATACCAATAGCATCGCCAATGGCTTCGTTTAGTGCTCCCGATTGCTGTTGATAAACCAGTCCTGCACCATATGCGACAATACCGTGTGTAAGTTCGTGCATAATGACTTCCGGGTTTTGCAATAAGGGAGCATGGATTTGCATTAGCCCCAGAGTGTCACTCAGTTCCGTCCAAAATGCATTAGTTGTATTGTTACCAGCACAGCTCAAACTTTCTTCATAAAATTGCTGCCCAACAAATGCTAAAACTTGCACTTTGTTATTCCTATCAATACCCGGGTGACCAAATTGGTCTTCCATATAGGCATTGGCTTCGTCCAACATAGTCGCTAATTTGCGTTCATTGGTGGTACTTGCCATAGATGGAGATTCTGCAGGAGGATAAGTTTGAATATACCCGCTTTCGGCCATTATCAGTAATTGCACAATGGTAGTTGGGGACTGGTAACCCACCGCGCTGCACATTTCATCGACATCAATTAGTCCATAACTAAAATCAAGATGATTGGGTATTGTCTGCAAAACCTTCCCAGCACTGGAGATAACCAGCGTATACAAATAATCTAAATTGTCTTTTTGGAATTTGCCTTTTACTACGGCCGCAGATACCAACTCTTTTGCGCTTTTAAAATAGACAGGTTTAAGTGTTGGCTTGTCCTGATATTCAATTTCTAAGTTAGCTAAAGTGGTGTTCACAGTATGTTCTAAGCTTGTCAAAACTGGCGGTGGTGGTGCAGGTAAGTCTGTGGTGACTAAATGCGCACTAATAGGTTGCCCTTGAGACAATATCACCACTGATTGATGGGTAAACACATCAATATTATTTAATTGTTGTTGAATGCGATAGACACTGTAGCCGTTGTCTTCAAAGGTACTTTGTAGCACTTGTATTTGTGCCGCATCCGACATTCCTAAAAGTTGTTTATTACCCTTTACCCAATTGCTGAAAGCATGTTCTGATTGAATGGGTGCCTTTACCGGTTCAAAAGACCTTTCTATGCGAGGTGCTTGCAATATTATGCCACCAGCAAGAGAGTCACCTTCTAAACCTTCATGGGCGGTGCTGCAGAAGCTAATAAAAACAGCAATTAAGGTTAAGTATCTCACAACTTATGGTCCTTAATGACTAACGTGTTTAGACACTAGACGTAGTGACTCACAGCTTTTATCTAGCAAAAACAAATCGAACGCCTGTCCTGTTTCTGTGACGATAATGTCAGCTAACCAAAAATAACCAGAGCTGGCGGCATCAATGTAAAGCAAAGGTTCAGATTGACCTTTTTCAATTGCTTTTCCTTGTTGTTCTTGTGCATTCTGATATTGACTAAAGCAACTCATAAAATCGTGGGTAGGCGCGTCAGGAACATTAGGTAAATTACTGACTTTGCCAGCGATGACTTCGATACCTGAACTGGTTTTTTGGTAACGCAATACCGCACCGTAAACAGGTGTGTTTTTGACTTTTAATTGCACAGTGATGATTTCTGTATATTGATCTTTCATCTCATCAATTTTGTCTAATTTACTGTCTTTGGAGACCCTACCATCTTGGCTTAAACGCGCTTCAAGTTTCGCAATGGGATCTTCTCCAAGTGCTACGTCTAATGACAAACTCGGTGCAGAATCTAAATTTGCATTTAAGTCGGCAGGCCCAGAGACGTCACCTTGCTCATCCATAGCTGCATCTGGCACTACCTCATCACTATTGACAAAGTTTTTCAGCGCGGATGATGACGATTCTAGATTATTCGAATCCTCAGCATCAGGTAAGGAGCCATCAGCTTGTGGTAAAGAGCCCTCAGCGTCGGAAAAAGCATCATCAGCGTCGGATAAAGCATCTTCAGCATCGGATAAAGCTCTTTCAAGGGTATGTTTAGCATCACTTAGCGGCGCTTTTAAATCTTCCGAAATAGGCGGTTCTACTTGCTCTAAGATTTCACCCACATCCCCCACTGTTTTTTCTACTTGCTCAATAATCTGTTCCCCAACTTCCGCTGGTTTTTGCGCTTCTCCGGCCACGTTATACTCGAGCTCAGAGCTAGGGTTAGTAATGACAGGCGCAGGGAAATCATCGCCGCTAGAGGACGAATCGAGCTGCTCTTCAACTGATAACGCTGGTTCAGCCGAACAACAGTTTTGCATGTAATTACGATAGGTAAAATACAGCAACACTATCAACATAAATGCTACCAGCCCTAAAACAATTACTTTCCAATTGAGTAACGGTTTAGCGTCATCTTGTGCAACAGTTTTAGATAGTGACGAGGCTGGCGTATTATTGGGAGATGAATTTTGAGGCAAACCCTCACTTGCTTCGGCATTTGCAGCAGCTGTAATTGGCACCGCTTTAGATTTATCTAGTTGGGATAACACCACTGTGGTGTTGTCTTGACCGGGTTTTGTTTGCAAGGTTTCGTCAATTCGATTGGCGAAGATGTACTCTCGATTGTCATTTTTGATTAATTCTAAAGTCTCATCATTGTCGAATATTTCCCAAAAGCCATCGGTACACAGAACAAAATATTCGCCTGCATTTAACTGCCATTGATTAATTTCACAATGGGCACTTTCACTGCCATCTAGGCAATTTAACAGTTGGGTTTGGCTGGGGTGGGTTGCCAACTCATCTTCACTAATTTCACCCATTAAAAATTTGGCGTAAGCCAATGAGTGATCTTTACTTTGTTTGACTTTACCGGAGTGATCATATTGGTAAATTCGCGAGTCTCCGGCATGAGCAGAGACTAACTCGCCGTTTAATTGCAGTAACGCCGTTAAGGTTGCGGCTGTGGATGTACCTTGTTCACAGGTTTGTTTAATGGCCAAATTACATTCATCAGCAAAAGTATTTAAAAAATCTTCGCCATTTGCAAACTCTTCGCGTTTTTGCCAAAAAACACCACTTTTGTCAGCAATAATTTCGGCAGCTAATTCACCTTGTTTAGTCCCCCCCACGCCATCAGCAACGACAATTAAAATATCACTGTTATCTTCACTTAAATGATAAGCATAACGGTCTTGATTATACTTTCTGCCTGCTTGTTCAGATTTTTCAAAAATAATACGGTTATTAGACATTTATAATTCCCTTGCAAGCCTATCTATAGTGACAACGCGGCTTTAAATTCGCTGATATTTTGATATCGATGTTCTGGTTGTAGTTGCGTTGCATAAAACAATGCATTGGCAAGATCTTCTCCACAGCAGTGGGATACCTGTTCTAACAACATTAAAATTGGATCACTGCCATCGGTGCCCGATTGGGTGTACCGGTCAAAAGCTTTAATTGGCCGTTGTCCAGTTAATAATTCGATGATCATTACCCCTAGGGCATGGATATCAGTCCATGGGCCGATGGGGAAAATATTATATTCTTGCTCCAATGCAGCATAAGACTGGGTATTTTGAGCTTGTTGACTCACATAACCACCAGCAACTTTTACTGCGCCAAAATCTATTAATATCGGATGTAGTTGTGAACCAGAACGCAAAAATACGTTGCTGGCTTTCATATCTCTGTGCACTAAATTTTGTTGGTGCAAATAGTCTAGGCCAGCTAAAACGCCAGGCAATACCGCACTAACCTGCTGCCAGGTAAATGGCTGATTATGGTGTTCAATTTGCTGTACATAACTTTCCCATAAGGTATTACCAATCTCTTGGTGCATAACCATATAGGCGGTACCTGCTTCATAAAAGCAATCGTAGACATAGACAATGTTGTCATGATCTAAGGTCAGCAGAGTTTCACATTCATGTTTGAACTGCTGTAAAGCGGTTTCATATACTTGCACTAAATCGGCCATAAATGGTTTAACCACGCCGTCAACGCGATGGGCAATTTGATTGGGTAGATATTCTTTAATCACGACCCGATATTCAAGTGAGGCATGTTGAGCCAGATACACCACACCAAACCCCCCGCTCCCCAGCACGTCTTCAATCACATAACGATGTATTCGATTGCCAGGTTGCAGTGCTCGCGTCATGTTACTTCTCTCGTGCTACTTAGGCATGAGCGCTATGAGTAACGCCGCAGTTAGAGAGCCATCGGAAGCATCTAAATAATTACCTAAACCAGATTTCACCAACTCTTGATAAAACTCTTTTTCGTGATCCTCATCACCAGAGTAGCGCACTGAAACACTGTATTTGTCGTTCGCAAAGTTTTGAACTTTGCTCATCAAAGGTCGAGATTCACCTGAGTGAGCTTCGTCATCGGTGATAATAAAAATCACTCGGCGCTGAGCTTCTGAGCGCCACTTGGTTTCCGAGGCCTCTTCAAATCCGGCATACACAGATTCCCCGTTGTCGCCTGGGTTGAACCCTTTGCCTTTACCTAAGTCTAGATTCACTTGATCTAAGTAAGACTTTAAGACCGTAATATCTTTAGTTAAAGTAAGGGGAAATTGCGATACGGGTCGATCAAAGTTTTTATCACCAAAAGCGACTATTCGCATAGCCGCTGAATCAGATAACATCTCAATGATGCGGGCAATATTGCCAATTTCAGCGCGCAATCCATTAATTTCTTGCCCCATACTGCCGGTCACATCGAGGACAACAACCAAGTCTAGTGTTTGCATTTTTTGAAAACCTGATGGGGCTGGAGCGGGAACAGGATCGGGTTTTGGCGTGCTCGGCGGTGGACACACTTTTACTTCTGGGCACGTTTGTGGCGCAGAGGTAGGAATTTTCGACACATTCCCAAAGAACGGAAGTGAAATAACGGCAAGTAAAATAAATGCCCCCATTCCAGAAGCAAACAAATCTAAAGCCGACATGCTAAAGATATTGACTTCCCTACTTTTGAGCTTCATATATCGATTTCCCTTTTAACTACTTCATCGACAATGTATAGCACTGCCGATTAAGTAAATTCAAAGTACAGTTACTTTAAACGTTATCGTGCTTAAGCGAAGTTCCATGCCATTGGACAGTTCCATCGGTTGACCTGGAGTAAGTGGCACCTCATTTATCCAGCTTCCATTTTGACTCCCCATGTCTTCCACATAGATTTTGTTTTCGTGCAATCGAATCATTAAGTGCTTTCTAGAAATTTCGTTTTCACCCAAAACGTAATCCACTTGCGCGCTCTCGCGACCTATCACTTGGCCTTCACTTTGAGCTAGAGCTTTACCATTTATTTTGATTCTGACACTGTCACCTTTGATAGTGGTGCCATCGAACAAAATGTCGTTAAAGGATTTTTCCATTTCTGCGATTTTACCCGCAAGATTATCTTTTTCTTGAGCCAATCCAGTGGCCTCTTTTACTTTATTCTGCAATTCGTCAGTTTGCGCTTGCATCGCCTCTTTGCGCTTACGCATAAGAATCACAAACAATAACAACATGACTAACAACAGCACCCCACCACCTAACATGATGTAAGTTTTTTGCTGTTCCGATTTAAGTTGTTTTTGCGCTTCTAATTCTGCAGCTTGCTCTGCTTTTTTCTTTTCCTCTTCTAACGCTAAACGTTCCTCTTCGGCCTTTTTAATGGCTTCATCGGTTTGCTTTTGTTTCTCCAAATTTTCAGCTTCAATGCGAGCGGCTTCATCTTTTGCTTCTTGCAAAACTTTTTCAGCTTCTGCTTGTGCTTCTTGAGCTTTCTTTTCTGCTTCTTCTAATTTGGCTTTCGCAGCCAAATCTGCATCCTCTTTTTCCTTTTGAGCAAGCTCGGCGAGCTTAGCTGCTTCTTCTGCATCTTTTGCCGCTTTGTCGGCTTTCGCTTTAGCTTGCTCAACATCAGAAAGACACACTTCGTCGGCAACCGTAAAACTGATCTTATTTTCAGTCAAAAAGGACTTCAGAGTATCAGTAGACAAGGCGTATGCGATATTTTCAGGGGCTTTCATTCCAGCAAATAAGGCCGTTTCAAAGATACTAACGCCCACTAACTGGTGGCAATTATTCAGCAACGGTGCTGCCCACTGGCCTTCCTTGTATAGTGCGGTGTGAACATAGATGTCACCTTGTGATAGGTTTTTTACTGGCTCTAAACGCTGAACAATTGAAGCAGTTTCTGAAGAATCGGTTTTTAGAATCAATTGCTCGCCAAGGGTTTGAACTTCTTTGCCCAAAGTAATAGGTTCCCCTGTTACATTACTGGCAGACAAAATCGCTAAGCGTTTATCATTATTTTCGACAATAACAGTTGCCAGTATTTTAGCTGCAGGAGTTACCGAGTTATCGACAATAAACAGCGATTTCGCACCATCAATAACCTCAGCGTCGGTGACAAACTGGTGGTCATTCACTTTGGTTGCTAGGGCGGATATGGTTTTACCATTTTTGCGTTCTATTTCAACTTGATAGACGTATTCTGCAGCAGCAGAAAAAATCGTCGAACTAAAACCCAATGTCAGTAGTGCAATCAATTTAGGTGACAAAAACATGCCGATTTCCTTACGTATTTTATTCTGTTGTTTCTTCCGAGTCGGCTTCCTGAGAAACCTTCAGTACCATGACAGTGGCATTGTCTTGGTAATCCTTATCGAGACTATCTACATAGCTAACAATGTGTTCCGCCAATATCTGTGGATCGGATTGATTAAACCGATGACAGATGGCTGCGATATCTTGTTCTGGAATACTTTCGATTCCATCGCTGGCCAAAAGCACAATATCGCCCACTTTTAATGCAATACTATTAATATCAACCATGTCGACGTCGTAACCCATAACAGCCGAAGTTAACTGGTTGCGTTGGGGATGAACGGCAACATCTTGTTCGGTCATCACACCTTCTTCGACCAACTGCATTAATTCAGATTTTTTTGAATGATCTTGATTAATTCGTTGTAGGGAATTTTCTCTACAAAGCCACAAGGGGCTATCACCAACACTGATAAAATCTAGGTGTTCGCCAGTAAACGCAGCAGCTATTAAGGTTCCCCCCATGCCATTGCATTCGGGATTCTCAACAATGTAGTCAGCTAGATGTTGATTTGTGGCATTTAAGCTTAGCTGCAAACGTGTTTCCATTTGCTGCTCTTCACTGTTGCAAAACGCATCATTGAAAGCTTGAAGAATTTGTTGACTAGCAACTTCCCCGTGTACTGCCCCACCCATACCATCCGATAACACTGTTAATGCAAATCCATTGGGCCAAACCAATTTGGTAACACCGTCTTGCTGATAGTCTCGTTTGCCAACGGTTTGAGCCCATCCTACGGAGATTTGTAGCATCATTATTCCCAATTAAAGTTTTGGTCACAAAACGCCACAAACCTTAGGGTCGTTGCGCCAACTTTTAATAGGCTTCCTGTCTGCAATACAGTTTGCCCTGCGACAATTTGCCCATTCACACGATTCAAACTGGAACCATTGCCAGGAGCGACAATAAATTCTCGGTTTTCATCATCATAAATAACCAACAATTGCTGTTTAGAAGTAATTGAGGTATCACCAAAGTTCAAGGTGATACGTTCAGTGGGAGAGCGCGAAATAGCACTTTGACCTGGCCCTACTACCACACTTTTACCTTTTCCAGGACCGTCAACCACTACTAACCATCCACATACAAAAGACTCTGCGCTAGCATTAGATGAGTTCCCACCCGCATTAGCTGCAGCGCCCGCCCCCCCGAAGTTAATTGAGGTTTTAGGCTCTTCTACTACAGGTTTGGCTGCCGGCTGCTGTCCTGTAGGTGGCACTGTACCTTGTTCTGAGCTAGCAGTTGGATTGTTAGCTCCTGGAATATTCGCTGGTCGAGTTGGCGGCTCTGGTGAAACGGCCACTCCACCAGGACGCATTGCCGGACCTGAGGATTTCATGTGATTGAATAAGTCGACACTAGGCGGTTGTGTTGCCCCTTCTTTAGGCCCACCAGATTGACCACCAAACTGACCTTGTGGCGGTTTAGTTCCACCATCAGGTGCCGAATGAGTTGGTTTGTCATCACTTTTAACGAAACTGGACTCTATTTCCACTGGTTTCCCGTCTGGACCACGTCTAAAGCTCATGGTGAATTCTCCTTAATTTTAATCTGCCGCGATTAAGCGGTTCACTAATCTGTCTAAACAATATTGACCAACTAGGTTTAACGCTTTTTCTTCGCGTCCTTGGGCCAAATGCATAAAAAATACTAAAGCAGCTGACATGATTAACGCTAATAAAGTAGTGTTAAACGCAACCCCTAGTTTGATTGTAATCACTGCAACCCAATCTTTGATGGCGTCAGAATCAGATAAAGGTGGCATATCACCAGCACTAGACAATGCCATGGCAATACCGATAACAGTGCCGATGAAACCTAGCGTAGGGATCAGCCAAACCAGATAGCGCACCATGGTGTACTTAAGGTCGACTTCGTGCTGCATTAATTCCAATGAGGAATTCATAAGATTGTTAGCTTGTTCAGTGCTTCTGGAAAGTTGAAACTGTAGAATAATTCGTTTGATTAAGCGTTGCAGGTAAAAACGACTGCCGAGATTATCGGCTTTAATGGCTTGGTAAATGGGGCCTAAATCTTTAGGGCGATACAGCGCATCTTCATCATCACTGATTAAACCTCGGTTTATCTGGTTAATTTCTTGAGTAGCTCTTTGCCAACGAACCCAGATTTCACCTGCACATATAAAGAAAAACAACCACATGACATTTTGAATAGTGAAAGGATAAGAAGGACCGCTGCGGTCAAAAAGAATATCCGCCAAACGCATTTCTGTGCTGGTACTAGGTTGCTTTTCTGTTAGTACAAATCCAACAATAATGATTACAAATGCAATGAATGACATTGCTAGCAACACAACCAGACGATAGTAAGACTCTTCTTTCTCCAAACTGGTCATATACCACGGCTCCTGCTCTTTATTTGATATGCGATCATGATTTCCATTATGCGAAGTTTCGTTTCACCCACAACGATATAATCGTTAGCAGTTAACGTTACGACGTCAAACTGAAGCCATTGATTCCCTTCCCAATAAAATGACCCATATGATGATCCACAATCCCTGACCTCAATAAAGTCTAGGTTATTGAATGTTAATTGTAAGTGGTTACGAGAAACACTTGGATCGTTTACATGAACGTCATTTGTTTGCGCGCAACGACCCACACTAATAACAGTGTCACTAGTAAACATATGAAAAATTATGCACTTTTATACAATGAATATTGGGTTCCAAAATTCATATTAGCGGTAGTTTAAAAGTCGAACAAGCATTAATTTAATGAAGAGCAACAAATACTTAAACGATGGAAAGCTAAAAGTGTTTTTCCTTTAAAGACAATGATATAAGAATTGATATGAGGATTTTTATGAGAGGGAAAGAATTTTACACCAAGCTGCGACTAATCATTTTGCAAACAGACATATATTTACGGGACGCAACATAAAAATCGCACACCGCTAAATTTATTTCCTTTGTTGATTCGCTTTTCCGCGAAAGCCTGATAGAAAAGTGGCGATAATTACGCTGATAAGAGAAATGTAAAACGCGAACGTTATAGTGCTCATTAGCGCAGGAGTCTGTTCAGCATTAATTTTACTCTCGCCAAGATAATAGTGCACTAATAAGTTGACTGTACTCATCCCTACTAGGTTACCCACAGTACGCGCCAAATTTAAGGTTGCCGAAGCAACACCTAATTCGCTTTCTTGCACTGCTCCCATGATAGCATTGTTATTGGGAGACGAAAATAAACCAAAGCCAATGCCAATCAGCAGCAGAGAGCCACCTATGTAAGTCGTACCTGTCGCCGTTGTCATTTGTGATAGCACCAAAAATCCGCAGGCAACAATAGCACAACCGAAAGTCGCTAAAAATCGAGGCTGAACTTTATCAGAAAGTCGGCCTGACATGGGTGCTAAAAAGGCCATAGCTAAAGCTTGTAACAATAAGATTTGACCCGCTTCTGCGGGACTGTAACCTTGTACGACTTGTAAGTACAAACTCAGCAGAAACGCTAAGGGGAAATTACTACCATACATCAGCAGTGATGTAATCAATGACATGGAAAAGACTCTACTTTCCCGAAACATTTGTACTCGAATTAAGGGGGTATGATGCTGACTTTGGTGGTAAACAAATAAAATCATTGTGAGTGCTGAAAAAATCAACAGTAAAAAGCCATGGAGTTTAGGAAGGGAACTAAAACCGAATACTAGTGAAGTAGAAGAAACAGCAAAAATAAAACTTCCTCGCCAATCAAATGAAGCTATGTACTCATTTTTCCACTCGCCGTGCAGTCCCCATTTAATTAGTCCTAAGAGGATCATAATTAACGGAAGTTGAAATAAAAACACCGCTCTCCAATTCCACATTTCAGTGAGTAAGCCGCCAATTGCTGGCGCTAGCGTTAAGCCGATATAAACACAAGCTGCAGCCAAACCAAGGGCTGCTCCGCGCTTATGGGAAGGGGTTACTGAGGTTAGAATAGCCACCCCGGTACCAAAAATCATCGCCGAAGCCGCACCTTGAACAAAGCGCCAAAACAGTACCCACTCCACTTGTTGGCCTAAAGCACACATTAACGATGTAAAAGCGTTTAACGCCAAACCAATGGTATATATACGTTTTCGGCCGTAATTGTCAGCCAATTTGCCACATGGCAACATGAAAACCACGCTACTAAGCAAAAAAAGCGTAGGTAACCAACTCACCATTTTCGCGTTTGCGTTCAAGTCTGCAGCTAAATTGGGGATTGCGACATTAACCGACGCTATGCCCAATGGTCCAATAAAAGAGCCAAGACAAACAACTATGAGGGCGACTGTGGTTACGGGGAGCTTGTTCAAAAACTTAGTTTACCTACTGCAAAAAAATCGTAAAAAAGATCATACTGTACATCCATGACTTGTACAGTGATTCTAAGATCCATTTAATATAATGCCTTAGTAAACAATATAGCCAACACAGGAGAATATTAAATCGGCTTCTGCTGTTGGCCTGCCTTAGTATTTACAATAGTATGAGCTGTAGCACTTTAATAATTCAACACGCATTTGTTTTGCTGAAATAGAGATAAATTTTATATGGATTACAACCACGAACACAAGGCAGGCCGAATCGGCTGGATAAGAGCCGTTGTTTTAGGCGCAAATGATGGCATAGTCTCAACAGCAAGTCTGATAGTGGGTATCGCCGCTTCTCAAGTGGCCCCGGAACATTTATTTATTGTGGGTTTGGCAGCATTGGTAGCCGGAGCTATGTCGATGGCCGCAGGAGAATTTGTATCTGTAAGTTCACAAACTGACATAGAGCACGCCGAAATCTCGTTAGAACAGAAACATATTGATAGAAACTGGGTGGCAGAAGAAAAAGAGCTTGCCAACATCTATGTAGAACGTGGTTTAGAAGGTGATTTAGCTATGCAAGTTGCCAAGCAGCTGATGGCTAAAGATGCCATAGGTAGTCATGTTAGAGATGAACTAGGTATTACTGAACAATCCCAAGGCAACCCTTTTCAAGCCGCGCTGTTTTCAGCACTGTCATTTACCGCAGGAGCACTTTTACCTTTATTAACCGTGTTAGTGGTCAATGGTCCTTTGTTGATCCCTTCAATAGTGATCGTTTCATTGTTGTCCTTGGTATTATTAGGAAGCGTGTCTGCTAAAATTGGTGGTGCCTCCATCTTAAAAGGTTCACTTCGCGTGCTTATTTGGGGCTCATTGGCTATGGCGGTATCCATTGCTGTTGGTAATATTTTTCAGGTCTCTGGGTAAGAAACACTGCACAACAGTCAACGCACTCTACTCGCCAAAGGTATTGAATGAAAAAGATCCTATGTTTAATTTTGATTGGCTTACTGATAAATGCCTGCTCAAACAACAGTTGGCGTACGGCAAGTAGAGAATCTGCGGGGATTGCACCTAAGCCCGAACTAATTAAAGATGCGGTTATTGAAGTCTATGCTGCAGATGCATACAGCTGGCGTGGTTGGTTTGCTGTACATACTTGGATCGCTATAAAAACAGAAGATGCGGCGGACTACACGGTATATGAGGTGGTTGGTTGGCGCGTCAAAAGTGGACTGCCCGCGTTACACAGATACCAAACACCTATTCCCGATCGATTTTGGTATGGCGCAAAACCTGAAAAGCTGCTTTCCATTCAAGGTGAAAAAGCCAATGCACTGATCCCCAAAATATCAGCAGCTATCGAACGCTACCCTTGGGCAAATGAATATACTGTTTTTCCTGGCCCCAACAGCAATACCTTTCCTGCTTGGATTGCCCTGCAAGTACCCGAATTAGAGCTGAGTATGCCATTTAATGCCATTGGCAGTGGGTATGCCGATTGAATACCCCCAAATCCTCCAAACTATAAGCTAGTGTGAAGTTCGGTGTTTGTGACATATTGTTGTACTTTAGATAATAGAGCTTCTCGCGAAAAAGGTTTTCCCAAATGAGCGGTAAATCCCAGCCTTTCATAATGGGCGACTTCTTCAGCAAAGACGTTCGCCGTTAACGCGATAACAGGTAAATCAATCCATTGTTTATTCTTACGTAGTGTTTTCAGGGCACTACAACCATCCATTATCGGCATCTGAATGTCCATTAAAACTAAATCAAAATTCTGCCGAGCAAGCAAATCTAGGGACTCTTGACCATTGTTAGCAACGGTCACAACCACATGACTTTGCTCTAAAATGCTTTTAGCAATTTGCTGGTTAATCAGGTTATCCTCTACCAGTAAAATGCGTCTATTGGTTAGATTTTTTTTGCAGTCAATTTGTGGGACTTCTATGCGTTGTTCCTTGGCAAGAGGAAGCTGCAACATAAAACTAAATTCAGTTCCCTTTGCTAACTCACTTTTCACCTTGATAGTAGACCCCATGGCTTCAACTAGTTGTTTGACAATGGAAAGCCCTAAACCTGTTCCACCGTACTTTCGCGTTATACTTTCATCAACCTGAGTAAACTTATTAAACAAGTTTTTTAATGACTTATCTTCAATTCCGACTCCCGTATCAAGCACCGATATTTTTACTTTTGCCAAATCATCATTTGTTACCAATTTAACCGTTACATCCACACTTCCGGTATGCGTAAACTTGACTGCATTTGAGGTCAAATTCATTAATATTTGCATAACCCGAGTTGGGTCGCCCATTACCCTAATATTCTGCTTACCCAAAATTTTAGTATGTAACTCAATATTTTTATTATCAGCCTGACTCGAAAATAAATTTTCAACTTGAGTGAGAATATCTTCAAAACAAAAGTGGTGATTTTCTAGTTTAAAGTGGCCAGATTCAATCTTAGATAAATCGAGAACATCGTTAACTATTTGCATTAAAAGTTTCGCAGAAAAGTTAGCCCGATTTAAGTATTCGGTTTGTTGTTTGTCTAACTGAGTATGCAAACACAAATCTAACAACCCTAGAACGCCGTTTATTGGCGTGCGGATCTCATGTGACATATTAGCTAAAAATTGAGATTTAGTTTGGTTTGCCTGTTCTGCTAGTGCTCTTGCTCGTTGGGCTTTTAATTCTAAATTTTTACTTTTAGTAATATCATTGTAGAAAATAAGCACACCAATCAAGTCTTGCTTTTTAGAATGCAGGGCTAGGTGCGTTACCTCTTTATATTTAACTTGGGCATCTTCTTGAGCCGTGTTTTCTTGGCTTTGTTTTTCCTGATTTTCTTTTTCTTGATAATGAATATTAGTTTCATCGCCATAGAGGATGCGTCGATCGATATTTACGATCTTTTTGGCGTGCTCTTCATTGCTGATATCAAAATCAGTTTTTCCTTTCAATTGATTGATATTTTCTACTTTAGCGTCGTCAATAAAGGCATGGTTTGCACCTAAATATCGTAATTGTTTATCTTTCCATGAAATCCCATAGGGTAAGTGATTAATAACCGTTTGAAAGATAGCCTCTGAGTGTTCAATTTTATTGGTTTGACTATCAATAGTAGTTTGTTTATCTAATAATAAAGTTTGTAAATAATGTAAAAAGTGCTGAATCAAAAACAAAACAATACTAATTATAAATGCGTAAGTCAGTAATGCTGTAATCCAAGCAGTTACACTTAAACTGTAAGCGCTTTGTCTTACTGTAAACTCAAATTCACTTAGCCACATTAGGTTCATGTAATAAAATAAAAACAAACCACCAGAGATCGCAATAGCAACCGCCACTCTCATACTGAGCATGAAACTACTAAATATAGACGCAGCCATAATCAGGTATATTCCATTCCCGGCTAGACCAAATGTGCGAATTCCTGCAAATCCCATAATAAAAAATAGGCAGGTAACTAAACTCGCTTTTATATTGTTGCTTAAGCGGGTTCGAAACAAATAAAAACTCAATAGCACACAGGTGCTGGCAATATGCACCCACATCACCGGCAGAAAACCAATTTCAGGGATACGAGAAAGGGAACCAGCTAACGCAACACCGGCAAATGCCATGGTAGCCATCAAAACGGTATTTGTTAGTTTCTCACGAATATATTCAATGGAACTATCTTGAGACTCTACAGACATAGAGATTTATTAGCTTTTATAATAATTGGACAATATTATGTTGTGTCGTAACCTTATTAAAACCTTGTCTGTACTTAAAGTGTATTAGACTTTTGTATAATAACCGATCTAGGATTTAGCGAATAAGGTTTATATAAGGTACTTATCGATTTGAGCTTAGCAAATTCAAAACTGTCCAAGAAAGCGTCCACCAACGCTAACCTAATTAGCAGCAGCCGAGTTTTATATTAGGTGTATGCAAGGGAAATTAGTCAACGGCGATTAGACGTTGACTAAACACAATACGTAACCCACGGTATAAGCCGCCAATAGGTGCACGATATATTTACTGTAACTAACAAAAGTCAGTTCCTTCACACGACTCATGGCCACAATCCCTGCCGCTGAACCTATCACCAACATTGATCCCCCCACGCCAACGGCATAGGTAAGGGATAACCATTGAATATTGGTTAACTCCGGCTGGGCTTTAAGTAAGGCTGCGGTTAATGGTACGTTATCTAAAAAGGCTGACAAGATCCCCACCAAGTAGTTGGAATAATCAGGATCCACCATAAAGTAGATATTTGTCATCCAAATTAATACCCCGATTTCTTTAAGAGAACCAACTATCAACAGTATCCCTAGGAAGAACATTAAAGTATCAAATTGAATTTTACGTACATAATCCAATAAATGAATTTCGTACTTAAATTTATTCACCATTCCACCAATTAGGAACATCACCGACAAGCCTAATAAAAAGGTCAAAACCGGCGGGATTTCAAACAATAAATTAAACAGCATGGTGCAACATATGGTGCTAAAAAATAGCCCAGCGATAACAAAATCTAAGGATTTAAACTTTTCACTGCCAATGGTGGCTTCTACTCTGCGGTTTTTGCCAAAGCTCATCAAAATTGCCAACACAATCACCCCAGACACAGCGGGTAAAACTAAGCCTAACAATTCAACTATCGAGACATGTTTTTCACTGAAGATCATCAGTGTCGTCACATCCCCAGTTATCAAAACAACCCCACCGGAGTTCACGGCAAATATAATTAAAACACAGAGTTTTACTTTTTCTCCCACGTTCAATTTGAACGCTAGGATCACACTGATGGATACGAGAGTGGCGGTAATATTGTCGCATAACATCGACAATACAAGCGCAAACAACGCCAACAGCAAGGTCAACTTCCTTAAAGACAATTCACCAGGTAAAAGTCGATTAACCATAGCGCCAATCAACCCTCTGGCATTAAGGTAAGCCACAAAAGTCATAGTTGCCATGAGAAACAGCCACAGTTTGGCTATTTCGAGTAAATTTTCGTTCAACGCATTTTCAATTTCAGCCTGCCCAGAACCATGCCCTCGAATGAACAATAAGCACCATACTAAACACCCTAAAAACAGGGTAGTTTTTGCTTTATTGATATGGGTAACTTCTTCAAAGACGATGGATAACAAGGCCAAAATAGCCAAGCCAATAATGGATATTTCAAACATATCGAACATGATGTGCGTTCCAGAATACTAATAGTAGAATATGCGACCCATTGCAGGACACTAAAGTAACGCCGGAATTATAACGTAAATGAGCAACTGGGTACTATTTTTTTAGAAAATGTTGAGTAATTATTTCAAGCATAAAGAGTATTTTATGATTGGATAGTTGGCGGTAGTCAAAATACGGACACACGACAATACGCTGGCTTAGGTCAATGGCAAATTCTTGGTTAATCCACTCAAGAGTATTGGGTAAGTTTAACGACTTTGCATAGGTGCGCCCCATAATAATGTGCAATGTATCGGATTGTTCAAATTTAGGTGGCGTAAACCACAAGGCGGTATGACTGCCAGGTTGCAACAGCTCTTCATCACGATATTGTTGCCAAGTCGAACAACGCTGGTCAACTCCATTAAAATGTCCCAACAACGGGAATAGCAACTTGGCATACACATTAAATACCTTTCGCCAACCGTTACCGCAAGCTTGCCCAATGGCATAGATTTCACCTTTTTGAAGAGGGTATAGGCCTTGTTGCTGTGCTTCAAAGGAAAAGCTCGGGCGATTTTGGATATACACATTAATGTGTGCGTTTTTATCGCCCAAGCCACTTATCTTTCTAAATTCTTTATCTGCCATGAAACCTAATAGTGAAGTTAACAATATTAATGAAGCAGTTTACGCTACTTAATTACGGGGCACGATAACTATAAGTTTTGTCAGAATAATAAAATCGAAAAGGCAAACGCTCCAGCCAGCGTACTCTTTCCTTCTCCATATTTTACAAATCTTACTATCGATGCTGTTTATGACTCACCTTTAGTTAACTTAACGGGATCAAGTAAATCCGTTAATTCTTCTTTTGAAATATCCGTATTTTCAGCTGCTACATCTATAATAGGACGGTTTTCTTTGTAGGCTTTTTTAGCAATTTCCGCGGCTTTGGCGTAGCCGATGATGGGATTTAGCGCAGTGACTAAAATTGGGTTTTTATGCAGAGGTTTTTCAAGGTTCTGTTGATTCACCTCAAAATCACGAATGGCATTATCTGCCAATGAAATTGCTCCGTTGGATAGCAACTCAATACTCGACAATAAATTTAACGCAATCATGGGTAACATTACGTTTAATTCAAAATTTCCTGATTGGCCACCAATAGTAATAGCAGCATCATTGCCGATAACTTGTGCCGACAACATCGCCACCGCCTCAGGTATCACCGGGTTAACTTTACCCGGCATAATCGATGAGCCTGGTTGTAAAGCAGGTAGCGCAATTTCACCGAGTCCTGCCAGCGGCCCTGAATTCATCCAACGTAGATCGTTAGCGATCTTCATAAAACTCACAGCTGTAGACTTACATATACCAGATAAACTCACCGCCGTATCTTGTGCCGCGATACCAGCAAAGAAGTTTTCCGCTTTAACAAAAGACAACCCAGTTTCTTTACTTAGAATGTCAGTAAATTGTTCGGCGAATTGAGGATGAGAATTAATCCCTGTGCCCACTGCCGTGCCACCTAAAACCAATGATTGAATGGATGGTTGAATACTGTTGAGATAGGCAATTTGTTGTCTTATCTGTGCCGACCAAGCAGACATACTTTGATCCATTCTAATCGGCATAGCATCCATTAAGTGAGTTCGTCCAGTTTTACAATAACCACTCAGGCTTGCTGATTTTTCATCAATGGTTTTTGCTAAGTGGGTTAAAGCAGGTTTAAGCTCATTATGAATTGCTAAAGAGGCGCTAACATGGATACAGGTTGGGATAACATCATTACTGCTTTGTCCGAAGTTAACATGGTCATTAGGATGAATCTGCATATTGGATTGTGCGGACGCAAGGTTGGCAATTACCTCATTAGCATTCATGTTAGTGCTTGTACCAGACCCAGTTTGAAATACATCAACGGGAAAATGCTGCATGAGGTTTTTATCGTCTAATAAGGTGCTACAGGCTAGTTTAATTGCATCGGCGGTAGCCTTATCGATCCCCTTAAGATTAACGTTTACCGTGGCAGCAGCTGACTTTATCTGAATCAGCGCTCGAATAAAGGCTTCGGGCATAGGAATGTGACTGATTTTGAAGTTATTAATTGCTCTTTGAGTTTGCGCGCCATATAACGCGTTTTTAGGAACTTCAAGTTCGCCCATACTATCTTTTTCGATTCTAACTTCAGTCATGTTTACCCCTTTTCTATAAAAAATACGTTCCTAATAAAGATAATTCATACTTAAAACGTCGTGTTTCTGCCCTTTGCCCATCGGTACAATCAAACTTCTCCACCTGATTTAGTGGTTTATAAATATTATCCAAACACAAATAACGCCAGTGAAAGCTAATACTAGTATCACAAATGGTATCTAACAAAGTGTTCAATACCCGTTTTAAAATAGCTCTTTTCACTTTATCAGTATTTTCGGCAGCCAAACGCTCTTCAACCATATCTAAATAATGATAAAGAGTATGAGGGTTATCTGGCTGCAACCCATGCCGTATGGTCAACTCTAGCGTGCCAAATGCCAATTCTTTATTCACAGAAACATCCTAAGATTAGCTGCATTTCTCATAAACCCAAATAGTAATAATTCTCATTATCATCACAGGTAAATAAATTGTCAACCTACACTTTATGTTTATCACAATTACAAACAGTTGTATTTCATAAGGTAACTTATTGAAGAAAAACATAATTTTCAAAATAATGGAAAAAAACAACAAACACTATTGATAATGATTTTCATTTACACTATTATGGATCTGCCTGGAATCGTTAAGTTTCACTGGTCCTGGCTTAACGCAACCAACCGGGTAGGCATTTTCTCCAAGGTGCCTACCCACCTCCCTACCCTTTCCATATCTACAAGATTAAAACCTGTTAGTTCAGATCCTTGCATAAGCTTTAAAAGTCAAAACCTAACTGATTAAGTGTTACCAAAACGTAGTTCATTTTTTATTACGGTTACTTTCGATTATAAAATGAGGGTTATTTATTCAAGTTGTTTGGAAGGTTTTATTAGGATTGCTTAACCTCAGAGTACGTAACCATAGACTTTGAGTGCAATCCAGTTGGTTAGGATAAATAAGTGATCGGGGGTTTAGCTCACCAGCGTCTGCGCATTGTTTAATTGAAGTTATCAAACACAATAATAATGGCTTTAAACTCAAATTAATTTAGCCATACTAGGCACTATTATCAACCTAGTCTTTTTGCTCTCTAAGGTTTAGCTTGCTTAAATTTGTCAGCTAGAATCTGATTACCTTGGCTTGCGGCAATATCGCTTAAACTGCGACTATGGCTATCTTTTAGGCTAATGTTAGCACCCTGGTCAAGAAGCCCTTGGATAATATCCTGTCTGTCAAATAAGGTAGCAAACATCAATGCGGTTTGACCATTTTGATTGCTTTGATCTACTTCGCAGTCAACTCCCATTAGTGATTTAGCTATGCGAAGATTACCTTTAAATATCGCCCCCATTAACGCTGTGTTACCTCTTGCATCTTCTTGGCACGGATTAATATCTTCCAACCCCAATAAAAAGTTAACAGCTTCAGTTTGGCCATTGTAAGCGGATAAAATCAGTGCAGTATATCCCTTTTCATTTGCAATATTGACTGACAACCCAGCATTGTAAAAGGTCGTTAATAATTCAATATCCCCCGTTCTAGCTGCATCAAAATACAGGGTTTTAAGTTGCTGGCTTTGTTCATTTTCATTGGCATTCGCGGGATGAAAAGAAGCGCTGAGAAGTACGATTAAAAATACGGTGATTAGGGTTTTCATTGGTCTTTCCTTATAAACACACTGCCTGCAATTGCAGGCAGTGAAAGTTATTTAATGGATAATCAAATTAGAACAATTTGCTGAGTTTAAGGGCAATCTTCTCGCCTTCAGCTGCCAAAGCTTGTTGCTCTGCCATTAGCGCTTTTGCTCTTGCTTTCACTTTGCTCAAGTTAGTACCTGAACGTTTAGCGATAGCCGTACCGTAATCTTTGTCCGCGTTGTACATAAATGCACTAATATTGATTCGAACTAACTCTTTATCAGATGTTGCTAGGGCTCCACCTAACACTTCAATTAATCTAGTTTGTTCGTCTTTACTAAATGAGCGGTACAAATCACCAGCTTGTCTAAAGTTCAATTGCTTGTAGAAAGGTATTTGTTGATAGCTTCCTAACAATGGCATAGCTGAATATTTGTATTGTGTATCTTCTGCCAAATTAAGGTACTCACTTGGCTGATAATTCACTTCACGCTGGGTATTAGTTGGACGTAATTTACCGTGTTGCATATGGTTGTTAATCTTGACATTTTTAGGTGCGTTGATTGGAATACGGTAAGAGTTCACGCCTAAACGGTAACGCTGGGTATCTGCATAGGCAAACACTCGGCCTTGTAACAATCTATCTTCTGATGGCTCTATGCCTGGAATTACGTTACTTGGTGCAAATGCAGCTTGTTCAGTTTCTTCAAAAAAGTTGTCAGGCACGCGGTTTAGTACCATTCTGCCCACTTTGCGAAGAGGTAACTTATCTTCTGGCCATACTTTAGTGGCATCAAGGGGGTTAAAGTCAAAGTTATTCACGTCTTTTGGAGATAATACTTGAATGTATAGGTCCCAAGATGCAGTTTCGCCTTTTTCGCCGATACGCGTATAAACATCAGTAGTATGAGGTTGCATGTCTTGACCTTGCATGGTCGAAGCTTCTTCATAGGTGAAGTTCTTTACGCCCTGGTTGGTTTTCCAAACAAATTTCACATAGTTCATTTCACCTTTAGCATTAACAAATTTGTAGGCGTGAACGCTAGAGCCGTCCATGTTTAAATAACTTTTTGGCGTGCCGTAGTCAGAAAACAACATGGTTAGCATTTGTGTTGATTCTGGTACATGAGAAAAGAAATCGAACACTCTTGATGCTTTTTGCACATTGTCATAGGGCGACGGTTTTAAACTGTGAACCATATCTGGAAATTTAATCGCATCACGAATAAAGAAAATCGGGAAGTTGTTACCGACTAAATCCCAGTTGCCTTGTTCGGTATAGAACTTCACTGCGAATCCACGAGGGTCACGCAAAGTCTCTGGAGATTGATGACCGTGAATTACCGCTGAGAAACGCGTAAATACTTCGGTATTTTTACCTTTTTCTTGGAAAGGGGCAGCCATGGTTATGTCAGATAAATCCGCGTAGTTTTCGTAATATCCGTGGATACCTACACCGCGGGCATGCACCACTCTTTCAGGAACACGCTCTCTATCAAAGGCCGCTAATTTTTCAATTAGATGACTGTCTTGAAGTAGCACACCACCCCAAGGACCAGCAGTTTGAGAGTTTTGGTTATCGCCAATAGGCGCACCATTTTGTCTTGTTATTGTGGTGTTAGCGACTGCACTAAGGGACAACAAAATTAAACTTGATAGGGTTATTAATTTTTTCATTTTCGTTTCACATCCTATTTATCTATAACTTGGGAAGCCCCAATAGAGTGCTAGAATAGAAACTTAGTGAAAGTTAGTACATTTGATAAAAACGAAGTCGAGGTTCTATTTTTTAGAACCACGCTTCAATTGCGTCAATAACATTGTATTGCCGATCAACAACCAGCATTTTTCGCCACTTATCAAAGGTGGTACAGGGATGTGAGATGCCAATAGCTACCATATCGCCAGGTTTTAGTTCATCATCACTTGGCACTTTTAAAAAACAATGTTGATCATTAATCCGAGTAATTCGATAATTATCTTGGTCAATTTTAGTCAAATTCGTGGCCAATCTCGATTTAGTGTACAAAGGTTTAGGCAACCCCTTATCATAGGAAAAATCACGTTTCCCCGCCCCTAAAATTACCACTCCAGCTTCAGGCTTAGACAATACATAACACCACACTTCAATTGCAGCCTCAGAGGCAGGTAAGGTAATTTGTTCATTCGCTAACCTTTCATCAATGGCCAATGATGCTTTGTCGTAAACCCCTGAATCACTGAATAGGTAACAACCACTTCTAAGTACCACCTTAACATCAAAGTTTTGCTGTAAATCTGCAAAAGTTGCAGCGCAGATATCGTAATATTCAGAGCCACCAATGGTTATAACGAATGGCTCAGTAGGAAGGATAACTTGTTGCTCAATAAAGACCTTAATGGTCGTTTCTAACAAGTTCAAAAAATCACGAACCCGCTGTTCTTTTTGTTCCGTAGAGCCTTCAAAAACCGCTTCATAGGCACTAAAACCGGCAACCTCCCATTGATTGGCACAAATACTCTCGATTAACTCTTTGGCTTTACTGGGTTCTCGTACTCCACATCGTCCACCTTCTGCGCCTAATTCGATGAGTAATTTAAGCTGCTTATGATGTTGTATATTTGCCGCTTTTAATAATTCAAAAACATCCAATGAATCGATAAAAAGGTAGAGGGTCAAATCAGGGTATTGGCCTAATAATTGTTCGACTTCCTTGATATTGCCAGGGCCCACTAATTGATTAGCAAATATGATGTGACTTGCCCCCATCTCAGCGGCTAAGCGCAAATTAGTCACATTCGCAACAGTTAAGCCCCAAGCCCCTTCGGCTAATTGTTGTGAAATTAATTCCGGACTCATAGTTGTTTTAATATGAGGCGCAAGCAGCAGGTTATTGCGTTGCAACCATTGTTCCATGCGCTTACTATTTTGTTGTAAAGCAGCTTGTTTGATTATGCCGCAGGGCAAAGGCAGGTCTTCTTGCAAGATATTCCAGCCAGCATTAGCGATTTGTTCACGATTAAAATGCTGCGCGTAAAAAGGCAGCCCCTTAAACAACGGTCTAGTTTCCATGTGAATCCTTTTGATTGCAAAGTAGAATCTACGATCAATCCTGTGGGTTTAATAATGCATGTACCATGTTAGCGCTTTGGGGGAGATGAAAAAAATAACCTTGGTAAAGATGGCATCCCATATCTCGTAATGTATCAAATTGAGATTGCGTTTCTACACCTTCGGCAACCGTTGTTAAACTTAAGTTTTTGGCTAAATTGATAATAGTGGCGCAGATTTCCGCATCTTCGGTTTTAGTGTCACAGTCATGGACAAAAGAGCGGTCGATTTTCAAAATATCTAGCGGCAGTTTCTTGAGATAACTCAACGAAGAGTAACCTGTGCCAAAATCGTCTATCGATACTTTGATATTAAGGCTTTTTAACTCATTCAGAATAGCCACACAATTTTCGATGTCTTGAATCAAAATACCTTCTGTAATTTCAAACTCCAATAGCTCACCTGGAATTGCAAAAGCCGCTAGTTGCTGCTTAACATGGTGTATAAAGTCTTCTGCGACTAATTGTCTTCCAGAAATATTTATTGCAATGGGCACAACGTTGAGCTTCTCATCGAGCCAAAACCGTAATTGGCTAAGTACCTTCGCAATCATGACCTCACCAATATGCACAATCAAATTACTTTGTTCTGCAACTGGAATAAACTCACCGGGGGAAATTTCACCTATATCTCGCCGTTGCCATCGAATCAAAGCTTCTAACGATACCACCTCACCCTGGCATGTGACTTTTGGTTGATATGCAACACTGAATTCATCATTATCAATTGCTTGCTTAATTTTTCGTTCAAAGCTCACTTCTTCTTGTGCTTTTTGGCCCATCTCATCTGTATATAATTTAAAATTATCACGACCATGAAACTTGGCGTTGTACATGGCAATATCAGCCCTTTGAATCAACTCTTCAGTACCAATATCACCATTTACTGAAACAGAAACCCCAATACTGGTAGCAATTTGATAATTTTTACCACTCAAAGTAATGGGATCTCGCAGTTTAGCCAGAATCCCTTGGGCTTTTTGTGCGATCAATTGTTGAGTGAGTTCACCTGTTATTACCACAATAAACTCATCACCACCTAAACGGGCAATAATATCTTCTTCGCGGCAAACTACTTTTAGTTTTTTGGCCACCTGACACAATAAATAGTCACCGGCTTTATGCCCTAAGGTGTCGTTAATTTTTTTAAATCTATCTAAATCTAAAAAGAAGACGGCTATTACACCGGCGGATTTTTTAGACTTTGCAACTTGATAATTGAGTTCAGAAATCAAATGAATGCGATTGGATAAATGGGTTAATGGGTCGTGATATGCCAAAAAATTCAAACGCGCTTGAATTTTTTGTTGTTTGGTTACGTCTCGCAAATGCAAAGTAAATTCATTAATGTGACTGTCATTCAATTTACTGCTAGTGATAGTCACCTCTGCGGGAAAAGTTTGTCCCGCAGCACGTTTTAATTCGATTTCACTTCGTCGATTCAGTACCAACCCAGTTGCAGATACAAACTGCAACGCTAAGCTCTGTGAGAATCGCTCCAGATCTTTGTTCAGGGCAAATATTTTAAAAAAGTTTTGCTGCAAAACCTGGGCTTTTAAACAACCAAACGTGCGTTCGGCAGCGGGGTTGAACTCAATGATATATCCTTGCCAATCGATGGAAACAATACAATCCATGGAAGAGTCTAAAATAGCGCTTTTACGTTTTTCGCTTATTTTAAACTGAGTGATAGCACTTTCTCGCTGATTCATTTCTTTGGAAACTTTGCTAATCACTTGGTTGTATTTTTGCGCTATTTGCCCAACTTCGGTAAAGGGTTCTTCTTTAACTTGAAGAGTAAAATCACCTTTATTTTGATGATTCTGCATATCATTTAATAGTTCTATTAATTCCGTCGATGCTTGGTGTTCACTGACATTTAAACCACTAAGTTCGTCTTCCTTGGATACTCGCAATGGTGAGACTTTGTTAAGTAGATAAAGAATTAAAAAACAAGTGAGAAAACTGAACAGACCAATCACAACGACACCAAAAACTTGGATACTGAGTTGCGAAGTAAATGACAACCCAGTTGCCAATTTTTCAGGATCGCCAAATAAGGCCACCGCAATTGTTCCCCAGACTCCAGCAAACAAATGTGCGGGGATCACTTTTAGTGCATCATCAAGCTCAATGATATCCATTAACTCAGAGCCATAGTGCACCACCAAACCCGAGACTATACCAATGATTGCAGCCTCAACGGTTGATACCGCATGACAGCTAGCAGTTATAGCCACTAGACCTGCTATTACACCGTTCAAACTAGTACCAACATCAACATATTTTTGCCGTTGAAAATAGATAAGTGTAGCGGTTAATCCTCCCCAAATCGCAGCAAGACAGGTGTTTAAAATAATATAAGGTACTTGTGCATTGAATGTTAAAGTGCTACCGCCATTAAACCCGAACCAACCAAACCAAATAAGTAAGGTTCCCATGGCTGCCATAGGTAAATTACTACCTGATGGAAACTTAGTATTGGTTTTAAAGCGATCAATCCTTGGACCCACAATGATTACACTTGCCAAGGCTACCCAACCGCCGACCGAGTGCACTACAGTTGAACCAGCAAAATCCACGAACCCCAGTGACTCTAACCAACCTTGATTATCTGGAGTGTAAATTCCAGCCCACACCCAATGACCGACTAGGGGATAAATTAATCCACTTAAAATAAGGGTAATGTACATATAACTGGAAAAGCGTGTGCGCTCTGCAATTGCACCAGAAGTTAGGGTTGCAGCCGTGCTGCAGAACATCATTTGAAATAAGAAAAAAGAAATTTGAAATGGCGTGTTGCCATCACCAAAAGTAAAACCTCCAGCGCCGAACCACCCAGCTAAACTTGGTCCAAACATAATGCCAAAACCAAAAAACCAAAAAACACCGGCAGATACAATAAAGTCCCCAATATTCTTTGCGGCCACGTTGATACTGTTTTTACTTCGTGTTTTGCCACTTTCTAAACACAAAAATCCAACTTGCATTAAAAACACAAACATTGCAGATAAGAGTAGCCAAAAATGATTAGACAACCTATGACCCTAAAACTTGTTTATTTCAGTTAATAGGTGAGCGCCGATGCAAAGAATGTTCCGCCTTCATTTCCCGCATATTTAACATTAATGCACTCTACGGCCTCATGAAATACTAATTTAGTGCAATCAAGATCCTTTTAACGTGCATTAGGATTAAATTGGTGCAAAAAACACACAAGTAATTGAACGGATAGATCTCCATTAGTCTTAAAGGTTAAGTGAGAAAAGATCTATAAAATCAAATTTTTCGTGTGGTTGTATTTTTCACATGAACTGCACTTGCTAATTTTTCCGCCACGATCTCCCTAAAAAATTGTGCTAACTCACGGAAAAACACCCTGCCAGGCGCGGTATTTCGCCAAATTAAATGTTGCACGCGAGTAATAGGAATATTTTGCAGTTCACATACATGAAGTTCGTTTGGCCGATGTAATTCTGAGTGCACATAAAGCCCTGGTAAAAATGAAATGCCAACTCCCATCACCACCATTTGCCTTAAGGTATCTAAACTGGTTCCCTCATAATCTCGATACATTTGTGCACCAATTTGAGCACAAATCGTCTGCACTTGATGATGAAAATGATGGTGTCCTTCTAGAGTTAGTACTTTTTCCCCCTGCACATCAGTTGGCTTAACAAATTCCTGACCAGCAAGGGCGTGATCCTTTGGCATCACTAATTTTAGTGGTTCCGTAAAGAGCTCAGATACGATGAACTGCGCGGATTCATGATTTGATGGTGAAATTATTAAATCGTACTGCCCATTGAGCAAACCTTCTTCCAACTGCTGCGGAAACTCTTCACGCACATAGAACTTTAATTGACTAAATCGCCGATGCAATTCAGGCAACACAAATGGCAATAGATAAGGCCCTAAAGTCGGAGGAACGCCTAATCGGTAAGTAGTTGAGGTGCCATCAATAAGTTCACGAGCAGTGTCGTTAAACCGCTGGCCTGCCCGCAATACTTCTTGGGCAAGGGGCAAAAGTGTATTCCCCTGAGGGGTAAGTAAAGTGCCACTTCGGTTGCGTTCAAACAAGCTCAGGTTCATGGTTTTTTCAAGAGATTGAACCTGTGTTGTGAGTGTTGGCTGACTGATCCCTAAGGCTTGTGCGGCTCGTCGAAAACTTAAACTTTTGGCTACCGCCACAAAGTACTTCAGTTGGTTAATTGAAGGAAACTTATTGTCTGATGTCATTTTAAACCTTATGTCAATTTGAGTGATTAAAGCACCGACTGATAGGCAAAAACTATCACGATATAAAGTATACTTCTATATAGCTATCAGGTAAAACTGTTTGCGAATTCGTTTTTAAGAATTATTTTTTTTAATTAAATAGGAGTGACTATCATGGACCACGTAATTACTGGTGTAGCTAAATTTCAAAAAGATGTCTTTCCTGGAAAGAAGGCAACTTTTAAAAAGTTAGCAAACGGGCAAAACCCAGAAGTTTTATTTATTACTTGCGCAGATTCTCGCATCGACCCAAATTTATTGACTCAGACCGAACCTGGTGAACTTTTCATTTGTCGTAATGCTGGCAACATTGTTCCTCCTCACAGCAATGTAACGGGTGGAATTACTGCATCCATTGAATTTGCAGTAGCAGCCCTAGGCGTTTCACACATTATTGTTTGTGGTCACTCTGACTGCGGTGCCATGAAAGGTGCATTAAACACCGACAAACTAGATGGGCTTCCCCACGTAAAAGAGTGGTTGTCTCATAGTCGTTGTGCATCAGAGGTAGTGAAAGAAAAATACGGTAGTTTGTGTATGGATCATTTAGACAAATTAACCGAAGAAAATGTTGTTCAACAACTTCAGCACCTTCGCACTCACCCATCTGTAGCAGCTAAATTAGCCACTGGCCAGGTAAAACTGCATGGCTGGGTCTATAATATTGAAAGCGGACAGGTGGTTAGTTATGACCCAGAAACAGCTAAGTTCATGCCACTGGGACAATCAAAAACAGATAAAGAATTATCAGTTGCATAGACGTGATAAAGGTACATATATGAAATTCGATTTGTCAAACCTAAAGGGTGATATTACTGGTGGTCTTACCGCTGGTATAGTCGCTCTTCCTTTAGCCTTAGCGTTAGGTGTAGCTTCGGGTCTTGGCCCCATGGCTGGTCTATACGGCGCTATCGCTCTGGGCTTTTTAGCAGCCTTATTTGGCGGCACACCGTCACAAATATCAGGCCCAACCGGTCCGATGGTGGTGGTTTTAGCGGGCTTGTTTGCCAGCTTATCAGGCGATGTTGCACTCATCTTTACTGCTGTTATGCTGGCAGGTCTTTTCCAAATCGCTTTTGGTTTTTTGGGAATAGGTCAGTACATTCGACTCGTTCCCTACCCGGTAATCTCTGGATTTATGTCAGGGATTGGCGCAATTATTATTATTCTCCAGTTCGGTAGACTATTAGGTCATGAGCCTCCAAGTGGCACCATAGGCGCTTTGAGTTACATGCCCACAGCCTTGGCAGATATCAACTTTGCTACCCTAATTCTCGGGTTAGGAACCTTGATAATTGCATATAAATGGCCTGCCGCTCTCGCAAAGTACATCCCAGGTCCCTTAGCCGCTTTGGTGATAGGTACCCTTGCTAGCTTTGCCTTCACCAATGTTCCTGCTCTTGGAAATATTCCTACAGGATTGCCAAGCTTGCATTTACCTGTCTATGAGCAAAGTCACTTCTTTTTAGTGTTAGAAGCAGCATTCATACTAGCAATTTTAGGCGCAATTGATAGTTTGCTGACCTCATTAGTTGCTGACAACATGACTCGTACCCGTCACGACAGTAAAAAAGAGCTTATCGGTCAAGGGATTGGTAACACTGTATCTGGTTTATTCGGTGGTATTGCTGGCGCAGGTGCAACTATGCGTACAGTAGTTAACATCCGAACCGGTGGTAAAACCCGAATCTCTGGAATGGTACATTCGCTAGTTTTACTTGCAGTTGTACTTGGTTTAGGTCCATTGGCAGCCAACATTCCCCATGCTGTCTTAGCCGGGATACTTGTTAAAGTTGGTCTGGACATTATTGACTGGAGTTACCTAAGACGTGCTCACAATGGCCCACGTTGGGATTTTGCATTGATGATTCTAGTATTAGGCCTAACCGTATTTGTTGACCTAGTGACAGCCGTAGGCGTAGGTGTGGTTTTAGCAGCCTTGGCATTTGTTCGTCAAATCGCGCAAATTCAAATCGACGAATTAAAGAAAATTCCGGATACTTTGAATGATCCCAAAGAAAATGCATTGCTTAAACAAGCAGACGGTAGAGTTAGTATCTTCAGTTTCGGTGGACCTCTTAGCTTTGGTGCTGCTGCAGATGTTGGCCATCATGTGCGTGACAAGGTAAAACCTGGATCACAAATATTGATTATGGACTTTACACGAGTGCCCACAGTGGATGTTTCAGCAGGTATGGCCATTGAAACGGTGGCATCAGATGCAAAAAATGCTGGTAGAAGGCTGATAATTTGTGGTGCCAATGACGATATTAAACAAGTATTAAAAGGCATCAATGCAGCCCAAACGGATGTAGAGTCCTTTGACAACCTCTTAGGTGCGCTAGAACATGCTGTCAAGTTAATTAACAAGGAGCCAAACTCCACAAAAAAGTTATCTAGCTCTGCAACCTTGGCTGGAGCGTAATAAACTAGTAGCAAAATAGCCTTTGCCTAAGGGTTATAATTAGCTACAAGGTTAACAATTCAAAAGCGCTGTATCTATGATACAGCGCTTTTTTTATTTATCCGTAAACTGGAAATTCAGCGGTCAGCTTTGCAACCTTAGACTTCACTTGCTCACTCACCATAGGGTCCTCTGGGTTATCCAGTAAATCACATATCCAATTTGCTAAATCAGCTACATGACTTACTTTAAATCCTCTTGAGGTTACTGCAGGTGTACCAATGCGTATTCCACTGGTCACAAAAGGTGATTGTGGATCATTAGGCACGGTATTTTTGTTAACGGTGATGTTCACCGAACCAAGTAACGCATCCGCTTCTTTACCTGTCATTCCGCGAGCGATTAAATCCACTAAGAACAGGTGATTGTCGGTTCCACCAGAAACCACGCCATAACCACGCTTTAAAAACACATCAGCCATTGCTCGAGCGTTATCAACTACTTGTTGTTGATAAGTGGTAAATTCAGGGGCTAAAGCTTCTTTAAATGCCACTGCTTTTGCGGCAATAACATGCATTAAAGGACCACCTTGAATACCTGGGAATATCAAAGAATTGAATTTCTTTTCCAGCTCAGGATTAGACTGACACAAAATCAGACCACCACGGGGTCCACGCAGGGTTTTATGGGTAGTAGTGGTCACCACATCAGCTATAGGCACTGGGTTAGGATATAGACCCGCTGCCACTAAACCTGCCACATGAGCCATGTCCACAAACAAAAAGGCACCAACACTTTGCGCTATATCTTTAAACTTTTGCCAATCTACCACCCGGGAATAAGCAGAAAAGCCTGCAACAATCATCTTCGGCTGATGAATATGCGCCAATTCAGCCACTTGTTGATAGTCAATTTCACCGGTATCCGTATCTAAGCCGTATTGAATGGCGTTATATAATTTGCCTGAGAAGTTTGGCTTTGCACCATGAGTTAAATGTCCACCATGATCTAAGCTTAAACCTAGAATAGTATCGCCAGGTTTTAGCAGTGCCATGTACACAGCAGCATTTGCTTGAGAGCCTGAATGAGGTTGAACATTGGCGTAATCGGCCGCAAAAAGTTGTTTAGCTCGTTCGATTGCTAAGGTTTCCGCTTTATCGGCAAATTCGCATCCGCCGTAGTAGCGTTTACCAGGGTAACCTTCGGCGTACTTATTTGTTAACACGCTACCTTGTGCTTCCATCACCGCTTGACTGGTATAGTTTTCTGACGCTATCAATTCAATATGCGCTTCTTGTCGTTTTTCTTCATCTTCTATTACATTGAAAATATCAGGGTCTACAGTTTTTAACGGGTTATTTAGTTGCATCTTTTTTATGTCCATTGCCTTTCGAGAAACTCTATGCTAGAACTACACAAGCAATAAATAAAATTAATAATAAATATGAGCTCATAAGATTTTAATATGGCTTTAACAAGGCATAAACATAAATGCCAACCACTTGCATCAGGAGTGAAGCCATGAAAAATTTATCTATCGATTTTTTACGATCGTTTGTGACAATTGCGCAAACAGGTAGTTATACATTGTGCGCAGAGCGTCTAAAACGCACCCAACCAGCTATCAGTTTACAAATAAAAAAACTAGAAGAAGTAGTTGGAGAAAAACTCTTTCTGCGAGAAGGAAATCGACTTACTCTCACCTTAGCGGGCAGTAAATTGTTAGAGTTTGGCATGAAGATATTGATGCTAAATGATCAAGCAATGGCTGAATTTGGTAAACCTCAGGTCAGTGGTAATATCAAGTTAGGCATTCCAAGTGAATTCTCAACCACCTTAATGCCGAAAATAATACGGCGTTTTACCCACACATACCCTGAAGTTTCCTTAGAAGTACATTGCGCATTAAGTAAAGACTTAGTCTGTGAACCTTTAAAAAGCCAGTTCGACCTGATCTTATCTCTACAAGAACAACCCGATCCTGAACAAGAAGGCTTTATCATCACCGATCAATTGGTGTGGGTGGGCAGTCAGAGATACGTAAATAAAGTTCCCAATAAACTCCCTATAATTGCCGCCCCCGCTCCTTGTATTTACCGTAAACGCGCTACCCACGTTTTAGGAAAATGCAAGAAACAATGGCAAGTTGTGTACACCATTTCAGATCTAAACGGTATTCAAGCTGCTATTAATGAAGACTTGGGAATTACGGTACTGGCAAGGAGTACTGTACCGCCAGGCTTGTTTGTATTGCCACCACAAGCCGATTTGCCGGACTTAGGACACATTGGTGTATGTTTATTGAACCCACAAAAAGTGCGGTCAGAAGCCATTGAGTTATTGGCAAAAGATATGGTTGACCAACTAGCAATTTAAGCCTCATTTGTTGGTTAGACGGAAAATAGGTCGAAAATAAATAGTCGCAGCTAAATTAAAACGGTTAAGCAAAAAAACAGCACCTCAAGGAAGACCCTGGGGTGCTGGAAGTTGCTCTTGGGAGCACACACACGAACACAAATCGTTATTGTAATTTATCTACCACAACTGTTTTAAGGTTTGGCCTTAACAGTGGGATATTTTACGCTTTGCTGATTAATAGCCACTTTTGCTTTATTCGCTTCATAGTAATCAGCCCGCATTTTCTCTCGATATCGTTTCATTATTTCTTTGTTTAATTGAGATTGTGGTTTGTTATCGTTAGCCGCTTGCTCTTCATTTCCATTTAAGCCAGTCGCGTTACCTTGACCAATACCCACACTCAAAATAGTCATTAAACTAAACTTAATCAGTAGGCTAGGTTTAAATAAATTTGAGAAGAAGCGACTTTTCATTATTTCTTCACCATTGGATATTCAACACCTAATTGCTCTAGGTAAGTATCATATTTTTCAGGATCGTAATAAAAAGGTTTTAACTTCTCACGAAATTCACCCATGATTTTCTCATTCAAATGAATTTGTGGTTCATCGGTATCACGTAAAAACGATTGGTACTTAACGTCCTTGGTTTGTACGTTGTCAAAATAGTCCTGTACCTCTGCCATCAATTCAGGATCGGTGAATAGATCGATCATAGTCATCGCATGGGCCTTACCGCCTGCAACAATACCTTTGTGAGCAATAGGTGTAGCCATGGCCACTGCATTTGACCAATGATGTCCAGGCAAGTTAGGAATATTAGATGGATATGACAACCACATTGAAGGTGTCACCCAAGAGATATCTCCCATATCATCAGAACCACCGCCAGTCATGGTTTTAGGATCCGGTGGTGCTACAACAGGCATTAAATTCTATGTTGGTATTTTGATGACATAACGCAAATTGAGATATAACGCTGGCTTTCAAAACGCCATATAAGTTTTTCCATTGATAATGCTGTTACACATTCTTAAGGTTTTATTTCCTACTCACGTAACAATTCCATTGAGATCGTAAAGTTTCTGTAAAGACCTCCTCATCTGTGAACAAATCAACGTTCCCCCTGTCCGAATCGCCATTGTGAGAAAAATGACATCTATGCTCATCACCTCGCTTTTCCTAACAATAATTAATCTGGAGAATCCATGAAAATCAGTAAGACAACCCCAAAATTCACTTATTACCCCTGGGTATGTTTGGGTTTAATGCTATTTCTATTAACTGGCTGCGGCAGTGACGACGATAGTTCAGGTTATATTAAATTCTATAATGCATCAGCCAATGCCTCTGGCGTTTACCTCACAGTAGATGAAGATTTAGATAATGATGATGATGATGAAATTGAGCTAACGTATAGCGCGGTTGAGTTTGCAGAAGTTAGTGCAAATAATGAGTTGGATACGGGAAGCTATTATGTGGAACTAGCCTGGCAGGATGAAGAAAGTAGTGACCGTAGTGATCTGGAAATGGTCTATCAGGAACAACTCAGTATCAACTCTGATAGCATCACCTTTCTTGCTATGATTGGCGATATTAGAGAACCAGAGGTATTAAAATTTGATATTGAAGTCGTAGATGACGACGATGATGATGACGATGACCTGTTTAATCTCCGTTTATTAAATCTTCATCCTGATTATCAAAACGTTGACGTATATATGTCTGCGGATAATGAAACCTTTAACGAAGCAGTATTTGTTAACACCAGCAGCTATACCGAGTTGTCTGAAAATATAAAAATGGATCAAGACCAATATATTTTCTACATCACCGAAGCGGGTAGTGATGAGGTTATCTACACTTCAACTGATCAATCCTATACCACAGTAAGCCAATACGTCATCGTGTTGAGAGAAAATATAGGGGTTGGTTCATCACCTTTTGCTATCGACAGCATTGGTACTAACGGCGCAACCTTGTTGAACGATGTTGATTCAGAAGCCACCTTTGGTTTCTACAATGGTGTGGCTGAAAGTGAATACCTGCCGAACTATGACGGTTATATCAATATTGATGTCAAATTAGGTGATGCCTCAGAAATCTTGCTTGAAGGCCTTGGCATAGGCGAGTTCAGTGACTCTACAACCACCGCAAATGGTGACTATGGATTTGATGTGACTGATTTTAACACTGAAGATACCTATATCAGTGATGCTCTATTAAGTCTGGATGAAAATGCAGATAGTACCATCTTTATTTATAACAAAATTGACCCTATTGATGATGATGAAGATAACGACATTGATGAAGACAGTGATGGGGTTGTTGATGGTTACGAAGCCACGATAAAATCACTAACCATTACCAAAAGTAACACTTCCAGTATCTATAGCCATGGAATCAAAGTAGTTAACTTATCCGACTCTGATGATTTTAGTCGAGTGACTTTCTACTTTGTATTAAATGACGAAATCATCTCAACGGCTGAAAATAAATTATCGGTATTAGAAACCAGCAGTGGTTCAGTTACTTTACTGAATAATACCTATGATATTTTCGCCATTGCCACTATCGACGGTACCGACGTCATTATGGATAGTTTGACGATGACGTTAGATGAAGACAGCGTAGAACAGTTTCTTATATTCTCAAAAAATGAGTCTATGCCTTCTGGTTATCAAATGACCTTAGTTAACCAAAAATCTGACAAGTAATCTGACAACACCTCACTCGCAAATTTTATAAAAAACTCAGACTAGAAGCAGGCACAACAAAATTGTGTCTGCTAAAGGACATACCTGAAATTTGCCTGCGGCGAGGCTAAAAAGTAGTAAAAAGGAAATTCAATGAAAAAGATCCAACTTGTAATAGCGCTGTCTTGCTCCATTTTAGTGGGTTTTAAGGTCTATGCTGCGCAATATCAAGTAATAGAGTTACCCTTTACCGAGTTGGGTGACAGTGCGTCTCCCACAGACATAAATAGTATTGGTGAAGTGACCGTCAACCTTGTGAATAAATACAATCCACCGATTGATATATCGCTACTCAACTTCGATGCATTGTCTATTTATCTAACCGATGTTGAGTCGGCAAAGGTAGGTGATTTTAACGACGAGGACTATGCGTTCCTTTACAGTTATATTCAATCTTCTGCTGAGAATCAGTTATACCAACAGATTTCCGCTCTAAATGCCTATATCGCCACAGAATCAGACGCTGAAGAGCTGCATGGCTTTGATATTTTTGACTCTGAAACGGACGATTACACGAATAGTGCTTATGTAAGTGCACAGGGAATTAACGATTTTGGTTATGCTGTAGGCTACAGTCATGATGGATTTTACACCCTCGATTATATCAATGAAGATATTGACGATATAACCTATGTATTAAATGACTTTTATGTCAGAGGGTTTGCCTACATAGATGGTGATAAGGTTGCCTTACCGCCACCAGAAACAACCGCGGGTGGTTTAAGTTACGCGTTTGATATCAACGACAGCAATCAAGTGGTTGGTTTTGGAACCACTGAATTAGTATCTGAAGCGTTTGCCCAAAGTGTGGAAGACTGTGCAAATGATGATTTACGAGGGGATGTACCAGAAGAGTCATGTTTGCGTAGTTTAAGTATTGATCTTAATACTAGCGTTTCTACCATTTCACAACGCAGAGGCATTATCTGGCAAGTAGATGAACGAGGAAGTATTAGAGATACTTACGTTTTAGCCATGTTAATTGCACCTGAAAGTGACGATGAAACTATTTATAGTAGCACTGCAGTCGCCATTAATGATTATGGTGTGGCTGTAGGAGAGTCCCCCGGCTACTACTTTGATACCACCACTGTCACCACTTCTGCCGCTATTTATATAGATGATGAAGTCAGTACCATCAACCAAGATGAAGAGGTTTATTCCAGCACGGCTACGGCAATTAATAACGACAACATAGTAGTAGGTTATGCTTCAAAGCTAGTAAACGGTAGCCTGGTGAACAAGTTTTTTGTTCACGATGTGGATGCAGACGTCACCGAATATCCAGATGATTTTTATACCTCAGCGAATAGCTATGCCACAGATATTAATGACCAGAACATGATCATAGGTTATGGCGAGTCTGAGTTCACCACATCTGGCACCAGTCGAACAGGCGCTTTTTTATATGATTATAGAAATGACATTTTCAACGAAATAAATACCTTAATAGAATGTAATAGTGCCTATAACATCGTTGAGGCCCAAAGCATCAATGACGATAACACCATTGTTGCCACCGCCACAGTGACAGAGGCTAGTCGTAATCTATCTGGGGAAATTATTTATGATGATTATGGCGCCGAAGTGGAAACGACGCATTATGTGGCTGTCAAACTAGAACCCATCTCTGGCGGATCCATAGATAACTGTGACGCCCTAGAAGACGAAGTTTTGCGCCAGGGTGGCATTATATATTGGTTACTTTTATTAATACATGTGGGTTTACTCAGACTGTATTGTGTCAAAAAGCCTAAGCTCAATTCTTGATAAACTGATCATTGTTGTGCAGGCACAAGTCTGCCCAATAATTTTCTAACCTAGTGCTTTTATTCAAATTTTTATCCCCAAGCCAACGCCTTAGGCACTACTTTTTTGGATTTTCATGTAAAATAATCAGCCTATGCATTCCATAATAAAAAGTATTACCCATGTTTAAGCATTGTCCGAAATGTCAAAGTACAGATATCAGTTTTGAAACTCAGCGCTACTGGCGTTGTGGTCATTGCGACTTTGTGTATTTTCACAACACCGCCGCCGGTGTTGCAGGAATTATAAAATATCAAGACCAACTACTTTTTACTGTTCGAGCAAAAGATCCCTGCAAAGGAAAATTAGACTTGCCCGGTGGCTTTGTGGACTATCATGAAACACTAGAAGAAGGTTTAAGCAGAGAGTTAATGGAAGAATTAAGCTTATCTATTGCCCCGCAACAATGGCAATATTTATGTTCTTTCCCCAATCAATATTTATACAAAAATATCAATTACCACACCATAGACAGTGTGTTTGTTTGTGAGCTAAACGATAAACCAATAATACATTTAGAAAAGTCAGAAATACTAGAAGCCCATTGGATAGGGTTAAACGAAATTGATGTCAGTGAAATTGCCTTCCCATCAATAGCTAAAGCCGTTACACAATTTATCGATTTAGGTTAATTCAATAACTTCAACTCTCTGACAATCTCTTAAACTCTAAATCGAACATGGTTTTATGCTCATCAATATAATTTAGGAATTCGGCGAGCTTATTGGGTTTATTAAACCCCTGTCGATAGACCATGTAAATTGGCAAACTAGGACTTAGCCAATCAGGTAAAACATGCTCTAGCTCACCAGACTCAATGGCATCTCGCACCAGAAACCAAGGCAATTGGGCAATACCTAAGTGATTTTTCACGCAGTTTAACACTGCAACAAAATCAGCACACTGAAATGCCACAGGAACCGATGCATATTCAGTTTTTGTGCGATTTTGCAGTGTCCAAGTACTTTGTGCAGGCTCAAAAAACTGCACACTTTTGCAGTTTTTTAAATCCTCAACGCCCTGAATTGCATGATTTTTAAGATAATCCGGTGATGCCACCAGCACACGATTAGCTTTACCAATTTGCCGTTGAATGAGGTTCTCGTGTTGGTTTTTCCCCATGCGAAAGGCTAAATCTAAGCCTTCTTTGAATAAATTTTCATATTCATAGGAGAGCTTAAGGCTCAGGCTAACTTGTGGCCAAGTCGCGAGAAAGTTTGGCAAAAGATGATTACTCAATACTCGTCCTAAAGCTGGAGGCGCAGCCAAATTTAATTTCCCTGATACACTGCTATTCAAAGTTTTAATATCGTTAAACAAATGATTCGAGTCTTCTAACAACACCAATGCTCGACTATATAGAATCTTTCCCGCTTCGGATAAACGTACCACCCGCGAAGAGCGGTCGAAAATTTTACTCCCAAGCTCCCCTTCCAGTTTTGCAATATCTTTACTTAACTTCGACTTAGTGACCTTGAGTATATTCGCCGCTTCGGTGTAACTCAGGGTTTCGGCAATGACCACAAAATGCCGTAATAATTTTAAATCGATGATCTGATTATTTATCATGTGAGTATCTTTGCAGCTCTGTTGACGATTTAAGGGAAGTAACCCACCTATTCTATTTATCACCACCCTAGCACATTGTTTCCATATCAGAAACTCTGAGTTTCTTTTACATCTATTGTTACTTCCAACCGATTCAATAAAATAACCCCATTGAAGGCTACTAAGCCAAAATCTAAAAAATGCGAGGAATACAAATGATTAATGCCTATGCAGCCAATGCCGCTGGAGACAAATTAGAAAAATTTCAATACGATCCGGGTCCGTTACAACAGGATGATGTGGATATTAGCGTAGAATCTTGTGGTATCTGTCATAGCGATCTGAGCATGTTAGACAATGAATGGGGCTATACTCAGTACCCTTTTGTGCCTGGTCACGAAGTAGTCGGTGTGATTAATGCCATTGGTGACAATGTTACTTCCCTAAAAGTCGGCCAACGAGTAGGACTCGGTTGGCAATCCGGTTACTGCAATGCTTGTAGAACCTGCCAATCGGGAGATCATAACTTATGTTCATCAGCAGAGCTAACCTTAGGTGGTCGTCATGGTGGTTTTGCCGATAGAGTCCGCGCTCAAGCAACTGCGGTTGTTGCCCTACCCGATGAGTTGAATCCACAAAGTGCAGGTCCATTATTTTGTGGAGGTATTACGGTATTTAACCCTTTGGTGCAATTCGACATCAAACCCACTGACAAAGTAGCGGTAATTGGTATTGGTGGTCTAGGCCATTTAGCCTTGCAGTTTCTAAATTCTTGGGGTTGCGAAGTCACCGCCTTCACGCGAAATAGTAAAGAGCAAGACGAACTCATTAAACTAGGTGCCCATAAGGTACTTAATAGTAGTTCAGATGAAGAATTGAAAGCCGCAGCAGGTACCTTTGATCTGATAATATCCACGGTAAATGTGAAACTTAACTGGAATGCCTATGTGTCTACACTAGCGCCTAAAGGTCGTTTACATTTTGTTGGTGCCACAACAGAGCCGTTAGACTTAAGTTTGTTCCCATTGATGGCGGGACAACGTTCAGTTTCCTCATCGCCAGTTGGCAGTCCAGCGACCATTAAAACCATGTTAGATTTTGCAGCCCTTCACAAAGTTGAGCCGGTTACAGAATATTTTCCTTTTGAGCAAGTTAATGAAGCGCTAGATAAATTGCGCAATGGAAAGCCCCATTATCGCATCGTATTGCAGCATAAATAACCTCGCATATAAACAACGCTAAACTACCGCCAGACTAGCTATCCGGCGGTAGTTTATGCGCTATTGAAATGACGAGTGGCGATTGAGATTAATTCGTTTTAGCTAATTTACTAGCTTGAATTGCCAGCCCTTCACATACTGAATTAAATGCATCACCTTGCATCACGGGAAGGTGAGGTAACATCACTTCTTGCAGTTCTTTTCTAACGATGGGTGACAAACTCATACCACCGGTTATAAACAACATTTCTGGTGGCTCACTGCTATTGTCTAAACACTGAGTCACTAAACGTTTTACTCGCCGCATCCAAGTTTGCATGGAGCGGTTCAAATCAGTCAGCGTAATATTAACATCGTAGTCTGGTTCAATATAATGCAGTGGTAAGGTCACTTCATCTTTAGAGGACAACAACTCTTTGGCTAGACGGGAGGAGTTGACGAGTCTGGCAGAGAGTTTTTGCTCCTGCACAACCAACAAGCGTTCTAACAGTCGAGGATCTTTAGTAATAGACATAGTTTGTGCGATTTCCAAACCATAGTCTTCAGAGAAAAACCGGTTAAGTTTGGAAATATCATCAACGGCACACATATCCGAGAAATAGGTAGGTGGTATGGGTAAACCGCTATGTGTTAATAACTCTTGCCCCATTGTTGGCGCAATGGATTTTACGATGAGGTTTTTATCACATTCCATTCCCCCCAAACGTGTTCCTGTGACCGCAAGAACATCTTGTTGACGGTCCAAATTCTCTCGCTTCTGGGGAGATAATTTAATGCAACACACATCAGTAGTACCACCACCTATGTCGACCACCAGCACATTGGTAGGTTTTTCTAGGGTACGTTCAATTTGATAGGCAGCAGCGATGGGCTCTTCGAGAAATTCAACCTTGCTAAAACCGGCTTTTTGCGCAGCTTGCGTCATAATATCGATGGCTTGATTGTTGCCCGCATCTCCTCGTGTACCGTGGAATTTAACCGGGCGGCCAATTACGGCTGTATCTACTGTGGTTTGCAGTTGCTTTTCGGCACTTAGGCGAAAAAACTCTAGTTGTTTAGCAATAATTCCAACAAAGGCTTGTTGCTGACCGGCAATTAGAGTCGCCCCTAAAAAGTTCTTCGGCGAGTAAATTAGACGTCCTTTATCCGGCATTTTTAAATACCGTTTAAATCCTTCTTCCCCAAACGCGAACTTGCCTGTTTCAACCAATTGTTGCAAGGATAAATCTTGCACTGTCATGTCTTTTAACAACAGTTGAATAGCCTTGCGTTGCAGCGCTGGTAGGTTATGCAATTGGCCACGAAAATCATCTATTTTTTCGCTGTATATGCGTTGTTCTCTTGGATCTGAAGCCTCGTAATAGCCTTGTTTAGCTTTTTCAATTTGATCGTTTATGGCACGTTTAATCTGTGCTACTTTTGCTTCAATAATCCCAACCGGAGGCAACGGTAAATCGTCTTCATAATAAATAAAGACTGAAGAGCGGATTTTGTTAGCTGCATCTAGATCAGGATCGAGTTTAATAAATTGGTGTTTTTCACCATCAAAAAAAACCACCTCAGAATTTGAGGTGCCATAATCTATGCCAATCGCTGCCATTTGAGTCCAACACTAGTGAAAATTAAAGTCGCGGATTGTAATGTAAAACGCGTTATTGTTCATCTATTGTTTGCGATCCAAAAATTACTCCTAAAAGAATAGAGCTTGAGCCATTCAAACAAAGGTGACTTTATGCCGTTCACCAATATCTGGCATTTTGTGTAAATCCTCAGGCATCGCTTTTACTCTATCATTAATTTCCTGGAAGAAATGATGGGAATGACTGGGAGATTCAAATGCAATGAACAATCCCTCTTCATCAGATACCCCTTTAAATCCATGCACGTGATTGGCTGGTACCAAGGCATAGTCACCTGGATTCAATAACGAAACTGTATCATCTAAGCGCAATTCAACTTGCCCTTTTAGCACATAGAAGCCTTCATCCCAAGGATGAGAATGGGGAGGCGCGCCTAGCCCTTTAGGGACTGTATTTAACATACTTGAGTAACGCCCGTTAGTATCGTCTGCAGTACACAAGAATTTCAGTTTCATCCCCAATACAGCTAACCAATTCTCATCACTTGCATGTTTAATTATAGCTCTCGTTTCCATCTGAAATGCCCTTTTGTGACACATTATCAGTATAAATATTAGACAGAAGTCAGCACCTATGTCAAGATAACAACATAAATGACAAAACATTAGTATCCAATGACAACATTGCAGCAAAAAAAACTAGAGTTTACCCGCAATCTTATCTTGAGTGCGGCATGTGAATTGACTGATAAGCTAGATGTAGATGAAATCAGCTTTAAGAAAATTGCCCAACGTGCAAATATTTCTGAGCGCACCATATTCAGATATTTTGATAGTCGAGAGGCATTTTTAGATGAACTTACACAGCGATTGTATGGGCAATTAGAGTTGCCCGATTTTCCCACAGAGATAACTCAGTTGCCTGACTATATCTCACAGTTTTACACCCAGCTTGATAATCAACAGCGAAAAGTGTTGGTATTACTAAAAGGTGAGTTATTTCAACGTGTTTTGTCGACATCAGCAAAAGCGCGACTAGAAGAATTGACCCAATTGTTATCGGAAACTTACCCAAATACCGCTGAACCTGAAATTGTTAAAACCGCGGCCAATATTCGTCATAATTTAAGTGCATCGAGTTGGCGTTATTATCGAATGTACTTTGAATTTGATCTAGACACCTGTATTGAATGTTCGCAGATGCTGGTCGCTCAAGCGTTGCAGCATCTGCATAAAGTGAGTGTCGAAACGACTGAGACTTAATTAGAATAAGCTCTTGTTGCGGTGGTATTAAATACTCAGCGCCGTCTTCAGTGATATGCACCAATTCTTCTACTGAAATACTTTTTCCTTGACCATTTTCCAGCGACCAACTGTAAAATCCATCGAACGCAAAGGTCATGCCTTCGGCTAAGGCTAGTAACGAAGCAGATCTAACACTCACAGCCCGTGAAGCACCCAAATTTGGCCCTGTATCGTGGGCAACATATCCCACTGGGTGTCCGGTACTCCACATCAATGGAATAGACCCCGTCGCTTCCATCACTTTACGTTGTACAGTATCAACATCAATTCCTCTCACACTCGTTTCATTGCCATAAACGCAGCATTTTGGCCTTGTTTAGCATTTTTCCAGTAACCTTGTATGTCAGCTGGCGCTTTGTTGACTAAATTTAGGTCCTGATGCCTTAATAAGTTGTTGATACTGGGTGAAACTAATTTCGTCGGCTTGGGCATTATTAGTCGACATATTAATTGCAATAGAAGCAAAATTTTTGTTTTTGATAAAATCAGTCGCTGATTCAATCTTTAGAAACATAAATACAATCGATAACCCATGCGACAATGCATTGATTTTATTGAATTTTCACCAAAGCGCCTTTAGTTACAAGGTCATCGGTTAATTCCATTAAAACTACTTATCTAAACTCACTAAGCCCGCTTGTTTTAAAGAGTCAGCGAGTAGATCGATGAACGCAGGCACATCAAAATAGGAAGTATGTATTAACTCCTGCCAATTGAGACTATCGGTTAACTCGGTACGAATGTCAGGCGAAGCCCCTGCACTTTCGGACATACCTAATACTAAACGTACTTTGTGCAAGGTTTTAATGGCATTTTTTTCACTGTGTTTACGCAGAGGCTCGGCTATTGCCTCATCCAAAAAGTCACATTTATGGGCAAATTGAGGTGGATGTGAGCTTATGGCATGCACATCCTCTTTTAATAAATCATCGCCCCAGGCACGTTTCTGAATTGAGGTCCAAATCACTTTATTGAGTATATACGCCATTGGCCGACCAAATAAAAACGCTAAAACACTCAATAACTTCGTCAGTACCCAAGTAGCTGGTATCCAAATAAGTAAAATTTCAAATGCGATAGAAAAGGTAATTCCCCCGATACTAAAACCTTCTGTACCATCTTCGGCTGAAACAAAATAAGTCAGCATTTCACCGTCATTAAAGGCTAAATCGAACGCAAATATCAACCCAACAAAAATAACCAATCCAAATTGCAAACCGGCAACAATGGGCATCAAAAAACTGTTTGGAATAATAGGCGCACTGATATTTTGAACGTTACTTAGGGCACTAATGGCTTCATCTTCTTTATGCCATAACCCGCACCATGACTTTCGATAAAGCTGTTCCGCTTGTTGTTTTTGTTTTTTACTAAACCAACTTTTTTTGCGCGCTTCGTATAACCAAAGGCAAACATAAGTGATAGCCCCATACAGAGTCATTGCATAACCTAAGGTCACAAAGTCTTGATTCACCTCGGGCTTGAACATCGTCATTAACAAGATCCAAATACCCAACACTAGAGCCACTATGCCGGTAGTGTAAATAGTTAAACCTATGCTTCTAAGGCGTTGAAATAGAAATGTGTTTGGTCTGTAGTCTAAAAAAGGCGTGCCCACTGTACACCACAGTTTAAGCCGTTCAAAAGGCGCGTTATTTGCTACTGATTTTAAAAGGGCGTTATAGATAACCGAGCCACCATGGCTATGCCCAATGAGGTAGTAGTCTTGCTTCGCCTCGTCGTAGGATTTCAATTGTTCAGCTAAGGCAAACCCTGCTGCTCGCCTTTTATCTTCGCTGTTAGGACCAATTTCCCATTGAAAGGGAACGATTTCAACGTGGGCGGGATCAAGTGCTAAGCGCGTTTGCAATTCCCCCATAAAGACACTGCCAAGTTGCCACCACTTATCTCCTGAACTAGTGACATCCCCCGCCCCAGTACCATGGACGGTAACTAACTTTATGGGCGTTTCATTTTGACTAACTTCGTCCTTAGACGCTTCTTTATTGTTATTAGTGGACACAAATCATTCCTTAATTGGTTTCCAGAGCACGTACTAGCGCTATGGCTATCGCCTAACTGTACTATTTTTAATCTAAAATTAGCAGTTTTTTACAATTTAGCCAGCAATAACCCTGCTACAGCAAATTATTGAGACACCCATGATAAGAAACAAATTATCGAGACACCCATGTTATGAAAAATTATCGAGACACCCATGTTATGAATTAACCAAGAATTATCGAGACACCCACTACAGACTAGCTAGACAGCCATAAATATCTGACTATCAAGACACCCATAAAAACCAACAATTTCACCCTCGTTTTACACTGCTAGTGCCAGTATGCTGAAATCTATTATCGATGAAAATTCTGTGATTTTAAGGGCTGTAGAGATTGAGAAATGACCCGCAAAGCATGGTGATAACTTTCACTGTTATCTTTAATTGCAATGGCTATGAACTTTGTGCTGATCTAAGTAACTTAGTTGTATAAAAAATATTTCAAACCATCCTATAAATAAAAACCAGAGTGAATTCACTGATTCACTCTGGTTTTAAAAAAAATGCTTATTTGTCTATCAAATAAATACTTAACTGTATTTATCGACTTTGTGCTTTCTGACGTCTTGATAACGATACAAATAATAATGCACAGCCCAACAACATCAAGCCTTCTGGCTCTGGAACGGAAACGGGAGCCACTTGTAGGTTATCAAATGAACTATAACCATCATTGTTCTGAAGTTCTACTTTGTGAACGTTGTAATAATTCATTGCAAACGTACCAATACCAGTATAGTTGTCTTGAGTACCGATTTGATTGCCCGCTATATCAAAGGCTCTTACGTTCCAACTCGCGTTACTTACACTATTATTGAACCAACCAATATCTAGACCAATGAAGTCAAACGCTAAACCTGAATTAAGTGTTAACGAAAACACCGACGACCTATTCCAAGTTTCGAGGAAACGCCCATCTGCTCCCCAGCCAGTTGATGCAGTAAGAGCACCAAAACCACTCATTGCTTCCTCAGTAGAAAACACGTTGACGCAATTGCTACAATTAACTGAAATGTTAAATCCAGATTCAGAATAAGAAGGAAGGTTTTCAAATCGATAATTTGAAGAAATATCATTTAACGTTAAGATTGTGGCGTGACTAAATGCACTGAAAAGAACAAGTGAAAATGTGGTAACTAACGTACCGATTAACTTTTTGTATTGCATGTTTTTTACTCTTTTGTTTTTATTAATTGGTCAAATACAATTTTCAGGCCAAATTTTAAAACAAATAAAATCAAAAGGTTATGTTGAAAAATATTCTTTCACCAACAAAGTGTAAAAATTATTGACAATTGACACCTCCTTTAATTGTTCCAATTTTTGTCGTTTCAATACGCTAAACAAGTTTCTTTAAACTATCCACGAGTTGTTGAATTTCGTCCGCCCCAGTAAATACTTGGGGAGTGATACGGACACAAGCACCGGAGTCTAATCCCTTACGGATAACCGTGAAAATCCCAAAATCATTCTCCAGTCGCTGCTGCAATTTATTAGCATCATCAATACTGGTTTTTCCCTTTAGTCGAAATGAACTCATCCCTGTGGATGATATACTGTCTTTTCCGCCTAACACTTCGATATGGCTCATGGATTGGGCTTCTGTAAACCACAAGTCTCGCAAATAGTGAAGTCGCGCTTGTTTATTTTCGCCACAAATTATCGAGACACCCATAAATGTCTAACTATTAAGCCCCCATAAAAATCAATAATTTTACCCTCGTTTGACCTTGGCGGTGCCAGTATGGTTTTTATGAATGAAGAACATTGATAAAAATTTGCCATCTTTTAAAAACTAATGAAATATTTACCTCATTAATGATCTTGAAACGACTCTGTCCCCTCTAGGATTGCTCATGGTAAAAAAGAAAAGTAATTTGTCGGTATTATTGATAGAAGACAATTTAGCTATAGCCAAACAGGTTGCTGTTTTTTTGGAAGCGCAAAATTGGATTGTTGATTGTGCCACCGTAGGTAAACAAGGCATAAATTTAGCTTTGAAGCATCACTTTGATTTAATTATATTGGATCTCAACCTTCCTGACATGGATGGTCTTGATGTTTGCGATGCAATAAAACGTACTGCAGACCGTAATATTCCCATTTTAATGTTAACTGCCCGCGACGCATTCGAAGACAAAGCAAAAGGTTTTGGAATAGGCGCTGATGATTACTTAACTAAACCATTTGATTTGAGAGAGCTTGTATTGCGTTGTGAAGCACTAGCTAGAAGGCCGTTATTGCATGGTGAAAATTTTCTGCAAAAGGGCCTGTTAAGTATCGATTGCAGAGCCCATAAAGCCATGTTTAATAAATTAGAATTAACCACCACAGGCATTGGATTTCGGATTTTGCATAAATTAATTGAAGAACACCCTTATCCAGTCAGTCGTTCCGATTTAATTCGCCACTTATGGGGCGATGAGCCACCAGAGAGTAACGCCTTAAAGTCACATATTTACGGCTTGCGAAAGTCTTTTGAAAAAGTCACGGACAGGCCCATTTTATGTACCATAAGTAATATTGGCTACCAGTTGCAGGCATTAGATGATTAAATTTAAATCTCTGAAATTACAGCTATTTTGTGCTTTTGGTGGCTTGAGTCTAATCATTTGTATTTTTTTCATTCGGCTCAGCTTTCTATTTGCAGATATTATTCAGGAAAATAGCGCAGAGGCTATATTATTTACCGAAGGTCTGTATGTTGCCTCGAATTACCGACCGAATAGTCCTATCCCCGCCCCTCGATTTGACTATATATCATTGCATTCAGATTTGAGCCAATTACCACTGAAGATTCAACTCCAATACGATCAGAACCAAAAGATCAGCAGAATTACCGAACAATCATTCGATGGTTTATTATTGTCACAACCCTTGCCTGACAACACGCGGGTGTTTTTATTACTCAATCGAACACCACTAGAAGCTGGCTCTCACATGTCCACTGTAATGCCATTATTTTTATTTAGTGTTTCAATTGGAGTAATTGTTTTAACACTTCTGAGTTCGTGGTATCTAGCAACCCTTATCTCCCGCCCAGTGCAATCTTTAACCAACAGCGTAATCGAGCACAGAACCACCCAGACTTGCGAAATTCAAGGAAAAGAGCGGGAAGATGAAATTGGCCATCTTGCAGACGCATTTTCTGAAACCTTTGCACAATTGCAAAGTGCACTTAAAAGGGAACAAGATTTCACTCGTGACGTTAGCCATGAGTTGCGCACCCCAATTACTCTGATTAAAAATACCTTAGAGTTGAGTAAAGAAACGCCTTTAGATAAAGAGGGGCTTTTAATTCTAGAGCAGGCTAGCAATGAATTGAAACAAACAGTAGAAGTATTGTTAGCCCTAGCTAGGGAAAAGAACCTCGAATTCGAAACACTAACCATTTTACCCATAGTTGAAAAAACAGTATTGGCCATATACCGCATTTATCCGCACATAGGTTTTCAAGTTAATATTGCTATTCCGGCAAATATGAAAGTCTCTGGCAACCATTATTTGATTTCACTTCTTTGTCAAAATCTAGTCAATAATGGATTTTATCATGGTTATCAAGGCGGTATGAAAATTAGCGCTGAGGGTAACAAACTAACTTTTGAAAACGAGTTAACTGAAGCAGACGACAGACCCTATTATCAAGGTTTAGGCCACGGGCAATATTTAGTCAAGCGTATCGCCACTGTGATGGGCTGGGATTTGTCCATAGATCAGCTTGATGGTACTTATCGAGTGACCGTTATTACACGTTAGCGCGCAAGCTTCGCCCTTGTAAATAAAGAACAATACTTAACCAAATAAACCAAACCACCTGCAACATACCAAAGATTGCGCCCATAATACTGAAATTAGGGAACAAAGTTAATAAGCCACAGACGGCAGTGATAAAACCTACCCCATGAATCAATCTAGGAAACTGTTGTTGCTCAATTAGCGTTAACGTCATAGTCAGCATCCAGATCCCGCCGACCCATTCGACACCTTCACCTAAGCCCATTTGAATGGCATAAATATCTTGCCAAACATCCGAGATTGAACCATTGACAGGTAACCAAGCATTAAATAGAAGTTCAATTGACAGTATCGCAATTAAACCACTGGCAAAAATATAGGATGACCACAAGTAACTCACTAACATGGTTATTTTATGTGTTTTCGAATGCTCTAGTTTGCCCTTAGCTGTTATCTGCATGCTTAGCAACAATATTGCTATGGCAAAGACAATATAAACCACAAAATACCAGAACTGCATTAAAATACGGTGCTCAGTAAACACCAGTAAACGCTGTGTTGGCCCTTCGTTAAAGTCGGGGACCCACAGCAGAATGAGGGATAATCCAAAAATAAAAGACAGTGCACAGATTAGAGATGTAATAGCCGCTAAATTAATTTGAGTTTTCACTCACCAATTTCCACCATGCTGAGTTTATTAATTGAAGCAACAATATAACACAATTGTTCAGGAGCAATGGCCTAGACATTAACAGCGGCTTACCAAAAAGTAATTCAAAATGTGTTTGGATTCACACATTTACATACTTTCAACTCCTTTAGGTTCTGTCTTCGCCCCACTTAATTTGAGTTTTTAGGCGCTGCGGTTGTCCCCGCTAAAATACCAGCAATGTTTACCACAATACCTAGACATTCGTGCATTTCTAAAAATAAGGCTGTAAACGATCTCAAGTGATATTCCTCAGCCACATCTAAAGGTAATTAATGGTAACTACACCTAACTTTTTAACTGCATCTTGCCCGTTCTCTGATTGAACATCTACAATCTAAACCTTTGCTCCGGCTTCAATAAAAACCTTAGCAATGGCTAAACCTATACCTTAGGCTTCACCAGTGATTAGAGCAACTTTATCTAGCAATCGACTCATTTCGTTTTCCTTTATCAACCTTACCTAGGTGAAGAATAACCCAAAATATGCTGGCCAACATAGGAAAAACAAGATTCGTTTTTGACACATATTTGGTGACTCCCCGGTTTTGCGTTGAGTGCAATCCACTGCTGTTGTGAAATCTGTTTAGCTGGTGACTGATTAATGCTTACTACTTCATCCCCTACTTTTAAGCCAGAGACTTTAGCAGGAAGCCCATCTGTAACATAGCGAACAATAAAATTTCCATTTTGCAGCTTTCGTAACTCCATTCCGGCTAAATTATAGCGTGATGCAAAAACATGCTTAGGATAGGATCGCATAATAAACTGAAGATTATGATAATCGACCACGGTAATAAATTGATTCATCAACGCACTGCCAATTACCCACCAGTCATCTTCATCGTCACTTGGAATGAGATTAGTTTTTACATCTTTTATCTGTAAATTTTGAAAGTGTATTGACGGAATTGTTACCCGCTGGTGCTCGGTGATACCACTCATTCCAAAATCGGCAGCCATAACCCTTTTATTTGGTAGTGTTATATCATTTTGAGTTGGGAAAGCTGCACTCATTTTAAAATAGTGCCTGCTGCCTGTATCTATCAGAACTTCTCTTTGCAACGTTGTGCTTTGGTTAAATTCAACGGTAGCGTCAATACTCAACTTATTTAGGGATACAGATATGGGCATGACAGCATCCCCAGCACGAACACTTTGGCTGTCAGCGGATGCAGTTATCTGCGCCTTTTGTTTATCGAAGGTCCACGCAAAATGCCGAAGTAAATCATGGCCTAACACACCATCGAAAATAGCCTCATCTACACGCAGATAATAAGAACTTGACGAAATTGGAATATACGCCACTTTTACGTTTTCAAATTTAACCTCCCCCACGTGTAAACTAGCCAGCTCAGATTGATAAGCTCGGGTATCTTCCCCTTCTCCCCAGCCAGCGATTTCTAACTCGAAACCTTTTTCTTTCTTTACACCTTTACCCTTTTGAGTATCAAAAACCATAGTGAAAGAGGCTCCTGTATCAATTAAAAACAACAACTCGGTTGAATCATTCACTAATAGTCGCACATAGGGTTTTTCACCAATATAAATTGCAGGTAGAATTTGATCGGCTTTTTGGTTCGGCCAAATCGCTTGAATATCCTTGTTGGCGTACATCATTCGCAGGCTGTTCACTACAGAACAGCCACTTATAAACAGTCCCAATAGCAGCAAAACAGTTGCCATTTTAATCTGGTGTTTCATCATACTTCCTCAAAAAACTCAACAACACGTCAACCACTTAAAAAAGTTAGGTTGACGGCGCGGTTGTTTCAATCTGGGTTAGAAACGATAAGAAACGTTAAGGCTATATTGACGTTTAAAATGAGCGTCAATGTCATAACCATTTTGTACGGAATCGAAGTCCGTGTAGGTGTAATCGAAGAATATGTCCACCTGATTAGATAGGTTCCAAATGACGCCTGTGGAGAGTGCATAGGCGTTGTCTTGGGCAAAATCTTCAAGTTCTCGATATACGCCGATTCCATAAACGCTTAGGTTTGGTTTAAGCCGCCAAATTACTGACAATCCACCTCTAAACTCAGATTTGTTATCACGCTTGTCTTCGTTCCAATGTAAATAATGAGCGGATATGCCAATGGAAAAGTTATGAGATAAGACGTATTTACTACTCAAACCACCTCCTAATGCGTAACTATCGTCATATTCTGCAGACTCATAAATTCCCATTAAGCCTGCATCAAAGGTAACTTCCAAACCTGTTTTAGATTCAGCCCGTTGCCAAATCCCATAACGTAGGCCTGTTGGACCAATAGTTAAATTGTCAGTTAACCCATAAGCAAAAGAAAATATGGGTTGAACATCATTTCCGTCGTCCCCTGAACCATAGGATGCGCCTAATCCCACCTGCATTTCGTTATCATTCAAGGTTAGGTTGCGCATTACTGGGTTTGCCTCACTCAAGGTATCTGCGAATATGTGAGGTGATATAATTATTAAAGCTAATATTAAGATTCGTTTTTTCATTGGTTAATGCCTATTTACGTTGTTAGAGTGACGGCATTGTCACAATAACGAGGTAAAAACAGGGTGAAATTCATTAAACAATTTAATCTCCATTGGTAAATAACACTCCCCCTAAAAAGCCCGATTAATCAATACTAGACCTAAATATTGGTTTAACTATTTCACTCCCAGTTCACCTCTTATTAGTTACTTTTAGCTTCACTTTACAACAGCTAATAAAGGTACGAATGATGACTAAACTCTCAAAAATTAACTATTTAATGGCTAGCGCTTCAGCGATATTTTTACTAGGTGCTTGTGGCTCCAGCAGTAGCGACAACACATCGACACAACCACCTGTTGCTCACGAGGTGGATTACCAAGAGTTTATAGAGGATGGCGTTGCTCAAGGCATTCCAGGAATAATAATGTCCATTGAAGGACCAGAAGTAGACTTCATTGGTAGCGCAGGCTTAGCTAGCATAGAGCAGCAAACTCCGATGCAAATTGATCATGTTATGCCCAATGGCAGCGCTGGTAAAAAAGCCACCGCGTTACTAGTGGCAATGTTACATGATGACGGACTTTTGAATATGGATGAAACTATCGATACCTGGTTACCCGATGAAATTCTTGACCGAATCGAAAATAGTCGCAGCATGACCTTGCGACAGCTGTTAAATCATACAGCGGGGGTTTACGACTATTTGGACTCTGCTACTCAAGCAGCATGGTATTCAGCTATAATGAGCGATCCTAGCTCTCTTAAAACCGACACTTATGCGTTACAATTTGCACTAGATCAGCCTGCCTACTTCACTCCTGGCAATGATTTTCATTATTCAAACACAGGGTATTTACTTGCTGGACTTATATTAGATGAAGTTTTAGGCGAACATCATTACACCGAAATGCGTAATCGAGTAATCGTTCCACTCGGCCTTAATAGTACTTATTATAATGGCCTGGAAAAGCACATGGGGTCGATAATTTCAGGATATGTTAAAATTGATGGCGAATTGGAGAATGCCAAAGTTGTATATGAAAATATTGGCGTATCCGACGCCCCGCTAGTCAGTTCCGTTACTGATATGTCGTTGTTGCTGAAGTCTATTGTTGATGAAGATTCTGTGATTTCACGGGATGTTAGAGAGTTGATAACAGACCCGCAAAGCATGGTACAGGCAACGACGACATTACAATACGGCTTAGGCATTTTTAAAGAAATATCCAATGGTAAAACCGTTTACCACCATGGTGGAGACGAACCTGGATATAAGACAGAAACATTCTATATTCTAGATGACGATATTACTTTCACTGTTTTCTTTAATTGCAATGGGTACGATCTTTGTGCTGAACAAAGCAACATAGTGGTACAAAAAGTATTTCAAACTCTTCTATAAACAAGCAAGCCAGAGTGAAAACAACGCTTCACTCTGGCTCGTTTCATCATGCTAAGCAAGTTTCTTTAAACTATCCACGAGTTGTTGAATTTCATCAACCCCGGTAAATACTTGGGGAGTGATACGGACACAAGCACCGGAGTCTAACCCCTTACGAATAACCGTGAAAATACCAAAATCATTCTCCAGTCGTTGCTGCAATTTGTTGGCATCATCAATACTGTTTTTTCCCTTTAGTCGAAATGAACTCATCCCTGTAGATGACATACTGTCTTTTCCGCCTAACACTTCGATATGGCTCATGGATTGGGCTTCTGTAAACCACAAGTCTCGCAAATAGTGAAGTCGCGCTTGTTTATTTTCGCCACCAATGGCCTGATGAAAATCCAGTGCGGTCGGTACCGCTAAAAATGCAGCGAAGTTAGCCGTGGCTGTATGCACACGGGTGTACGCTCGGCTGTTATCAGGATCTGACTCTCCAGGATAAGGTGCAATTTTATTTAAGCTACCTTTTTTCATGTACAAGGCGCCTACACCAACAGGTGAACCTATCCACTTATGTAAATTAAATCCAGCCCAATTAACCTCAAGATCACTAATTTTATAGTCGATTAATCCCCACGATTGAGCGCAATCGCAAATAACATCAATACCCCGATTATGCGCTTCTTTGACAACTTCAACGACTGGAAAGACTAAACCGTGTTGATTACTCACATGGGTGAGCAACATCAATTTAATCTCTGGATGCTTATCAAAGGCAGCTACGTAGGCGTGCAATAATTGCTGTTGGTCGGCCAGACTAGGTGTAATGACTTCGACACTTTTCACTCCCTGATCCTGCTCTAACCATTTCATTGTCGTTTTGAAGCTAGGATAATCACTGTCTGCAAATAACACCGCATCTCCAGCACTCAAACCTTGATATTGCCGAATCAGGTTATGGATGGATTCAGTGGCATTGCGAGTTAAGACAATTTCCCCCTCTTCTGCCCCCAGAGCTTGAGCCACTCGACTCGTTGCATGCCGAATATCTTTGGGAAAGCGTTTGCGTGCATAAAATGAGTTTTGATCATTGACCATCTTAGTTGCCCGTTGATACGCTTCAATGACGGGCTTGGCCATTTTTCCCCAATAACCGTGCTCAAGATTGACGATCCCCTGTGTCCGATCATAGTAAGTGGCGATTTCAGCCCAAAATGCTTCATCAGCGGCTAAACTGCCAGCAGAACTTTGACTTGCTTTAGGCAAAATAAACGAAGAAGCCTGTTTCTCGGCCGCAACTCCAAATGACGAAATAGCCGCTGTAGTGGCAACGCCAGTTAACAAACTACGACGGCTTATGGAAAATTTAGAGTGATTCATGTGCTTTCTTATTGTTTTAAATCAGATGATTAGGATAAATGTAATTTATGACACTTTGATAAAATAAGGAATCTACATTCAACATTTGCTTTACGAGAATTTATTTCACCCAAATCTAAAACCCAATAAAATCAATCACTAAGGATAAATAAAACTGCCATTTTTCCTTAACCATTTTGTCATTTAAACGTGCAACAGTAGCGCCCATCAAAATTCATATCTAAATATATTAGGGTTTAATTTATGTTTATATTGTCAAAAATTTCTCGTTCTATATGTCTTGTTTGCAGCGTTAGTGCCATCATTCCGTCTTTAACTCAGGCTCAACAAGCACCAGATGCTGCAATAAATAAAAATTTAGAAAGTATAATTGTTACAGGAACTCGTTCTTCAGAAAAAACTGTTTTTGATTCCAGTGCCCCCATTGACCTAATTGCTGCTGATGAGCTAATGGGTACGGTTTCAGAAGACTTATCAGATACCCTCGCTCAACTGGTACCTTCATATAAAGTACAGAGATTACCTATGGCAGATGGTCAAGTATTTGTTCGACCTGCGACTTTACGAGGTTTATCAGCCGATCACACATTGGTACTAATCAACGGTAAACGCCGCCATCGTTCAGCACTTTTAGGTGGCAATGGCGCACAAGCTCCTGACCTATCGCAAATTCCTGGCTCAGCAATTAAACGAATTGAGGTGTTGCGAGACGGAGCATCGGCCCAATATGGTTCAGATGCGATTGCAGGGGTAATCAACATCATACTGGATGATAGCCAAGGACTTGAAGGCTTTATCCAATATTCTGAATATGCGGAAGGTGACGGAGAAAATATCAGAGCAGGAATAAAAGGCGGATTCAAATTGGGCAATGACGGCTTTGCCACTATCAGTTTTGAGTATGCAGATGCACAGAAAACCTCCCGCAGCCGACAACGCCCTGATGCTATCCAATTCGCAGCAAACCACCCTGAGGTTATGTTACCTAATCCGGTACAAAACTGGGGACAGCCGGAGACGGAAACCTTGCGATTTGCATTGAATTCAGGGTTAGATACTCAAATCGGTATGGCTTATATATTTGCTACTTTTGGTCAAGGGGAAGGACTAACTGACTTTAACTGGCGCAACCCAGACAGTACCAGCGCTTTCAATTTAACTGATGTCTTCCCTGATTTTGATCTAAGGGAAACCTATCCTGCCGGCTTTTCTCCCCAATTTGGTCATGAAGATACTGACCACGCATTTAATCTTGGAATCAAGGGCACTTTTTCCAACGATATTGATTGGGATATTAGTGTCGGTTCTGGACAAAACCATATCGAATATAACATGTCCAATAGCATTAACGCCTCCCTAGGCCCAGCAAGTCCAACTGATTTCTATATTGGTGAATTAAATCAAACTGAAACCAACGTTAACGCCGATTTTAATTATCTATGGGCTTCATCCATGTTAAGTGACCTAGCTAATATTGCATTTGGCGCAGAATATCGTAAAGAAACTTATGAAATAAAACCCGGCGATTTGGCATCCTATGAAATAGGCGCTGGAGCTGTTGTGGGTTTGCCCTCTGGATCAAATGGTTTCCCAGGATTTTCGCCAAATCAATCAGGAGAATCCAGTCAAAATAGCCAATCAGTTTATGTGGATATTGATTTACCAATAAGCGAACTATTAACAATTGGTTTTGCCACACGCTATGAAAAGTATTCAGAATATGGCAACGGTAAATTGACCGGTAAACTCTCTGCCCGTTATGAAATCAATAGTGACTTTGCGCTTAGAGGAACAATATCCACAGGATTCAAAGCGCCGACACCAGGGCAACTATTTAGTGAGCGTACTTCCCAAGGTCTAGACACCAATACATTAAATATTTTCACAACCGGACGTTTTTCACCTGAAGGTGATGTGGCAGCGGTATTGTCACAACGTGAAGACGTGACAATCAACCCCCTTGAAGCGGAAGAATCAAAGAACCTGAGCGCAGGAATAGTTTATCGTCATGACAGCGGCTTTCACTCATCATTAGATTTCTATCGAGTGGATGTAGATAATCGCTTAGCCACCTCTTCTACGTACACGGTAAGCGATGAGGAAAGAATCCAATTTGCATCTTTAGGTGTACCGGGTGGCGAAAGTATTACCCGCGTTAACTTTTATCAAAATGACTTTGATACGCGCACCACAGGGATAGATGTAGTAATAGGTTATATCACTAATCTAAACCAAGGTGTTTTATCGGTAACTTCAGCGCTGAACCATAACAAAACTGAAGTACTTAATGGTAGTCTAGTTGGCAACGACACAACCCGTAACCGTTTCGAAAATATCCTGCCGCAAAATACCGCGAACCTTAGTCTAAATTATCAAATGGACGTCGTTAGTGTGATGGCGCGAGTTCGCTACTACGGCTCTTGGACTGACTATTCAGGGAACAGTGATGGAGACGTTTTCCAAGATTTTGAAGGTGAGTTTTTCACCGATATATCGGCCACTTATAATGTTAGTGAAAAACTGACATTAAACTTTGGGGCAGAGAATATTTTCGACTCATATCCACAAGAAGCGGTTTATCAAGCAAACCGAGGCTTGATATATTCCCGAAATGCTCCTTATGATACCGATGGTCGAAATTTGTATATTCGTGCAACATTTCAACTTTAAAGCTCGTCAATTTTTGTAGGTTTTGCATATAAAAAAACCAGTATTGTAGCGGTACTGGTTTTTTCGCTCTCTGCAAGCAGCATTAAAAATAATCAGTATTAAACTAAACAAAATTGCTGATAACTAGTCTGACTCTCCTTGGGGTTTCATTGGCTGTTTCGTTTCTATCCGTTTTCTGTGCTTTTTATCCAAACCAAAAAAATAATCCGTAAAGCGTGCCATATCGCAAGGTGAAGAACTCAACTCTGGGGCTGAGTCTAATGTTTTTGACGATCTGTTTTGCTTTTTCATTTCCTTTTTCCTTAGATCTTTTCACCCACTGCATTTGAAAACATACAAACAATAGACTGGTTCACAATAACATCAGTGATTTTTCGTACATTGTTAGTATAAAACACTATGGCGGTTTTGCCTGCCGCTGAGCTAACCTCTATTACAACCCCTCTTGAAAAAGCCACTTTCATTTACGAGATTTTTATTTACCAAAAAGCGGTTTTAACCGTCAAAAATTTTAACAACTTTATAACATAAAAAGATTAAGTCATTGTTTAGCAAAAAGATAAAATTTAGGTTTGAAATATGCATATTTAACCATGCAAATTATAAATTTGCAGTTATCTAAATAAATAAGGAAGTACTATGAATTTATCTAAATTAGTTAAATTAGCAGTTTTAGGTTCGGCTTTTATGACCATGTCTAGTCATGCAACACTAGTCACTAAGACCTTTGACAATGGCGATTCATTGGCAGACTTTTATGTAGATCGTGCGGCACCGGCGAGTTTCCAAATTGTTGGCAACGAGCTTGTTATGGGTATCGACGGTTCAACGTCTACTGGAGGCGGTTCATTTTACGATACCCAAGGCATGAAACTAGACATCACAGGTTCAAACTATGTGTCTGTCGATATGTTTATTGATTCGGCATGGACCAATAGTGAACGTTTTGCAGGGCTCTGGGGAGTTGGTAGAAATGCTGCTAATGATATCTCTAGCTACCCAATTTTAGAATTCCAAGGGGCGGGAGTTACCGATCCTAGCGCGGGTTTAGCAATCTGGGATAACGCGTGGGTTGACCTATCAACGCTTTTTAACCTAGATGAATTCAACACTATTGCATATAAAGCAGCGAATAACGGAGTGCAGTATTTTGTAAACGGCACTATGGTGTATTCTGAAACAGCATCAGCAACAATCTCTTTTGGCGAAGTTATTTTAAATGCTAAAAATGATGGAAATTCGTTTGATGTACGTTATGACAATCTAACATACGGTGTGGTTTCTGAGCCTGGCGCTCTTGCACTACTTAGTTTAGGGATGTTGGCTATGGGTTTACGTCGCCGCAAATCTTAAACAGATAAAAAAGCAACTCCACAATGCAGTACTAAGTTCACCTTTGTTTTTCAAAGGTGAATTTATTATTCAATAATCTGCTTGTTAAATTAAATTAGTGTGTTTATATTAGTCCCTCTTGTCGGAGTGCTAGCACGATTTAGTTTACTAAGTAGTGTGAGCTGAGACCGTTGATTCGGGATCCGTTGAACCTGATCGGGCTAATACCCGCGAAGGAAACAAGCGTAATGCTGTAACCATAAATGTGCTTTTATTGCAGATTAGTTTTACAGCTTATTTTGCCAATTGGGGTGGTCTTCTGAGTTGTTAAATGCAACCTGCCCTTTTCGATAATTGGCGCTTTTCAACACCAAACCTCTCCAGACAAGCAACTTCATTTTTTTAACAATATGAGAGATTGCTAATGTCAAATCGTCGTCAAACTCGCGCTAATGCGAAACAATTTATTGATAACTTTAAACCCTTTTCTTATCCCAACTCCAACAAAGTCTATGTGCAAGGCGAGCTACACGATATTCGTGTTGGTATGCGCGCAATATCCCAAACAGAGACTATTTTAGGTGGCAGCAAAGACGCACCTATTACCGAACAAAATCCAGATATTCCGGTATACGACTGCACAGGCCCCTATTCCGATCCCAATGCCCAAATCAATATACATAAAGGTTTAATTAAACTTCGTCGTAATTGGATTATGCAGCGGGGAGACGTTGAACAGTTAGAGCAAGTTAGCTCTGAGTTTAGCCAAGCACGCAGCAGCGACGATGATTTAGAGCACTTGCGATTTAACCGCTCGGTAAAACCGCTAAAAGCCAAAGCGGGTAAAGCTGTCACCCAAATGCATTATGCTAAAGCGGGGATCATTACACCGGAAATGGAATATATTGCGATCCGCGAAAATATGGCCAGAGAGGAACTAACGGATCCGGTTTTACGCCAAAAAGCCCAAGGTAATGCCTTCGGTGCACTCGTTGGACAACCTATCAGCGCAGAATTTGTGCGCCAAGAAGTGGCACGCGGTCGTGCGATTATTCCCGCCAATATTAACCACCCCGAATCCGAACCGATGATCATTGGCCGTAACTTTTTAGTCAAAGTAAACGCGAATATTGGCAACTCTGCGGTTACTTCTTCCATCGAAGAAGAAGTAGAAAAATTAGTTTGGTCAACCCGCTGGGGGGCCGACACGGTAATGGACTTATCCACGGGACGCTATATTCACGAAACCCGAGAATGGATTATCCGTAATTCGCCTGTCCCAATTGGCACTGTTCCCATTTACCAAGCCCTGGAAAAAGTAAATGGTGTTGCCGAAGATCTCACTTGGGAGGTATTCCGTGACACCTTGATAGAACAGGCTGAGCAAGGCGTAGACTACTTTACGATCCACGCTGGAGTATTGCTGCGTTACGTACCTATGACCGCAAAGCGCTTGACGGGCATAGTATCTCGCGGCGGCTCCATAATGGCCAAATGGTGTTTATTTCATCACAAGGAAAGTTTTTTATATGAGCATTTTCAAGAAATCTGTGAACTGTGCGCCGCCTATGACGTATCCCTATCTTTAGGGGATGGAATGCGCCCGGGTTGTATTGCTGATGCTAATGATGAAGCCCAGTTTGCCGAGCTAGAAACCCTAGGGGAATTGGTCAAAATAGCTTGGCAATATGACGTACAAACCATAGTCGAAGGCCCTGGCCATATTCCAATGCAATTAATCAAAGAGAATGTGGACAAACAGTTGCAAATTTGTGACGAAGCGCCTTTTTACACCCTTGGTCCACAAACAACTGACATAGCGCCGGGCTACGATCACTTTACCTCAGGCATAGGCGCAGCGATGATAGGTTGGTATGGGGTAGCCATGTTATGTTACGTCACCCCTAAAGAGCATTTAGGACTACCGAATAAAGAAGACGTTAAACAAGGCTTGATTGCCTATAAAATCGCGGCCCATGCAGCCGACGTCGCCAAGGGGCACTTAGGTGCGCAGATCCGCGACAACGCGCTGTCCAAAGCACGTTTCGAGTTCCGTTGGGAAGACCAATACAACCTTGGTTTAGACCCTGACACGGCAAGACGATATCACGACGAAAGTTTACCCCAAGAGTCAGCCAAGGTGGCTCATTTTTGTTCCATGTGCGGTCCCAAATTCTGCTCCATGAAAATCACTCAAGACGTGCGCGAATACGCCGCCAAACAACAAATTCAGATAGAACAAGACGCCTCACGATTGAAATTGAGTCAAGCAGGATTGAGTCCGCAGGAAATTGCCTCAGCTATGGCACAAAAGTCCGAAGAGTTTAAAGCCCAAGGTGCCCAGCTATACACCCCCATTGATGAACAAGCCATTACGGAGTCTGAGTAAACCATGGGTGTCTACTTAAGCACACGTAAGCACAGAGCCTGAAATAACTATGGGTGTCTACTTAATCAAGGGGATGAACTAATCATGGGTGTCTACTTAAACACAAATATCGAATCAGGTGAGGTGCGGTCTGCTGGCCGCCCCATTGTTTGGTCTATTGCCGGCTCAGACAGTGGCGGTGGGGCTGGCATACAGGCAGATTGTCTAACCATTCACGACTTGGGAGGGCATGCATGTACGGTTGTGACTGCCATCACCGCCCAAAATTCACAACAAGTACAAGGGATCACGCCTACCCCAACAACTATGCTTGGAAAACAATTGGATTGCTTACTGGAAGATATTCCTCCGGCAGCAATTAAGATTGGTATGTTGGCCAACCCTGAGCAAATTCGCTGCATAAGTGAGTGGCTTATCAGCAAATTAAAACCCTATGAAAAGGCCAATAATCTGCAAATTCCAGTGATTTGGGATCCGGTAATGGTGTCCACCAGCGGTCAATCTTTATCCAGCCATCATCAACAAGACAGCTATGCCGCTTATTTGCAATTGGCAAAACAGGTTAGCCTGATAACCCCTAATCGTCATGAACTAGGGGTATTACTGGAATTAAGCCAGTTGCCAAACCTCACTCACCATGAGCAAATTGCCAATCTTGAAAACCTTGCCAAAAGACTAGACTGCAACATACTGTTCACCGGTGGCGATCTCTTAGGGGCTGATACACCAAACTGTGAAACCAAAAGCGCTGATTTGAACAATCAGAGCATAGATAACAGCTATGCAACGGATTGGTTAGCGGTTAAAGATATTCCATTTACTTCACCCCAACATCAACATCAGCGTATTGGCTTTAGCAGCCTCTGCGTAACTACCCAACACAATCACGGCACAGGCTGCACCTTATCCAGTGCCATAGCCACAACGATGGCCATGGGCTATCCATTATTAGATGCCATTGTGGTGGGCAAAGCCTATGTACATCAAGGGCTAAGCAGTGCTTATCCGGTGGGCAAAGGGCCGGGAGTTTTAGCCCGTAATGGCTGGCCCAAACACCTTGAGCACTTTGCGAAAATTACTCTGCCTAAATATCCACAGATAAAGCAAAGCCAAGGGCTTAGTTTTACCAACGTCCAACAGCCTTTGCAGGTCTATCCGGTAACTGAGTCGGTTAGCGTACTAGAGCAAGTGCTAAAAGCCGGGGCACGCACGGTGCAATTACGTTTAAAAACCACATCTCCCTTAAAGCAGTTGGAACAACAAATTGAACAGGCTATACAAACAGCGATCGCTTTGGGTAAACAATATAAAGCGCAGGTATTTATCAACGATCATTGGCAATTGGCCATTAAACACGGTGCATTTGGAGTGCATTTAGGCCAAGAAGATATGTTGCAAGCAGATTTGTCACAGATCGCAGGGGCAGGTTTGGCACTAGGATTGTCCTCCCATGGATATTTTGAATTACTTTTGGCCCAGCAACTGTCGCCCAGTTATTTGGCCATCGGTCATATCTTTTCAACGCCAACTAAATCCATGCCCTCTCAACCTCAAGGACTCAATAAACTTGAAAAGTATTGCTCCTTGCTGAGTGATCGCCTAGCCCTAGTCGCGATCGGTGGCATTGATCACAATAATCTTGATGCCGTCAAACAGACTCAAGTAAACGATATCGCCGTGGTACGCGCCGTAGAAAAAGCAAAAGATCCCGCGCAAAGCTGGCAAAAACTGCAACAACAATGGCAGGCACTATCATGAAAGATAAGGATATGACTGACAGTGCTGTGACGGACAGCAACAGCGCAAACAAAAGTGCGATGAATACCTTGAGCGACAATCAGTTTATTCAATATTACCGGCAAATATTGTTGTCTCAAGTTGGCGAGCAGGGTCAGCAGAACCTACTCAATTCCCATGTAATAGTGGTGGGTGTGGGTGGCCTTGGGAGTCATGTCACCCAACAATTAAGCGCAGCAGGCATTGGCCATCTTTATTTGATAGATGATGATCTGGTTGAGTTGTCGAACCTACCCAGACAAATTTTGTTTGATGCAAACTCCATTGGCAAACACAAAGCCATCTGTGCCGCTGAAAAAGTCGCTGCAATCAATAGTGATACACAAGTCCGCTATTTCTGCGAAAAGTTTACCCATTGTTTTGCTGAACATCTATTGCACAGCAATGTTGAGCTGCAACAAGCCCATCAAAACGGCCAGTTAATCTTACTTGATTGTTCAGACAACATGCCAACTCGGCAATCGATTAATGTTTGGTGTGCCGCGCACTTTATCCCGTTGATAAGCGCATCAGTCGCGGCGTTTTCCGGTCAATTGTTGGTGGTTGATGGCCAAGTGGCACCGCAAAGAGGCTGTTACAACTGCCTTTTTTCTGGCAATTCAAGCCCCCAAGGTTGTGCTAATTTAGGGGTACTTGGTCCTAGCGTTGGGATCATGGCCAGTATGCAAGCACTGACAAGCATCAAACACATCCTAAAGCTTGATACCGAGCTTCAACATTTGCACATTTTTGATGGTTTGCAACTCAGCTGGCGGCAGCTTATTCGTCACCGTGATCCCCATTGCCAAGCCTGTGGACACTGGCCCAGCGGGCCACAAAGTCAGCTTTCTAAGCCCCAGCACCCCACCCAAACCGAGGTAACCTTATGATCACTATTTATGTAAATGAACGCCCCTTAGAGGTGAACAAAAGTAGCAACTTACAACAGGTTTTAGCCCTTAGTGTGCAATCTTTTGAGCTTAGATTAGACAACATTGCGGTGGTACACAATCAACATGTGGTGCCCAGAAGTCAGTGGTCCACAAACCTGTGTCATGAAAATGATCGAATTGAAATATTTAGTGCTGTGGCAGGAGGATAAAGAATGTTAACAATAGCAGGACAACACTTTTCTTCTCGCTTATTTAGCGGCACCGGAAAATTCGCCAGTAGTGAGGTGATGTTAGATGCTTTGCATGCCTCAGGAACAGAATTGGTCACCCTAGCAATGAAACGCATTGATTTAAAACAGGGGACCGACAACTTGATACAACCATTAACGGCAATGGGCGTGAAGTTACTGCCCAATACATCAGGGGCGCGAAACGCACAGGAAGCGATTTTTGCCGCGCAACTTGCCCGTGAGATGTTACACACCCACTGGATAAAACTGGAAATTCATCCCGATCCCAAATATTTAATGCCCGATCCCGTAGAAACCCTAAAAGCAGCGGAAACCTTAGTAGAAAAAGGGTTTGTGGTGATGCCTTATGTCCACGCCGACCCAGTATTATGTCGGCGCTTGGAAGAAGTTGGATGTGCGGCGGTAATGCCACTAGCCAGTCCCATCGGCAGTAATCAAGGTTTACTGACCAAAACATTCTTACAGATGATTATTGAACAAGCTAAGGTGCCAGTGGTTGTCGATGCTGGGATCGGTAGCCCATCGGATGCCACTGCGGCAATGGAAATGGGAGCCGATGCGGTACTGGTTAATACCGCCATCGCGGCAAGCCAACAACCAGTTACTATTGCCCAGTGTTTTCGTCAAGCGGTTATTACCGGACGTAAAACCTATCATGCGGGTTTAGCACGGGTATCAAACCAAGCCAGCAACACCAGTCCATTAACGGGATTTTTAAATGAGCTTTGTTGATAAATTTAAACAATTAGATTTAACTGCGTTGCAACTAGCGTTAAATAGCGCCACTTGTGCTGATGTTGAACAAGCTTTGCAACACCCAAACGGAAACCTTTACGCCTTAATGGCGTTATTGTCCCCAGCTGCAATCCCCTATCTAGAGCAAATGGCACAGCAAGCCAAACAAATAACCTTACAACGTTTCGGTCACAATATTCAGTTGTTTGCGCCCATGTACCTGTCGAATCTGTGTGCCAATGAATGCGATTATTGCGGCTTTACCCTAAGCAACAAAATAAAACGTAAAGTACTAAATCACCAAGAAATAGCAGACGAAATAAACATTCTTAAAGGCCGTGGTTTCGACTCTCTATTGCTGGTGACAGGCGAACACGAAAGCAAAGTAGGCATAGACTATTTTGCTCAAGTATTACCCCAATGCAAACGCCATTTCAGCCATGTTTCATTAGAAGTGCAACCTTTACAAACCCGGCAATACAAACAACTGGTTAGCCTTGGGTTAGACGGGGTTATGCTGTATCAGGAAACTTACCACCCTGTGACTTACGCAAAACATCATACTCGAGGTAAAAAGTCGGACTTTTTGAATCGTTTAGATAGCCCAGATAGGTTAGCTCAGGCGAATGTGGATAAAATTGGTTTAGGGGTGTTGTTAGGCTTAGATGATTGGCGTGTAGATGCGCTACTAATGGGACATCATCTAGCCTATTTAGAGAACCGTTATTGGCGCAGTAAATACAGTATTTCATTACCTCGATTACGGCCTTGTACAGGCGGAGTTGAGGCAAAAATGCCCATTTCCGACACAGGACTAGTACAATTAGTCTGCGCATTTCGATTATTCAGTGAAGCCTTAGAAATTAGCTTATCCACCCGTGAAACAAGTCAATTTAGGAACAACCTAATGCCACTGGGGATCACTCATATGAGTGCTGGCAGCTCCACTGAGCCTGGCGGTTACGCTAAACCCGAGAGCCAATTAGTACAGTTTGAAATCAGCGATGAACGCTCGGTCAAGGAAGTGGCCGAGGCCATAAAAAACAACGGGTATACCCCTGTTTATAAAGATTGGCAAGGAGATTGGATTACAACTTAGTCGGTTAAAAGACAGAGGCTTAAGTTGGCTGAAATTACTCTTTAAATGGGAAAAAAGGTGAAAGCCTGAGTTGGAATTGCAGCGGAAAATATCCTATACCATTAGTTATGTTGTCTTCAAACAGGTTAAGCTAGACACTCTGCTACACTTGATTTAGCTAAAATGGCAGCCATATGTGTGAGGATATCGATTAGTGAACGCTGAATTTATATTGTTATTGTTGAGCCCACTATTTCTGATCGCCATAGGCGTAGAACTGCGCAAACGCAGGCAAAGTTACTCATTAAAAGAGTTTGGCCTAAATCTGGGGTTAGCCTTATCTCACCAAGCAACCGACATTCTAGCCATGCTTGCTTTAATGCCCTTTTTTTATTGGTTACACGGTAAATTCGCAATATTTAGCATAGAACTGAGCGTTTTCACGGTGATTATAGCTATCATCTTACAAGACTTTTTATATTATTGGTTTCATCGCGCTAGTCATCAATGCAATTGGTTATGGGCAGCCCGTGTTGTACACCACAGTTCCAACAATATGAATTTTTCTACCGCTATGCGGCAAAGTCTATTTTACCCTGTTGTTGGCATGTGGATATTTTGGTTACCTATGATTATTTTGGGGTACACACCAGAGCTAATGCTGACAATAGTCGCATTGAATTTGGCATTCCAATTTTTTGTGCATACTGAACTTGGCCCCGAATTCAAAATACTTGGTAAAGTGTTTAACACCCCTACTCACCATTGCGTGCATCACGCAAGTAACCCTCAATATGTTGATAAAAACTATGCCGGGGTGCTTATTATTTGGGACAAAATTTTCGGAACCTTTGTAAGTAATAACGGCGAAGCCCCACGTTATGGTGTCACTGAACGAGAATATAAGGTTTCCTTTTTTGATGTGGTATTCACACCGTGGCGAATTCTGCTTAGTCAGATTAAACACCAAAAAAGTGTCTTTGCTGCTTTAAAATTACTATTCAATCAGCCTAAAAAGCTGAATTAGTAGCTTGTTGTCCATGCAAACTAGCGTTGCTGGCGCAACTATTTGGATAAAATCAATATGAGTCTCATTATGGGACTGAGCGCCAGATTCAATGGAGTTAAAACGCTTATCACTTCAGACAGGGGTTAGGTTCAAGATTGATAGTAATGGGCCCTGTAAGCTCGTACAATAGAATCAAAAGGGCAAACAATCTTGAGCAACATGAGCAATGTTATGTGGATCTGATATTGCCAATTCAGTTTAGTGTCACTCAGCAACTAATCTGGATTGGAACCCCTTATTATTTTCAAATCATCCAGAGGTTTTCATGAAAATTTTATTCTTTATCGGCGCACTATTTTTAACCGGATGTGCCAGTACCCAAGGTCTATCTGTTTTCTCATTTACTAACTCACAAGTACAATCTCTGCTGAGTCAGCAGTTACCTAATTTAAGCGAAAAAGCCACTGTCATGGGTGTCCCAGTAGAACTAAAAGTCAATGACTTAAGTGTTAATATTGGTCCAGATAATCGAGATGTAATAGCCCTTGGAGTGGATTCAGGTGCAGAGATCAATGCTTTTGTATTTAAGTACCCAGTGCGCTTAATGCTGCAGGTTGAAGGTAGTCCTTTTTATGATAGTGACAAAAAAGCAGTGTATTTGCGAAACCTTAAATTGATCGATTCAACGGTTGAAGCAGGCAATTATAAAGGTAATTTAAATGTGTTAAACGACCAAGTAATGACGCTTATCAATACGTTTTTGATTAACACTCCAGTTTATAAGTTGGATACATCAGATCCAACCGTTGCTCTGTTAAGTAAAGTGCCATTGAATATGAAAGTAGTGGAAGGTGCGGTTCAATTAGTGCCCAGCCTCTAATGTGACACAATAATCTTCGAGCAGTTGAATCGGCTCGGTGATAGCATTGCATTAACGGGCTTAGCACACTATTTGTTTGTTGTTTTCTTGTTCTAACCCTTGCATTTTTTCCCTTCATCCTTATTAACCTTATCAATTCATTACAGGTAGTTAGATTAGTTTCATGTGGTCTTGGCACGCTTTACTCTTTAGTTGGTTTATTGCTGTTTTTATAGCAATGAGTGCCCCTGCCCACTCTGTGGATAATCCGCTAAATTCTCCCCACATCCCATTAAGCGTCGACGTTCATGCTGGTCAGCTCGACAATGCACAAAATCAACACACCTTGTCTCAACTGACCCAAATCTTGTCTGCTGATTATATTATTAGTAAACAACAAACAGAGTTAAAAAAGCGCAAAGGGACTACTCGCAAAAAGAGCAGGCAAGATCATTTTCAATCTAAATTTCCCCCTGAATTTTTTAAGATAAATCGCGATATACGCTGGCCTCCCTTTGAGCGCTGCGCCTACAGTGCATTTAGCTCACCCATTCAAAACGAACCCATTTTTGTTCTAGCATACGAATTTCTGCCTGAAATTTTAGGTCGTCAACACTTCTTAGCAGCGCCAGTCAGCAGTGTTGATACTCCATGGTTTTTGCGACCTGATGCTGCAAATAACCACAGCAAATTAGGTGGCTGGAAAGACGGAAATACACTGTATTCCGGCGCTATTACCTACCTAAGTTAACACATTCTCGCACTACACTCAGTGCACTTTTTTAATGGGTATCTGTATACCCTTATTTATGTTGCGTTAGCCTATTACTCGCTTGCGCACTCCATTTAACCATTGCTCTAAGCAATGGGTTATTTGCTAAAAAAGAGAACGAACATGCGTAAAACAACAGCAAAATCCAAGCATACTTGGCAGTTAATCGTGATTATCGTCACTGTGCTTATATTGGGATTAAATGCCATCCCAACTTTATATGGAAACAACAATGCGTTACTGATTAGTAGCAGCAATCCAACTCAATCACTTCCTGCACCGCAAACCTTGCGTCAGTTAATGCAACAGGAAAACATTCAAGTTAAACAAATTATCAGTGGCGATACCGACAGCAAAATTGTTATCCAAGGCGATGATGAAGCGCTTTCCATTGCCCAACAAAAACTGAAGACCGACTTAGATGACAGCTACGAAGTCCGTTTAGGCAGTCAATCTGCAGCGCCAAAATGGCTTAATGAACTTGGCATGTCCCCAATCAAGTTGGGTCTAGATCTTAGCGGGGGTGTCCTGTTTGTATTGGAGGTTGATACGCCAAAAGCAGATCAAGAACGCTACGAAAGTGCAAAAGACGAAGCCATGCACATCATTCGCCAACAAGGTTTTAGGGGGATGAGCGTCAAGCTGCCTGAAACAAATGGTGACACCTCCACGGCAAATGGTCTTAACCTGCACTTCCTCACACAGCAAACAAGTGATGTGAAAACCCTTGTACAAAAAGTCCAAGACTATTTACCCGGAATTGTTTATACCAAAATTGACGAGAATAACGGTCGTTTGATGTTTTCCGAGCAAAGTATCAACGAATTTCACCAACAAATTATGGCTCAAGCGTTGACGACCTTACGAGGTCGTATTGAAGAGTTAGGGATTACTGAGGCGGTGACTCAGCGGCAAGGGGCCAACCGAATTCGCGTAGAGTTACCCGGGGTGAAAGACCCTGAGCAGGCGAAACGAATTATTGGTGCCACCGCTTCGTTAGATTTTTACGCAATGGCAAAAGACGGTGAAATAGGTGCCAAAACCTTTAAGGATAACAGTGGTCGTCGATTGCGGGTCGCTTCGAAACCAATATTCACCGGCTCAAGCATTGAGAATGCAAACTCAGGCCGCGACGAAATGGGGGGTGCATTAGTCAATCTGTCATTGGACTCCGTGGGTGGCGAAAAGATGTCAGCATTTTCCAAAAACAATATTGGTAACCCCATGGTGGTGGTATTTTCTGAATATCACCGCAACGCAGCCGATGAAATGGTTAAACGTAGTAGGGTGATCAACGTTGCAACGATTCAAGCCCAATTAGGAAATCGCTTCAGCATTACTAATCTGGACAGCCATGATGAAGCTGCTGAATTGGCTCTATTGTTACGTGCAGGTTCATTAGATGCACCAATCACAATAGTCCAACAACGGACAATTCAGGCCTCTCTGGGGCAAGACAATGTAAACAACGGGATTATGGCATTAGCCATTGGCTTGAGTATCACCTTGTTATTTATGGGATTGTGGTATCGCAAATTGGGGTTAATTGCGAACACTTGCTTAGTTCTTAATTTGGTGTGTCTAGTTGGGTTGATGGCCTTGTTACCCAATATGGTTTTGACCTTGCCGGGGATTGCCGGATTGGTTCTCACCGTGGGCATGGCCGTGGATACTAATGTGTTGATTTTTGAGCGAATAAAAGAGGAGCGAAAACGAGGGAGAAGTAACTTTTTAGCCATAGAGATAGGTTACAAGGAGGCGTTTAGAACGGTTTTAGACGCTAACATAACCACTATGATCACCGCCTTAATTCTTCTCAGTATAGGGTATGGCCCAGTAAAAGGGTTCGCCATGACACTCAGTTTAGGCATTTTAACCAGCATGTTTACCGGCGTTTTTGTCGCCCACGTATTGACCTACCTAGTGAAACCTCAAATCCCAGTAAAGCATAAGGAACTTTTGTCATGAACACAAAATTAATCAACAATGAGGACTTTGCAAAAGACCTTAATATGACCAAAAACGAAATGGAAAAATCGCCCTCCCTTTCTCGATTCAGTCGATATCGGATTGCAGGATTCTATCTCGCAATGACGTTAATGGTGCTGTCTGTGGTGGGTTTAGGGATGCGTGGACTAAATTTAGGATTGGATTTCACGGGTGGTTATATGACGGAATTCACCACCAGCCAAAGTATCGACAAAGCAGACATGCAACGTCAGTTGGGTGCCCAACTGACGGCGGATTTTGAGCTCAATAGCAGCGTTACAAATACCCATTGGACTGTGCGCCAGGCGGATGGTGTAGCTGATGTTATAGATAAAGCTTGGCTTGCAGATTTCGCTAAACAAAGCGGCTACCAAATTACTCCGCAAGATTCGGTTTTTATTGGCTCACAAGTGGGGTCGGAATTAATTGATAACGGCGGTTTAGCCATGCTTGTTGCTGCAATTGCGATGATGATGTATTTGACCTGGCGTTTTGAATGGCGCTTAGCCTGCGGCTCATTGGTGGCGTTGATCCATGATGTATTAGTGGTACTGGGATTATTTGCGTGGTTTGGCCTACCGTTTGATTTGACGGTATTAGCTGCAGTGCTTGCCATTATTGGTTACTCACTGAATGACTCCATCGTAATTGGAGACAAGTTACGTGAAGTCATGAGCGCAAAAAGCAACCTAAACTTGAGTGACATAGTGGATACCGCGGTTAAATCAACATTAACCCGCTCGTTAATAACCTCGGGCACCACACTGGCAACCATAGCCTCAATCTGGCTCTTCGGTGGACAGCCACTACAAGGTTTCGCCATCACCCTATTTACTGGTGTCGTATTTGGAACACTCTCATCAGTTGCCGTTTCGGCAACAATCCCGCAACTAATCGGTTTAAACCCCGCGTTTTATCATCATCGCGTGCAGGAGTTAATACTCAATGATGAACCTTAGAACCCGCCAAATATAGAGTTTGAATAGCAACTTAATGCCCACTTAGGTGGGCATTTTTTAGTTAAAGACTGCGCACTAGCGGGACAGCCATGCTAAGGAGCAGTTATTAGCGGTATTAGCAGGACAGCCAAATTAAAGACTATTTAGACAGCCACAGTAACAATCAGGTTATTCACAGTCCAAAGGAATTAGTAAGAAACAAATTATTGAGACACCCATTTTAAAAAAGATCTATTTGGTAGTTGTATAGCAATATCGGTTTATGAAAATGAATTAGTTTCAAGAAATGTTGAGGATTTATATGACAAAAACTGATTTTTAACTACTCTCAATAAGCTCATTTGTCAGTAACTCATAGATGAGCAAACCGTAACACCTTAGGTCCCATGTCTGGGATTAGTTTCCCTGACGGTAAATAGGGTTGAGCAGTAATTTGGCTTTACCCATACCTCGAATCCGTTGATGATTTGTACTACGTTTGAATTTTTGTAGCATATGTTCGCTACCTGCCGCGATTGAAAAGTGACGCTCAAATTCGGTGGCTAGAGTAAACCACTGCTGTAAATTAATACCTAAGCGCTCGAGGGGTTTGTTTTTTCTATTACCTATAAATCCAAGCTTGTCATCTCGTTCAATTCTTCCGGTACAGTCCACTAACTCACAATAGTCGCTCAAACTAAAAGTAATACCTTTGGGTGTATTTTGTCGGTGATTACCCACAAAACGTAATAGTGATTTAGGCTGTTTACCCGTTTTCATGGCCGCAATACGCTTGAAAATACTAGTATGCCTAGAAGTTTCAGGAGTGCTTTCCATTCTAGCTCGAATTGGGTTTAAGTCGACATAAGCCATACAAGCTAAAAGTGCTCGCTCATCTAATAACGCTTGAGATTTGAACCTTCCTTCCCAAAACCGACCAGTACATTCATCTTCTTTGTTAGCTTCACGCGCAATGTATTCATTCAAGCTTCGCATAAACCAACTGATGTCAAACAAGCGCTTACGATAGACTTCAGTGATTTTATCCACTGTAAGTGCTTCACATTTATTGAGTTTTTTGCCATTCAGATATTTTTGCGTGAGCAAAGTCCCTCTGTGCAATTTATGCCAACGAGTAAGTACCTCTTTTTTTGAGAAACTTCCAGCAAGATCTTTATCTACGAACAGAACGACGTGTGTATGATTATTCATTACCGCAAAAGCGGCAATATCAATGGCAAAAACCGAACCTAAAAATAGTAGCCGAGATTCTACCCAACCGCGCCGATGCTCGTAATTTTGCCCAGTGAATTTATTTTCTCCGCACAAAAATGATTGTCTGACACACCGCGAAACACAGTGATAGTAGGGAGTCTCACTTAAACATATTTGCTTTTTTCTCGCTTGAGCCATACATCATCCATCCTTGGTGATTAAAGACTTTTAAGCATAGTCGATTGTGAAAATTTAGTAGTATTGAAATAGATCTATTACCATTGCTGGTCCTAGAGTGATGATTTTCAAACTCCGTTTAACTAGGATGGGTGTCTAAGTTGTGGTTCATGCCTGTCCCAATAGTAGCAATTTCTAACTAATAACTTCAGCTACTAATAAGGGTGTCCCGTTAACCTTTTTCGATAGTGAACAGTGATGGGTGTCTCGATAGCGAATTTTGAGAGTGAGTTAGCCATCAAATATCCAAATTAATGACTATTCACAAATATTTGCGGTAAAGCTGTAGCTCTAACTACAAGCCATTATGGTATTGACTGTCTGTCGACGCTGGCACCATAGTATTTAACTGATTTTCAACTTGTTTATTTCCCTGCAACAACTCCTCGAACTGCTCTATTAACGCAACTTTGTCTGGGGAGACTTTATCACCAGCGCCAATATTAGTTAGGTCAATCATAAAGCCATCAAACAAGTCAGCTAAATCATGAATCACCTGCATATTCAAAAACTGATCTTCATTATAAATACTTGGGTAACCTGCTTTTTGTTTATCAATGGCAAAAGACATACCTTTAAGATTTGTAATGCTGGTAGATTTATCGCAGGACAACATACAACCATTGTCAATTCTCGGCTTATCACACCCCACACTTTGCTGGAAAAAACACTGCCTACTCGTCATCAGCAAAATGGGATGATAAATACTGTAAAACAACTTAAAGTTTTCAGGACGAGCAATGTTTTTCATCTGCATACGATTCAGCTCGTTCGAAATAAACGCTCCACTACAGTCAAACTCTTCTTTCATGGCCATTAAAGCATAAGAGTTAGTCGTATTTAAGAATGGACCGGCAATCCACTTTATCCCTAATTTGTTAGCTTGGTAAGCAATGCCAGTATTATTTGTGACAATTAATGGTGGCATAATTTTTTCTAAGATATTAATCGCCACTTCATAATCTTTACCAATTAGTACTGCTGGAAACCAGGGGATAAGACGAGGGTTTTCAGCAAGGAAATCAATATACTTCGTGCAATTTCGCTTGTAAGCATCAGGTAACTTAAAGTAAATATCAGCATCGGTAACATCCGCCAATGTTACATCAGATTCATCGCAGATTAAGATGGAGAGTTTGGGTTGTTGCGAGCCACCAGCATCTTTGTCGTGACTTGTTAATTTAGGCAGTGTTACTGGAGGAATTAACGCTTGAGCACCATTTAATAAGCGAGTAGCTTCGTTTTTCAACGTAGTCAGTTCACGAAAAGGGACGGTTAACCCTGTCGACAAACTATTTAAATCAATTTTAATTAGCTCATAATCTCCGTTACTTAAACTTTTAAATCTCTTCTCTAAAGCGACTTTATCAATTGCATTTTTATCACTTCTTGTTAATAAACTGCTTGATTGTAATGTAATGGTTTTGTCATGAGTCTGCGGCTCTTTATCCTGAAAAGATTGCTGATGGCTTAAATCATCTGTTTTGATAACAAGCGTTAACGGACAACCTTCTTCACCGGAGAATGAAAGTTCCAAAGGAACTTTATCGATACTCAAATATTGGATTTTTTCCCTTACGATATCGTGAAGTTCATTCTTCTCTTGATACAAGGTTTGCTTTACTTCTTGTATTTGCACAACCGATATACGATTGCTATCGTTGTCAGAACTGGCTTTGGCGATGGCATGGTTTTTAGAGTTATCCCGTGGATTATCAATAAACATCGATTGATTTAAATCACCACGTAAAAATGCATTGGAAAAATCTCGATTAAACACCTTATAGAGGCGCTCACCATCTTCAAGTAGTTCACCCGTTTCTACAAAGCCATCGATTTGTTTACGGAAGCTATCCACAACGGTATGAACGTAACTCGAGCCTTTTATTCGACCTTCGATTTTAAACGAATAAACACCAGCTTCGATTAAAGCGGGCAGATCAAAAAATGCAGAGTTATCTTTTAGGTTAAGGGGAAAGTTATGGCCTGATTCAGTGGTTTCATATTCTTCACGACACGCCTGGCTACAACGTCCGCGATTACCCGAATTTCCTGCACTTGCAGAGGTTGAATAGCACAATCCAGAGAACGCAACACATAATGAGCCATGAACGAACACTTCGGTTAGAATGTCGTGTTCGCGACTTACTGCGGTTAACGCACTAATTTCTCGCAGATTTAATTCTCTAGATAAATTGACCCTAGATGCCCCTAATTTTTTTAGAAAGGCAATTTGCCCCGCATTGTGAGTAGTAAGCTGCGTAGAGGCATGAATATCTAAAGAAGGAAAATGCTTCTTGATAAGATTAAACATGCCAATATCCTGAACAATCACACCATCTAAGGTGGTGTTTACTAATTTACTTAGCAACTTAGCTAAGGTAGTAAACTCCTGCTCTAAAATGACTATATTCAGGGTCAGAAAAATCTCACATTCATATTGATGGGCGAGCCGAATAACACCAACAAGTTGCTCAAAGGAAATATTCGATGCACGATTACGGGCATTGAAATTATCTAGACCACAATACACGGCATCGGCACCAGCAATAATTGCCGCTTTTATGGCATCAATGTCACCCCCAGGGGCTAACAATTCAATTTTTTGCTGGTTTTGGATACTACTCATGCCGACATTACTCATTTAGGTGCGATTTATTTTAAGTGCTATTACGGTCTATTTTACATCCCGCATTTATGTGCTGATGATTTTACCTGTATATTTAGCCAATGAATATCACTAGAGTGGATTATTCTCGTCAAATCCTGCAAAGTGCCGAGCTTTAGACGTTTAATAATTAAGATAAGTGCCGACTTCGGCAACTTTAAAAACAATAGAAAGTAACTATGGCACAGCCGATACTATACTCATTACGAAACTGCCCTTATGCAATGCGAGCAAGAATTGCGCTTTTCAAAGCCAACCAACCCGTTGCCGTGCGAGAAGTAAAATTAAACAATAAACCTGCAGAAATGCTAAAAGCTTCCGCAAAAGGTTCGGTCCCCATTTTAGTAGTGGAAAATGATTTAAAATCGATATTGATTATTGAAGAAAGTCTTGAGGTTATGTTGTGGGCTTTAGCTCAGAGTGATCCTGATGATCTGCTTCGTAAAGACGAACCAATGGCTCTACCTTCAATGCTTTCGTTAATTGCTCGTTTTGATGACGAATTTAAAACACATTTAAATGCGTATAAATGTGCCAAACGCTATAAAGAAAACAACCTGATTGAGTGCAGACAAGCATGCGAGGTTTATATTCAAGAATTAGAAGATTGTTTGTCAGTTGGAACCGCAGATAATCAGACAAACAAAACGTCTTATATCATTTCAGACCAAGAGAGTTTGGTTGACATAGCGTTACTCCCTTTCATCCGTCAGTTCGCCAAAGTCGAACGTCAATGGTATCAGCAATCTCCCTACCCAAAGGTTAAACAATGGCTTAACCACTATTTACAAAGTGTCATGTTCACCAAAGTAATGACTAAGTTTGAAGTATGGAATTCGACGAACTGATCCTGTCATTCTTAATGATAAAGAATATTATTTTCTAACCATCCAGTTACCATCTCCATACGACAGGCCTTGCCATGCACTACCATAGAAGCACATCATTTAGTAGCTTCAACGGTATAATCTCGACAGGTTTCACCATTAAGTAAGTCGATTTTGATTGGAACCACACGATTTGTAAAACCTGTATCAAGGTTATACCTCTGCGTAGCCACACCAGTGCGAACCATTTCTAAAGAATGTGAAGAAAATGCGGATTTAATGATTACCCTAAATTTAGAATCCTCACCACATCCCTCTCACTTTTTGAGTAAGCTTTGGATACAACCGAAAGATATAAACAACGATATAAACGAGACACCCATGTTTAATTCGGTTCAAATCCTTAAATTAAGGACACTTTAAGGTGGATGTCCTAGTAATTAGTTAATTCGGTCCAAATCCTTAAATTAAAGACACTTTAAGGTGGGTGTCCTAGTAATTATCCTTTAAGGTGGATGTCCTAGTAATTAGTTAATTCGGTCCAAATCCTTAAATTAAGGACACTTTAAGGTGGGTGTCCTAGTAATTCCTAGTAATTCATCAATAGTTATAAACGAGACACCCATAATAACTCTTATCTAGACTTTAATGGTCAACTTTTCTTGGACACTTTGTTGGAGATATTATATCTAAAACCATCGAGGTAAAGATGAAGAAGTACACAGCCTCAATAAACGAGATCTCATACTTTATAACACCAAACTCACTGGAAAAATACGAGGGTTGCAAGTACTCTTTCCGGTGCAGCTTCA
>NZ_JBGOSE010000010.1:0-146867 GCF_041538045.1 Aliiglaciecola sp. SL4 | reverse complement strand
ATAAAGTGTAGTTGTTTGTTTGACTATGGTGGTCCAGTTTGTGACTGTCTAAATTTGAAGCTGTTCGATCACAGAAACAGTGGCTGTCCAATAAAAAAGACTGTCCAATAAAAAAGACTTCCAATAAAAAAGGCTATTCCTTAACGGGAATATTTTCGAGTAACTTTCTAATTGCGCTGTTGTTGTTTAAGTTGGCTAAATCCATGAGGTAGCTTTTTTCAAGGGCCTGCATTGGCTGTCCTGATAGAAGCTCTTTTACCGATTGTTCTTCACCATTCACAATCGCTGTTTTTAGTGCAGCAAAATGCATAAAGCTATTGTCATCTTGATTCGAGTTTTCCGATGTCATTTGTTGCTCCTAGGTTACGTTTTAATCCCCTAAAGTTTAAATATGAACCTAGCATATCAGGCGGTGTTTTAACAATCTGTGCTATTTTTTATCATTTCCATCACTATTTCTGCGCATGCTTTCAAACAGCGAAGGTTCCCAAGGTCGCATGGCCATAAGAATGCCCATATGTTGGCGCTTAGATAATGGTAAGGAGGCATCTTCTTGATTGAGGTCTGACGCTTCTTTAGTGAGTTGGTTTAACTTACGTTGGATGATCTCTATTGAGGTTTGTGAATATCGACCACGGATATATAGCCTGAAATTCCACTTTTCATCCTTTTTCGGCGCCATGAATTTCACCATAACCTCTTGCTCCATAAATTTCTCCAATGGACCACCAGGTATCCATCTAAAGTCTTGGGCAATTAAGGTTTTATAATGGTTGTTGGGCAATAAACTAATAATTTTAAGTTTGTCTAATTTTGCTAATAGGCGCGTACATTCAAATTGATCAATATCGTAATGTTCGATTAATTCTTCGAACTTCCATGAATCCCGCACACACACAGCCACCAACAATAATTTAGGATCGGCAAGTAATTGTAGTTCTTGCTCTTCGGTGAGTTGGCTGAGCTTCTCAGTTTGCTTTTGTGCAACCACAAAAAGATCAGAAAGTGACATTTGGAGTACGTCGCAAATTTCTTCTAAACGTTCCAATGTAAAACTATTGGTTGAAAATATGCGTTTTATATTGGCCTCGCTCATAGCCAATTTATCGGCAAGATCTCGGTAGGTAACTTGCTGTTGTTTTAAAAGTTGCTTGAGTGTTTTGCTAACCTGTCCAATTTGACTCATTTCTACCCTTTGGTATTAAAATAATAAACTATTGGTTGACGTTTAGTATACATAAATCAACTTTGTTTACATAGGGTATACCCAGTAGCTATTGTTTATCTCGTTCATAACTAACAGGAAGAACAATATGAAACGTGTAACAAGCGCTCTAATTATGATTTTATCTATGTCATCACTAAATACTCAGGCAGCGGGCTCAGCTCATCACAGTGGTCAAGCAAGCAAACACACTGCTTTAGCGGCATCAGAAGGAGTTGCATCCACTGCTAAAGTTGCCAGCGTTGCTTTGGTCACCCCAGTGATTGTGGCGGGCGGTGTGAGTTTAGTTGCTGGAAGTGTGGTTGCCGAAGCAGGAGACGCACTAAGTGACGGTCTAAAATCTTCTCATGCCAGTTCTCATCATCCCCATCATCAACATACTTTGATTATCACTGAGCATACGATCACGGCCGATCCTGCGCCCAGCCAAGTAATTAACAAAAAGTAAATTAACAATGCCCTTTTGAATCATTTTAATAACCCTTGTAAGGAGAATAGGGAAATGAAATCTACGACAGTTTATCTATTTATTATTGTTAGCATTTTTAGTTTTATCAGCCCTAATGCATTGGCTGGAAGTCAAAGCGATGCAGCCAGTCAGCATGCACCAGAACAAATTATTAAGTTTGCCAAAGATGTAGAAAAATATGCCGCATCAAAAGGTGCTAGAGCATTTATTATTGCTAGAGTGGGCAGACCAGAGAAAGATTTGCCCGAAGGTATTAAGTTTACTCATACGGCTGTTGCTCTATATTCAAATATTACTTTGGATAATGGCGAAATTGTGCAAGGTTATGCGATACATAATCTTTACCAGCAAAGCGGCAAAGCTAACAAGAGTGAGCTGGTCGTCGACTATCCAGTAGATTTCTTTTGGGGAGTGCATGAGTTAACCGCCGGGATTTTAATTCCTAGTGCAGAAGTGCAAGACAAATTAATTGATTTGATTGCTTCAGGAAAAGATAAATTCTTGCACAATCAAAACTATTCGGTCATTGCCAACCCTTTTAATTCGACCTTTCAAAACTGTACTGAATATACTTTAGATTTATTGAACTCGGCCATTTATAACACCCAAGACGTCGCCCAGTTGAAGGTTAACGCGAAGGCACATTTCCAAGCCCAACGAGTAAAAACTAGCCCGTTTAAGTTATTTTTTGGCTCAATGTTCATGGATGATGTCACTACTCAAGATCACAATGGCAAAGTGTACACCACCACGTTCACAACCATTGGCCAGTATTTGCGTGAGAACAAGTTGGCCAGCGAGTTTATTACCTACACGGCTGCTGGAGATATAAACTCCTTGTAAAGTATATTATTTGTAAACTTTAAGGCTTGAAATAATCTTCATCTAACAACTGGGTTTATTATTCGTGTTTTTGAAGGCAAACTCTATCCATACCTTAATCAACACACGAAACAAGTGAGAATTATTATGACAACACAAACATTAGAAACTTCGATGCAAGGGCCTACCAAATCTTATACCTTTGCAGCCATTGCCGCTTTGCTTATCGGTATCGGCGCGTATGGCGTGGGACTCTTCAACGCACAAATGTTACTTAATGAAAAAGGTTACTACTTGATCACCTTACTTTATGGCTTGTTTTCAACTGTATCGTTACAGAAAAACATACGAGACAAAGCAGAAGGCATTAATACTTCTTCTATTTACGGTACCTTATCTTGGTTATCAGCAGGACTGGCCATTGCACTTTTGGTAATCGGTTTGATTAATGCAGATTTATTATTAAGTGAAAAAGGGTTTTACGGAATGGCATACACATTAAGTTTGTTTGCTGCTGTGACTGTCCAGAAGAATGTTAGAGATACTCAGGCGTTAAACAATGATAAAACTGATGAAGGGAAAAATTACATAGAGCAAACGGAATTAACCGCAGATTAAAAATAGTTAGTAATTAAAAATTCGTTAATTAAAGCCTGTTTAGCTACTAAACAGGCTTTTTGAGGTTATTAGTCCTCAACTCGGTAAGATGTGGTGATGTTCACATTACCGGCTAACATTAGCATCACTGAGCAATATTTTTCACAGGATAACTGAACCGCGCGAGCCAGATGTTTATCACTTATTTTTTCACCGCTCACCACATATTCTGCATGAATATCGGTAAATACTTTAGGTGCCGATTTCGCGCGAGTGGCCTTGAGCTCACATCGACAACTCGTTAGGGGGAGACGAGATTTCTTCATAATTTCAACTACATCTACAGAAGAACAGGCTCCCACCGATAATAGAACAGTTTCCATCGGTGTTAATTGTTCACCATTGCCATCTAATTGAAAAGTTTTACCTGAGTCTGTTTCACAATCAAACAGCATACCTTTTCGCCAAGTAACGGTCGCCTGCATTTCTTGTTCCTTGTTAAGGTCGTTATAGTTTTACTTTACCAGTGTGATTTTGGTTTTATCGATTAAAATACGCTTCTGCTTAAACAGCGAACCTAAGGCCTTTTTGTAGGCGTTTTTACTGGCTCCAAAGCGCTGGCTAATTTCATGAGGAGGACTTTTATCCGTTAAGGTGGACAGGCCATCATGGGCAATCAGATCGTCAATTATAAGTTCGGTTAACTCTTTTCTGGCTTGCTCGTTGTGAAGCTGAAAACACAAATCAATTTTCCCGTCTTCGCGTATTCGTTTTACGTAACCTTTCATCTTTTGGCCGGTGCGAATAGGTTTAAATACTTCATCTTTAAAAATCAAACCGAGGTGCGTACCGTTTATCACCGCTTTGTAGCCTAAATCTGTGCGACCACAAATAATTAAATCCGCTTCTTCTCCGGCTTTCAGATCATGGCCGTCTTCAGATAAAAAGTCGCGAAGTTTTGTCGATGCCGCAAGCCGTCCAGTTTCTGGATCTTCAAATACATAAACCACGTATTCAATACCTTCAGACATGGGGCGTTCCTGCTCACTAAAAGGTACTAACAAATCTTTTTCTAGCCCCCAATCTAAAAAAGCACCAACTCGAGTCAGGCTTTTTACTTTTAAGACAGCCACTTCATTAACCTGAGCTAGGGGGATTTTGGAGGTCGCTATAATGCGATCTTCACTGTCATGATAGATAAACACATCCACCATTTGACCAACTTCACAACCTTCAGGTGCAGAACCATTTGGCAATAAAATACGTTCTACTTGTGAACCGTCTAGATAAAATCCAAAGGGTAATTTGTCAACCACTTCTAAGTGATTCATTTTTCCAATTTGTAGCATACACCTGACTTTTTTTAAGAATAAAGTAAACTAGCGAATCTTAGTTGTGATCTGCGAAAAAATCACTAAGTTTGAATTCGCCTGAGATCACCATTATATCTGAATTTACAAGGAGCAATAAGCGCTTGATCAAACTAAATTGTGACTTAGGTGAAAGTTATGGCGCGTGGCGGATGCCACATGACGATTTAATTATGCCCTATGTTGACATGGCAAACATTGCTTGTGGATTCCATAGTGGCGACCCACAGGCTATTCAATCCGCCATACTCTCGGCAAAACAACACAATGTGAAAATAGGTGCACACCCATCCTATCCTGACTTACAGGGATTCGGCCGTCGCAGTATGGCACTAACGGAAGATGAACTTATTCCGCTTTTACATTATCAAATTGCGGCATTAGAGGGCATGGCAAAAATACATTCGAAGACCGTCGATTATGTTAAGCCTCACGGTGCGTTATATAACGATATGATGGCCAATAAAAGTATATTTGAAATTGTGGTAAAGGCTGTCAGTCTTTACTCTGAGGCATTAGTATTGGTCGTTCAAGCGGTATCGAATTGGCAATCATTTCAACAAATAGCAGATCAGTATAATCTCGAGCTTCAATTTGAAGCGTTTGCCGATAGGCGTTATGCAGAAACAGGTTTACTTCTTTCTAGGGCGAAACCGGGCGCTGTATTGCAGTTAAATGATATGTTCGCACAGGTACAACGAATGGTAAAAAGTCAAGAAGTGGTGTCGGCATCTGGTCAAGTTTTACCCTTAAAAGTTGATACTTTGTGTGTGCATGGAGATAGTGCTGGTGCGGCTGAGGCGGTAAAACATATCCGTGAGTTATTATCTTAATGGCTGTCCTGGAATTACTAGAATTATGAGAAGCGAAGCAATTAACATAAATATAGCCAGTGAAAATGCCGTTATTGTCTATTTTGATGGGCCTACACTGAAACATAAAAATCAACAGGTAAGTATGTTTGTGCATTTACTGGAACAAACTGACACGCCTTGGTTGTTAGATATTATTCCTGCTTATCACTCTGTATTAATTACCTATGATATATTTCTCACAGATTATTTTGCAGTAAAAGCGCAAGTATTTGGGTTAACAAAAGCGCTGCAAGTTGGCGAGAGTGAACAAGCTGGTTTGTCACAGGAGTCTAAAATTGTAGAGATCCCAGTATGTTACGGTTTGTCTGACGACAATGATTTACAGCGTATCGCTGAGCATAATCAGATCACTGTCGATGAGGTTATCCAAATACACCAACAAAATAGCTACCGTGTTTATTATTTAGGCTTTGCCCCTGGGTTTGCATTTTTAGGGGAAACCGATGAAAAAATCGCCACTCCAAGGTTAACCAGTCCACGTAAAAAAGTCCCCAAAGGTTCAGTGGCTATCGCTGATCGGCAAACCGCTATTTATCCTAATGTTTCGCCGGGAGGATGGAATATTGTTGGTGTCTGCCCGTTAGAATTATTTGTCCCAGAACAAGCTTCTCCTTCTCCTTTCAAAGTAGGTGATACTGTTAGATTTAAACCCATTAGCGAAGATACGTATTATCAAACGCTGGAGCAAAGTTCGTGATTGATGCTGTTGAAATAATAGCGACCGGTTTGCAAAGTATTTTAGTGGATGCTGGTCGAAGGGGTTATCAACACTTAGGGATTACCACTGGAGGGCCAGCTGATCGACGAAGCTGCCAATGGGCCAATTGGTTGTGTGACAATCAAAACATCGCCCCAAGTATTGAAGTAATTGGTTGTGGATTTAGTTTAAAAAGCCTTTCTGATTGCCAAGTGGCAGTTACAGGGGGGACAACGGAAGTTTGTATTAATGGTCAACAGCAGCCATCGTGGCGCAGTTTTCAACTGCATTCGGGCGACATTGTTACCATTAAAAAAGCAGTTAATGGACTTCGTAGTTATGTGGCTGTCCATAAAGGATTTGATGTTGCCGAAATCTTTGGAAGTTGCACAACAGTGATACGGGATAGGCTAGGTGGCTTAACAAAAGACGGCCAAGCGTTGCAGCAGGGGGATAGAATTGCATTTTATAGTCAAACTCCTGCTACTGACCCCAAAACGCCAAAAATTGCTCCTCTTGCTGCTCAAAGAAGTGTTAAGGTTGCGGTCAACAGTGAATTAACCTTGAGATTAGTTGAAGGGTATCAAGTTAATGATTTTACCCCTGTGGCTTTACGACAATTTTATCTTCACCAATACATTGTCAGCCCTGATTCAAGTCGAATGGCGTGTAAATTAACTGGCAATCCCATTGCCGCACCAAACCAACCCATGTTATCTGAAGGTATTACCCGCGGAGCAGTGCAAATTCCTCAGCAAGGCTTACCCATAATAATGTTGGACGATCGGCAAACGGTAGGAGGCTACTTTAAATTGGGGAGTGTGTTGTCCATTGATTGTGATTTGTTGTCTCAAGCGACACCAGGTTGCAAAGTCACTTTTTCAGCAGTGGATATTCAAACTGCCCATAACTTAGTCAATTTAGCCGAGATTAAACACGCTAATCTATTCACTCAAATTCATTCTAATTAACATTTTTGGCTGCAATATGACTGATGCAACTGTATACCTCAATGGCAAATTTATGCCTCAAAATGAAGCGATGATATCGCCACTGGATCGTGGCTTTTTATTTGGAGATGGGATTTACGAAGTGATCCCAGCCTATGATCGCAAAATGGTTGGTTTTGGCCCACATATCGCCCGTCTACAAAGTAGTTTAACCGCCATTGGCATTAACTTAGGTTGGCCTGATGAAAAGTGGCGAACCATTTTGTCTGAACTTTTGGCGCAAAACAGCGGTGATAGCTTAGCGGTTTATATTCAAGTGAGTCGCGGTGTGAGCCCCAAACGTCAGCATGGTTTTCCAGATAATGTTGAACCAACCTTGTTTATGATGTGTTATGCCATTAAAGCACCGGTTAACTATGATGATAACAACAACAACAAAGGGTTAGCCTTGGTAAGCCAGCAAGATTTGCGTTGGCGTCAATGCCATATCAAGTCGACTTCTTTGTTGGGTAACGTTTTGCATTATCAAAGTAGTCAAGACCACAAAGTAGATGAATGTTTACTTTACAATGAAGGAAATCAGATTACCGAAGCATCATCTTGCAATGTTTTTGTGGTTAAGGACAATCAGGTTTTTACACCGCCTTTAGACTCCCAATTATTACCAGGAATTACCCGGGCTATCGTGTTAGATCTTTTAAAAAAACACACTGATTATCAAGTGATGGAACAAAATATTAGTCTAGAACACGCCCGTTTAGCGGACGAAATATGGTTAACAAGTTCGACTAAAAATATTGCTCGGGCGATAACCTTAGATGGTGAAAACATTGCCGATGGAAAGATTGGAAAAGTTTATATACAAATAAACTCGTTATTTAATAAATTTAAGTACGATTACTGATATTTAATTCTTGATTATTTTTATTGCCCTAGGACACGCTATTTAATGACTCGCCCCACCGAGATTACAATTGATTTAAACGCCTTGGTTGCTAATTGCCATTATGCTCAAACGCTATCGCCAGACAGTCAAACTGTGGCTGTGGTAAAAGCCGATGCTTACGGTCATGGTGCAGCAGAAATTGCTAAAGCATTGCAGCAAAGTGTCACTATGTTTGCAGTCTCTAGCTTGGAAGAAGGTATTGAATTGCGCCAACAGGGGATTTCCCTACCGATTTTATTGTTGGAAGGGTGCTTTTCTCAAGAAGAGCTATTTATTGCGTGTAAACAAGGGTTTAGCGTGGTTATGCATAACCTGGGGCAGTGTCAAATGCTAGAAAATTTAGACACCAATACAAGTATTAATGTTTGGTTGAAGGTTGATACGGGCATGCATCGACTCGGCTTTTCACCTGAACAGGTAATGGATATTTATTCAAAACTAAATAGCGCAAAACAGGTAACAAATGTGGTGTTAATGACGCACTTGTCAGCGGCTGATGAAATCAACAATAACTTTACGAATGAACAACTAGCAAAGTTTATAAACTGCCGTGAACAGTTAGAAAAGCAATTCTCTAAGTCAATTAAAACCAGCATGGCGAACTCGGCAGGGATAAAAGCATGGTCTCTTGCACGCGGAACATGGAATCGTCCTGGTATCATGTTATATGGCGTTTCTCCTTTTATGCCTGAGGATAAATTAACTGAAGATGATATGCAGCGGCACCTAGTCCCGGTGATGACGTTTAAGTCCAAAGTGATAGCACTACGTAAGGTCCCACAAGGAGAGAGTGTGGGTTATGGTAATACTTGGGTTGCTGCCCAGGACTCTATGGTGGCTACCATTGCGGCAGGTTACGGAGACGGTTACCCGCGCACTGCGAAACTTGGCACACCGGTTTTGGTAAATGGACAAAAAGCTAAACTATGCGGCAGAGTCTCCATGGACATGATAACGGTTGATGTGACAGATTTAACTGAGGTAGAAATTAATTCTGAAGTTGAATTGTGGGGTAAAAAATTATTAGTTAACGAAGTGGCATCTTGGTCAGATACAATAGGTTATGAACTGGTTACTAGAATGCCAAAACGAACACTCCGCAGAACTATTAATCCATAGAAGATTGAACTTTATTTCAATCTTCTGTTTCCAATGCTCTAATCTTCGTCACAACTATCGTCAGTGCACTCACCATACAAATATAAACTGTGATGGGTTAATTTCATTTTGTTCTGAGCTGCAACTTCTTCTTGACGTTTTTCGATGATCGGATCTTCAAATTCGATGACTTTGCCACATTTTAAGCACACTAAATGATCATGATGTTGCTTATGACTTATTTCAAATACTGATTTACCACCTTCAAAGTGGTGTCTGTTCAAGATTCCTGCGTCATCAAACTGATTAAGAACGCGGTAAACTGTGGCTAAGCCTATTTCTTCACCTTGTTCTATCAATAATTTGTATACGTCTTCCGCACTAATATGTTGGTTTGCAGGTGCCTGCAAAACCTCGAGAATTTTCAGTCTTGGTAGGGTGATTTTAAGCCCTGCTTTTTTTAATTCTTTATTTTGATCCATCTGTATTTCTAAACGATAACTGGTGGTTTCATTATAGGGAAGTAATTCAAATATGAAAGGGATAGGGGACAAACTAATTACTAAAGTGGTTAAATATTTCTACTTCAGCTACATTTTTTTAACATGCTACCCTTTAGGAACCAATTTAACGAAATATTCGGCATTTACGTAGTCTCAGTACAAATACGTATTATGCAATTGGTTAGCGACAAAGGGTGTAATAACTCGTTGGATTTTACTCATTAAGAAGTTAATCGGTTAGTTGAGGTGAAGGCTAAATATGAGGCTAAATGTTATAGGCAAGATTATTACTGGTTTTATTTCGTTCGGCTGTGTAATGCTGGTTACAAATTTAATTTCATATCTTGGTTTAGCCGAAATACGCCAATCTGCGCAAAGTGTGGTGGAACAAAAAATGCCTGTGCATGCTAATATGTTGCAAATTCAAACGGGTATTTTGTCACTTGCGACTATCTCCACCAAAGGCTATTTTGAACAATCATTGAGTCAATTACAGAATAACCAACAGATGTTCAATCAATTGTCAGCTGAATTTAAGCAGAGTCTTGAAAGCCTTAATCAAATCACTGGCAATAAAAATACACATTTTCAACAAGGTCTACACAGTGCGTTAGCCTATGTTAGCCAATCTAAAAAAATGTACCAAGCAAGGGAGACGCAGCTATTGTTAGCTGCTGAAGTTAAGGAGACGGCCACTAATATTATTGCCATGGCTGATGAGACCAGTGCGTTATTAGGTGATTTGACGTTTTTGGAAGGTGATGATCCCAACCTTGATATTCTAATCGGAACGGCAATCAATGCAGACAATAAAATAATGCCTTTGTTTGGTTCAATAAAAGAATATATCGCCACTGATGATTATCAAATAAGTGACATTATTAAGGGGGATATCGAATTTACCCTCAGTAATGTGCAAGTTGATATTGATTATATCAATAGATTAGCTGAAACCATTGATACACAAGGGTATGTGCAATCGCTCAATACTCAATTTTCATTATTACAAAATTTACTGCAGCAAGATCCCGGAATATTTTCAAAACAACAACAAAAACTTGTCTTAATTGCGCAAGCAAATGATTACAATGTGACTGCGAATGGGCATTTAGAGATTGCGAAACAGCAGTTTTCAACGGTTTTTTCAGAGGTTAATCAAGACACATTAACAGGGCAACAGGCGATTATCGAAACCGTTAACTCTAATATTTGGAAAGGGCTAATTTTGTTATTTATAGCCTTGATGGCGGCTATTATATTTGGCAGTATCTCCACACGAAGTATTGCCTCTCCCTTGGCAACGATTAATCGCAGTTTAGCTGTTATTAGCAGTGGCGATTTAACCCATAAGGCGTATTCCATCAATCAAGATGAATTTGCGGTTCTGGCAACGAATGTTAATAAGGTCACTGAAAACTTACATGCTGTTGTTGAAAAGATTATCCTTCAAGAAACATCATTAGAAAATGCCACTGAGACAACAGCTAACCTTAGTAAACAGACATTAGAGCAGGTTGAAAAGCAAAAGGAACAGCTTAGCCTAACTGCCAAAGATACCAATTCCATTCGTCAAGCCAGTAAGTCGAATATAGAACAAATTCAACACGGCATGCAGCAGTTGCAACAAGTTAGTTTACAAAGTGCCAATGTCAATCAATTAGTGTCCTCCACGCAAACACAAATATCTGAACAAACCCAGCAGACCGCACAATCGTCGAAAATAATTAACCGGTTAGATGAAAATAGTAAAAAGATCGGCAGTATTTTAGATGTGATTAAAACGATTGCTCAGCAAACCAATTTGCTGGCATTAAATGCCGCGATTGAAGCCGCCCGAGCTGGCGAACAAGGCCGAGGTTTTGCGGTGGTGGCAGACGAAGTGCGGACCTTAGCTACCCGAACCCAAAACTCCACGGAAGAAATTGAATCCATGATCGAAAGTCTACAAACTGATGCAGAGCAAGCGGTGACGGCAATTAATACAGGTGCCGAGTATGCTAAACAAAGCGAAGCACAAATTTCTGATGTAGCCCAACAAGTTACTGAAATAAATCAAACTATAGTCGGTTTACGGGAAATGAACCAAGAAATTGTCAGTGACAGTTTAGAACAGGATGCGTTGTTTGAGAAAATAGCTGATAATTTGGCCATTATAGTGGCATTAGCTGAGCTAAGTGCACAATCGACTCATTCCTCTGCAATGGCAAATCAAACATTAACGGATTTAATGGTGGAAATGAAAAAAGCAGTTAGCCAGTTTAAGTTGTCATCTTCATAAAAACCGCCAGTGATTTAACTGGTTAAAATGACTGAGCAAAACAAGCGCTAGATGTATTATATGTATCTAACGCTTGTTCGATGAGGGAGGAAACCTAAATCGAGGAGTTTAGGCTAATTCAGACAAACAAAGTTCTTCATGAATTTGTTTACACCAATCTTTCACTCTCTGTTCGGTTAACTCGGGTTGACGATCTTCATCAATCCCCAGACCAACAAAATGTTCGTCATCGGCCATGCCTTTTGAGGCTTCAAAATCATAGCCTTCACAAGGCCATTGACCTACTAGAATAGCGCCTTTTGCTTCCACAATATCACGTATCATACCCATAGCATCTAGGAAGTATTCTGCGTAATCTTCTTGATCACCACAACCAAAAATAGCGACTAGCTTGTCATTGAAATCTATTTCTTCTAACTCTGGAAAAAAGTCATCCCAATCACACTGCGCTTCGCCGTAATACCAAGTTGGGATCCCGAATAAAAGTAAATCAAACTCGGCAATGTCTTCTTTGCTGCTTTTAGCAATATCATGAACATCAATAAGATTCTTGCCCAGTTCTTTTTGGATCATTTTCGCAACGTGTTCTGTGTTACCTGTATCACTTCCAAAAAATAAACCTACACTTGCCATTCCAACTTCCTTTACTTAACTAATTCGATGCCTAATTATATTAGATGCCACTGTTTTCCCAGAAGATCTGGATCAAACCTTTGGCGATAAATCCGGCCGCACCCAAAAATAAAACAAGATAAACCACTGCTCTACCAAGGAAAGGCACATTGTTCTTTTTCAACACATCGTGTATCGCAAACCCCATTAGGGCAAAAAGCGCAACCAAAGTCAGGTTTAACACGATAGCTTCTATTTGCTCATAATATTCATTTAGCATCGCAAAACCTTCAGAATAAAAAAACGCGCAGAATATACCACACAAAGTGACACAAGCGAATTACCCACAAGTATCATTTTGCAAAAAATCTCTAACCAAACGATTAAAAATGACGGGTTTTTGTGCATGTAGCCAATGTCCTGCAGAACCTATGACTTTGGCACTGCTTTTTGGAAATAAAGAACCAATAATTTGTTTGTGTTCAGGCAGGATATAATCTGACTGTCCACCTTTAATAAAGAGTATTGGGGCTAAACAAGGCTTATCACTGTTGATCCCTTCAGAAATGGCAGGGTAATCCCGTTGCAATAATGGCAAGTTAAAGTCCCAGCGCCAGTTTCCATCCACTTGTCTTAAACTTTTCAGCAAAAATTGACTTACTCCTGGCTCCTCTAAAAATTCAGACATAATTGCATCAGCCTCACTTCTCGACTTTATACTGTCTAAATTAACCGAGTTTAAGGCTTTAAAAACATTCTGATGACGAGGTGTGTATCTTACAGGGGCAATGTCTGCGATAACTAACTTTTCGATGAGGTCTGGGTTATCAAGGGCCATTTTCATGGCGATTTTCCCCCCTAGGGAGTGCCCCAAAACGGATACCTCGGTTATCTTTAAGGATGTGATTAATTGCACAATCTCATTGGCATAACCAGTGAAAGAGAATCCTTCGGTAAAGGCGGATTTACCATGGTCAGGTAAGTCAATGCTCAGTACATTGAAGTCACTTTCAAGTGCTTTTCTGACCATAGATAAATTATCTAGGCTGCCAAACAGACCATGTAAAAGGACTAAATAAGGTTTTCCAGCGAGATTGCTGCTTAGATGATAATTAATTGATTGCATAAGTGTGTAGATAGGGATAAATGATCAGATATACAAGCAATTTAATTGAATTAATTGCACATAGCCAGAAATTAGCAATATTCTGGCCATGTGATTAACATTTTAATTACATGTTCGGGTAGTTAGGTCCTCCTGCACCCTCAGGGGTTACCCATACAATATTTTGGGTTGGATCTTTGATATCACAGGTTTTGCAATGAACACAGTTCTGAGCATTTATTTGCAGTTTTTTGTCACCTTCAGGGCTGTCAATAATCTCATATACGCCAGCAGGGCAGTACCTTTGTGCAGGCTCATCGTACTTAGGCAAATTGATAACAATAGGTGTGGCTGGATCTTTTAAGCGTAAATGACAGGGCTGATCTTCTTCGTGGTTGGTATTAGATAAAAATACCGACGAAAGTTTATCAAAACTAATCACGCCATCGGGTTTAGGATATTCGATTTTTGGAAAATCACTGGCTAAACCAATTGCACCATGATCAGTACTGGTATCTTTTAACTTGAAAAGAACTTTGCCGCCAAGGATATTTTGTTCGAAAGTATTGTAAGCGCCGCCTAAAAAGGTGCCAAATTTGTGCAGTGCAGCACCGAAATTTTGCGCACTATATAGTTCTTCATACAGCCAAGAATTTTCAAACTTCTCAGCATAGGCAGTTAAGTCTTGGCTGACTTTATCTTGGCTGATTGCCTCTACTATTGTCTCTGCAGCTAAGATGCCCGATTTCATGGCAGTATGATTTCCCTTTATTTTCGCAAAATTTAGGGTACCTGCATCACAGCCGACTAATATTCCGCCTGGAAAGGTCATTTTCGGCAATGAATTATAACCACCTTTAGCAATGGCTCTGGCACCATAGGAAACGCGCTTACCACCTTCTAAGTATTGTTTTAGTACCGGATGCTGTTTCACTCTTTGGAATTCATCAAAAGGACTCAAATGCGGGTTCTTATAATTAAGATCGATAATGATCCCCACCAATACTTGATTATTTTCAGCATGGTAAAGGTAGCTACCGCCGGTTTCACTGCTTAGGGGCCATCCTGCAGTGTGCACCACTAAGCCTTCTTGATGTTTGTCTGGATCGATATCCCAAATCTCTTTAAAGCCAATACCATAGTGTTGAGGCGAAGCATCTTTATCAAGGTCAAACTTGGAGATAAGCTGTTTACCTAAATGGCCGCGACAACCTTCAGCAAATACCGTGTATTTGGCTCTTAACTCCATGCCTGGCATATAGCTGTCTTTGTGCTCACCTGACTCACTGATACCCATGTCGCCGGTGATGATGCCACCAACACTACCATCATCATTATAAATTATTTCAGAAGCAGCGAAACCGGGAAAAACTTCGACACCCAATTGCTCAGCTTGATCAGCTAACCAACGACAGACATTCCCCATACTGACAATATAGTTGCCTTGATTATGCATAGTCTTTGGGGTCATAACATTCGGCAGTTTGGTTGCAGAGCTTTCATTCTTCAGATAATAGATATGATCATTAGTTACTTTTGTCGTTAGAGGTGCGCCACGCTCACTCCAATCTGGAAAAAGTTCTTCCATAGCCTTAGTTTCAAATACAGCTCCCGAGAGAATATGAGCACCTACCTCAGAACCTTTTTCGACAACACATACCATCAGCTCTTGTTCATTCTGTTGAGCTAACTGCATAATTTTACATGCGGTCGATAGACCGGCTGGGCCAGCCCCAACTACCACCACATCGAACTCCATCGATTCACGTTCCACTGGTTTTCCCCTTTATAGATATCTATTAATTAAAGAAATATACAATTAAGCAACTATCATCCGTAGTTACCAAAAATGATCGATAATATTCATCAATCATATAGTTTACACCCTTTGTAATTTACTTGCTATGAGCCCCATTTATGCATTGTTTAAATTTATTTATATCAATGAGTTAAAGGTTGTTTAAAACGTTTTTTTCGGGCAATATTCTAGCTTTAAAAAGCGCTCTTTTAATTTACACTAACATACTAAAACTTAAGCTCAAATTGAAATTACAAGCCGCAAAATAGTGGAAACTTCAATTACAACTTTGCGAACACGTAGTTGACGCTTTGGTAAACAGCCAGTAAATTTACGCAAACTTAACAAATACGCAAATTTTGCGTTTTTAATGCTCGACACTTTATATCTTATAGAGGTAAACATGAAAATTTTAGTGCCGGTTAAACGTGCCATTGATTACAACGTTAAAGTACGCGTTAAAGCCGATAACAGTGCGGTTGATTTGACCAATACAAAAATGTCTATTAATCCGTTCTGTGAAATTGCTGTAGAAGAAGCTGTTCGGTTAAAAGAAAAGGGTATTGCTGATGAAATTGTTGTTATTTCTATTGGTGATAAAGCCTGCCAAGAGCAAATTAGAACAGCACTAGCACTTGGAGCGGATCGTGGTATCCAAGTTGATACCAGTGAAAACCTAGACTCTTTGCAAGTCGCAAAACTATTGGCAAAAGTGGTTGAAGAAGAACAACCAGGAATGGTTATCCTAGGGAAACAATCAATTGATTCTGATAACAACCAAACTGGACAAATGTTAGCAGCCTTAACAGGTATGCCTCAGGGGACTTTTGCATCTGTTGTGGATGTAGATGGGGATAAAGTGAAAGTGACGCGGGAAATTGACGGTGGTTTACAAACTGTCGAATTAAGTCTTCCAGCCGTGGTCACCACTGATTTACGACTCAATGAACCTCGTTATGCCACGCTTCCTAACATTATGAAAGCAAAACGCAAGCCTATTGATGTTAAGCCTGCAGACGGTTTTGGGGTCTCACTTGCATCAAATGTTAAAACATTGAAAGTTACGCCACCGGCCCAACGTCAAGGTGGTATCAAAGTGGCCGATGTAGCAGAGTTGGTCGAGAAATTAAAAACTGAAGCGAAGGTGATCTAATGGCTGTTTTAGTATATGCAGAACACGATAACGAACAATTAAAAACTGAAACGCACAAACTAGTTAACGCAGCCAGTAAAATGGCGGGTGATGTAGTTGTTTTGGTTGCTGGGCAAGATTGCGCTGGGGTAGCGGAACAAGTAAGTAAGATTTCTGGAGTGGGTAAAGTATTATTGGCCGACAGCGCTGAGTACACTCACCAAATGGCTGAAAATATCGGTGACTTGGTGACTGAATTAGCTGCTGACTATTCTCATATCATTGCTGCTGCCACTACAACGGGTAAAAACTTCATGCCCCGTGTTGCAGCTCTTTTAGACGTAGCACAAATTTCAGATGTTATCGCAGTCGAAAGTGAAGATACTTTTGTTCGTCCTATTTACGCTGGTAATGCCATTGCCACTGTGCAAAGTAGTGACACTAAAAAAGTACTAACTGTTCGTGCTTCAGCGTTTGATGGCGCAGAAGAAAATGGCTCAGCTACGGTTGAAGCCATTGATAGTGTGAAAGTGTCTGAAAAATCAGCATTTGTGAGTGCAGAACTAACTGAGTCTGAACGTCCTGAATTAACCGCTGCAGAGGTGATTATTTCTGGTGGTCGCGGTATGCAAAATGGCGAAAACTTTAAATTGCTTGAAGGTATCGCTGATAAACTTGGTGCTGCGATTGGTGCATCTCGTGCTGCCGTTGATGCTGGCTTTGTACCAAATGATATGCAAGTGGGGCAGACAGGAAAAATTGTTGCACCGCAATTATATATCGCGGTTGGAATTTCTGGTGCCATACAACATTTAGCGGGTATGAAAGATTCGAAAGTGATCGTAGCGATCAATAAGGATGAAGAAGCGCCAATTTTCCAAGTTGCTGATTATGGATTAGTGGGCGACTTGTTTGATGTATTACCAGAGTTAGAAGCAGCACTATAAGCGGTTTCAATATAACAAAAAGGCAGTCTGCAACTATGCATGACTGCCTTTTTATTGGTCTGCGCTTTATATTAGGATTATACGCTAATAAATCCTATTCGCGGTTTATACAGAAACTACTGAGTTATCGTCAAAAGAAATAGGTGAAGTCACGTAAGCGTCTGCACTCCAATCATTTTCCCATTCTTCATCATCTAGCAAATATCGGAATTGATATTCCGCATCAGCTGGTAAATTAATGGTAGAAGAAAATGAGCCATTCTTTAATTTCTTCATTGGTGATGTTTCGATATCCCAATCATTGAAATCGCCCACTAAACGCACTGTTTCAGCATTTTTAGCTTCTTCTTTCGAAAGTTTGAAAGTTACTTTACACACTGGTTTTGATTTAAGGTATTGTTTCTTGAAGCTCATATGCCCCTCCGCATGGTAATTAAATTACATTAATAGGCTATTAATTCAGCAGTATTACAGTTTTAATCTAATTTTGTGAAATGAAATTACAAAATATTCCGGTTCTTGACTGAAAATCGTACAAAACATGCCCTTTATCGGTGCAAAATTTATTACGCGTTTAAATTTTATGCACTTATTTAGTGTAAAACAACCCGTTTTGAACGATCAATTTGTCTTTAGCATGTATTAAATCAGAAATTGTGCCAATTTGTTTTAATCTAGATCAATTAGTATTCAATTATTGACGAAAATTATGAGCTTCATATCAGTTTAAAACTGCTTTGTTAGACAAACTCGTTGAATGTAGGAGGCAATTAACGTGCTGCTGAAACTAAAAGTTATTAAGGATTCTTGCTGAATTGTGTTTAACACGCGTAAAACTTGTTCTAATCGAATGTGTAGCATCGCAAAAAAAACGACCCTTAAGGATCGTTTTTTAACTTTACATTGTTTAGCTGTATTTTAGTAAAAGCTAATTTTTGCTTCAATACCAAAGATACGAGGTTGGTTCATAATCCCTGATAGGTTATTGAAATCAATCGCTCCTTTAACATTTTCTTCGTCGGTGATATTTCTACCAAAAAGCGCAATAGTGTAGTTGTTTTGGAAGTTTTCATAACCGATACGCAAACCACCTTCATAATTGCTGTCAGAGGTAAACTCCACTGAGTCGTATAGGAATAAGCTCGTTTCACCCTGGAATGCCCAATCGGTGAAGACAAATAGCTCTCCATCATCACCAATAGGAGTGGCGTATCTTGCTGTGAAGTTGAAAATAGTTTCAGGTGCTTGAGGGAAGGCGTTTCCGTCAATACTAGCAGCATAGCCGTCAGGTCTCGGATCAAACACGGTACAATTTCCAGTAAATGCAAAATCAGCGTTTGCGCCACATGGTAAGATAGTCAAATCACTATCTTGAATTTCTGTGTGGTTATAACTGTAACCAGCGGTTAATGTTAGATAATCCGTGACCAAATATTCTACGTCAATTTCAAAACCATAACCTACGCCTTTGTCAGCATTAATCAACGCAGTTGTATTAGCACCACCGCCAATTGCACTAAGTTGCATGTCATCAATTTCATAATAAAAAGTTGCAGCATTGATCCGTAATGTATCTTCAAGTAGATCTTTTTTGATCCCTAGCTCTATGGAGTTGATAGTCTCAGCTTCAGCTACCGATGGGCTTGATTCAAATGCAACATCACGGCCTTGAATGGTTTGTGCTCTGAAACCATTTGCTAATCGAGCAAATAACGATGTGTTGCTATCAAGTTTATAGTTTGCACTGAGTTCCCAACTGACTTGACCATCATCAACATTGATATCGTCATACTCTTGAATAGAAGCCGCGCCAATTACGAGGGCGAAACCATCAACATTCTGCTCGCCAACCATAAGTGACTTTTCATCATAGGTATATCGTAGACCACCGATAACTTCTAACTTATCGTTAACTTGATATGAGGTTTGACCAAAAACAGCCCAAGTTGTATTTTCATGAAAGACAGTGGTTGCGCCGTAAAATCCGTCGATACTTGTTACATTAAAAGATGCATCATAATAAAACGCACCTAGCTGCCAGCCTAGTGCATCATCTGTGTCACTTGCTAGTCGAATTTCTTGGGTTAGCTGCTCTAAATCATCCAGTTTATCTTGGGTTACTGCAGAGAATGCAATGTTGCCTGGGTAGGTGGTTTCTTCCGTTCCATCACCATTAATGTCTGCCGGTTCGTTTAAAACAACACCACCATCAATATCACCTAAACTATATCCTTCAGCTTGCTCATAAGCAGTGATACTGGTTAACGTCATGTTTTCTAGCCCAAACTCTAATTTCAGCGAGGCACCATAATTGCTATATTCTTGCGGGTTATTATCTGCTCCATTGCCATCTATATCGCCATCATAATAAAGCACGTCACGGTCAAAATTCTCATTTAGATCGTTGCTGCCTTTAGTAAAAACGTTGGCGCGGAAAATCGATGCTGTGCCGTCCAGTTCTCTTCCATGCACATTTAATAATGCAGAAAAATCGTCATTGGGTGAAAAAAGTAATTGACCACGCCAAGCTTTTTCGTCGAAACCACCCATGGCATCATTTTCGCCAGTATAAGCATTATCGATCCAATCACTACGGTTTTGCGATAAAACGGAAAAACGTCCCGCTAAATTATCTGTTAATCCGCCACCGACAGCGCCTTCAAAATTTAAGGTGCCCAAGTTACCTACACCCAGTTTCATATAAGCGTCGAAATCTTCGCTGGGTTTGACAGAATCAAACTTAACGATGCCTGCAGTGGTATTTCGTCCAAATAATGTACCCTGCGGCCCACGTATTACTTCCACTTGGGAGACATCAAATAATGGAAAACTTTTAAGAATAACGTTTTCCTTAACAACGTCGTCCATAACAATCGAAACAGGTTGTGATGCGGCTAAATCGAAATCTGAATTACCTAGCCCTCTTATGTAGAAACGCGGAGCCACACGACCATTGGAAGTCTCAGCGTACAGACCTGGTACCCTTACCGCCAATGCGATTATATCTTCACCACCAGAGAAGATACTTTCGAAACGTTCGCCATTTAAAGTGGCAATGGATATTGGAACATCTTGAATACTTTGAGTGCGTTTTTGTGCGGTGACAGTGATTTTTTCCAAGCTACGTTCGGATGACGTTGTGTCTTGCTCTTGGGCAAAGCTTAATTGGCTGATTAATGCCGATTGAATGCACAAAGCGATAGCTGTTTTTTTGAGTGTTTTCATATTATGACCAAGTTGTTAGTAAGTTTAATTGTGTGTTTATCCTTTTGCTTTATTACCCTATGGGCTCAAAGCGGATATATTATTTTGAATAAAAGGTTTAACGACTACGAAAACCAAATTGTGCAATAGTATAAATTTATATACCAATAGAATCCAATATTAATCGATAACTTATTACGCAATTCCTTAAACGTCATTCACTAATGGCTGTCTTTACAGGCGTTATTCTTTGTTTCTAAAAGCGCTATATTTCATTTTATTACTTTACTGGTACTTATTAATGACGTTACCCATATGCTTATTTAGCTATAGGTTCGAAAGAATTTTTTACGATATTGGCTTGGAGATAAACCGGTAAATGAGGTAAATAATCGAGTAAACGAACGAGTATCTTCATAACCGACTTTTGTCACTATCGCCTCCAATGAAGAGTTTTCGGTTTCAAGTAACTTTTTAGCTGCCTCTACGCGGATAGACTGCAAATATGAAAAAGGGGTTTGTTCCGTTGCGATTTTAAAACGGCGCAAAAACGTGCGATTTGTTAAGCTCACTTGTTTCGCTAATTGATCTAATGTAATCGGTTGGTGATAGTGGGTTTCTAACCACTCTTGGGCTTTCAATATTTCAGCATCTTGATGATATTTTTTACTTCTCAATTGTGCATAAGCGGCTTGATTGCCGCGGGAAATATCCAATACGTGAGCTTTGGCAGTATTGGTGGCCACATCATGACCGCAATATCGCTCAATTAGCAAAAGGGCTAAATCAAACCAAGCCATTCCTCCACCAGAGCAATATATATTGCCGTCTTGGGTAATGAGCTTATTAGACAATAAATTCACAGTTGGATACCGTTTAGCAAACGTATCGGCATAACCCCAGTGAGTAGTCGCATTTTTGTTATTGAGAATACCAGCTTCGGCAAGAAAAAAAGCGCCGCTACAATTACTCGCTATATCTGTCCCTTTACTATTGAAGTACTGCAAAAAAGGTAAAAGATTACGATTTTCAGACAACACGTCTTCAAGTTTCCCGCCTATGGTCGGAATAATCAAAATATCAGTATCGCTGACATCTTCAATGGCAATTTGACTCTTCAACGTGAGTTGATTAATACACTCAATATCTCGTTTCCCCACCGAAGCTAACTGCACATTAAAAATGCGTTCTGGTGGTTTGCCTTGCATTCGTTGCCAAGTTACACCTGCTAAAGCGAAGATGTCGAGGGCACCTGTAACTGCGCTGGCATAGGCATGTTCAAAACCTAAAATGGTGACATTGTGCACGTAAAATTGTCTCTATATAAGTTGGGTTTTTGTAAGCTTATCACGGTTATGAATGTGTGGCGATATTAGCCATAAAAGAGTCAATAATGACAGTTAGCGAGGGGGCGTAAATATGTGATGCTAGCTCCATGATCTAATCAAGGATACGCATGATGAATGAAGAATTGATCCACCCAAAAGAACTACCCTTTCAACTGTACGAAGTATTAAATATTGAATCACTTCTGCAACGTGAACGTTTTACCGAACATAATAAAGAAACCTTCGATGCCATTTTATCGACAGCAAACAAAATCGCTACCGAGAAGTTTGCAGACCATAATGCCATAGCCGATGCTGATGAGCCTAAGTTTGACGGTAAAACCGTACACATGATCCCGCAAGTGAAAGAAGCATTTGATGCTTATAACGAAGCAGGCTTTATGGCCGGTCGTTATGATTTTGAAGAAGGTGGAATGCAGCTTCCAGAAACAATCATGATGGCAACCTCAGGCTATTTTATGGCTGCCAATCCATCGAGTTCAGCCTATGCCTTCTTAACCGTAGCAGCCGCCAATGTAATTGGTAACTTTGCGTCTGAGAACCTCAAAGAGCAATTTATGCCGCGAATGTTAACCGGTGAATTTACCGGCACTATGGCGTTAACGGAACCCCATGCAGGCTCTTCATTGGCGGATATCCGCACCAGTGCCGTGGAAGCTGAAGATGGTAGCTACCGCATTAAGGGAAGCAAATTATATATCTCTGCCGGTGAACATCAGTTATCTAACAATATTATACATTTAGTACTGGCTAAAATTCAGGGCGCGCCAGCGGGAGTCAAAGGAATTTCTCTGTTTGTTGTGCCTAAATATCGTTTAGATGAATCGGGTGAACCAAGCACTAATAATGACGTTGCCTTGGCTGGACTGATCCACAAAATGGGCTATCGCGGTGCCACGTCGACAGCGTTAAGTTTCGGTGAGAATGGTGATTGTCATGGGTACTTAGTTGGTGAAGCCCATCAAGGTCTTAAGTACATGTTTTTGATGATGAATGAGGCGCGTATAGGGGTTGGTTTTGGTGCCGCCATGATTGGGTATAGCGGTTACCAATATTCTTTAGCTTATGCAAAGGATCGCACCCAAGGTCGTGTTCCCCCTAAAAATGCACCGACGGATCCGGCCACCGAAATTATCAATCACGGTGATGTGAAACGCATGCTGTTGGCACAAAAATCTTACGTGGAAGGGGCTATGTCCCTGTGTTTGTATGCTGCTCGGTTAGTGGATGACGCAAAAACACTTGAATCAACCGAAGAAAGAAAGATGACGGAGGAGTTATTAGATTTATTAACACCTGTGGTCAAAGCTTGGCCATCCGAATTTGGGGTCAAGGCTAATGATTTAGCCATACAAATTCTAGGTGGCGCTGGATACACACGAGAATACCCAGTGGAACAATGCTGGCGTGATAACCGTCTTAACCCAATCCATGAAGGCACTAATGGTATTCAAGCCTTAGATCTGCTTACCCGTAAGTTATGGCAAGCAAATGGTGCAGGTTTAAACACATTGCAAACCCGCATTCTAGCCGATTTTAACACCGCGACTGGAGATAACTGTGCTCCTTTAGTGAAATCCACTTTGGACTATATGGCAAAAATGCAACCGCTAATTCCAGTGCTTGGAGAAGCATTGCGAAATGAAAAGCTGCCTAATTTACTGGCTAATGCACAATGTTTCATGAATGTATTTTCGAGCATTGTGATGAGTTGGATTTGGATCCGTCAAGCAAACGTGGCGGAAAAAGCATTGGCAGAATGCAAAGCTGAAGATAAGTCATATTACCTTGGCAAAATTCAAGCGGCGAAATATTACGTCAATTGGGAACTCCCTTTGATAGATAGAGATTTAAAATTACTGCAAGCATTCGACAGCAGTTGCAGCGACATGCAACCTGAATGGTTCTAAACACAGACAAAAAGGAGTCAATTATTATGAAAAGCAGACAATTTCTTTTGGCGTCTCGCCCCGTGGGAACGCCGATCGCAGATAACTGGAATTTAGTAACCACTGAATTACCTGATCTTCAGGAAAAGCAAATCAAAGTAAAAGTGCTTTATATTTCTCTGGATCCAGCTATGCGTGGTTGGATGAATGAAGGTAAATCCTACATTCCACCTGTTGAGATTGGGGAAGTGATGCGCGCCGGTGGCGTAGGTGAAGTACTAGAATCCACGGACCCCAATTTTACTGCAGGGGATTTTGTATATGGTGGTTTTGGTGTATGTGATTTCGCTGTTATTTCAACTCAAGGGGTTTATAAAGTTGATCCTAGTCTAGCACCACTCGAACGGTATTTAGGGGTATTAGGCATGCCTGGTATGACAGCTTATTTCGGTATTTTAGATACTGGACAGCCAAAAGCCGGTGAAACAGTAGTGGTCTCTGGTGCAGCAGGGGCGGTGGGCACAGTCGTCGGTCAAATTGCTAAAATCAAAGGTTGTCGCGTAGTGGGTATTGCCGGTGGCGAAGACAAATGTCGTTACCTAGTTGATGAGCTCGGATTTGATGGTGTCGTTGATTACAAAAATTCAAATGTGAAAAAAGCCCTGAAAGAACAGTGCCCTGACGGTGTTGATGTGTTTTTCGATAACGTGGGTGGTGAAATTCTTGATGACGTCCTTACTCAAATAAACATGAAAGCCAGAATTGTTATTTGTGGGGCAATCAGTCAATACAACAATACAACCGCCGTTAAAGGACCTTCAAATTATTTAACGCTATTGGTAAATCGCGCGCGTATGGAAGGGATTGTAGTATTTGATAATATTGAAAACTACGGTAAAGCAGCTGGTGAAATGTCGGGCTGGATTGGCGAAGGTAAGCTGATTGCTAAAGAACATGTGGTTGAAGGGCTTGAAACTTTCCCTGACACTTTACTGATGCTTTTCAGAGGCGAAAACTTCGGTAAGTTAGTACTTAAGGTGGACCATACATCATGAAAGCAGCTAACGTAGAAAACAAGCATATTGTGGTGACTGGTGGCGCATCTGGGATAGGCGCTAAAACCACTGAGCTTCTTGCGTCACGAGGAGCAAAAGTCTTTTTCGGTGATCGCAATGTGGCAGCCGGTGAGGCCTTAAGTCAATCCCTGCAAGAGCAGGGTTATTCAGTCGCATTTTGTGAACTAGACGTGACTCAAAATGATTCAGTTAAAGCTTTTTACGCTGCAGCCATCGATAAGTTTGGTCAGATTCATGTGTCCCTTAACAATGCCGGTGTCGATCATACACCAGCACGCATGTTAGATGTGCCAGATGAAGATTTTCATCGAAATATCGCCATCAATCTAACGGGTGTTTGGTATTGCATGAAACAAGCCATAGCCCACATGCTGACAGTAGGCGGTGGACAGGTAATCAATTTAGCCTCGGTGGCTGGAGTCTCTGGTGCTCCAACTATTGCTGCTTACGGCGCATCTAAACATGGGGTAATTGGATTAACTAAATCTGTTGCTATTGAATATGCAAGATCAAATATTCGTGTTAATGCGGTTTGTCCTAGTTTTGTCAAGACCCCAATGGTTGAAAATGTACTGGCCAATTTTAACGAAAAACAGCAAAACACCCTAGTCAGAGCTAATCCAATGAAACGGCTTGGAGAAGTAGACGAAATTGCCTATGCCATTGCTTGGTTATGTAGTGATGAGTCAAGTTTTATGACCGGCCATTCCATGGTGTTAGACGGCGGGTTAACTGCTTAAATAGCGTGATTTAGTGCCCTAATTAATGGGCGCTACTAATATTTTACCTTGAAGATATTGAAGAAGAAAAACTACAGGAACACAAAATGAACAAGAATTTATTCGATTTAACTGGAAAAGTAGCATTAGTCACCGGCGCTAGTCGAGGTATTGGTGAGTCGATAGCTAGATTATTGGCTACATATGGTGCTGAGGTGATCGTCTCTAGCCGTAAAATTGATGGTTGTGAAGCCGTTGCCCAGAGCATTCGCGATAATGGCGGTAAAGCCCATGCTATGGCTTGCCACGTGGGAGAAATCGCACAAATAGATGCTACCTTTGCGCAAATCAAAGAACAGTTTGGTCAACTAGATATTTTAGTGAATAACGCTGCGGCCAATCCATTTTTTGGTCACATTTTAGATACAGATCTTGCCGCCTACGATAAAACTGTAGATGTGAATATTCGAGGTTATTTCTTTATGTCAGTGGCTGCCGGTAAAATGATGAAAGAGCAGGGCGGTGGCGTGATCTTAAATACCGCTTCTGTGAATGCATTGTCACCAGGCGATATGCAAGGTATTTACTCCATATCAAAAGCTGCAGTGGTAAGCATGACAAAAGCATTCGCCAAGGAATGTGGCAGTTTGAACATTCGAGTAAATGCATTATTGCCAGGTTTGACAGACACCAAATTTGCGTCGGCGTTAACTACTAACGATAAGATCCTAAAACAAGCTCTGCAAATTATTCCATTAGGCCGAGTAGCTGATCCTGATGAAATGGCGGGGACTGTGTTGTACTTGGTATCCGATGCATCAAGTTACACAACTGGCACTACAGTTGTGGTTGATGGTGGTATGATGGCGTAAATACATCATCAATAAAGGTAATTCCATGGTTCATCAGTTAGTGGTTTGTTCGGATATTTTTGGACAAACGGCGTCCTTCAAACAATGGTGTAACCAAGTTTTACCTGCGGACTGGCAATTAACCATTGTCAGTCCTTATATCTCTTCGGTTAACTTTACGGATGAAGCTTTGGCCTATTCAGCATTTCAACGAGCAGGCGGCATCGAAAAATATGCCATGCGAATTTCAGCCGCTTTGGCAGCCAGCCTTGCCACCAAAACAGTAATTGGTTTTAGTGCTGGGGCAGCAACCCTGTATAAACTGCTAAGCGAAAAAGATTATTCTCAAAGTATTGATAGATTTTATGGGTTTTATCCTGGACAAATACGCTTTTTTACAAAGCTAAAACCCTGTATACCAAGCCAACTTTACTTCCCTCATAAAGAACCTAATTTCAATATAGACACAGTTATCGAGGAGTTAGCTTTACATGACAATGTGAAGTGCCAAAAGACAGAGTTCGAACATGGTTTTATGAACTTGGCTTCAAGGGGATACAATAAAGACGCTGAGTCAACTTTTACGCAAGAAATTAAGCAGATATTATCGCTCCAAGCAGGTATTTAACCAACTTGGAACGATAAACATGGTGTGCATGAAGGTTATGCTGTGATTTTTTCAACCAAAGCAATTGCATCACCAATGTAATTAGCAGGTGAGATTTGTTTTAATTCCGTTTTTACATTGCTTGGTAAGTCGAGGTTATCAATAAATTCAGCAATGGCACCCTGATCAACTTTTTTACCACGGGTGAGTTCTTTTAACTTCTCATAAGGTTTTTCAATACCATAACGACGCATAACCGTTTGAATCGGCTCGGCCAATAATTCCCAATTGCTATCAAGTTCGTTTCTTAGACTTTGTTCGTTAACTTGTAACTTACTGATACCTTTTAAGGTCGATTCATAGGCAATCACCGAGTAACCCATACCGACACCTAGATTTCTCAATACAGTTGAGTCAGTAAGGTCACGCTGCCATCTTGAAATCGGTAGCTTAGTGGCCAAATGGTTAAACATCGCATTGGCTAACCCTAAGTTGCCTTCTGAATTTTCAAAATCAATAGGATTCACTTTATGAGGCATGGTTGAAGAACCAATTTCACCGGCAATGGTTTTTTGCTTAAAGTGACCTAAAGCAATATACCCCCAAACATCACGATCAAAATCGATAAGAATGGTGTTGAAACGCGCCATGGCATCAAATAACTCAGCGATATAATCGTGGGGTTCGATTTGCGTGGTATATTGATTCCAATTAAGTCCTAAACTTTCTACAAAAGACTGAGAAAAGCCATTCCAATCAATATTAGGGTAGGCACTAATGTGTGCATTGTAGTTACCTACAGCACCATTAATTTTACCTAATATTGTTACATCTTGTATTTGCTGGCATTGACGTTGCAAACGATGCATGACGTTAGCCATTTCTTTACCCATAGTGGTTGGAGAGGCTGGCTGGCCATGGGTTCTTGCCATCATAGGGATGGTTTTGTATTCGATAGCTAACCGTTTTGTTTCAGCAATCAACTTATCGCAATAAGGTAAAATAACCTGGTCTCTTGCTTCACTTAACATTAGCCCATGGGACAAATTATTGATGTCTTCAGAGGTACAAGCAAAGTGAATAAATTCGTTTACGCTGTTAAGTTCACTGTTGCTCTCAACTTTTTCTTTTAAAAAGTATTCAACCGCTTTTACATCGTGATTGGTGGTTCTTTCGATGGTTTTAATACGCAATGCATCATCTTCACTGAAATTGTCAACTATACTGTTAAGCAGCTCTGTTGACTCTGGAGAAAATGCAGGTACTTCAGTTATTTCAGCTGTATCTGCTAGTTTTTGCAACCAACGAACTTCAACTTGAACACGGTATTTTAATAAACCGTATTCACTAAAAAAGTGTCTTAAAGCTGAACTTTTAGAGCCGTAACGGCCATCAACGGGGGAAACTGCTGTGAGTGCAGACAATTCCATGAAGTACTCCTATAGGGATTGGTGAAGAGAGTGTTGCAATGCAGTAGCGTTGCTCACAATGCTTTTTCGGTTAAATAAAATTTGTCGTCTTTTGCCGCCTAACTGGCGCCATAATACAGCTGAACGCAAACCGCTTAATAATAGTGCTCTGACTTTATGTTGATTGCTATTCTTCTTTAATTGTTCTGGGGTGCCGGCAATTTGGATTTTTGACCCCATAGGGCTAATGACATCCGAATAAATGCTGGCTAAATTACTCATCATTTGTTCATCAAACAAGTCTAAATGAGCTGTTTGTCGTTGAATTTGTTCAATACGCTTAGATAGTTCGTCCAATCTTTTGGATGACTTCTTAAGCTTACGCTCGAGCCCTAAAAGGCTGGCAATATAACGTGTGATTTCGGCATCTTTTTGCATAGGAGTATTACCCAATTGACCGATCAAAGTACCTAATCCGACTCTTAAGTTTTCTATACTGCCATACACTTCAATTGTGCTTTGTGCGTCCGTCAAAACTAAGCTATTGATGCTTGTTTTAAACGCATTAGTGTCTGCTTCACCTTTACGGGCGATGGATTGTACCAAAGTCGCCGCTTGACAAACGCCAGCTAAAGCTAAAGTTTTTTCTTTTTCGTGGTCTATGTTCAACGCAAATAACTCTCTATAATTCCGCCACCTAAACATTCATCTTGCTGATAGAATACGGCTGACTGTCCAGGTGTGACTGCTTTTTGTGGTTCATCAAAAAGCACTTTAATTTGGCCATCAGGTAAGGAGGTAACTGTACAGGGAATATCTTCCTGACGATAACGTGTTTTCACAGCACAACGAGTTTCTTGTTGCGGACCTAAACGGTCTACCCAGTGTAATTGATTAGCAATCAGGCCAACAGAATAAAGCGCCGGATGGTCAGCGCCTTGGCCTACTATCAAAACATTGCGCTCGACATCTTTATCGACAACGTACCAAGGTTCATCGCCAAACTCTTTTTTACCGCCGATGTGCAAGCCTTTACGTTGACCTAATGTATGAAACATAAGGCCATCATGTTTACCTATTTCAATACCTTCTGCGGTTTCGATAATACCGGGTTGTGCAGGTAAATACTGGCCTAAGAAGTCTTTAAACTTTCGTTCACCGATAAAACAAATACCCGTGCTATCTTTTTTATCGTGGGTGATGAAATCTTGTTGTTCTGCAATTTTACGTACTTCAGGTTTTTCAATATCGCCAACAGGGAATAAGGTTTTGGCAATGTGCTCTTCACCTAAAGTATATAGGAAGTAACTTTGGTCTTTATTACTATCTAGGCCACGTAGCATTTTCCAATGGTCGTTTCGTTTTTCACGACGGACATAGTGCCCCGTAGCAATATAGTCAGCTCCTAAATCTTCCGCAGCGAACTCTAAAAATGCCTTAAATTTGATTTCCTTGTTACACATAATATCGGGATTAGGCGTGCGCCCAGCGCGATATTCCTCAAGAAAATACTCGAATACATTGTCCCAGTATTCAGCCGCAAAATTAATAGTGTGTAATTCTATACCAAGTTTGTCAGCTACGGCTTGCGCGTCAGCTAAATCTTCAGCGGCTAAACAATACTCATCACTGTCATCTTCTTCCCAGTTTTTCATAAACAGGCCTTCTACCTGATAACCTTGTTGTTGAAGAAGATAAGCGGCAACAGAAGAATCTACACCGCCAGACATTCCAACGATGACTTTTTTGTTAGCGTTTTGTAAATTTGCTGTCGTGTTCGTATTTGACATATTGGCTGGTGAATTCTTGGCTGCTAAATTGGGCGGCAAGTCTAGCAAAATAAAGCCTTTAGTTAAATACACGGGATTACAAAAAAGAACTAATTTATAACCAAAATCGGATTGCTCACGATTTTTTAAATTTGCTCCTTTGGACGCCCTACAAAACTCGATATTTTCCGTTATCTAAGCCGTCAATTGTCCACTGACCAATTTGGTAGCGAATTAACCGCAGAGTAGGGAAGCCAACCGCCGCAGTCATTCGACGGACTTGACGGTTACGCCCTTCACAAATAGTAAGGGAAATCCAACTTGTTGGAATATTAGCCCGAAATCTTACTGGTGGTGTTCGTTCCCAAACATCCGGTGGCGAGATCTTTTTCACTTGCGCGGGCAGGGTGGGACCATCTTTTAACTCTACCCCTAGGCAGAGTTTATCGATTGCGTCTTGGGTAATGTCGCCATCGACTTGTGCCCAATAGGTTTTTGGCATTTTTTGTTTAGGGTTAGCAATTTTGTGTTGAAGCTTACCGTCATTGGTCAAAACTAAAAGCCCTTCACTGTCTCTATCTAAACGCCCAGCAGCATAAACACCAGGTATATCTATATAGTTTTTGAGGGTTTTTCGATTTTGATCATCAGTAAACTGAGTGAGCACATCAAATGGCTTATTGAATAAAAGTACAGTCCTTGTTTGACCTGTTAATTTCTTTTTTATGTGTTTTTTTTGTCTCATTTTGAATAAGTATTCACTTTTTTATGGTTTTAGTGTGCTTGGAGCTAGTAAACCGAGTTTAGCCCATATATCATTGATTGTTAGCATCTATAACCTTTCGTGATGAACTATTTTTTGCGGTTCCGTGCGAAGTCTCAATATATTTTATGCATATTTAATGTAATAAAGTACTGGTTATAATAGCTATATTGATTAGAATCTGTGCTCAAATTTTTAAGTTTTTTGATAGATAATTTATTTATCATCGCTTTCGTCTGAGTAATTTGGATTAACCAGGCGGTTCCGCCGCCACCACTGAGGTATATAATGACTACATCAAAGTCTAAGATTATTTACACAAAAACTGATGAAGCCCCTGCGTTGGCTACATATTCACTTTTACCCATTGTCCGTAAATTTGCTACTGCGGCTGATATAGAAGTTGAAGTAAGTGATATATCGTTAGCTAGCAGAATTTTGGCTACCTTCCCTGACTACCTGAACGATGATCAAAAAGTTCCTGATGCATTATCTATTTTAGGCGAACTTACCCAGAAGCCAGACACAAACATTATTAAATTACCGAATATCAGTGCTTCAATTCCGCAATTAAAAGCGGCAATTAAAGAACTACAAGATAATGGTTTTGCGTTACCTGACTTTCCTGAGACTCCGGAAACAGATGAAGAGAAAGAATTAAGAAGCCGGTACGGTAAAGTACTAGGTAGTGCTGTAAACCCAGTACTTCGTGAAGGTAACTCTGACCGTCGAGCGCCCACCGCAGTTAAGAATTATGCGAAAAAACACCCTCATTCAATGGGCGCATGGAGCCAAGCCTCTCGCACTCACGTTGCGCATATGCAAGGTGGCGATTTTTATTCAGGTGAAAAATCTGTAACCGTTGAAAAAGCAGGCCATGTAAGTATTGAGTTTACTGATACTGCGGGTAACAAAACCACACTTAAGCCACGTGTTGACTTACTTGCGGGTGAAGTAATTGACGGCATGCGCATGAGCAAAAAAGCGTTGTGTGCATTTTTTGAAGAACAAATTCAAGATGCAAAAGAAACCGGCATCCTGTTTTCTCTTCACGTTAAAGCAACCATGATGAAAGTGTCTCACCCAATTGTATTTGGACACTGTGTTAAGGTTTTCTACAAAGAATTATTCGACAAATATCAAGATTTGTTTGATGAGTTAGGCGTTAACCCTAATAACGGTTTAGGTAGTGTTTACGATAAAATCGCAACATTGCCCACCTCACAGCGCGCGGAAATAGAAAACGACATTAATCGTTGTTATCAAGATCGTCCGCCTCTAGCGATGGTAAATTCTGATAAAGGTATTTCTAACCTACACGTTCCAAGTGACGTTATTGTTGATGCTTCTATGCCAGCAATGATCCGTAGCTCTGGTCAAATGTGGGGTCCAGATGGAAAACCTCAAGATACTAAAGCGGTTATCCCTGAAAGTACTTATGCAACTATTTACCAAGAAGTGATTAACTTCTGTAAAACCCATGGTGCATTTGATCCTACTACTATGGGGACTGTGCCAAACGTTGGTTTGATGGCGCAAAAAGCTGAAGAATATGGTTCACACGACAAAACTTTCGAAATGACGGGTGACGGTAAAGTACAAATCATCGACCAAGATGGCAATGTACTTATTGAGCACGAAGTTGAAGAAGGTGACATCTGGCGTATGTGTCAGGCGAAAGACGCGCCTATCCGCGACTGGGTAAAACTAGCTGTAACCCGTGCTAGACAATCAGGTATGCCAGCAATCTTCTGGTTAGATGACGAGCGAGCTCACGATGTTCAACTAATCAACAAGGTTACTGAATATCTGAAAGAACACGACACTGACGGTTTACACATTGAAATAATGGCTCCAGTTCGTGCAATTCGTTACACCATGGAACGAGCTATTCGCGGTTTAGATACCATTTCTGTGACCGGAAACGTATTACGTGATTACCTAACTGACTTATTCCCAATTTTGGAACTAGGTACCAGTGCTAAAATGTTGTCTATCGTGCCGTTAATGGCCGGTGGCGGATTGTTTGAAACGGGTGCTGGCGGTTCTGCGCCAAAACATGTTCAACAGTTTGTTGAAGAAGGGCATTTGCGTTGGGATTCATTAGGTGAGTTTTTAGCAATCGCGGTTTCTTTAGAAGATTTAGCTATTAAGAATGACAATAACAAAGCGAAGTTATTGGCATCAGAGCTGGATAAGGCAACTGAAACCTTATTAAATAATGGTAAGTCTCCTTTGCGTAAAGCAGGGCAGTTAGATAACCGCGGTAGTCACTTCTACTTAGCAATGTATTGGGCGCAAGGGCTTGCTAGTCAAACTGAAGATTCAGAACTAGCTGAGTACTTTGCACCTATTGCTAAAGCATTGAGTGACAATGAAGAAAGTATTGTTGCTGAAATTGATGCAACACAAGCTAAAGCGGCTGACATCGGTGGATACTACTATCCAAATGATGACTTAATCACTAATGCTATGTGTCCTAGCGGAACCTTAAATTCAATTGTATCTTAATTGAGTTGATGGCTATCGATCCCATGCTTTAAGCAGGGATCGATAAATAGTACATACAAAAAAGCAGGCTAAATAGCCTGCTTTTTATTTGAAAAGTAGTATTAAGTCTAGTTTAACTATCTTTCAGGTTCATCGCTGATGTCTATGTTCTCAGCGTGCAAGCCTTTTGGCCCTTGCTGAACTTCATAAGTCACTTCTTGACCTGCTTTTAAAGAACGATAACCGTCCATTTTAATCGTGGAGTAATGTGCGAAAATATCTTCTCCACCATCGTCAGGAACAATAAAACCGAACCCTTTCGCATTGTTAAACCATTTGACTTTTCCAACCGCCATACATCTGCTTCCTTTTAATCCCTTGAACTGACACTGCTTAATCCCCACAATAAGAATGTAGAGATGAGGCAAATCGACTGCATAACGTTTTGCCCTATTTAAAATGTAGATATTTTAACCTACTAATGTCAAGGTCAAATTAATTTAATCGACAAAAATAACTAAAAACAGCACAATTAATGTGAAATCAGAACAATTTTTGTCTAAACGGCACTATTATTTCAATATGAGTAAAGATAATACAATAAGTATAGATCACGATAAGCACTTAGAAGCGGTCAAAAAGAAAGTTGAACCGCCTCCCATGTACAAAGTCTTGATCAATAACGATGACTACACACCAATGGATTTTGTCATTGAGGTGTTGATGCGCTTTTTTAATATGGATGCTGAAAAAGCCAATCAACTGATGTTGACAGTTCATTACCGTGGTCGTGCTGTTTGCGGTGTTTATACCGCTCAGATTGCCGAAACAAAAGTGATGCAGGTGAATCAATATGCCAGGAAACATCAACATCCTTTAATGTGCAGTATGGAACAAGCTTAAACAAACGGATTTATGGAATAATTTTTTAACAAAGATGTTTTATAGGAATGATCGCATAAAACATTTGATTTTAACCTTTGAATCATAGAGTCTGATAACGAAGAAAGATGTAAAAATGGAGGCTTTAACCATGGAAAAGTCAATTTTTAAAGACTGTTTCTGTGGCTAATAAACTGATCATTAAGGTTTTATCTCAGTTTTTTGATAACAACCAGAGACAGTTTTCTTCAGGGTTAACTAACCAACCCGATTTTAGGAGGGTATAAGTATGTTGAATAAAGATTTAGAGCAGACCCTTAACGAAGCGTTTATATTTGCCAGAGAGCATCGTCATGAATTTATGACGGTGGAGCATCTGTTACTAGCGCTTTTGGACAATAAAGCCGCCAGAGAAGCTCTCAAAGCTTGTGGAGCGAATATTGAGTCAATCAAAGCTGAGCTAGTCGATTTTGTCAAAGACACCACGCCGCTTATTTTGGAAGATGATACGAGTGATAGGGAAACTCAGCCAACGTTAGGGTTTCAGCGCGTGTTGCAACGAGCAGTTTTTCATGTGCAATCTTCAGGCAAAGAAGAAGTCACTGGAGCCAATGTGTTAGTGGCTATTTTCAGTGAGCAAGAATCCCAAGCTGTTTATATTTTGAAAAAGACTGATGTAACTCGATTGGATGTAGTGAATTTTATATCCCATGGCGTTAGCAAAAACGATGAAGAGTCGAATGTTGAAAATCAAGATGAGACAGTGGAAGGGGAAGAAAGTACCTCGATACTGGAAAAATATTCGTCGAATCTTAATGTTCAGGCCAAAGCAGGTAAAATTGATCCCCTTATTGGCCGAGATTCAGAATTAGAAAGAACCATTCAAATATTATGTCGTCGCCGCAAAAATAATCCATTATTGGTTGGGGAAGCGGGGGTGGGTAAAACTGCCATTGCAGAAGGTTTAGCTTATCGCATTGTGAATAACGAAGTGCCTGAGGTGATTGCATCATCCACAGTGTACTCCTTAGATTTAGGCGGATTACTAGCGGGAACTAAATACCGTGGTGATTTTGAAAAACGTTTGAAAGGTATTCTCAAAGAGCTAAGTAAAGACGAAGATGCCATCTTATTCATAGATGAAATTCACACTATCATTGGGGCTGGTGCTGCATCAGGTGGTGTAATGGATGCATCTAACCTGTTAAAACCTAAGCTTAGTAGTGGTGAGTTACGTTGCATCGGCTCTACCACTTATCAGGAATACCAAGGTATCTTTGAAAAAGACAGAGCATTGGCACGACGTTTCCAAAAAATTGATGTCATTGAACCTAGTGTTGCAGACACAACTAAAATACTCATGGGGTTAAAAAGTCGTTACGAGAAACATCATAGTGTACGTTTCACTAATCAAGCGATTAAAGCGGCGTCAGAGCTATCTGCTAAGTACATAAACGAACGCCACTTGCCTGACAAGGCGATTGATGTGATCGACGAAGCTGGTGCTTCTCAGCGCTTGTTACCGGTTTCTAAGAGACGTAAAACCATTGGTGTCGGTGAAATTGAGCATGTCATTGCGAAAATGGCCCGAATTCCAGAAAAGTCAGTGTCAGCTTCAGATAAAGAAACATTGAAAAACCTGACTCGTGATTTGAAAATGGTAGTATTTGGACAAGATCAAGCTATTGAAACCTTGTCTGATGCAATTCGATTATCGCGCTCCGGTTTAGGAGTTGAAACCAAACCCATTGGCAACTTTATGTTTGCCGGTCCTACGGGGGTTGGTAAAACCGAAGTGACGCAACAACTCGCTAAAATTATGGGTGTAGAGTTGGTTCGATTTGACATGTCGGAGTATATGGAACGTCATGCAGTTAGCCGATTGATTGGTGCTCCTCCTGGTTATGTAGGCTTTGATCAAGGCGGGTTGTTAACCGATGCTGTGATTAAAAACCCATACTGTGTTGTGTTACTCGATGAAATTGAAAAAGCGCACAGTGATATCTACAACATTTTGTTGCAGGTAATGGATCATGGAACCTTAACGGATAATAATGGACGTAAGGTGGATTTCCGCAATGTGGTTTTAGTCATGACAACTAACGCCGGTGTGCAAGAAACCATTAAAACTTCGATTGGTTTTAAGCAGCAGGATCATAGTTTTGACGCAATCAGTGAAATCAATAAGATATTTACACCGGAATTTAGAAACCGTTTAGATGGCATAATTTGGTTCAATCATCTTGAGTCTGATGTTATTTTGCAAGTGGTAGATAAATTTATTATTGAGCTGCAAGTGCAACTGGATAATAAAGGTGTGTCTATGGAAATAGACGATGCTGCACGTGCTTGGTTAGCTGAAAAAGGCTACGACAGAGCAATGGGTGCGCGTCCAATGTCCAGAACTATGCAAGAGCATGTGAAGAAAAACTTAGCCAATGAATTACTGTTTGGTGAGTTGGTGAATGGCGGTACCGTCAAAATCACCGTCAAAGATGACAAGCTTAACTTTAATTACTCTAACCAAAGCTCTAAACAAGCAAGTAAAGTTTAATATCGCGAAGATTATTAAACCAACACAAGCTAGATAAACAAAAACCCAGCAATGCTGGGTTTTTTTAATGCTAATTTAGCAAAAGGAACGTGTCTTATCTGGCGCGATAAATGATACGGCCTTTTGTTAGGTCGTAAGGAGTCATCTCAACTGTTACTTTGTCGCCAGTTAATATTCGTATATAGTTTTTGCGCATCTTTCCGGAGATGTGCGCAGTGACGACGTGTCCGTTTTCTAATTCAACGCGGAACATAGTATTAGGAAGTGTGTCCAATACGGTACCTTCCATTTCAATACAGTCTTCTTTCGCCATGTAAGTTGTTTACCTCAATTAATAAGTGTCAAAAATGCCGCGCAGATTTTGCCCAATATGCGGCCAAGAGTAAAGCTCTTAAGTGCTTTTTTTTGTGATTAATTGCCATTTATTGTCAATAAAGCGTTGGTGAGGGTAAAAATTAGCCTTATAGCGCATTTTTTGACAGGCATCTATCTGATATCCCAGATACAAAAATGTTTTATTATTCAGCTTCGCTTGTTCAATTTGTTGCATAATTGCGAAGGTTCCCAGTGAGCGATTAGCATATTCTGGTTTAAAAAATGTGTAAAGGGCAGAGAGTGCATCACTTAAAACATCAGTTACAGCAACGCCGATAAGCTCTTTATCTAAATAAAATTCAATAAAAAGTGTTTCCAGCCAATCACATTCGATGAATCCTGTATATTGATTTTGACTCGCTGGAAACATACTACCATCGTTGTGGCGATGATTGATGTATTGTTCGTAAACTGGATAGTACTCAGGTTTCGTTGTGGGGCTGGTGAACACCTCAATATCCGCATTTTTATTTGCAATACGGCGCTGACTTTTAGACCCTAAAAAACTATCCACTGGAATTCTAATGGATTGGCATGCGCTGCATTGTCTACAGTGAGGGCGATAGATTTGTTCTCCACTTCGACGAAAACCTTGACCGAGCAAATAATTATATTGGTTGTCTAATTCATCGTTATTGTCTGTCACCAGAACGAGTAATTGCTCTTGCTGCTGTTCAAGATAACTACATTGAAACTGCTGAGTTAAACCAAACTTCATACTCATGCCAGCAGCACCTGGGGAGTCCAAAATTGCAGAGGAAGATGTTCTTGTTCCGATGCTAATAAATCCAAAAAGGTCTTCCTTGGTATCTCTTCACAGCCTAAAGTTGCTAAATGTGGGTTTTGCATTTGGCAATCAATGAGCCGAACACCGTTTTTTTTCAATAATTCCACGAGACAATGAAATGCGACTTTTGATGCATTGTCTTGACGGCTAAACATGGACTCTCCACAAAATACATTGTTGACAAACACACCATATAAACCGCCAATTAAGCGCTCTTTGTCCCAGACTTCAATGGAGTGAGCATAACCTGCTTGGTAAAGCCTTTTATAAGCATCAACCATTTCTGCGGTTATCCAGGTGCCATTGTCTTTGCGTGGAATACTAGAGCAAGCATCAATAACCTCATTGAAGCTTGTATCTACGGTCACCTTTGGTGTCGTTTTGCGGATATGTTTAAGCAAACTTTTGCTGCTTTTGTATTTTCCAGTGAAAAGTACCCCGCGCGGATCAGGGCTCCACCATAAAATAGGCTCACCTTCTGAAAACCACGGAAAAATACCTTGGCGATAGCTGTTCACTAATCGAGGGACACTGAGATCACCGCCAAAGGCAAGTAGACCGTTAGGATCTGTTAAAGCTTCTGATGGTGTTGGGAAGGCGAGGGAAGCGTCAAGCTTGTGCAGCGAAATCATGATTTATGTTCTCTTTAAAACAAGCTTGACGATAATGGCTTAATCTTCTAGTGCGTCCAAGAATTTTTCTGCATCCAATGCCGCCATACATCCGGTGCCTGCTGATGTAATAGCTTGACGATAAACGTGGTCGCAAACGTCGCCAGCAGCAAAAACACCTTCTACACTGGTTTGAGTCGCATTACCTTCAAGACCGCTCTTAATCTTGATATAGCCGTCTTTCATATCTAACTCACCTTCAAATATATCAGTGTTCGGTTTATGACCAATGGCAACAAACAAGCCCATGATATCAATCTCTTCGGTGGCATCTGAGTTCACGTCTTTAATACGAACGCCAGTTACGCCCATTTCATCGCCGAGTACTTCATCAAGGGTTCTGTCTAGGTGCATCACCACATTGCCATTTTTGGCTTTTTCAAATAGACGGTCAGATAAAATCTTTTCACTTCTGAACGAGTCGCGTCTATGGATAACGTGAACTTCTGAGGCGATGTTAGATAAATACAGCGCTTCTTCAACCGCGGTATTACCACCACCAATAACCGCTACTTTTTGGTTACGATAGAAGAATCCATCACAGGTGGCACAGGCTGAAACCCCTTTACCCATGAATGCAGTTTCAGACTCCATTCCCAAATATTTAGCTGATGCACCTGTGGCTATAATCAATGCATCACAGGTATAAGTACCATTGTCGCCTTCCAATGTGTAAGGACGTTTTGACAAATCGGTTTTATTAATGTGATCGAAAATAATTTCGGTATCAAATTTTTCAGCATGTTTCTGCATTCTCACCATCAGATCAGGCCCGGTTAATCCTTCTGGGTCTCCTGGCCAGTTTTCAACTTCCGTAGTGGTGGTGAGCTGTCCACCTTGTTGAATACCTGTGAGAAGCACTGGATTTAAGTTTGCTCGTGCAGCATAAACTGCAGCAGAGTAGCCCGCTGGGCCCGATCCCAAAATCAAAAGACGTACGTGTCTTACTTCAGACATAAATTGTTCTCCGAAAATAGTCAGGATTGAAGCAATCCGTCTGACCAAAAATTAAATTATAAAGTGCTTCTAAACATATGGATTTTTTAACTAGATTCAACGGTCAAAATTGTATTTAGATCAAATAATTTGTGATTTTAATTAAACTTAGTAAAAAGTTATATTTTATCTTCTCTTAAAGACAAAATAAATCGTGTTAGCTTTTAAATTATTTATGGAAATTTCACACGTTTGAGTCTTCAATGGTGGTGAATTTACCTATTCTACTAATTATTTTTGGTAAAATTAGTGATTAAAGATTATTCTTATAACCAGTAACAGGTAATCAAACAGCAAGGATTCAAATGTCCCATAGTGTGACCGGAATATTTAAAGATGGTCAAGAATATATGAAAACTTGGCCAATGGAAAAGCAGTTAAACGGGCTTTTTCCTGAATATCGGGTAATTAGTGCAACTAAGTTGTCGATTACTATTATGCCGCCAATTGCTGTGCTGAGCGCATTCTCGATTATTAACTTTTACGGTGATAATTTCATACCCCAAGGTATCGCCATTGGTGCATTCTTTCTAAGTTTACCCATGCAAGGTCTTATGTGGTTAGGTCATCGCTCTAATCAAACCCTTCCTCCTGCATTACGCGCTTGGTACCAAGAAATTCACCATAAAATGCAACAACAAGGTGTAACCGTTAATCAACAACGGGCGCAACCTCGCTATAAAGAATTAGCCAAATTATTGAAAACGGCATTTAAAGAGCTTGATAAGGTATTCACGAAACAATGGTTTTAGGTGGTAGTTAACCAATCATTAGGATGCTTATTACCTTATTTCGACTAGTTGTTGCTGACACTTTCGACAACAATAAATCTGCTGCTTTCTAACTACTTTATTATGTTTTCTCACCGTCAGTTTTACGGTCCCACATCTGCATTGATAGTCAAACATTTTCCCCTGAGTTTTTGTTGTGTCCATTTTATGTCTTACGGTTGGCGGCAGGTTGAATACCTTGTGCATAATGGATTGCCACTCAACACCGTGGGGCTTTACTCGGTTGAATTTTTGATAAGTAATGATGTGAGCAACTTCATGAGGTAACACGGTTTGCATAAACTCGTCGAAATTGTCGTTTAACAAGGTATTATTCAGTTTTATTAGGTTCTTTTGTAGGTGCGCTGTTCCCGCCACATTTCCCCTTTGATTAAACAACAAAGTAGGAAGAACAAACTTTTGTTTAAAATACACCTCTGCCATTTGCATACATTCGACTAGGCGTTGCTGGATTATTATTTGGTGTTCAGAGCAGCTCATTAACAGTGATTACATATAAGGTGATTTACAGATAGTAGGGAAAATGATTAATGGCCTATGTAGGCCATTAATCAGAGGTAGGATAATAGAGGTTAGTTTACTTCACAAGCTAAACAGTGAGCGTAGACGCCATTAGGATCATTTAATTTAGTCACTGCATCAACTTCTTGTACCAGTCCTTTAACAAGACCAGATAGTGCTGATTCCTTCTTAGCAAATGCGCCATGACCAATAGTAATTGAAGCTTGACCAAAGAGCTCTTTCCAGAATTTTTCACTGGGGCTTAAATCGCGTTCAACGTATTTAGTTTCGTATTTTTCTAATTTAGCCAAACTCGCCGCAGCAGCAACCGCATCATCTAAATAACCAAGGTTATCCACTAAACCTAGCTCTTTGGCTGTTTCACCAATCCACACTCTGCCTTGTGCAATATTATCTACTGCCTCAACGCTCATATTTCTTTCGGTTGATACTAAATTCAGAAACTCTTGGTAACCATGGTTAATACTCATTTGAATGACTTGGCCAGCTCTGGGGTCTAGTGCTCGGGTAACACTTAAGCCTGAAAAGTCAGTTGTACCCACACCATCAGAGTGGATGCCAAGGTAATCAAGGGCATTTTCGAAGGTGACAAACATACCGAAGATACCGATTGAGCCAGTAACTGTGCTTGGGGCAGCCCAAATTTCGTTTGCAGCAGCGGATATCCAGTAACCACCCGAAGCGCCATAAGTACTCATTAAGGCCACAACAGGTTTGTTCGCAGCTTTTAGGTTTTCAACTTCTTGGCGAATGATTTCAGATGCAAATGCACTACCGCCAGGAGAATCCACATAAAGCACTACTGCTTTAACAGAGTCATCTAATCTAGCTTTTCGTAATAACGCTGCTGTACTGTCGCCACCAATGTCACCCGGCTTTTGAGAGCCATTTGATATAGTTCCTTTAGCCACTACGATCGCAACATGATCCACGTCAACTTGAGGGAGTTGGTAAATGGGTTTAATCACTTTCAAATAGTTATTCAAACCAATTTGATTAAAGCTCTTTTTCTTTTCATCGATACCGACAATATCAATAATTTCTTGTCTGATAGCTTCTCGAGTGGGCAGACCGTCAACCCAACCATTTTCCAGTGCGTAGGCCGCAAAATCGCCATCAACTTGTTCAAATTTGACCAAAAATTTGTCTAAATCTTCATCAAAATTAGTCACTGAAAGATTACGAGAAGCGGCTACGTCTGTTTTGTATTGGTGCCACAATACGGATAACCATGCCTTATTAGCTTCTTTAGCAGGCTCAGACATATCATCGCGGATATATGGCTCTACTGCAGATTTGTATGTACCGACCTTAAATACATGTGTAGTCACTTTCAGCTTTTCCAATGCGGCTTTGTAGTAAGTGGGGTATCTTCCATATCCTTCAAACACCATGGCACCCATAGGGTTCATGTAAACTTTGTCAGCTTTACTGGCAAGGTAGTACTGACTCTGCGTGTAATAGTCTGAAATGGCATAAACAGGTTTTCCACTTTCTTTGAAGTCATCAATGGCAAGCGCCACTTGCTTCATTTTATCCATGCCAACGTTGCCCATACCTTGCAAGTGCAGAATCAATGTTTTTACACGATTATCATGTTTGGCATTTTCTAGTGCGAATAACACATCTTTTAGTAACACTTCTGGATTTTCGGGTTTTTGCCCAAAGGCTTCTTCCAAAAATTTGTTCATAGGATCAACATAGCGTTTCTCAATCACTATATCACCCTCAATATTAAGCACTAATGCCGTACTTTTAGGTACCAAAATTTTGCCATCATCTTTCATCAGCATTGCGATGAAACCGATTGCCAGAATAATAAAGATAATATTAAATAATGCTTTACGACAGAAATTTAAAACTGTCCATATTCCAACAAAAAACGATTTAGTCCAACTACTACCATTTGCCATATAGAGATTCACCTGAAATTATACAATGTACTTATCCTAACGAATTTTAATAATTAAGCGACAATACAAATGTAATTTTTTATGAATGAGTGGCTTTTTAGTTAAATAATGTTCAATTACAGTCTCGACACCATAATTTTTAGCTTTCAAAACTCTGAATTACGTAAAACCTCTCGTGAATTTCACTTTGCGGTTGCAGTCAAACTACGAAATTTGCATACTGATATTTCAAATTTGTTTTTACCATTGAGCTTATATGCAAGCGATTGAATTATTGTTAAACAGACGATCTCAACCAAGATTGAAGGGGCCAGCTCCTCAAGGGCAGCAGCTTAAAACAATTATGCAAGCTGCATTGCGCGCACCTGATCATGCGGGGTTAACACCGTGGAAATTTGTGGTGTGTCAGGGCAGGGGATTGATTAAATTAGGTGAGATTTTTGAAGAAGCAGCTATCAATGAAGGTTTAGAGGAAAACCAAATTCAGCGAGCGCCGCAAATGCCCCTTCGTGCACCTATGGTTATTGTGGCGATAGCCAAGTATTCAGAACACCCTAAAGTGCCTTGGATTGAGCAAGTTGCTTCAACTTCTTGTGCCGTTCACAGTATGCAAATGGCTGCGGTTGCGCAAGGTTTCGGGGGCGTTTGGCGAACGGGTTCTTACGCACACAATGAAGATGTGAAGTGTGCATTTTTCTTGGAAGAAAAAGATGAAATTGTTGGTTTTCTATATCTCGGTACGCCGACAACAGAAGCGATGCCAGCACCTCAACGTAATAGTAATGACTATTTTGAATTCTGGAATTAATTGAAACACAAGTTACAGATAAGCAGCCGTTAAACACAGGTATCCAAAAACAACAACGCCCCAAATTATGGGGCGTTTATATTACGTTATCCATTAGTTCAGCTTAGAAAATGATTTTACTCAACAGTAAATGTCATACCCGCTTTGGCAACTAGTCGTTCTATTAACTTGTCACCCATAGCAGGTGCGGTTGTCCAAATACCGCCTTTTACACTTAGATCATCTTTAGCCAGACAGACCGCAGACTCTGAAATCATTTTCGACGTTGTTCCGTACCCGGGATCCATACTACCTTTCACCGAAACTGCTAGTTGCCTATCACCTTCCTGAGCAGAAAAAATAACATCAAAAAAACCAGCTTCCCGTTCTTCTTTGCTTGGACCTTCACCAGGTTTTGGTCCTTCGTCGCTGGCCATACTCTTGTCTGCTGCTACATGGTCTGCAATAGCCTTACCTTTATCACCAGGACCGGTAAACATCATTTCGTCGTAAACAAAATCCTCACCGTATTGATGGGATAATAAAAAGTTTGAACGATGAATGTTGCGGGTATTAATCGCTGCCATAATAAAAGGTGCTGACCAACTATTGAACTCATCTTCATAAATAGGTTTGTTGCCTAAAGGCTGTTCAGGACCAGTGAAGCCTGGTGTCAAAGAAAATGGATTGAGTAATACCTGCATTACTGCTTGATCTTTTTTCGCAGCTGCCATGGTCGCTTGCAAACTGGCTTTGGTGCCGCCGGAAAATGTGCCTTTCATACCTCTAACACGCCCTTTAACGCGACTAAAGGTTTGCGAAAAGTCTTGTTGCGCTTTTTGTTGCAAGAAGTACACGCCTAAATCGAATGGAATGGAATCGAAGCCACATGAAAATACGATTCTAGCGCCACTTTTTTCAGCTGCAGCTTGATGTTTGCCAATCATATCGTGCATCCAAGTGGGCTCACCACAAAGATCGACATAATCAGTACCAGATTCAGCACACAAGGCCACTAAATCGTTTCCGTATAATTGATATGGCCCAACGGTAGTCAATACAACCTTAGTGCTTTGAACCAATGATTTAAGGCTATCTAAATCGTCTGAGTCTGCAACTATGCACTCAACCTCAGCACTCAGGTTTAAGTTCGATTTTATTTGCTCAAGCTTGTCTAGGTTTCTACCTGCTATAGCCCAGTTTAGCTCATCTTTATTTGTATAGGTTTTGGCTAGATATTCAGCTACAAGTTGGCCGGTAAAGCCAGTTGCGCCATACACAATCACATCGTAAGTTGTTTTCGACATCATACTATCTACTAATCATTTTCTAATTAAAGGAATAAAGATAGTAAACAAATTAACGCTAAATTAAGAGTTGATATGATTTATTAGCGACTATTGATATGAAAAATAGTTTATTGGCTAGCGGGGTAGTTATGGGAGGGTATTTAACAGCGTTAAATCTTCTTATGACGGAATTAAAAAAGGCACTATTACAAAAACTGTAATAGTGCCTTTTCCTATAACTAGCCTGTTAAGGTACAGTTACAATTTTAAAGGCGTTGGTAGAACCTATGGTTTCCATTTCATCACCGTAGGTCATTACAAAACAATCGCCACTTTCAACGATTCCTTTGCTTTTTAAAACATCAATAACGTCTTGTTTCAACTTTCCAGGCTCACTGCCTCGAGAATCGAAATAAACTTGTTTTACACCTCTAAACAAGGCCATAGTATTTAACGTTGACTCATGTCTCGATAAGGCATAAATAGGCAGAGAAGTAGTGATACGCGACATAATTTTGGATGTGTTACCACTTTCAGTTAATGCGATTAGTGCTTTTATACTGGCTAAGTGATTGGCTGCATAAACAGCAGATAAAGCCACTGTCTCGCTAACTGATGCGAATTTTTCGTCAACTCGGTGTTTAGAGATTTTGACGCTTGGGTGAGTTTCAGCTCCCTCACAAACTCGTGCCATTGCAGCAACGGTTTCCACTGGAAAATCACCGGCAGCGGTTTCTGCTGATAACATCACTGCATCCGTGCCATCTAACACTGCGTTGGCTACGTCCATAACTTCTGCACGAGTTGGCATAGGGCTGCTGATCATCGATTCCATCATTTGCGTTGCCGTGATCACGACTTTGTTCATTTGTCTGGAACGGGCAATCAGTTTCTTTTGAACTCCCACTAATTCCGCATCGCCTATTTCAACACCTAAATCGCCACGGGCCACCATAACTGCATCGGAAGCTTGAATGATATCATCAATGGCTTCATCACTGGCTACGGTTTCAGCTCGTTCAACTTTGGCACAAATTAGTGCTCTGCAACCTGCTTCTACTGCAAGTTTACGAGCATAATCTAAATCGGCACCGCTTCTTGGAAACGACACCGCTAAATAATCTACATCCATCTGTGCTGCAGTTTTAATATCTTGCTTATCTTTTTCTGTTAACGCTTCTGCTGATAGTCCGCCACCTAAACGGTTGATACCTTTATTATTCGAAAGCTTTCCACCCACAGTTACTTTGGTGTAGACCTTTCTGCCTTCTACTCTTTCAACCAATAATTGAATTCGGCCATCATCTAATAACAATAAGTCGTCTGTGTGCACATCGTCGGGGAGGGCTTTATAATCGATACCCACAGCTTGTTGATTGCCATCTTCTTTACCCATTTCGGCGTCAAGAATGAAAGCATCACCAATCTTTAGGGTAATTGGGCCTTCTTTGAATCGAGATACTCGGATTTTGGGACCTTGCAGATCACCTAGAATTGCAATGTACTTTCCTAACTTTTTAGCTACATCTCTAACAATTTTTGCACGGTTAATGTGATCTTCTGCAGTGCCGTGTGAAAAGTTCATACGCACAACGTTTGCGCCTGCTTTGATTATGCCTTCAATGGTCTCAGGAGTATCAGTTGCGGGTCCAAGAGTAGCAAGAATTTTAGTACGTCTTAACATAGAGTTTAGTGTCCGACTTTGTTTGTTAAAAAATAACCTGAATTGACGAATAAAAAGCCGATTTTTCTTGTTTCGGCCAACAACTCCGCCATAAATTTAGATTTTTGTAATTTTATTACAAAATAGTAGTGCAAAGTGACGTAAAAGTGAATTAATTTAATCAAAAAGTTAATGAATATTTAATGACACACAACAACGTCTATTCATCTCTTTTTTCAAATCTCGAACCTCTAAGGGTATCTTTTACACGTTTTAGGTTTTCTCTAAACTTACCACCGCGGCGCAAAGTGAAGCCTGTGGCGAGGATATCGATAAGGATTAATTGCGCGATTCTAGATGCCATTGGCATATACATATCTGTGTCTTCTGGCACTTCTAAAGATAAAACGAGGTTACATTCTTTTGCCAAAGGACTATTTTTAGATGTAATCCCCACCACAGTTGCATCGTTAGCTCTGGCGATATGGGCTATTTCAACTAAGCTTTTCGTTCTACCTGTGTGAGAGATTAAAACTACCACATCATCTTCGGTGCTATTCATGCAACTCATACGTTGCATCAGAATATCTTCAAAGTACACTACTGGCACATTGAATCTAAAAAACTTGTTGAGAGCATCGTGGGCAACAGAAGCACTTGCTCCTAATCCAAAAAACGATATTTTTTGGGCTTGGGTGAGCAAATCGACAGCACGGTTCACCGTGTTAATGTCGACTGATTGCCTAGCAACTTCCAAAGATGCCATAGTAGATTCGAATATTTTTTTGGTATATTCGTCGGGCCCATCGTTTTCCTCCACATGTCTATTGACATAGGGGGTTCCGTTAGCAAGACTTTGCGCTAAATGCAGTTTGAAATCTGGGAAACCCTTAGTATCTAAACGACGACAGAAACGGTTCACAGTCGGTTCACTGACATCTGACATTTTAGCAAGGGTAGCTATACTTGAATGTATTGCTGTCTGCGGATTATCTAAAATTATATCCGCTACTTTTCTTTCTGATTTGCTAAAAACGGATTTATTTTGTGTTATTTTTTCAAGAATATTCATCAGTGCATAAATCTTATTGTTTTGTATTAATACGGTTTAAACGGCAAATTTCACTCAATTAGCCGCTTTGTTACTGTAATTGTTGTAAGTTTTTACCAAATTAGCCAGCATTTTTTATAAACTTTGGTAAAATAATCATATTATTTGTAATTAAACAAGAGACTCAATGTGTTGTAATATTACAACATATAATGTTAAATTTTAGATCAATTGTCATAATAATACGTAATTCACGTCTTGTAATTACATTTTATTAGTGTTCATTCTTTTCTTTAAAGGTTATTAAAATGGTATTAGAAAATTCTATCGAACCATGTGATTTTGTCCTTTTTGGCACAAAGGGCGATTTAGCCCGCCGTAAATTATTGCCAGCTTTGTATCAATTAGAAAAAGCGAATTTAGTCCATGCCGATTCAATGATTATCGGTGCGGCCCGTCAAGATATTAGTAATGAAGAATATGTTGAAGATGTAAAAAATAGTATCGTTGAATTTAGTGGCGAAACTATTTGTGAAGAAACTTGGGAGCGATTTTCAGAAAAACTAGAATATGTATGTGTCGATATGAAAGACGTCGACAATTATCCAACTTTTAAAAAACACATAGATAGTTCGCGCACTATGGTGTGTTACCTAGCAACACCCCCCTCTATTTTTGGTGATATTTGTAAAGGCCTACACAATGCTGGTGTTATCGACTCAAGTGTACGAGTGGTCCTTGAAAAGCCACTTGGACATGACTTACAGTCTTCAAAAGTCATCAATGATCAAGTTGCTGAATTCTTCGACGAAAAACAAATTTATAGAATTGACCACTACTTAGGTAAAGAAACGGTGTTAAACCTTGTTTCTTTGCGCTTTGCCAACTCCATTTTTGCTACCAACTGGGATCATAATTGTATTGATCATGTTCAAATCTCAGTGGCTGAATCTGTTGGTATCGAAGGACGCTGGGGATATTTTGACGAAGCAGGGCAAATGCGCGACATGGTACAAAACCATCTGTTGCAAATTCTAACTCTGATTGCAATGGAGCCTCCTGCGGTATTAGATGCCGACAGTATTCGAGACGAAAAGCTTAAAGTACTTAAAGCCCTGAGACCTATCACCGCAGCCAATGTGCAAACTGATACTGTGCGTGGTCAATACGTCGGTGGCTTTGTAAAGGGTAAAGAAGTACCAGGTTATTTAGATGAAGAAGGCGCGAATACTAAATCTGAAACAGAAACCTTCGTTTCCTTGAAAGTTCACTTAGATAACTGGCGCTGGGCTGGGGTACCTTTTTACTTGCGTACTGGTAAACGTTTACCAAGTAAAACCAGTGAAGTCGTCATCTATTTTAAACGACAGCCTCATAATTTGTTTGGTGAAAGTTTTGCTCAATTACCACCAAATAAACTCACTATCCGTCTGCAACCTGATGAGGGTGTAGAAATCACCGTAATGAATAAAGTTCCAGGATTGACTAGCAGTGGTTCGATGGACCTACAAAAGTCTCGTTTGAATCTAAGTTTCTCCGAAGAGTTTAAAGATGACCGCATTGCTGATGCTTATGAAAAACTTCTATTAGAAGTAATGATTGGTAACCAAGCATTATTTGTTCGCCGCGATGAAGTGGAACAAGCTTGGACTTGGGTTGATGGAATATTCCGAGCTTGGGGAGCAAACAATGATTTGCCTGAACCTTATCAAGCTGGAACCTGGGGACCTGTGGCGTCAATTGCGCTTTTAGCGCGAGATAATCGTGCTTGGTATGAATCGCGGATAGGGAAGAAAAAATAATATGGCTTTAATTGAAACTAAGTTTTCTTCTGTCGAACAATTGAACCTAGATTTATCAGTACAAATAGCTGATATCTTAAAAGCAGGCATCGCCAAAAATGGTCGTGCAAGCTTAGCCGTTTCTGGAGGACGGACGCCTGCTAAGTTGTTTAATCAACTATCGACCCAAGCGTTAGATTGGGAGAAAGTCGATATCACTCTAGTTGACGAACGTTGGGTAGAGGAAAGTGACCCAGCAAGTAATGCAGCAATGGTGAAACGTGAGCTACTAATTAATAAAGCGGCTGCGGCAACCTTTTATGGTTTGAAAACCTCCGAAACGGATGCTCGTAATGCCGTGTCTGTTTTAAATGAAAATCTGGTTAAAATAAAAACGCCTTTTGACGTGCTTATTCTCGGTATGGGTGAAGATGGTCACACCGCTTCTTTATTCCCTTGCTCTGAGCAAATAGAGCAAGGGTTAAATACCAATATAGAAAGTGATTATATTGCAGTTACGCCCACCACCGCGCCAAATCAAAGAATGTCACTAACCTTAAAGAGTATTCTCAACAGTAAAAATATCTTTTTACATTTAGTGGGTGAGTCTAAAAAACGTATTATTGATATTGCAAAGCAAAGTGATGACGCCTTGGAAATGCCTATTCGAGCCGTCTTTAATAATACTGATGTGAAACTTATTTGGGCTGCTTAGGAAAACATATGAATTCTGTGATTCAAGAAGTAACCGAGCGGATTATCGAAAGAAGTCGACAATCCAGACAAAATTATCTTGATAAAATTGAAAGCGCACGCTTGCAAGGGCCACATCGTGGTGTTTTATCTTGTGGTAACTTAGCCCATGGATTTGCTGCCTGTAATACTGAAGATAAGGCTGATTTAACCAGCTTAACAAAATCGAATATTGCTATTGTATCGTCATATAATGACATGCTCTCGGCGCACCAGCCTTATGAAGCTTATCCGCAAATTTTAAAAGACGCGATTCGTGATATTGGCAGTGTTGCGCAGTTTGCTGGCGGAGTTCCGGCAATGTGTGACGGTGTTACTCAAGGTAATCCTGGTATGGATTTAAGCCTGATGAGCCGTGACGTAATTGCACTTTCAACTGCTGTTGGACTGTCTCATAATATGTTCGACGGTGCATTGATGTTGGGGATTTGTGACAAAATTGTCCCTGGGTTATTAATGGGCTCATTGAGTTTTGGTCACCTTCCTACTGTTTTTGTTCCTGCTGGTCCAATGCCGTCAGGTCTACCCAATAAAGAAAAAGCGCGGGTCCGCCAAATGTTTGCCCAGGGTAAAGTAGGGCGCAAAGAGTTACTTGAATCTGAGTCTAAAAGCTATCACTCAGCAGGTACTTGTACCTTTTACGGTACCGCAAACAGTAACCAATTAGTGGTTGAAGTGATGGGGCTACATTTACCTGGTTCCTCTTTTGTTAATCCAGGAACTGATTTACGGGATGAATTAACTAAAGCTGCAGCCCGTCAAGTCACTCGATTGACTGATTTAGGGGATAACTACACACCTATTGGCCATATTGTAGATGCTAAAGCGTTGGTGAATGGTTTGGTTGCATTGTTAGCCACTGGTGGTTCAACTAACCACACCATGCATTTAGTTGCTGTGGCGCGGTCAGCTGGATATGAAATAAACTGGGATGATTTTTCTGATATTTCTAACGCTGTGCCCTTGTTAACTCGTATTTACCCCAACGGTTCTGCTGATATTAATCACTTTACTGCTGCAGGCGGAATGTCTGTGCTGTTCAAAGAACTACTTAGTGCTGGTTTACTGCATAATGATGTGAAAACTATCTGCGGTGAAGGGTTAGAACAATATACTAAAGAACCTACCTTGAAAGATGGTGAATTGACTTGGCAAGATGGTCCTGCTGAGTCGTTCGATACGGAAGTGATTTCATCGGTTGCTAAGCCCTTTAAACCCGATGGTGGTTTATCGGTATTACATGGCAATTTAGGCCGAGCAGTAATGAAAACATCCGCTCTACGTGAACCCCATTGTAAGATCAAAGCTCCCGCGGTGGTGTTTGAAGATCAGTTCGAATTAGCTGATGCATTTAAAGCGGGTGATTTGGATAAAGACTGTATCGTTGTGGTTCGCTTCCAGGGCCCAGCAGCCATTGGTATGCCAGAATTACATAGTTTAACACCACCACTAGGTGTGCTGCAGGATAAAGGCTTTAAGGTAGCATTAGTTACCGACGGTCGTATGTCTGGTGCTTCAGGAAAAGTGCCTGCAGCTATCCACGTGACGCCAGAAGCCTACCATGGTGGATTGCTAGCCAAAGTTGAAAGCGGTGACTTAATCGAACTTAACACCGAAACAGGTGATATGAGTTTATTGGTTGATGCAGAAGTGCTTGCTAAGCGCAAAACCAAGGTTGCTCAAACTGACAAACACCAAGTGGGTATGGGGCGCGAAATGTTCGCCTCAATGCGTAATTCATTAACAGGTGCAGAGCAAGGCGCTTGTTCTTTGTTCGCTGGTTCAGGTAATCAACATGACCTCTAAATTTGTAGCTGATGTCGGTGGAACAAATATTCGTATTTGCCAAGTTGACGGCCATAAGTTGCTGAATATTAGAAAGTACTTATGTGTTGATTTTCCAACTATTGAAGATGCAATTAAGTATTACTTCAATGAATTTCCTGAAATTGAATTTAGTTATGGTTGTATCGCCATTGCATGCCCTGTAATTGGTGACTGGGTAAAAATGACCAATCACACATGGGAGTTTTCCATTGACCAGCTAACCAAAGGTTTATCTTTGGATTGGCTGGGGGTTATTAATGACTTCACTTCTGTGGCGCATTCATTGCCAGTGTTAAAGGATGATCAAAAAGTTCAAATTGGCGCTGGTGCGCCAAAATTGAATGCCAATATTGCTGTTTTTGGACCAGGTACGGGTTTAGGTGTAGAACACCTCACTTTTACGGATAAAGGTTGGAAAGCACTAGATGGCGAAGGCGGACATGTTGATTTTGCCGCAAATGACGAGAATGAATTCGCTATTTGGCATTATCTAAAAAAGAAATTAGGGCATGTGTCTGCTGAAGAGGTTTTATCAGGCCGTGGCATCGTACATATCTATGAAGGGTTGGCAGAGAAACATCAGCAAGCAGCTATTTTTGCTGATCCAGCCCAAATTACTGAAAAAGCGCTATCTGAAGAATGTGAAATCTGCGTAGAAACATTGCAGCAGTTTTGCAAAATTATGGGTAGTTTTGCAGGTAACTTAGCGCTTAATTTAGCAACCTATGGCGGCGTATATATCGGTGGTGGTATTGCTTCACGTTTTGTTGACTTTATTAAAAGTAGTAAGTTTCGTGCTCGTTTTGAAGACAAGGGACGATTTAGACATTATGTCTCTAACATTCCAACCTACATCATTACAGAACCTGATCATGGTTTACTGGGCGCAGCTGCCTATTTACAACAGAATCATAAGGAGTAAGCAATATGTCATTTAATTGGAAAATGAGTTCGCAAGAAGTTTTTAGTCAGGGGCCAGTCGTACCTGTATTAGTTATCAAAAATATTGAACATGCAGTACCTGTTGCAAAAGCTTTAATAAAAGGCGGCATTAAAGTACTTGAAGTGACATTACGCACTGAAATCGCTCTTGATGTGATCAAAAAAATCGCCACTGAAGTTCCTGAAGCCATTATTGGTGCTGGTACAGTGACTAACGAAGCGCAGTTAAAGCAAGTTGAAGAAGCAGGCGCTATTTTTGCAATTAGCCCAGGGATGACTACCAGCTTATTGGAAGCAGGCAAACGTTGTTCAATATCTCTAATCCCAGGTATAGCTTCAATATCTGAGCTGATGACTGGATTGGATATCGGTTACACACACTTTAAGTTTTTCCCTGCAGAAGCTTCAGGTGGTATAAAAGCGCTGAAATCTATTGGCGGTCCTTTCCCTGATATCACGTTTTGTCCAACAGGTGGAATCGGTCCGAATAATTATTTAGATTACTTGGCTTTGCCAAACGTTCAGTGTGCTGGCGGTTCTTGGTTGGTGCCAGACGATGCGGTTGAAGCGGGTGATTGGGATCGTATCACTGAGCTTGCTAAAGCGGCGGTTGAAGGTGCTAAAACACTTTCTAAGTAGTGTTTTTTAGCCACAGAAATGAAAAAAGCTTGTATTTATTACAAGCTTTTTTTGTTGGTGAGACAGATGTGTTTAAACCTTTTTTTGAAAGCTCTATTGTCACCGGTTTAGTCTAAAAAACCTTAAGCATTGTCAAATATTTCAGGGTGTAATCTCAATCGTTTTTGAATAACACTCAATCTGAACCCCAACATAATAGCGGCACTTGTTAACCCGCAAATAAAACCGATCCAGAATCCAGATGCACCTAAAGCAGGTACAATAAAATCGGTTAGCGCTAGAATTATTCCGGTTGGCAAACCCACGCCCCAATATGCAAAAAAGCAAATAATGAACATCGCAGTTGTATCTTTGTATCCCCGTAATGCACCTGCTGAGATTGCTTGTACAGAATCGGAAAGTTGAAACATGGCTGCCAATGTCATTAAATTCATGGCCAACTCAATTACCTGTCTATTTTCAGTGTAGAGCATTGATATTTGTTCTTTAGCGACAATCGTTAACAATGCGGTGAAACAGGCAATAAAAAGCCCTAATAAAATGGCTGTTTTTGTAGCCAATGCGGCACCTACTTGATCCTGTTTACCCCAAAAATGACCTACACGTATGGTGGTGGCCATGCCTAAACTTAATGGGAACATAAACATTGTGGCTGAAAAATTAAGTGCAATTTGATGAGAAGCTACCGTTAGTGGCCCAAGGGGCGATAAAAGTAAGGCAACTACACCAAAAAGCGTCACTTCAAAAAGTAAGGTCAGTGCTATGGGAAGGCCCAATTTTAAGGTACTGTAAATCTGTTGGATATTAGGTTTAGACCAGCCGTGAAATAAATTGCTATTGATGCGTTTGGAAAAGTGAATATAGCAAGCTGTGCCAACAAACATAGTAAAAAACACTAAACTTGTGGCCAAGCCACATCCCACGCCACCCATAGCTGGCATACCAAATTTACCGTATATAAATATATAGTTGGCTGGAATATTGATAATTAAACCTAACCCCATGATGATCATCGTCGGTTTAGTGAACGACAATCCTTCACAATAGTTGCGTAATATTTGATATCCAGCAAAGGCAGGGGCGGATATAACGATATATTTCATGTATTCAACAGTGATATTGCGTAAGTTGTCTTCTATATCCATGAAAGAAAACCAATACTCAAGATAAAACACACTGAGAGTGATACAAAGTGATACTGGAATAATCAAAAAAGTAGCTTGATGAACTTTAAAGGCCGCTTTTTCTGTTTTCCCCGCACCGTGCAATTTAGCCACTATTGGCGGAATAGCCATGGCTAGGCCTTGTACAAAGCACAAAATGGGTATGGTAATACTAAATCCTATGGCTACCGCCGCCATGTCCGTTGCTGAGTAGCGTCCTGCCATAATAGTGTCTGATACGCCCATCAGTGTTTGCGTAATTTGCGCGATAAGAAGTGGCCAGGTAAGACTTACGAGTTGTTTTAATTCAATTTTTAAATTAGTCAAAATAATTCAATCTTAGTTTTTGCACCTTTTGGCAGGTTGGTTTGTTCTTTTTCAAGGAGGATATAACAATTTGCATTGGCAATAGACGACATGATCCCTGAACCTTGGCTACCGTTAGGTTTGACCCAGTATTCACCGTATTCGTCCTGATAAGCTATGCCTCTTTGAAAATCAGCCCGCCCAGCTCGTTTATAAATAGGTTCAGCGCATGTTGCGTTAATGGTGTGCACTTCAAGGGGGGAACGACCCATTAGTTTATGCAGTAGCGGTGTCACTAATTTCTGGAAAGTGACATAAGAAGAGACAGGGTTACCGGGTAATCCGCAAAAGATAGCGTTATTAATGGTTCCAAAAGCAAAAGGTTTTCCGGGCTTAATGGCCACTTTCCAAAAATTAATCTGCCCAATTTTGGCTAATACCTGTTTTACGTAATCGGCATCTCCAACGGATACACCCCCACAGGATAATATGAGATCTGCATTTTCGCTTGCATCTAAAAGAACATCTACGATTTTTTTAGGAGCATCTTCCACTATGCCGTAATGTTGAATTTCAACATTTAGTTGCTGTAATAAGCCTTGCAGCGCAAATCGGTTACTTTCATATATTTGACCATTTTCTAATTTTTTTCCCGGCGGAACTAGCTCATCTCCAGTGACAACTATAGCCACTTTGGGGCGACGAATTACCCATACTGTGGGCTCGCCAATTGAGGCTAACAATGCCATGTGGGCTGGCGTTAGCTTTTCTCCAGCGGCAATAACTTGCTGGCCTAATTGGATATCTTCACCGGCCAAACGAACACTGTTACCCGCTTTCGATGCTTGATTCAACACAATGTTATTTTCGTTGATTTGCACGTTTTCCTGCATCATAACCGTATTCGTGCCGGGGGGAAGGATCGCGCCTGTGGTTATTCTGACGCAATGTCCTGCTTTTACTTCTTCATTAAACGGATTTCCGGCCAGAGCTTGTCCTTGAATTATTAGTTTTGTGTCAGCAGGCAGTTCTTGGTTAACGTGAAATGCAAACCCATCCATCGCTGAATTATTTTTAGGAGGCACTTGTAGTTTCGCAAAAATAGCTTCAGCGGTAATTCGGTCCAATGCATCAAGCACCGAAATTGATTCGCGCTCAAGTAAAGCATCGCATTGCTGAAGCATTTCAGAAAGTGCGTTATCAATTGGCATTAAAGTCGGTTTGCTAGAGTCACGATTTTTCATTCAAATTAACACTAAGAAAAGAACTAAAAGAGGGCAATAATATAGCGTGATTTTTGTGGGTTACCAAATCAAAATAGATAAAAGATGAGTTATAATTGCCTTGTTAAAAAGGTAGTTAGCAACAAAGAGCTTGATAACTACCTAATAGACTAAATTAATATTTCTCGACGCTGTATCCTTTAGCTTGCAGCAGTTTAAGCACACTTTGATCACCGGCTAAATGCAATGCGCCAACTAAAATTAACTCTTTTTGTTGATTACCAAAAAACTGTTCAATCTTAGGGAGCCAGTTTTTATTGCGTTGAACCAGTAATTGATCATATATATCAGGATAATCACGGGCCATTTCATCAATCCCTAATTCAGCTAATTTTTGCAAATCCCCAGCACGCCAGGCTTCTATCAGTTTGGGCATCATTTCTTTAATATTGGCCACATCTTTTAATCCATAGGCGATCATAGCGTCTTCTTCACCTTTACCCATGTCTGCTAGCATCGCCATTTGCTCTTCTGGTTGCTCAAACCAATCAATCTGTTTTTGGTCGCCAATTCCTTTAGCTGAATAATAGGCATCGACACCGGCGCTGCTTACGCCCATCATTTGCAACTCAATCATGGACAAGGTTACAGATAAAAAGCTGGGTTTTAAGTTTGAAAATTGTTGTACGGAAAGGTTTCGTTCTTGCAAATGAACTTCTAGGGCTTTGTAGGTTTTTTCAGATAAGAAATCTTTAATGGTTTTGCCATCTTGAAGTAAGATATATTGCAATGATTGTTGCTGAAATTCAGGACTGTTCATTTTGCTAATATCTGATTCAAATACTAGGGTGTTGGAGGCCTCATAGGCTTTTTCAAACTTTTCAGGAAGGGGATAATCCTTTTCACTTAACACATGAATAGTGCCACCGATGATAACGTGATCATTGCCTTTGCTGACTTTCCAAAGTGGGGACGCCAGCGCATAACAAGTTTGAAAAATCATCAAAATTGCTACTAATAATATTTTGTACATGCCGTAAATTCCTTGATGAATGACTAAATTATTTGGTTTAGGTCGAAGAGGGTACTTTAAGATTAACCACTACAAAGCAAATACAGTTGTTTTATTGACCTTAATGCTCAATAAAGCAACTGGATTAGGTAAACAAGTGTTATGGATTATATTGATAACATATTTTAAAAATTAAAAATATGTCTAAATAGGATACTTTAGGTAAATTATTTTCACTCAAGGTTTTACTGAAAATGGCAACACACTAATTAATAGTAATGCTGCCATAGTGGGCGATAGGCGTTGTAACTTTTAGTTATCTGCTAATTCGCTAGGGGTCAGATAACCGTCTTTATTGATATCTAATTTTGCAAAAACTGCAGACAATGCAGGATCACTTGCTGCTTCTTCTACACTTATGCGTCCATCGGCGTTTGCATCTAAAATCGAAATTTTGTCTTCTTGAGCATAAACGGCACTACTTGCTAAAACGAATGCGCTGATAAGAATTGTTTTTTTCATTTTTAAATCTCCACTTAATTGATAATTTAGCGTTTTAGATTAATTACAGGCGTTAACTGCATCGCCTATTAACAAAACAACAATATTATTTGTTGCATAAGTGGGGTATTACACTTACCGTGCCAAATTTAATTTATGTATTTAAAACAGTTGTTTATGAGGTTTTTGTGCGCGGTTAATTGAATGCTGTTAAAGAATTGTGTAAATGCTATGTTAAAGTGTGTGTGTTAAGCCACATTTATTTTTGGGGTAATTAATTTATCAGGTAAATCATAAAGATAAGGTGGAGCCAAAAAGTAACGGCGCTCATTTACAGCACGGTTAACAAAACAACCACCACCTATCTTTCAATAATTTTACATACTACGAGTATTACTGATCCAAACCGTTTGATAGGGGGTTAATACGAAATCAGAGTGATCTAAAATGATTTCATTGCCAGTAATTAAGTCCCACCAACAGTCTGTGCCAATTAAGTTGATATCTGACATAACAACCGTTTGATCTGCATCTGTGATGTTACTGATACAGAATATACTTTGTCGTCTATCAATACTTTGGCGCCAGAAACCAAATAGTTTTGCCCCCAACTGCAAGGTAAATTGTGTTGCGTTAGGATGGAAAGCTTTTTGGTGAATGCGTATAGACAACAGGTGATTGATTCGCTTAAGTGCAATGGCATGCTGACTATCTTTATCATTCAGTTGGTTTTCTAGTTCTGACATATCCCAGCGTTTACGATTAATGGAGCGATTCTGACTGGTATTGGTTACCCGTTCATAATCATTTCCGGTCGCCAGTATACTATGTATGTACAAGCCTGGTATGCCTTCTAAAGCAAACATAATTTCATGGGCACAGATAAATCTTTCCATGCCTAAATTATCCGGCCCTTTAGTTGTGCCTTTTAAGGCATCAAATAACGCGATATTTATTTCGTAGGGTTTTTGTTTACCACCGGGGAGGGTACGCCAAGACACCATGCCGCCAAAACTTTGCATGGTATTAACAAGAGTATTAATCTCTTTTTCATCCAACAAACCCTCTGCTGGACGCAGACCAATGCCGTCATGGGAAGCAATGAAGTTAAAATAGGTGGTCCCGTTTTGTGCTGGCGGCATACTCATTAGCCAGTTCTTTAAATAAGTACAGTCGCCGGTCACTAAGGTGTTCACCAATAACGGTGGCAATGAAAAGTTATATACCGCATGGGCTTCGTTAGCATTACCAAAATAAGTTAGGTTTTCACGGTTTGGAATGTTGGTTTCAGTAATGATAATGCAATCGTTTTGTGCGTATTCAATCAATGTACGTAGTAAGCGAATAACTTCATGGGTCTTTTCTAGGTTAATACAGGTGGTGCCTGATTTTTTCCAGAGAAAAGCAACGGCATCTAATCTGAAAATCCGCACGCCGTGATCCAAATATTGTCGAATAATCTCAACAAATGCACCCAAAACCTTGGGATTTTGAAAGTCAAAATCCACTTGGTCGTGACTAAATGTACACCAAACTTTTTTAATGCCATTTTCAGTTTTGGTTTCCCGCAATAGTTCAGATGTGCGGGGCCTTACGACGTTGGATGTGTCATAGTCATCATCAACGGTAAAGAAAAAATCACTACCAGGTCCTTCACCTTTAATAAAGTTATCGAACCATGCACTGCGCGAAGAACAATGGTTAATAACCAAATCCGACATTAATCGGTAGTTAGTTGAAATTGACTTAACGTCTAGCCAATTTCCCAATGATTCATTTACGCTTGAATAATCAATTACCGCAAATCCATCATCTGAACTATATGGAAAGAACGGCAGTATGTGCACCGAATTAATGGTGTCTTTCACATGATTGTTTAAAAACTGATGCAAGGTTACCAATGGGGTTTGCATCTCTGACTCTATGCTATCCCCATAAGTAATCAATATAATGTCTTCTTCGCTCCAATGATTTTGATGAGGTACAGGCATTTGTCTATCACCTACCTCATCTAATCGCATTGTGGTGATAAGCGATTTTGCCAGTTCCTCGCTATTTTGAGGAATATCAACCCCTTGATAAATTACGTCTAAGTGATGTTGTATTTTTTCACACAGCCACGTATAAGCTTCAGACATTGATGTTTCCCCTTACTTTTAATATCGAAACTCTTCGTAATCCAATTCAACGGCATCTTTGATGCGTTCTAGTATATCTGGTACAGCACTTATGACTCGGTTCCAGCTAGGTATAAAGGGTGTTTCCATTGGGTTTTCCAAGAAACTTTGACCTGCTTTCATAATATTTTCAGCAAACATTTCTACTGCTTTTTCTTCTCTATGAATGTCCAACTCCAGTCCATTCATAACCGCATCATTGTGATAGGTTTCCACAAAATCCAATGCGATTCGGAAATAGGTGGCTTTTAATGTGCGGAATGATTCATTGGTGAAGGTAAAACCTTGTGTAGCAAGTTTACGAAACAGTGCTTTAGTAATGTCGATAGACATTTTAGACAATCCACCTTGATCATTATGAAGAGAAAGATCTTGGTGTTTATGATCATAGGTTTCTGCAATGTCTACTTGGCACAAACGGTTGTGAGAGTAGTTACGGTGCATCTCTGATAACACACCGATTTCTAATCCCCAATCACTGGGAATGCGAATATCATTTAACACATCACGTCTGAATGAAAACTCGCCCGCTAATGGATATCTAAAACTATCCATAAACTCTAAGTATTCGTTGTTACCTACGGTGCGTTTTAATGCGCGCAATAATGGAGTTACTAATAATCGGGATACTCGACCATTGATTTTTCCATCTGCCACACGGGCGTAATAGCCTTTACAAAACTCGTAATTAAACTGAGGGTGAGCAACCGGATAAATCAATTTTGCCAGAAGACTGCGATCGTAGGTTAAGATGTCACAATCGTGCAATGCAATAGATTCTGCACGGCCTGTAGCTAGAATATACCCCATGCAATACCACACGTTACGGCCTTTGCCCATTTCTTTTGGAGCAAGACCTAAATCAGCTAACTCTTTGTCGATAGCCTTTAAACGCGGACCATCATTCCACAAAATACGATGATGCTGTGGCAGTTTGTCAAAAAACTTAATGGCGTGTTGATATTGCTCTTTTGACGCTCTATCTAAACCAATAACAATTTCGCTTAAATAGGGCACTTTGCATATGTTATTGATAATTTCTGGCATCGCTTCGCCCTCAAGCTCGGAAAACAAGCTTGGTAAAAGCAGGCCTAATGGACGCTTTTTGGAAAAGGCTAACAGTTCAGATTCCATTTCATCAATGGGGCGTTTAGATAGTTGGTGTAAAGTTGTGGTTATTCCGTTTTGGTAAAAATCAGCCATTTTCTGGCTCCTTTAACGTTAAATTTAATATTTGTTGAAGACATTCAGTCCAACCCTCAGGTCCTTCGAGTTGGCTATCAAACACATTTTCTGTGCGTTGTAGTTGAGGATAGTCGTTAACCGGAGATTTTATGCGTACTGCTATATCGGCGGCATCAAGCATGGCCGCATCATTTTGGCCATCACCTAATGCAATGGAAACCCAATTGATATCTGGATATTGTCTTTGCAACTCGCCTACAAACCAATTAAGTGCGGCACCTTTATCAGTTTCTCCAGATATATGGATAAAGCGTCCACCTATGAGGGTTTTTGCGCCGAGTTGTTGCACACAGTTGATAAACTTTTTCTTTTGTTCTTCGTTCCCCAGCCATAATACCGGTTCACCATACAATCTATTTGCAGCACGTTTAGCTTGTTCTGGTTCCAACCCTGTGGCCTCACAAATTTCTGCTAGGGTCATTTTAGAAAAGTGGGTAAATTGACCTGCAAAGTCGTTTTCAATTTTGTTTAAAAGGCTTAACCAATAGCTTTTTTTAGAGGTGAAATTCCGAACCCAGTTTTTACCCACCCATTGAGTATTTGCGGGTTTTTTCTTGAAGAAACCATGAGGAATATGAATAGCTGCACCATTTTCGACAATAAAGGGGCCTTCAATGCCCAGTTGGTCAGTTAACTCCTGCATTTCATCGTAGGTTTTGCTGGTATTTGGAATAACTGGAATGCTATTTTTTTTCAAGAAAGAAAGCATCCTTTGAGCGGCTTCGTGACTGTAAGAGTGATGATCCAGTAAGGTGCCATCCATATCGGTAAAAATGACAAACTGGTCGCTCATTTTACCCCCTTTACGTTAATAATTTTTCGGTGTTTATCTAAATCAAATACCACATCACAAGAGTCTTTAAGTGTCGCTAAACTCTGCTCTGTTAATCTTTGATAATGCTGAATAAATCGTTTGATTTCGTTTACTGACATAATCCCACTTTTAGCTTCTGAGTCAGAAGCAGTTGCCAATTTTTGAATAAGTTTTTGCTCTTGTTGAAGTCGCCAGTCGAAAACACACTCAAAAGAAGGTGCTTTAAGCATTATCCAAAAATCCATTAATTGATATAAATTTTGATATTCTGTTTGCAATTGTTGATTGACGTAAGTACGCCAAGTACCGTCACTGTCTTCTTCAGACTCCAATGTATTTATTGGTGTGGAGAGTTGCTCATTAGTTTGAGCAGTAACACCCCAGCACCATCCTTCCATTAAAATAATATCTACTGGCTGTTCGATAACTGGCCATTCTTCTTTAGGGAAGGGATCATCCGTTGCCTTATTAAACCTTGGAATCGCAAAGCCTGTTTGTTGCTGTTTTAAATTGAGTAATACCTGATTCAATAGTTTTGTATCATGGGTACCTGGTACGCCCCGAGTTGCTAATAGCGGGTGTATGCTATCGGCTAATTCATGGCGGTAGGCTTTTGAAAAATAAAAGTCATCTAATGAAAGGTTTATAACTTTTAATTGTTTTACCTCAGTCAAGTAGGTGAGTAAAAGCTCGGTGAGAGTCGACTTTCCGGAACCTTGGCATCCATTTATACCGATGAAGATTGGTCTTTCTGCACTGTCATGGTGCAACTTTAATTTTTCTGCTAAAGGGATGAACCATGTTAGCGCAACATCACTAAAGTTCGTATCGAGTTGGTGTTTTTCGATAAAGGCTTCAAGTAGCCTTTTAGATTCTGGAGTTACCTTCAAAATTGGCCTTTATAGAGTAAATAATTAACTGGAATATTTATAATCATCAAATAGAACTTACAACAAACGTGCCAATATAGTGCTAACTTTAATTATCAAATAAAGCAAATAATCGTTTTGATAGCAAGCAATGTCGTTCGTGATTAACAAACATAAACCATTTGCGTTGCGCCTCCATAGTGAGGTTAAATGACGTTATCATCAATGCTATACTCAAATTGAGTAACAACTTAATATCCTAAGTGATATTACTAATTAGTAAATGATACTTAAAATGAAACTCCGAGCCTCTGTTACTAAGTATTGCAGATAGAGATTAAGGTTTTTTAAAGGTGAGTTTAAACCTACTCGATGAAAACTTTAATAAACAATATAAGTAATTTAGGCCGCAACTATTTTGGGTTGCCAGGGTAAATTGGGAAACTAGTTTGCCTCCCGCTACATGTACAACAATTTGGTTGTTCATGACTTTGGAAAGGTGTTTAACGTGTTAAAAGATAAATTTGGGCGCCGCTTCCATTACTTGCGGCTGTCCGTCACAGATGTATGTAACTTTAGTTGCGACTATTGCCTACCTGATGGTTATCAATGCGACTCCGATCGTAATTTTTTAGGCTTGTCTGAAATCCGTCAAATTTGTGCGGGTTTTGCTGACTTAGGAACCAAAAAAATTAGGATAACAGGGGGAGAGCCCTCGTTACGTAAAGATCTGCCACAGATTATTCAAATTGCGGCCTCAACCACTGGCATTGAACAGGTAGCTATTACCACCAACGGCTATCGTTTAGAACAGCAAGTAGACGCTTGGGTAGATGCTGGTCTCAATTCATTGAATGTCAGTATTGATAGCCTTGATCCCCGTATGTTTGAAAGTATTACCGGTCACGATAAACTGGAAACCATCTTGTCAGGTATTAAACGTGGCTTAGACCGTGGATTGAAAGTTAAAGTCAATGGCGTTTTAATGCGTCAATATAATGGTAATGAACTCGGAGCCTTTTTATCCTGGTTAAAACATACGCCGATTACCTTTCGACTGATCGAACTGATGGAAACAGGCGATAATAAAGACTTCTTTAAGCTAAACCATTTGTCCGGTGAGCCAATTAAACAGTATTTACTTGAAAATGGTTGGAGTCCTGTTATTCAAAATAATACCGCAGGCCCTGCACAAGAATTTTGGCATCCAGATTATCAAGGTAAAATTGGCCTTATCATGCCTTACAGTAAAGATTTTTGCGCCAGTTGCAATCGCCTAAGGATCAGCGCCACCGGTAAATTACACCTGTGTTTATTTGCTGATAAAGGCTTAGATATTCGACCTTATTTACAACAAACAGACACCCTAGAGTTGCAACAACAATTACAGCAATTGTTAGGGGATAAAGACGCTACTCATTGGCTAGATCAAGGTTTTACCGGTGCCACTAAACATTTGGCGATGTTAGGTGGTTAACCATGAGCGCTGACAGTTCAATTAAAAACACCTTAGGGTTAATTTTAGCGGGCGGGCGTTCTAGTCGAATGGGAGTAGATAAATCCACTTTAAGTTTGTCTGGTGAGTCTTTTTTGCAACTTGCAATCAAACGTTTTGAGTCCATTGGCATCAATAATTATGTAGTTAGCTCTAATAGCCTAGAAGGTGCTATGGCAGACAGGTTGTTTGATAAAGGACCTTTGGCTGCTTTAGACGCGCTATTAAGTCTTCCCCAATCTAGGCTAAATGATGTTGATGGTGTTTTAGTTGTGCCTATTGATATGCCGTTGTTTCCTGCTGCTAATTTAAAGCAACTCGCTTTACAGGGTACAGAGTTTCAATGTGCGTGTTATTTCCGCTCCCATCCCATGCCGTTTTTTATTCAGTTGGATCCCCTGTTTACGGCAACACTAAAACAACAAATTGAGTCTGATGATAGATCGATTTTTTCATTACTTAAAAAACTCAGCGCAGTGGAAATTAATTATAATGAAGGGCAAATAGCCAAAGATGCTTTTTACAATGTAAATACCCCAGAGCAAATGCAAAAAGTGGAACAAATGAGTCAATGTTAGGGGTGTTTAGTTCAGTTTTATGGAGGGCCAATGCCTGCAATCAAGCAATTTAAATCACTTAATATCGCAGTGTTAACTGTATCAGATACACGGGATGAAGAAACCGATACATCGGGACGCTATTTAGTTGAAGCGGCAACATCTGCTGGCCATCAGGTAGTGGAAAAGCGAATTTGTAAAGATGATAAATACCAACTTCGCAGTATCGTTTCAAATTGGATTTTAGCTAAAAATATCCACGTAGTTCTTACCACTGGGGGAACAGGTTTTACTCCCAGGGATATGACTCCAGAGTCTTTAGAAGTGTTATTTGATAAACATATTGAGGGGTTTGGTGAACTATTCCGTCAAATTTCCTATCAGCAAATTGGTACCTCTACGGTGCAATCTCGAGCGCTGGGTGGCATGGCCAATGGCACCGCTATATTTTGTTTGCCTGGTTCAACGGGGGCGTGCAAAACTGGCTGGCAAGACATTTTATTAGAGCAACTAGACAGTCGTCATAAGCCCTGTAATTTTGTTGTGCATTTAAAAAACCTTGATGTTGACCAATGTGAAAGCAGGGGATAATTGTGCAATCAAATAAACCAGACAGTCATCAAACGACAAATAAATCAGACAGACATCAAACAATACAAAAACACTTAAGTCATGTTGATCAAAACGGTCAAGCGAATATGGTGGATGTTACCGACAAAGCCGTTACCCAGAGAATCGCAACTGCGTCGGGCTTTGTACAGATGCAAACGGATACCTTAAATATGATTGCCAATGGGCAACATGCTAAAGGAGATGTTTTCGCTGTTGCTCGTATTGCCGGTATTCAGAGCGCAAAAAAGTGTGCAGACTTGATCCCTCTTTGTCACCCATTGATGTTATCTAAAGTCCAAGTGGATTTTACGGTTGATTCATCTTTAAGTCGGGTTAATATTCGCGCAACCTGCAAGTTAGCAGGGCAAACAGGAGTAGAGATGGAAGCGTTGACTGCAGTTTCTGTGGCTGCACTTACCCTGTTTGATATGTGTAAGGCAGTGGATCCTCATATGCTCATTGGCGATATAAAAGTCGAGGAAAAAAGTGGCGGCAAGACTGGGGATTGGCATCGTTCGGATAATCAAAAAGGTTAAACATCTTTCATGAAAATATTGTTTTTTGGTCAACTTAGGGAACAACTCGGTGTCGCAGAGCTTTGCTTAGAGGAACGCCCTAATACCGTTCATGCTTTGCGGGAATTGCTAGCCGCTAAGGGCGAAATTTGGCAACAATATTTGTCATCTAAACACGTGTTGGTAGCTGTGAATCAAACGATTTGTGACTTTGATACGGCAATTGAGGCTAACGACGAAATTGCGTTTTTTCCTCCGGTCACAGGTGGTTGATAATGATTAAATCAACTCCGTTAATCACGATTTTGGTTCAACAGTCTGATTTTGAGCACGGGGAAGAGTACCAACGCCTCAAAAATTTCGATACCCAATATGGCGCAATTGTTACCTTCACAGGACTGGTTCGAGACACGAATTTAGGCGAAAGTGTCAGTGGATTATTTCTTGAACATTACCCTGGCATGACAGAAAAGGTGCTTGATGACTTGGCTAAACAAGCCTCACAAAAGTGGTCACTAGGGGCGATAACTATTATTCACCGAGTAGGGATGTTAGATATTAATCAACAAATTGTGTTTGTTGGGGTAAGTTCACAACATCGTAGCGAGGCTTTTGAAGCCTGCCAATTTTTAATGGATTTTTTGAAAAACCAAGCGCCATTTTGGAAAAAAGAAGTAAGGGAAGGTTGTGAGCATTGGATTGAAAAAAGACAATCAGATGAACTCGCTGCGCAAAAATGGACGAAGTGAGCTGACACTAGGCTCACTTTATTCGGGTTCTCAGTGGGCATTAATTTAACCAAAGCTAAACCTCTCCAGTCCCCCCTTTATCTATAAATTTGGCTGCTAATAGAGCGGTTTTCACGCTAAATATTCCAAGCCGAATTAACAAATTATCTAATTTCATTAACAACTTAGCTTGCCAAGTGGCGAAAATACTATCAACATGGGATAACTGAGCAGCATTGTTTGTTCTACAGAGTGATTTGTTATTCAAAATAAACAAAAAGGAATCTTTAATGAATAGTCTAGCTACAGAGTTACCCAGCAAGTTTTCTATTTATCGTAAAGCCGTGGTTGCCAGTGTTGCATTAGCTCTCTCATCCACGAGTATTGCACAGCAAACACCTGCAACTGATAGCGATAACGAAGAAGAATATGAAGTCGTTGTGGTAACAGCTCAAAAAAGAACTCAACAATTATCTGAAGTCCCCATTGCCATTTCGTCTTTCAGTGCGGCCAGTATTGATCAAACTGGTATTACACAATTAACCGAGTTAGCCGATTTTATCCCTAATTTATCGATTACCCGAACCACTGATTTTACTTCTGCGATTACCATTCGAGGGGTGGGGGCCAACAGTCGTAATATTGGCTTTGATACCCGAGTAGGGGTTTACCTAGATGGGGTTTACCTTGGTCAGTCACCGGCGCTAAACCAAGAACTTTTGGATTTAGAGCGAGTAGAAGTCTTACGTGGTCCACAAGGTACGTTGTTTGGCAAAAATACCGTAGCCGGTGCTATTAACCTTATTTCGAAAAAACCATCTGACGAGCTAGAAGGAAAGTTTAGTGCGTCTATTGGAAATTTGGGGGCAAGGGAAATTCAAGGCCAGATTAATCTGCCAATTTCAGACACCAGTGCCGCAAAATTCTCAGTCACTAAGTTAGACAGAGATGGTTATATAAAAAACCTAACCACTGGCAACGATTTGAACGAGCGTGATGCGTTAGCCTATCGGGGACAGTTCCGTTCACAATTATCTGATAAATTAGAATTAAATTTCAGTATTGATGGCCTCAATACGGAACGTTTATCCTTTTTAGGCGAAGCGATATCAGATACATTCAGTAATACACTGGATGCAGCCGCGCCTGAAAAATACGAAGTAGCCACTACCATTGATACCTATGAAAAACGCGATATAGTCGGTGGCTCAATGGATTTGTCTTATCAAATGGACAGTGGTTATGACATAAAATCTATTACTGCATATCGAGATACAGACATTTTTTACCGCAATGACTCAGATTATTCAGTGGTTGATTTTCTGGTCATAGAATATTCAGACCAATACGAGCAATGGTCTCAAGAGTTCCAAATTATATCTCCTCAGGATGAGTCAGCGTTCGATTACGTAGCTGGCCTGTATTTATATCGTCAGGATGCCGAAACACGTCGTGATGCAATCAATGGCGCTCAGTCATTCTTGTTAGGAAATGTGCCAGGTTCAGTTGTAACTAACACCGGTTTTGTTACAACGGATAGCTACGCGGCTTATTTTAACGGTGGTTACGACCTATCAGAGGACAGTTCTTTGGCATTAGGGCTGCGCTACACCACTGAAGAAAAAGATCTAGACTGGTTATTAGATGGTTCTGCTTCAGGAATTTTTGGCATTGGCAGCACCGATGGTCAGCTTATCGATTCGCGCAGTGATAACTATATTTCTTATGCATTGAGTTTTAATCATTCATTTAATAAATCATTAAATGGTTACGCTAAATATTCGACTGGTTTCAAAAGTGGTGGTTATAACCTCGATTTCATCACCAATGCTGACTTAGCCGCAGGAATTCAATTCGATAAAGAAACTGTGGGCAGCGCAGAGTTGGGCTTGAAAGGTAATTTTTATCGTAATAGCTTAATTTTAAATTTCGCAGCATTTAATTCTGAGTTTAAAAACTATCAGGTTAATCAATTCATTGACTTAGGTAATGGAGCTTCATCGATTTCAATTCGTAATGCAGCCAAGGCGACGAGTAAAGGTTTTGAACTTGAAATGACCTATAGACCTATTAGTAACTTAGAAATACAAGCGAGCATGGGGTTGTTAGATACCGAGTTTGATAGCTTCCCAGGAGGCTTAACAGGTGGTGGCAATGCCGAAGGAAAAGACCTTATTAATGCACCAGACAGTAACTTCTCATTAGGTGCGCAATATATTACTGAAATCAGTGCAATTAATGCTGACTTAACCTTACGTTTAGATGTGACTCACAGTAGTGGCTTCTTTACTACAGTTGATAATGTCGAAACTGCGACACTGGCGGATGGCACTGTGGTCGATTTTGGTCATGTAGATAGCATCACTCTAGTTAACGCGCGTATCGGTTTACTCGGTACTAATAATGGTTGGGAAGCCTACCTTTGGGGACGTAACCTAGCTGATGTGCGTGATCCTATCGATAATCGCAAAGACTTTTTTGGCACTGTTACTACAAATTATCAAGAGCCTCGCACTTATGGTGTAGAAGTGGTTTATAGCTTCTGAGGAGAATAATATGCGCGCACTTTTAATTTGTTTTTCATTGGTATGCTTTTCTTCTGCAGCCCAGGAGAAAAGGCAACCGCCACCATTACCTGATTTTCCAGATTATCCGGCAATTACTGAGGTGAGTGGGGATACGGTTGGTGATGTTTATTTTTCTTCGGTCACACCTGGAGATTATAAATGGTTGGTTTTACCGGAACAGCAGCTTGCGGCAACCACTGTTCACGGACGATTGTTTTTGCCTAAAGGGGCTAGTGCCGAAAACCCAGTGCCAGCAATGGTCATCCTTCACGGTAGCGGCGGTATTCTGCCTAGCCGTGAAATAGCCTATGGTCAATGGATGGCGGATCATGGTATTGCAGGTTTAGTGGTTAATTCCTATGGCGCTAGGGGCGTAACGGAAGAGACGCCTTATGGACTAAGAGTGGCCGTTGTAAGTGATGCTGATGAGGTTGCCGATGCGTATAGCGCGTTAAATTTCCTCAATCAACATCCTGCTATTAAACCTCAAAAAATCGGTTTAATGGGATTCTCTTATGGTGGTATGGCTACGCGTGCCGCCTTAGATAATCGTATTTATCAAAATATGACTGCCGAAGTTCCTCCCTTTGCCTTGCATTTAGATTATTACGGTCCTTGTCATTTCGATCTGCAAACCGCTAAAACTACAGGCGCACCATTATTTAGCCTGCGCGGTGCAGAAGATAAGTCCAATGATTTAGAAGCCTGCGCACGTATTGAAAATCAATTGCGTGGTGCAGGTTCAGCCATCGGCAGTACAATTTTCCCCAGTGCTGGACATGGTTGGGAAATGGCAACACCAAGACAGTTCGTGGCGACTTTAAACCCAGCGCCTTGCCAGCAAGTGTTATTAGACAATGGCGATTGGCAAATAAACGGAAAAACCATAGAAGTTCCTTCACAGCTTAATCGTGAACAAAAATACCACTTTAGATTGCGTATTTTGGGGGCAATGCAACAAACCTGTATGTCTGAAGGTTATATTATGGGACAAGACAAACAAACCCATGGGTTTTCTAATTTATTGCTTTCCCAATACACCAGTAACTATTTGTTAAAATAGTACCAAGCAAAAGGAGTGCGTATGAAATATGGTGTGACTATTGTGAGTTTGTTGTTTTGTGTTGTCAGCAGTTTTGCTGCAGCACAATCCAGCAGCCTTAAAAGACTGAGTTCCGAGGAGTTTAAACAGTTAAATCTGCCATTTTCGCAAGCTGTCGAGGCTAACGGCATCTTATATTTATCCGGCGAGTTGGGGGTGATCCCCGGACAACTGAAACTGGTGGAAGGTGGTGTAGTTGCAGAAACTCATCAAGTTTTAAAAAATATTAAGGCTACCCTAGAGCGTTTTGGTTCCAGCATGGACAAAGTGATTAAATGCACCTTGTTTCTTGCGGATATTAACGAATGGGGAGAGGTGAACAAAGTTTATGTGCAGTACTTCAAAACATCGTTACCGGCGCGAAGTGCCGTTGCTGGTAGTGGTCTAGGATTAGGTGGTCGAGTTGAAATTGAGTGTATGGCCTTAGCAGCGGACGCTTAAGCTAATAAAGCGAGAGCTAACCAATAGTCGTTTAAGTTCGGTTAGCTCTCGTGTTATTCTCCGCCGCACTACAACTTAGCAGATCCTAAAATAATGATAGAAAGAATTGAAACCAGTGCCAGAATGAGTCGAATTGTTAAACATAATGGTACCATTTACCTGTGTGGACAAGTCTGCAAAGACGCTGAAAAAGATATTACTGAACAAACGACTACTATGCTGGAAAAAGTCGATGAGCTTTTACAAAAAGCAGGTAGTGACAAACACCACCTTCTCTCGGCAACTATTTACGTTAAAGACATGAGCTATTTCGCCGCTATGAACGCAGTGTGGGATGCATGGGTGCCTGAAGGACAGGCTCCAGCAAGAGCTTGTGTGGCGGCTAAAATGGCTCGTGAAGCACTATTAGTGGAAATTTCAGTGGTGGCAGCAGAGATAAGCTAACCGTCTATTTAACCAGCCCCAAATTCACCGTATTTGCTACACTCTAGTGCTATCTTGGATTAAAAATTAGTGAACCATGAAAGATTGTAATCAATGTGGAAAGTGCTGTATTAAGTACGGTGGTGGGGACCTGAGTGCTTCCAAAGAAGAAATAGACATGTGGGAGTTATTTAACCCTGAAATTTTTGATTTTGTGAAACATAATCAAATATGGTTTGATCCAAAGTCAGGTGTCAGATTAAAAACCTGTCCATTTTTAGAAGTTGAACCCCAACAAAATCCACTTTCCCCTAAAAAATACATTTGCAGCATCTATGAAAATAGACCAGAAGATTGCCGTCATTATCCCAGCCTTATTTCTGAAATGATCAGGGATGAATGTGAAATGATTGAAATAAAGGATGTAACGGATCAAAAAAGTGCCCAAAAAGCCCTTGATATATTAATGAAAGATAGTCGCCCCTCAGACTATTCTTAAATTTAATATACTAAAGGCCTCGTTAACCACCCCTATAGTGGTTAACCTAGTAGATACTACTTAGCACACATTATTAAATTGTTGCGGTTAGCACGGCACGGATAGGGGCAGGGTATCCTTCAATGGTTTTAGTGTGATCATCGGGGTCTAAAAAGTCCGCTAATGACTGACTATCCATCCATTCTGTTTTGCGCTGTTCTTGCAAACTTGTAGGGCCAACATCAACCACTTTGACATCTTTAAAACCAACCCGTTTTAACCACACCGTTAGGGCTTGAGTGCTGGGTAAAAACCACACATTTCGCATTTGTGCGTAGCGCTCACCGGCCATTAGAACAGTGTGTTCATCACCTTCGACCACTAAGGTTTCAAGGACCAGTTGTCCCCCTGGTCGAAGCTGTTGTTTAAGCTGTTGTAAAAAATCAATTGGGCTACGTCTGTGGTATAACACGCCCATAGAGAAAACAGTATCAAAGGCCTTTAAGTTTGGCAGTTGCTCAACGCCAATGGGCAACAAATGAATGTTGGGGTTGGGAACAAAATGCTTGATAGTTTGGAATTGCATTAGAAACAATTGGGTTGGATCTATGCCTACTACAAATTTTGCATCCTCTCCTAACATTCGCCACATATGGTATCCACTACCACAACCGATATCTAAAACGGTTCGGTCTTTTAATGGCTCGATATGCGGTAAAACACGATCCCATTTCCAATCTGAACGCCACTCCGTATCAATGAAAATATCATGGACATAAAACGGCCCTTTGCGCCAAGGTTTAAATTGTTTCAATAAACCTGTTATTTGCCGCTTAGTATATTCATCAATATCCTCTGCAGTACCAATTTTAACCGCAGATTTTAAATCGACTGTAGAAACCTCTGTTTTAGGCACTTTGCTCAGCAGTTTTTGCCATTTTGCATAATCACCATGTAACTGTTGCTTTTCCCATGCTGAAATTTGACCTGGGAGGACATCAAGCCACTCGCTTAATGGCGATTGAGCAATGAGACTATAAAATTCTTTAAACCATTGATGAGCCATTTTTATTTAACCACCAACATTGAGGTAAAGTTGAAACAACAAAACCACATTACGAAATTTTTAAAACCAGCATTATCTAATCTGCTTTTATGTGTTTCTAATGAGTCAATTAACATCACGTTTTCAATGGCTGAACGTTTTTGGCTAATTTCCAATTCGCTGTATCCGTTATTACGTTTAAACTCATGGTGCAAATCTATTACCAGCTCATTGGCCAAACTGTTTTCATGGCGAATTTTTTCTGACAACACCAGCACACCACCAGGCTTCATACCCGAATAAATTTTTTCAATCAGCATATCCCGCTGAGGTGGGGGAATGAACTGCATGGTGAAATTAAGCACAACCACAGAGGCATTTTCGATTTCAATATCAAGAATGTCATTACAATACACCTTGGTTGGAATATCTGATTTGAAGGCGTTTAAATGCAACAAACATTTATCTACCATCGCCGGGGAGTTATCAACGGCAATAATTTCACAATTGGGCTGTTTAACGCTGCGACGCATGGCTAAACTTGCCGCACCTAAGGAACAACCTAAATCGTATAGATTACTGTCTTGCTGGGCAAAACGATTGGCAATTAAGCCGATATTATCAATTATCGTGCTATAACCCGGCACAGAGCGTTGGATCATGTCTGGAAATACTTGAGCAACTGCCTCGTCAAAACAAAAATCGTTAACTTTAGACTTAGGTTGCGAGTATATCGCGTCTTTTTGGTTCATCGTTTTTAACTCACAAACACGATTAAAGAAAAATTTTGGCAATTCTACCTGTGGCGATCAGTGTTAGCAAATTAAGCTCAAACGGTTGAAATAATGAACACAAGTTTAAAAACTTAGTTTAAACTTGCGTAAATATAGACTAAAGTCTAATACAGCTTTTGACGATAAATTTATAAATACGATAAAAGGGAAGTTTCATGCCTAAATTTCTAATAGCGGATGATCATCCGTTATTCAGAGAAGCATTAAAAGGTGCTTTGAGTCCATTATATAATGAAGTGGCATTTGTTGAATCAGATGCACTCGAAACAACATTAGATTCAATAGAAACTTGTGCCGATATAGATATTATCTTGCTTGATTTAAGCATGCCGGGTTGTGAGAATTTTTACGGTATTATTCGGGTGTGTGGCGATTTCCCAGAAATCCCAGTCATTGTTATTTCTGCTAGCGATCATCCTAAGGTGATTTCTCAAGCCATCGGTTACGGTGCCAAAGGATTTGTTTCAAAATCTGCCGCCATTTCATCCATTGCAGAAGCAATAGATACGGTGCTTAATGGCGGAACTTGGGTGCCTGATGAATTAAAAAGTCAAATTGATAGCATTTCAAGTGAACAGCAAGAAATTGCGTTAAAAGTGGCTGAATTAACCCCAAAGCAGTTTCAGGTATTGAATTATTTGCAAGAAGGTTTGCTAAACAAACAAATTGCTTATGATATGGACGTTACTGAAGCAACAGTTAAAGCGCATACTAGTGCAATATTTAAAAAACTAAAAGTTAATACAAGAACACAAGCTGTATTGTTAGTTGAAAAATTGCAGTCAAATATCTAAATATTACGTAAATTCGAAGATAGGTCATTTTTCAGGGTCAATACGATGATAGATTACACGCTTCCATTAGTAGATTTACATCGTCACTTAGACGGAAATATTCAACCCCATATTATTTGGGAGCTTGCGCAAAAACATCAAATAGCGTTACCAGCTAAGTCCTTGCAAGATGTGGAGCAACTTACTCAAATTCATGATAAAACCAGTGATTTACTGGCGTTTTTAGCCAAGCTTGATGTGGGTGTGTCGGTATTAGCTGACTACGACGCCTGCTATAAAGTGGCCTATGAAAATATGCGAGATGCTAAAAATAGTCGTCTAGATTACGTAGAGCTGCGCTTTTCGCCATATTATATGGCTCAATCTCATGATTTAAATATGACTGATTTGATTGCCGCTGTTATTGATGGGGTCAGAGCCGGTGAAAAAGATTTTGAGGTAAAAGCGAATTTAATTGGCATTTTAAGTCGTACTTTTGGTGCCGATGTATGTATGCAAGAGCTTAACGCTTTACTCAACTATCAAGATGAGATTGTCGCCCTAGATCTAGCAGGCGATGAATTGGGTTATCCTGCGGAACTATTCACCGATCATTTTGTTAAAGCGAGGGATGCAGATTGGTATATTACGGTACATGCCGGAGAGGCCGATGGTCCACAAAGCATTTGGAATGCCATTTATAAACTAGGCGCTAGCCGCATTGGACATGGTGTTACTGCTGTTCAAGATGAAAAGTTGTTGGCATACATGGTTGATAATAAAATAGCGATTGAGTCCTGCCCAACCTCGAATTATCAAACGGCGACGATAAAAAATTTAAAAAACCATCCTTTGGCGACTTTTTTACAACACCAGGTGTTAGTTACCTTAAACACTGATGATCCTGCGGTCTCTAATATTGATATTGCCCATGAGTATAAAGTTGCTAACGAGGTACTGGGTATTTCAGAGCAGCAACTAAAAACTATTCAGCTTAATGGCGTTAAAGCTGCGTTTTTAAATGCAGACGACAAAAAAGCGCTAATTGACAGCAAAGCACAATTAGGCCAAACCCACTAGACAAAACGCTGATTCGGATTCCTTAACTTAGGCCTTTAAACGTAGAAAAGACATCTTAGCTGCACTTCAGCATCATTTTTTTATTAAGTTTATGTGCCAACTAATGAAATAATAGACGATTAATGTCAGTAGGTTAAATGCGAGTTGATTATGAGAGCAGGAATTTGATTAACAATAATTTCTATCCTGCCATAAGGTTTTTTTTATGTTCAATTATTCTCGCTTTTACGGGGCTAGTAACCAGTGGCTGTGTGTCCCAACCCAAAGTGTATATCTACACCAAGTATTTAGATAACCAACAAACCCTCGATCTAAACGAAGCCTTATCTGTGCAGGATTTTGAGGTCGAATTTAACCAATTCGATTTTCCCACCACAATTACTGAAAATACCATATTGTATTCATTGTTGTTGGATGATTCACAAACCTTAATACGAGCAGAAAACACATTTGATGGTCTTGGAATACCTGTAGTTAATGTTCAAGGTTTAACCAAAGGCAACCATTGGTACACAAAAAACTCCCTTGCTATATTTATCTTTCCCAAAGAAAAAAACGCCCAAACAGGAGTCTTTAAACAAGACTTGGCGCAAACCTATCAACTAGAGATGAGTGATGGCTGTGAAGTAAAAGTTGAATTGGAATTAAAGCCCAATGGCAAGTACCGTTTTATTATTGATAACCCAAGGGCGGAAATTCAAACCTATCTATATGGGGATTGGTTATATCGGCAATATCCTTATTTAGAGCTGCGCCCAGAAAATGAGCCATACAGTTCTGCCTATTTTGAAATTTCTAAGGTGTTGGAGCAAGATCAAATAAGCAAAATAGACTTTACCCAATTAACCGTAATCGAATCGAAAGTTGTGCCTATAGGTTGTGTGTTAAAATACGGCTCTCGATATTAAATGAACCCTAGGTGGACTGGGCTATCTACTGGTAACTCCTTAGTTAACCAACTAGCAAATTGCGCAATGCTCAGATTCATTATCAAATAAAAAAATCCCACTTTAAAAGTGGGATTTTTGATTTGTTAAAAGGGCTTACGTTCTAAGCTAACTTGGCCTTAGCACGGCTTTTTCGCTTAGGTTTGAGTAAGGTTTTATCTGCCATTAACTCTTCTGGAGCAAAGTCATCAACGTTAATGGTATCTAATCTACCTTGTTCTGCTCGTGCCATTAATTCTGACTCTTCTTCAGTCAAGACACCAAGCTCTAAGCCTTTTTTACCTACTTCATCCAACTGGGTGAAAGGGAAACGTTGTTCGGCAGCTTTGCAGACTTTATCGTAAAGGGGCTCAGCGGCTAAAATGTCATCTAAAATTTGCTCCAATGTACCCATAGGGTTACCTTCGTCGCGTCCTAGATATTGTCCTTCACCTAAACGGTTACGAGTTTCCCCTGGCGTTTGCAGCAAAGTGGCGATTTTATGATCGAGTTCATCACCAGGTTTAGTGAAACTCTTACCGAAGGGCATAATGACAGCCCTTAGGAAGTAGCCTAATGCTTTATTCGGGAAGTTATGCAATAACTCATCAATAGCCGTTTCCAACGAATATAGGCAATCCTGCATCGCACGATGGACCAGTACAAGATCATCTTTTTGGCGGCCTTGATCATCGTATTTTTTAAGGGTCGCTGAACCTAAGTATAGGTAACTTAGAATATCCCCCAAGCGAGCAGAAAGTCTTTCTTTACGTTTTAACTCACCACCAAGCACACCCATTGCCACATCAGATAGCAATGCCATATTGGCACTATAACGCTTCATCGCTTTGTAGTATGTGCTGGTTTCATCGTCAAAAGGGGAGTCCGCGGTGATTGCACACGTCAGTGAATACCAGCCACTTCTAAAGAAGTTGCTCATTGCAAAACCAATGTGACCAAATACCGCTTGGTCAAATTCTGCTAGGGCCTCATTTTCATCTTCTTTGCCTGCGGCGTACATTTCTTTCAATACAAATGGGTGGCAACGTATCGCACCTTGACCATAAATCATCATATTACGGGTTAAGATGTTTGCACCTTCAACGGTAATTGAAATGGGTGTGCCTTGATAAGCTCTACCCAAATAATTATTTGGACCGAGCATTATGCCTTTACCACCATGCACATCCATGGAGTCGTTAACCACTGAGCGTATTTTTTCTGTTAGATGATATTTACAGATAGCTGAGATAACCGAAGGTTTCTCACCTAGATCCACACCTTTGGTGGATAGACTGGTAACCGCGTCCATCATGTAAGCGTTAGAGCCTATGCGGCCTAACATTTCTTCAATACCTTCCATTTTACCCACAGGCATTTTAAATTGACGACGAATGCGCGCATAAGCGCCTGTGGCGAGGGCCATTGTTTTAGTGCCACCGGCTGCGGTTGAGGGCAGGGTAATACAACGTCCTACCGACAAACATTCAACCAGCATACGCCAACCTTGACCGGCCATTTCAGCACCACCAATAATGTAATCCAGTGGAACAAAGATATCGGTGCCTTTTAACGGGCCATTTTGGAAAGGCACATTTAAAGGGAAGTGACGGTTGCCAATCTCCAAACCTTTAGTATCACGGGGAATTAACGCGCAAGTAATACCTAAATCTGCTTCATCACCCAACAAACCCTCAGGATCAGTCATCTTAAAGGCTAAACCAATTACAGTGGCAACAGGTGCTAGGGTAATGTAGCGTTTATCAAAGGTCAGTTTCATACCTATGATCTCTTCACCTTCCCACGTACCTTTGCAGACAACACCAGTATCTGGAATTGCACCTGCATCTGAACCGGCTTCTCGACCTGTTAAAGCAAAACAAGGGATTTCTTCACCCGTTGCCAAGCGCGGTAGATAATGATCTTGTTGTTCTGTAGTGCCATAGTGTTGCAGTAATTCACCTGGACCTAATGAGTTAGGAACACCTACTGTTGTTGCTAAAACTGCGTTACATCCAGATAATTTTTGTAAAACTCTTGATTGTGCGTAAGCTGAAAATTCTAAGCCGCCATATTTCTTTTTAATGATCATGGCAAAGAATTTATTATCTTTCAGAAACTGCCAAGTTTCAGGCGATAAGTCAGCACGAGTATGATGCACTTCCCAGTCATCCACCATGCGACACGCTTCTTCTACAGGCCCATCTAAAAATGCCTGTTCTTCAGCGCTTAACACCGCTTTTGGAATGGCATGTAATTTCTGCCAATCAGGGTTACCACTGAAAATTTCACCGTCCCACCAAACTGTACCAGCATCGATGGCTTCTTTTTCAGTTGTCGACATTTCCGGCATAATTTTACGATACATATCTAGCATTGGTTGGGTCATGTATTGTTTTCTTACGGACTCCATATTCAATGGAATCGCAATGGCTAAAAACACTAACCAAGTAAAGAAACCTACATACCCAAATGTCGTCCCAAGTAGTAATACTAGGCCAACGATTACACAGGCGTTTAATAATTTCAGTCTGAGAAAACTGACAACGCCTACCGCACCAATTACAGTGACTAACCACAATATAATATTCATTCAAAAGACCTTTTTCTGACTTAGAATTAAAAATATGCCCGTTTTTGACGGAGATCAAATGCATTCATCTTATAGCTAATTATAAGCATGGCAATATTAGCGCTGTTTTCAAGCCTAAATTGTTATTTAGATGTTTTCTTTGAGCGAGATCTAACATTTTAAAAATAGTTAAATTAATACAAATTATTATTACGCTATTTTGAGTAAATTGGATGTTAGTTAGTTGATGAAACTGAGGAGAACGCAGAAAGCTGTATATCGCCTTGCTCCTCTCCATCCTTAAGCTGTTTCAATCTGACTAATTGATAGTTAAGTGATGGGGCAAACCACGCATAGGTTTCACGCGTAGAGTTGGGACGAACTATTTTAACTTTAACGCCTTCTAACATACCGTAGGGAAGAGACAATTGCTCAGTAGAAGACATGACCACTAAGTTATATTGTCTTAACTCTCCTCGATAGTTTAAAAGGTTGTACTGTAGTTCTTTTTTACCTTCAGCGAGTTGTAACTGAATGTCCAAACGATAAAGTTGGTTGTCTAACTCATTTTTCCATTGCAAGCTCGACTCGTTATTTATGTTGATAGCATTTTTTTGGCGGTCAAATTGCACAACTAAGCTTTTGTCTGAACCAAATCCTGTACGCTCATAGTTATACTTGAAAGGAATAATTTTGTCGTCAGAATAGCTAAACAAACTCACTTCACTGCGTTTATCTGATAAAAAGAACATGGATACTTTAGATTGATAAGATAAACGAAAGCGTTCGCGACCAAGGGATTCAAGTTTTAGCTCAGCCGTCCCCAGCTCCTTGCCATAACGAAACGCTTTGTAATGGGCATCGAATTCAGTTAATTCAGCAGCATGCAAGCTCACACCAAGGTTGAAGCAGAATAATAGTATTCCGCTTAACAAGCATTTAATCAGTCGCATATCCGTTTTGTGGAAGTTCCTGTCCATCTAATACTGCCTTATTGTTGATCATCATTAATCGCTGCTTACAAAACCAGTCTACAACAAGTGGATAAATATTTCGCTCTTGTTGCTGCACTCTTTGGGCTAATTCAGCGGCGTTATCATGCTCAAAAACCGGTACTTTGGATTGAATAATCACTGGGCCACCATCAAGTTCTGGTGTAACAAAGTGCACCGAAGCGCCATGTTCCGCGTCTTTTGCATCAATAGCTTTTTGATGGGTATTTAAACCTTTATATTTGGGTAACAGTGAGGGATGGATGTTAACCATCTTTCCGCTAAAGCTACTCACAAACTGTTCGGTCAAAATACGCATAAAACCAGCCAGTACCACTAAATCAGGTGAGTATTTGTCGATTTGAGTTTTTAAAGCTTGGTCATACTCACTGCGGCTATCAAACTCACGGTGATTCACGCAAAGGGCGTCTATTCCGGCGTCTTTTGCACGTTGTAAGCCAAACGCAGTTGGTTCATTTGAAATAACTGCGGATACTTTAGCTATATCAGCTTTGTCACTAAAATAGTCGATAATGGCCTGTAAATTAGAGCCATTACCGGAGACTAAAACAACAATTGATTTCACTGAACCACTCAATTAAATAATCTCAACTTGTTCTTGTTCTTCACCGCACTGAGCTATTTCACCTAACACCCAAGCATTTTCGCCTAGTTCATTTAGATAATTGACCGCTGCATCAGCTTCTGCTTGTGGTAATACAATCATCAGACCCACACCACAGTTAAAAGTTCGGAACATTTCGTGTTCTGTAATATTGCCTTTTTCTTGAAGCCAATCAAAAATCGCTGGTCGTGTCCAACTATTGCGGTTTACAACGGCTTTCGCGTTATCAGGTAACACACGTGGGATATTTTCCCAGAAGCCACCACCAGTGATATGGGAAATAGCGTGGACCTTATGTTTTTCTAATAAGGCTAGAACGGATTTCACATAAATGCGAGTTGGCTCTAATAGGTGATCAGCGATAGTGCTATCTTCGAAAGGGGTTTCAGGATCTGTACCGCTTACTTCTAGTACTTTCCGTACTAGAGAGTAGCCATTTGAATGAGGTCCTGAAGAGGCTAGGGCAATAATTGCATCCCCTGGCGCAACCTGACTTCCATCAATAACTTCATCAGCTTCTACTACGCCAACACAGAATCCAGCAACATCGTAATCGTTACCGTGATACATGCCAGGCATTTCAGCCGTTTCGCCACCAATTAAAGCACAACCAGATAATTCACAGCCTGCGCCAATACCACTAACCACTTCGGTAGCCGTATCAACATCAAGTTTACCTGTGGCGTAATAGTCTAAGAAAAATAAAGGTTCGGCACCTTGAACGATTAAATCGTTTACGCACATTGCAACTAAATCGATACCAATTCCAAAGTGGCGTTTTAAATCCATCGCCAGTCTCAATTTTGTACCCACTCCATCGGTACCAGAGACTAATAGAGGTGAACGATACTTTTGAGGAATAGAGCACAATGCACCGAAACCTCCCAAGCCGCCTTTCACTTCTGGACGGTGAGTTTTTTTGGTCACTGACTTGATTCGTTCTACCAGTTGGTTTCCTGCATCAATATCGACACCTGCGTCTTTATAACTCAGAGATGGATTAGAATCGCTCACAATATTCCTCAGTAAAAAATTTTTGCGGATTTTATCAGTATGGCAAAAGAAAAGGTACTGTAAATCAAGGTATTTTCTAGCAAGGTAACAAACTTTGTTAACGAAGTAGATTATTTTTACGAATAAAAACGGCCAAATTGCTTGAAAAACATACGTTAATGGTAAACATCCTTTAAACAAATGATGAAATTTTTATTTAGATCCATGACAATACTGCTTTGAATTTTCAAGAGTGTTTTTACTAATGCGTGGTCTGCTGTTTTTAACGTTATTAATTATTGCCCAATTTAATGGGGTGAACGCGGCTGTTGTTGAAGGACTATATAGCGCGTCTGTAGTAGTTGATGATCAATCCACAACTGCGCAGAAAAAAGCGGTGAAACAAGCCCTTGCTGAAGTGTTAGTGAAAGTTAGTGGTGATCAGAGTTTATTAGCTGATCAGGAAATCAAAGCATATTTAAATAACGCACAAAATATATTGTTGTCATATTCTTTCGAATCCTCCTCAGAAGGTTTGGTATATAAAGCTGAGTTTGATGTGAATAAAGTCGAAAGTGTTTTGCGCTCCACAGGATTTGGAATTTGGGGTAAACATCGTCCTCAAACGCTGGTTTGGTTGGCAATGGAAGATAAAGATACAGAGACCCGACAACTATTCTCCGATAGTCTCCATCAAAACTTAATCGATGTGGCCAAGCAAACCGCTAAGACTCGTGGTATTGATATAGCGTTTCCGATAATGGACTTAACCGATATTCAACAGGTAAGTGTGTATGATGTTTGGTCTAGTTACACCCAGAACTTAGTCGAAGCAAGTGAACGCTACGGCACTGAATATGTGATGTCAGGACGTTTATTTTATCGAGATGAGCAACCTACTACAGAGCTATTACAAGAAGGTGACGAGGGGTTACAACCAGCGCCTAAAAGACTCAATGTGTGGGTACTTGAATGGTTAATTACGCGTCGAGGTGCGTTTAATTCTGGAGAAGTGGAAGCTAGCTCACCAGAACAAGCCGTAGAAAAAACTTTTAATATGATAACCGATGAATTAGCTGAAAAGTATGCAATTGAAGCGGTTGCTGGTGACGGCACTGAAAATAAAACACAGATAGTTATTGGTAATATTTCATCATTAACCGCTTACACAGAAGTGTTAGATTTTTTGAATAATTTGTCGGTGGTTATCGATGTTACCTTAGTAGAGCAACAAGGTGGTTTTTCAACTTTCGAGTTAGAATTATTTGGTGCTAAGGAAAACCTTGATGAAGCATTCCGCTTAGATAATAGAATTGAAAGTCCAAGGGACGATTTTAGTCAGTCTGAAGTCAATAAACCTTATTTTTGGAGACCTTAATTTGGTTGACGAGCAGTTACCAAAGCAAATTTCTTTAGATGTTGATTTGCCCGACGAACAGACATTCGACTCTTTGGTGGTGGGTGATAATTCTTTAATTTATCAACATTGTGGTTTACTTGTTGAACAAAGTGAATCGACAGAGTTACCTTTTCTCACCTATATTTCAGGCGGCGCTGGTACGGGCAAAAGTCATTTATTAGTGGCCATGTCACACAACGCGGCACAACAACAGAAATCTCATTTTTATTTGGCACTGGATGCAACGTTGCCATATCCCCATACGATTTTGGATGGTATGGAAAATATCCAACTGCTTTGTATCGATAACATTCAGCACATTCAACATAGCAAAGATTGGCAAAGAGCGCTGTTTGATCTGATTAATCGCATTCGCGAAACGCAAGTGTGCAAACTGGTCGTTAGCTGTGATCGTGGTCCTAAACAACTGCAATTCGAATTAGCTGATTTAGTCTCTCGGTTAGCTTGGGGAATTAGTTTCAGTTTAACACCATTAGATAACCTAGACGCCTGTGAGGCATTGAATATTAAAGCAAAACAGCGAGGAATTAGTATTTCTCGTGAATCATTACAGTTTTTGATCAGTCATGCTAAACGAGACATGCATAGTCTAGTCGCAGCGCTTGATGAACTGCAATTTCAAGGTATACAAGAGAAACGAAAAATTAGCATTCCTTTTATCAAACAAGTGCTCGATCTTTAGCCGTTATATTCATTCCATTTTCGTTTAACTTGCACTGTTATAAAATACCTAGATTACCTCTTTTAAGTTAATAATTTACTTTTCAAAAGACGCTTTTTCTTTAGCCATTTCATCTTTTAGTTTAGGAATGCTAAGGCCCAGTTCTTTGCCTCTGAGGCGAGCATAAAAGCTGCAACCGATAAACATGGCAAAACTTAATACTATTTCAATTAACGCGTAATACCGCTCATCGGCTACAGCATAAAAGCTGGTGAGACCGTGAATAATATAAAACATGACAATAAAATTTGCCCACGCATGGGTATAGGGTTTGCCTCTTAAAATACCGGCCATTGGAAATAGCAAAGGAATAGTCCAAGCAATCGTTAATAATATTTCGAACTGTTCACTTCTGCCTGTTGGGGTTGCCAATAATAGATGCCAAACAGGAACCCAAACTAATAATAACAGGTAACTTACTAAGGCTAACTTTCGATAGATATTGGTTGGAATTTTCATTTTTGTCCTAGTTTTTGGGCTAACGAGGCGAGTCGTTTTCCCTGGGCAATACATAAAGCTTGTTCGTCTTGACTTAATTCAGGTTTGTTTTGCAAACTGACATGAGTTACACCGTAAGGGCTACCACCGGTCTGAGTTGTATGCAATTCGGGTTCGGAGTAGGGTAGTCCAGAGATCACCATTCCGTGATGCAATAACGGGATCATCATAGTTAATAAGGTCGACTCTTGGCCACCATGCATACTACTGGAAGAGGTAAACACACAAGCCGGTTTAGCGTTCAAATTAGCAGACAGCCATAGTGAGGATGTTGAGTCCCAGAAGTGTTTCATGGCCCCACTCATATTCCCAAATCGAGTAGGGCTGCCTAGCGCCAGCGCACTGCAGTTAGCCAGTTCATCTAGTGTCACATACGGGTCTCCCGACTCAGGTACCGCTTGCTGATTAAAGTCTATGCCAGTAGATACTTTAGGTACAGTGCGAATGATCACTTCAGCCCCTTGCATCTGCGCACCTAAGGCTATTTTGTTAGCTAAGTTTCGAGTTGCACCATGTAAGCTGTAGTACAAAACTAAAACTGGGCCCACTATAAAATGTCCAGTACAGATTCAGGTGGGCGGCCAATTTTAGCTTGCTTATTGTTTACGACAATTGGGCGCTCAATCAGTTTAGGGTAGGTGGCCATTGCTGTAATTAATTGAGATACCGTGACATTTTCATCGCCAAGATTATTCTCTGTATAATCTTTTTCTTTTAAACGCATCATTTTACGTGGATCGTCAATTTTCAACAGCGCCATAAGTTCTTCAATTTGCGTTACCGATAATGGCGTTTTTAAGTATTCAATAATTTCTGGTTTTAGGCCTTTTTCGGTTAGCAGCTCTAAAGTTTGACGACTCTTGCTACAGCGAGGATTATGATAAATTGTTAGGTTTTGCATAATTAGTTTACTTTTCATTGCCAATTAAATTGCAGTATTCTAAAGGGTAATGCACAGTGGCAACAAATGTTATTTGGATTGTTGTACTAATTTCATTACCAAAGCCGTGAATTAGATAGGAAAACACAGAGTTTATGTTTAAAAAATTACTCTTCGTCAGTTTCGGATTTGCAGCAGCGGTTGCGGGTTTTTACCTATCAATGAGTCTTAAATCTGACTTTACCACTGTGGATGGGGAAAGTTACCAGTGGCAAGATTTTGAAGGTCAGTATTTAGTTGTAAACTATTTTGCCGAGTGGTGTGCGCCTTGTTTAAAAGAGATCCCAGAGTTAAACGAGTTTGAACGCTTCGCCAGCAGTGAAACTGATGTGGCATTGCTAGCCGTTAATTTTGATAACTTACCTGATTCTGAATTAATGGCGTTAAAACAACAGTATCAAATTGAATTTACAGTTATCTCTGGTTTACCGGAAAATACGGTGTTTACTAAGCCAAAATCGTTACCTACTACTTTTATCATTGGTCCTGACGGGGCATTGATTAAACAACTACAAGGTGAACAAAGTAACGCAAGTTTACAGAATATAATTATTCAGTTGCGCCAACGCCAAAGTATGCAGTCGATTTAAAGAGATTTAATCTTGTCAATTTGTTCTCTAATCTGATCGATTCTAGCCCTAATACGCTGTTTTTCTAACTGCCGATCACCAGCAAAATTATAAGCGTTGTGAAGCTCATCTATGGCTCTGGAATAGGCACTCACCAAAACAAACACTTCAGCTTTACTTTGATGCATTTCTAACATTTGGCGGCTCTCAAGGTATGCATCGGTAAGTAACTGCAAGGCCAACAGGTTATTTGGGTTAACCAATAGAAAATCTTTTAATAGGCTTGTGGCTAGTTTGATATCCCCTTTTTTAATCAGTATGTTGGCTAAATTTAATGTAATAACACTATTGTGAGGAGTGTGTTTTGCTTGTTCTGACAACCTGGCAATAGCCGGCTCGAATTTCTTTTGTGCTATAGCTAAGTCAGTGGCGATATCGAGATAAAATAGATTATCAGGATCGTCTTTAATTAACTGATCAACGATTCTTTGGGCTTCAGGGTATTGTTCGTTTTCAAAATAGGATAAGGCCAAGCCATATATAGCAGATTGCTTGAAAACATACTTTTGTTTATCAATGATATCTATGAAGGAGATTATATTGTCTTTCGGGTTGCCATAATAACGGGCAATAATTCTCGTTTTTGCTAAATGGAAACTAAGCCTCGCAGGCACTTGTCTAACATTATATGAACTTGCACGACCACGAGCATCAGAAATACGCGATTGTGGTAGAGGGTGTGTTAACAAATAGGCAAAAGGCGTAGATTGAAGACGATACTTTTCAGCTAATTTTCCGAAAAAGGTTGCTGCAGCATTGGGATCGTAGCCACTTTGAGCCAATACCTGAATACCAATACGGTCAGCTTCTCGTTCGTTTGAGCGGGTATAATTGATTGATGCCTGTTGCGCTGCGGCGTTGGTGGCACTCATGGCCGCCATACCTGCTTCGGGGTTAGCGATAGCCAATAATACACTACCGAAAATGGAAGCTAACTGTAGCGGTGTGGATTTTTGCTGTGCCTGCATTTTGCGAGCAATATGGCGTTGAGTGACGTGGGCAATTTCGTGAGCAAGTACGGAGGCTAATTCACTCTCATTGTCTGAATTAAATATTAAACCAGTGTGAACACCTACGTGACCACCAAAAAACGCAAATGCGTTAATATCGGCATTGTTGATTAGAAAAAACTTAAACGGAAATTTAACGTTATCAGCTTGTACAACTAATCGATTTCCTAAATCTTGTAGGTATTCATCTAATAAAGGATCATTTAAAAGTGGTGCTTGACCACGAAGTTGGCGCATCAGTATTTCGCCAATCTGCATTTCTTTGTCAATGCTTATAGCATCTGACGCTACCACACCAATTTCTGGTAAGGCATTGCGCTGGTGCTGATCACTAACTTGCGCTATCACTGAAATTGAGGAGAACGCGAATAGGACAGAAGCTACTGCTACAAAAAGACTCTTGACCATATTTTTCAAACTAACTTCTCTCAAATTTCTCTATCCACTCTAAATGTATGGGTTAATACGCCTGTTTGAAACAGCTGAACACAAATAAGTTCAGTTTTTTACGTCAGTTTTATGTAAGTCAAGCGGTAATATATCATTACACTTAGCATATAAGAGCAGATATCTTATATTCTAATTTCATTTAAATTTAATTATTAAACGTGCAATGATAGTGTAAATTATTATGCAGTTATAAAACGAACCTCGCAGCTAGTTGCTAAACAACCATTGTCGTGTTGAGTAAACAATCCCCACAGAACTAAATATAGGCAGGAAATTACATGTTTGAGATGTTAGATCGCTGGTATAAGCGTAAGTTTTCGGATCCGGATTCTCTTATGCTACTCATGCTACTGATCTTTGTATCCGTATTATTCGCTATTTGGGGTGATATACTGATGCCTGTAATTGTGGCAGCAGTCATCGCCTATTTGCTAGATTGGCCATTAATGCAGTTAATGAAGTTAGGCATTAACCGTATGTATGCCACTACTATTATTGTATTGGCATTTATTGCAGTGTGTATTTTGACCTTTATTGGATTGGTTCCGGTTATTACCCAACAAAGTGTCAATTTGATTAAGGAAACTCCACAAATCTGGAATAAGGGACAAGAGTGGTTATTGACCTTGCCTGATTTGTATCCAAACTTTATCCAAATTTATCATATTCAAAATGTATTGGAGGAGATCAATCAAAAGATTGTTCAAGTGGGGGAAACCCTTATCTCGGCCTCTTTTAGTTCCCTAGCGGATTTAGGTGCAATATTAATTTATCTGATTTTAGTACCCTTGATGCTGTTTTTTATGCTCAAAGACAAGAATTTGTTGATTGATAATCTAATGCGTATTTTGCCCAACGAACGACGCTTGATTAAACAAGTCAGTTCCGAAATGAATTTGCAAATTGCCAATTATATCCGTGGTAAAGTAATTGAAATAATTATTGTGGGTGCGGTGTCCTCGATTACCTTTGCCCTAATGGATCTTCGATACGCTGTACTATTGGGAGTGCTGGTTGGCTTTTCTGTTTTAATTCCTTATATAGGTGCTGCCGTTGTCACTTTACCCATCGCCATTGTGGCGCTGTTTCAATGGGGAGTTACTTCGGACTTTTGGTATTTAATGGCTGCCTATGCCATTATTCAAGCGTTAGATGGTAATGTGTTAGTGCCCATATTGTTTTCCGAGGCGGTGAGCTTACATCCCATATATATTATTGTCGCTGTGCTGTTTTTTGGCGGTCTGTGGGGGTTCTGGGGGGTATTTTTCGCCATTCCCTTAGCAACTTTAGTTAAAGCCGTTATCAACGCTTGGTCACCAAATGTACATCCTCCTCAGGAAAGTATCCTTTGAACCACAAAGCTAGCAAAAACGGTTATTAAATAAAAAAGGGAGCATAAATTTGCTCCCTATTTTGTTTCACTTGCTCTAAATTTATTTGTTGGTTAAATAATCTAAAACTACCTGGTGGTGGTCTTTGGTTTTGAATTTGTTGAAAACGTGTTCGATGTTGCCGCTTTCATCAACCAGAAAAGTTGTACGCACTACACCCATATTTTCGCGACCCATGAATTTCTTCAATTGCCAAACTCCATAATCTTCACACACAGCGTGATCTTCGTCAGCAAGTAGGGTGAAGTTAAGATCTTGCTTGTTGGTAAAGTTGGTGAGCTTTTTAGGTGTATCAGGGCTTATGCCAAGGATAACAACATTTAATTTATCCAGTTCCGATTTAGTGTCTCTTAGAGCGCAAGCTTGCACAGTGCAGCCTGGAGTGGAGGCTCTAGGATAAAAATACACAAGAACTTTCTTGCCTTTTAAATCAGCTAATGCGACGGCATTATCATTTTGGTCTTGCAGGGTGAACAGCGGCGCTTTATCGCCAGCTTGTAGTTGATTCATGTAAAGATCCTAATTAATTGGTTAAGTTATGTATGGTAATTCTCCAGCAGATGGGCAGCTAACCTATGTACTCAAATTAATGATTTTCGCTGATTTTACCTGACAAATTAAAGCTATCTAGTAATGCATTAAACTGGCTGGTGAGGCCGGCCATGTCTCCCTCAAGGGGCATACTTGCTACGAACTTTACTTTCATCTTCTCTTTTTGACTATCCTGGTCGGTGAAAGTGTGTTGCCGCAAAGCACTAATTGCAGCATCGAAACTGGTTAACAAAGTTGATACCTTGTGAATAACCCCAGGGATATCGTCACCACTTATTTGCACATCAATAAGGTGTTCCAAATTTTGCTTACTATGGCGTTTGGTACGCTTCATCATAGATAGTAGATCATGGCTCTGGCAGGTTTGTGGTAATTTAAGTTCAGCTTTAGTGATTTCTAACTGCGACCCTTCCAAAATCATGGTGAGGGAAAAGTCTTCGCCATAAAAAGCTTGTCGGCTGTCCAATATGTTGCAACCTGTGGCGCTGACGGTGTTAGAAATTTCACTTAAAATTCCCACATTGTTGCCACCCATAATGGTAACGATGAGTTGTTGTTTCATTAATTAAAATTAGTTCAAAGTAAAAACGATGAGGGTATTATAAAGGAATTTTTAAACTAATAAAAAACAACTATTTAAGTTTGTCTATTCGGAGCTAAAATACACCAACAAAACCTCAGCCAGCTAATCTTGTTGATAAACTAACTCGAGCAATACTATTTTATTGATTATCTGCTTGTTTTTAGCAGGCTTGATCATTACCATTAAGCGCTCATTTTTGTGGAGAAAACATGTTTAAAGGTAGTTTTGTAGCACTTGTAACCCCGATGAACCCTGACGGGGAGGTAGATTATGTTGGACTTAAAAAGCTTGTTGAGTTTCATGTAGAAAATGGAACCCATGGTTTGGTGTCAGTTGGCACAACCGGCGAATCAGCAACTTTACCCTTTGAAGAACATATCGAAGTGGTGAAGAAGACCGTTGAATATGCAAAAAATGCAATCCCTGTGATTGCAGGCAGTGGAGCTAACTCAACGTCTGAAGCAATTTTTCTAAGTAAACAATTGGCGAATACCGGAATTGCTGGCTTTTTAAGTGTGGTGCCTTATTACAACAAACCGCAGCAAAAAGGCATGGTTGCTCATTTTGAAGCCATTGCTGATGCCACAGATTTACCTGTTCTGTTGTACAATGTACCAGGTAGAACCGTAGCGGATATGCTGCCAGAAACGGTTGCTGAATTAGCAAAACACAAAAATATTGTTGGATTAAAAGATGCAACTGGGGATATGGAGCGTTTAAAACAAACCCAAGCCCTAGTGCCAGACGATTTTTTATTACTTAGTGGTGACGATTTAACGAGTTGCGAATTTTTATGCAATGGTGGCCACGGTGTGATTTCGGTTACGGCTAATATAGTCCCGGCTGAAATGGCGAAAATGTGTGAAGCGGCTGCGGCTGGGGATTTTGCTGAAGCAAAACGTATTGATCAGTCAGTTGCAGCCTTTCACGACGCTTTATTTATTGAACCCAATCCTGTTTTACCCAAGTGGGTATTATACAAAATGGGCTTAATTGACAGTGCTTTTTTACGTTTACCGTTAATTCTTCCGGAACTCCAATCCAAAAAAGTTATCGAAGACGTCATGCGTGCGACAGGCATTACAATTAATGGTTAGAAAAAACACAAAGGAAAAAAGCATGGCTCGATTGACAATTTTAGCAGTATGTCTAGGTGTAGGCGCTTTAAGCGGTTGTACTAGCCTTGAAGAAAGGCAGCGTGCCAATGGTGATTATGACTACGTGGAATCTGAAGAAAATGTACCTTATAAAGTACCCAGTGACGTAGACACTCCTTATTTGAAAAGTGATTACGATATTCCCGAACTAGGTGAAAATGCGCCTAAAGAACTCATCGGCGATAAAGTAACTGTAACATCACCTTCTTTAGTGCTGCCTTTAGTCTCTGGGTCACATGTTGAGGAAGGATTAAAAGAAGCAACGGTCTGGTTTGATCAAATAGATGATTCAGAGCCTTTGGATACGACAATTTGGAATTCGGTAATAAGTTTCTTGGATGAAAGAGACATTGGTGTTGTTGAATTTGACAAAGAAGCGCAAGTGCTTGTAACCGATTGGATGATCATTGAACCAGATGAAAACAATAGCTGGTTCAATTGGACAACTACTGAACGTAGCATAGGCCGTCGATTTGAGTTTAATTTAGATGTTAAACCCCATGGTCGAACGGCTAAGCTGAAAGTTGTACTTCGTGATTACTTAGAAACAGTTGGTGAAGAGGTTATTGTTGATTTAAATCTTGAACAATCTCGTCGTAATGAAGTAGAAATACTAAACCAAGTGATCAGTCACTATGAAAAGCAAGTTCGTTTGGAGGATGTGAAAAGAATTCGCCAAATTCGTCGCGGTTTTGGCTTAGAGATGGGATTCAATGCTGATGGTGATCCTGCTTATGTAGTTGATGGTGAGTATGATTTGGTTTGGCCTCGTTTATTGCTTGTGCTTCGTAAACTAGGTTTTAACGTAAAAGATTTAGATAAATCCACGGGCCTATTGTTCGTTAATTACGGTGGAGCAGAGAGCTCCTGGTGGGAAAACTTATTTTCAAAAAGCGATAGTCAGCTTGAATTAGACAAAACCGACTACCGTATCCAAGTTAAAAAACAAGGACCTAAAACCGCTTTTACTTTGCTAACTGAAGAAAGCGAACCTTTTGAGGTGAAAAAAGTGACTGATTTGTATCCAGACTTCAAAGAAGCTATGGGTACAGAGAACCTAGATATCTAATTGACAACACGTACTTAAATTGGAATTTTCAGCATGAGTTTAGCCAACACGGTTTTAGCGGTAAATGATGACTTGCCGATTCGAACCCATGATCCTGTTCATAGTGGTAAAGTTCGCTCAGTATATTGGTTAACAGAAGCAGACAGTCGCCGGCTTATTCTGCAACACAATTATGATGTTGCAGAAGACACTCCTTTGGCTGTGATGGTAATTAGCGATCGTATCTCAGCTTTTGATTGTGTTTGGCGTGCTGAAGGAGGTTTAGATGGCGTACCAGGTAAAGGTGCAGCATTAAATGCTATATCTAATCACTGGTTTGATTTATTTAAACAACAAGGTTTAGCTGATAGCCATATTCTCGACGTGCCTCATCCTCTAGTATGGATTGTACAAAAAGCCAAACCAGTGCTCATCGAAGCTATTGGAAGACAATATATTACTGGCTCTATGTGGCGGTCATACAGCAAAGGTGACCGAGATTTTTGTGGTATCAAATTGCCTGAAGGCCTAGAAAGGGACAGTAAATTAGCTGAATTGCTCATCACCCCATCAACTAAAGGTGTGCTAAAAGGTATACCAGGTGTGCAAGAAGCCGATGATGCCAACATCACTAGGCAATCTATTGTTGACCACTTTACTCGTTTTAACTTTAAACAGGTGAATGATGTTGATTTGTATGAAAAGCTGCTAAAACAAGGCTTTGATGTCATATCTTCAGCGTTATCTGCTATTGACCAAATATTCGTTGATACTAAATTTGAGTTTGGTTATGTCAAGGATAGGCTGGGGCGAGACAAACTTATTTACATGGACGAAGTAGGAACGCCTGATTCATCGCGTATTTGGGATGGCCCTGCATATCGAAATGGTAAGGTGATAGAAAATTCTAAAGAAGGCTTTAGGCAAATGTTGTTACAGTATTTTCCAGAGCCTGACATATTGCTCAACAAAGACAGAATGCCCGAGCGTGACGCATTAGCACAACGTAATTTTTTGCCCCAACAGGCGCTGATGGATTTGTCACAAACCTACGTTAATATAGCTGAAAAAATCACTGGTAAACCCATACATCTTAGCGATAACCCTAAACAAGAAATTATTGATGTTTTACAAAACAAATACGGATTGGTGGATTAATTCAGCCAATCCGTATAGGTAATTTAGTTGCCCGTTAAAACTTTCTCAACTAAATTAAGCAAGTGAGAAAGCTCAAATATTTACAAGTGTAATCGGCATAGAACCATTGATAAGAGGTCGTTATGGCGAACAATTACCATTTTTACGAACCCAAAAATGGGCACCCTTTAAAACATGATCCCTTTAATTCTATTATCGCCCCAAGACCTATAGGATGGATTTCAACCTTAAATGAAGATGGTAGTGCCAACCTCGCTCCCTATAGTTTTTTCAACGCATTTAATTACACTCCTCCAATTATCGGTTTTTCAAGTCTAGGCTTTAAAGATTCGGTCAGAAATGCTCAGCAAAACGGTGAGTTTTGTTGGAATTTAGTGACTAGAGATTTAGCCGAAAATATGAATCAAACCAGCGCAACGGTTGACTGTGATGAGTTTGAGCTCGCTGGTTTAGAAAAGCGAGGTTCTGAGAAAGTTAAATGCCCTCACGTTGCTAATTCGCCAGTTATTATGGAGTGTAAAACATCTCAAGTGATTCGATTAAAAACCGCAAGTGGAGAAGAGTGCAACAGTTATCTAGTGTTAGGCGAGGTGGTTGCCGTTCATATTGAAAAATCTGCAGTTATTGATGGGATATATCAAACCGCGCAGAATCAACCGGTTATGCGAGGTGGAGGTCCTGCTGATTATTTTTCAGTTAGTGAACAACAAAAATTTACTTTAGCCAGACCAAAATAGAAGCTAAAGCAGCTTTGATCAAATGTTGTTTAACTGGCTACTTGTTGCTTCTGTAGTTGTTCAAACCACGCTAAGGCTTCATCGTTGTTGGTAAAGTAGCGGATATTTTGGAACTTTAAAGATTCAATTCTGTGCCTAGCGATTTGAGCGATGATTTTATTTTCTATAAGTAATGCTTTAGCTATCATGTTGCGCTTATTAATCCAAACGTTAAGGTCATTGATTATAGAATATGCTTCTGGTGTTGCTCCTTCTAACTCAAGCAAGTCACCTAGAATTAAAAAAGGTTTGTCGCCAAACTGTTCAATCTGAATTTTAACTTCTTTAAGCAAAAGCTTTGTAGTCGCAGCGTTAAACATGCCTACAAAACGCATGTGTGCAATATTACCATCGATAGTCAAATTATAGGAACCATAGGGCGTTTTCATAATCATTATCCTCTTGATTAAGTTTGCATTGCCTAGGTTGCAAACGGGTTAAATTATTGCTCTACCACGAATAGGATAGCTAAGTTGACGGTAAAATAAACAAAAATAGTGCTAATTTAGCCTAAAGTATAAGAGCGAGAGATTCCAAACTTGCTTAGTTTATGAAGGAATTGCGAAGGAGCGTTAGAATAAAAGGGGGTAGTTTTATGAGAGCGATAAGATAATTGGATTTTTTAAGGTGCATTAACAGCCACATTATGATCTGCACGTCAGCGCCCGTTATCGAAAAGTTATAAGGTTAAAGGGGATAAGAGTGGTGGCATTCTAAAATACTTTTAAGCTGGCTAGTTTTAGATTTTTAAACATCGTATTTCATTCATTTTTTAACGTGGTTGGTTAATATTTTTCCTTTTTTAGCGTAATCGTTCCGTAAACACTTTAACTTTACTGACTTTTGTTGTTGTTTAAATTGTGTGGAACAGCTTACGGCCATATTTTGTTAAACAAGGGGGGATATTATTTTTTAGAATCACCGAAATTAATATTCTGGTTGTTTTTAAAAACCCAATAGGGTGTTATTACATGTATTAACCTTTTGGGGGGCATGGTGTCACCTCAAAACAAACAAATGCATCGGAAAAGCACTCACTGGTTGCGTTGTTTTGAAAGTTAGCTGTACAAGGTAGTCAAGAGAGATCTATGGTTTGATACCATAGAAGCAATGGGTTTTGAAAATCAGTGGATTCAATAAATCTCACAAAAATTTAAATCAAAGTTGTGGGGAAAAAATAGCTAAGCTCGTTTTGTGTATATCGCTTGGCTGCATTTTACACAAAACGAGCGTAGCAATATTTGCATGTGAACTTAGCGTTATGGTTTATTAGCAGCAAGTTTTTTTCAATGTAAATGAAAACGTGATCCCTGATAAACAGTGATCATATACAACCATTAGAATGGAGTTAACATTAGTGTCGTCTTTGCGTGTTTTAGAAACTATAAATCCTGCCAAAATTCTATTACTTGGCTACGCAAGTTACGTTGTTTTGGGCTGGATCTTTTTAAGCTTTCCCATTAGCCAAAATGTACCTATAAGTAACATAGATAATTTGTTTACTGCTACTTCGGCAGTATCCACTACAGGACTTGCCACAATAGATCCTGGCTTAAGTTACAGTTTTTTTGGGGAGCTGGTTATTTTGCTGCTTATTCAGGTTGGTGGCATTGGATACATGACGTTTGGTTCATTTGTTATTCTTTCTACACGTCACAAAATGTCATCTTTTCGCACAAGATTAACCAAAAGTGCTTTCGCGTTGCCTAGTGATTTTGAAATCGGTCGATTTATCAAAATGGTAGTGATATTTACTCTTGTTTGCGAAGCTATTGGTGCACTCGGGCTTTATTTGATTTTTCTTAGTCATGGCGTTAATGACGCTATTTGGAGTGCCATTTTTCATAGCGTATCTGCTTTTTGTACAGCAGGTTTCAGCCTAAATAGTAATAGCTTAATGGAGTTTAGTGATAATCCAATGCTTAATTTTGTGATTGCAGCTTTGGCATATACTGGTGCTATTGGTTTTATCGTAGCCACTGATGTATGGCAGCGCTTAACGGGTAAGCAGCAGTTTTTGCATTTCACCACAAAAATTATTTTAGAAGTGACGATATGGTTCGCCTTGGTAGGCACCATATTATTTTTTATTATTGAGCCTTCTATTCAGCTGATGCCACCTTGGCAGCGCCTAATGGCCTCTTTTTTTCAAGTTATGACAGCCAGTACCACCGTTGGTTTTAATACCATTGATATTGGTGGTCTTTCTGCCTCTATCATCATGCTCATGTATGTCTTTATGATTTTTGGAGCATCGCCTTCTGGCACGGGAGGGGGGTTAAAATCGACCACTTTGGCAGCATTATTGGGGCTGATCAAAAGTACGCTAAAGCGACGAGAGACTATCCGTGTTCATAAGCGCGAGCTGTCATCCGAACGCTTGCAAATTGCAACCGCAAGTTTTGCGTTTTACATGGTAGTGCTCACAGGTGCGATGATACTTTTGTTGGCTTTGGAAAGTGCAACATTTGAAATGATTCTGTTTGAAGCTATATCTGCCCTAGGCACAGTTGGGTTAAGCATGGGACTTACCGGAGATTTAACCGTTCTCGGTAAATTGATCATTATTTTACTTATGTTGATGGGAAGGGTTGGCATTCTCACCTTTGGTATTGCAATGGCGATGCATGATGAAAGTCGGGAAGAAGAAGACGACGACGACCTTGTAGTCTAAACTATTGCCTCCTCTAAATTTTACTATATAGAAATAGTAAAGCTGATATACGTTGATAGCTTTCACCTGTGTCAGATGAAAGCTTAATATCTTCAATTTTCCTACTTCTGCATTGAGGTGATGCATTCCATTTGCGCTGGCTAACTACAAATTGCCATTTTCCTTATTAAATTCAAGCTCATTAGCCGAGGGAACCTTTTTAGGTTGGCTGAATTAAAAACGTGTCGGATAATTTAAGAAGTATTTTATAAAAATAGCACTAAGCGAACGGTAAAATTGTTATAACTGATTGAATAAATGGCTTAAGTGTTTGGGATACAAGTCAGAGATGGTATAAAGAGAATAATTCATCAAACACCGATTGTTATTAATGCGTTTTTCTTCACTATTTTTAGATAAATCTCTGACTGATGCTGTTGAAGCTTTAGGTTATGAGCGTCCTACACCGGTTCAAGCGCAAGCAATTCCAGAAATTCTGGAGGGTAAAGATGTAATGGCCGGTGCGCAAACAGGCACCGGTAAAACTGCAGCGTTTGCTTTACCAATTTTGCAACTTCTACTGAAACACACTCAAAGCTTGAGGCCGATCCGCGCGTTAGTATTAACACCAACACGTGAGTTGGCGCAGCAAGTGTTTAACAGCTTTGTTGCTTATGCTGAAAATACTCAGTTGAATGTGGCAGTTGCCTACGGTGGGGTTAGTATTAACCCGCAAATTGCCGCTATTGAGCAAGGTGTTGATGTTTTAGTCGCTACGCTGGGGCGATTGCTAGATCATATTGCTAAAGGCAGTGTTGATGTAAGCCAGCTCCAGGTCATCGTTTTCGATGAAGCCGATCGTATGTTAGACATGGGCTTTAAAGACGAAATCAATCGTATTTTGAAGCGCTTGCCTGAGCAACGACAAACGTTACTATTTTCGGCCACTTTCGACGATGCCATTTTTCGTATGAGTAAAACTTTACTCATAAATCCTGTGCTAATTGAAGTCAATGAGCGCAATGCCGCAGCCACACAAATTGAACAGTTGTTTTACACGGTAGATAAAGATCGTAAACGAGAACTCACGTCTTTTCTAATAGGTTCAAAAAACTGGCAACAAGTGCTTATTTTCACGCGCACCAAGCAAACCGCAGATGCCTTAGCTAAAGAAATGTGTAAAGACGGCATTAAAACTGAATCTATTCACGGTGATAAATCACAAGGCGCTAGAGAAAGGGCATTAGCGGAATTTAAGCAAGGTAAAGTCAGAGCACTTGTCGCCACTGATGTAGCAGCACGAGGCATTGATATTATTGATTTGCAATATGTAATCAATTACGAATTACCTTTTGTAGCTGAAGATTATATTCACCGTATTGGACGCACGGGCCGAGCTGGTAATACCGGATTGGCGGTCTCTTTGATGAGCCCTAATGAAAAATATTTACTTGATGCAGTTGAAAAAGTACTAGGTGCAGCATTGATATCACAATGGTTGCCCGGGTATGAACCTGATTTGTCTAAACAAAATCAAGCAGAAAAAAGAAGCAATACAGGTAAACAAAGAAAACAGGCTAGAAATAAAGCCCTTGGGATTAAAATGGGCAGAAAACGTAGGTGAGTGGAGGGATTCGCTTGCTTTCAATACGCTGCGCTCACCGCCATCCATAGCGTTTTTCGAGCCTCATTCATGAGGCCCAATTGACTTTTGTTCAACAGCTAATAAAAGTAAACAAAAGAAGCCGTGCTTCAGTCAAGCTCGATTACTTGTGTCATTTATCAAATAAAGGCGACAATAGTTTGTTGCCGATAAGGCATTGCTGATAAATTGTTAATCTATGTGCTACAGAAATTTCGTTTTTCAGAAGCCATTGTGGAAACAGCTGTTGCCAATACCCCTGCAATTAATTTATACAAAAAGCATGGTTTTGTGGAGTTTAAACGATGGACTCCGTCACATGGTATTGAAAAATTAGCAATGTCAGTTGAACGTTGTATATGAGAAATGAGCATTCGTGGAATTGCTCTTTGAAGCATGTTTACTAACTTTTAGTGTTAAAACACGCGATTCATTTTGGTGCTGTAAGAGTTAATATTTAGGAGGGCTTATGAGTGATCATTTCGGTTCTTGTTTGTGTGGAACTGTAAAATTTGAAGTGCAAGGGGACTTTGACAGTTTTTATGTTTGTCATTGTAAGCACTGTCAAAAAGATACAGGTTCCGCCCATGCTGCAAATTTATTCTCACATTTAGCTAAATTAATTTGGCGCTCTGGTGCAGACGCTGTGTCTTCTTTTACTCTTCCTGGCACGCGTCACAACAAAAGCTTTTGTAAAATATGCGGCTCGGCATTACCCAGTGCGCAGAGCGACGGTATGCTTGTTGTTCCGGCTGGAAGTTTGGACAGCAAGATTTCAATACTCCCCACTGCACAAATCTTTTTGAGAAGTGAAGCAAGTTGGCATAAAGAGCTAAATAAAGTGTCAAAATTTGATGAACTGCCAGAATGATAATGTATCACCTAACTGATTTTTAGTTGGTTGAAATAACAATATTGATAAATTTAAACAGTAATACGATTAATTATTAAAGGAGGGTGAGTGAAGATAGTAAGAGTTTGTCTAGTGGCTGCATTGGTGGTTTTACTCGGTGCATGTTCTGCTCTGGATAAAGCAGAAGTAAAAGAGGTAATAACAGCTGATAATAATAATCCGTTAACCTTTAGGGATATTTTAGTGGCTACTTTTATTAACGCACCTAAACCTAAAGTTGGGATACCACAAGAAGACTTTTTAACTTCTATTTCACTCGACTCAATTTTAATTCTTCATTAAAGTGAAAACTTAATTGTTGCTAGATTTGATACTACAAATTCACAACTAGAGTCGATTTATGAGTATTGTGATTTAAAGTATCACTTTGCATCGTTAAAATTTACTAAAGGCCCTTATGCCATTGGTGATTGTCGTTCCATTGTTATTACAGGTACTAAGGAAAATACGTGAAGTTCAATCAATGAAAACAATGACATTTGATACACCGAAAGCGCTGCGAGATTGGCTCAGTTTAAATTACGCAACTGAAAACGAGTTGTGGATTAAAATATTCAAGAAAAACTCAGGTATTCAGAGCGTTTCTTGGGACGATGTGGTGATGGAAGTATTGTGTGTGGGATGGATAGATGGGGTAAAAAAGTCAATTGATGAGCAAGCTTACCTTCAAAGGATCACGCCTAGAACAGCGAGAAGTAACTGGTCTAAAAGAAACACTAAACATGTTGAAAACTTGCTGAGGGAAGGGCGGATGAAGGAGCCTGGGCTCATTCATGTTCGTGCTGCTAAATCTGATGGTCGTTGGGAAAATGCTTATGCAGTAAGTGATATGGAAGTGCCTAATGATTTTCTTGTTGAACTGAAAAATCATCCTAAAGCAAAACAATTTTTTGAGACCCTCAACAAATCCAGTCGATTTGTCATTGCTTATGGTTTAATTAGTGCAAAAAAAGCCGAAACGAGACAGAGGCGATTTGTAAAATACATGGCAATGCTTGCCGATGAGCAAAAGCCTTGATAAATGCCATTCGGTAGTGTGTCTTAAAATTGTTGATTAATTCCTTGCCAGCCAATTTCGCACTAAATTACAAGCAAATATTTTGATGACGCTAACACTTTTTTATTTAAAAAGGGATGTACCTTCGCAACTTCAACATCCTTCTTAACTTTAGTCGATAGATTGATAAAACCATTAGCTTAATAGATAGCTTCATCTTCCCTTTTTTCACTTTGCTCTCCATTAAAACCACGATTTTGAAAATGGTCTATACTTAATGACCCTAATAAATGGTTTATCAACGATATTAGTTGTCATTGCAGTTAACCCAACTTGTTGCTTTCGTTTATCTAAACTCATGGTCGAAAATATTATTTAAATAAAAGGACAGAGAGATGCAGCGACGGGAATTTTTGAATAGTTTAGGTTTTGGGATCGGAGCAAGTTTATTAGCCCCCGGTTCAGTAATAGCACAATCTGCAGACAAGAGTATGGAGGGGACAACCGTTCGTGCTGGTGATTGGAAAGCATTACGAAAATTGTTTCCACTGACACACGATTATATACAGTTATCGACTTTTTTGTTGGCATCTCATCCAAAACCCGTAGCGGATGCCATCGAAAAACATCGGCGTGCATTTGATGAGAACCCTTCAGATTATTGGCATGATAACTATTTAACCATTGATAGTGAAATTTCAAAAAGTGCCGCCCAATATATGGGAGGTAAAAGTGAGAATATTGCTTTAACCGACAGCACAACTATGGGGCTAGCCATGGTTTATAGCGGATTAAAGTTGCAAGCTGGTGATGAAATTCTGCAAACAGTTCATGATCATTACTCTACGGATATGTCATTGGCTCATCGGGCGAACCGAAGCGGAGTGAAAATCCAGCGTATTTCGCTTTATGATGACCCCGCGAAAGTGAGTATCAAGGAAGTCGTCGCTCGTTTAGAAGAAGGAATAAACCGCGATACGCGAGTTTTTGCCGCCACATGGGTACATTCGTCAACTGGGGTTAAACTCCCAATACGAGCAATGGCAGACGCAATTAAGCGAATTAATAAAACCCGTAAGTCTACTCAACAAATCTTGTTTTGTGTTGACGGGGTGCATGGATTTGGGATTGAAAATCAGGATGTGAGTGAACTGGGCTGTGATTTTTTCATTGCAGGTACTCATAAATGGATTTTTGGTCCAAGAGGAACCGGCGTCATTTGGGGAAACGACAAAGCGTGGGAACAAAGTGAAGCTGTCATTCCAAGTTTTAGTGATTCATACACCGTTTGGATGGGATTAATGCAGCAAGAACAAGTTCCGGTAGGTGAACATATGTCACCGGGCGGTTTCCATTCTTTTGAGCATCGTTGGGCGCTTCCTGAAGCTTTTAAGTTACATCTTCAGTTAGGCAAAAAAAATGTTCAAAACCGCATCCATCAATTGAATCAGCAAACCAAACATGGCCTAGCCAAAATGCCTAATGTGACCTTATATACTCCCGATAGTAGCGAACTTTCATCGGGGTTAGTCTGTTTTGACGTACAAGGAGTCGATCCTGAAAGTGTGGTAAAAAGAATGCACGATAAAGGCATAATTATGAGTAGTACTCCTTATAGAACGAGTTACGCTCGATTTGCTCCTTCATTAATTAATAATGAGCAGGAAATTGAAACAGCCTTGGCTGAAATTAGTGTTATGAGTTGATAATAAGCGGCAGGGACGAAACTGCAGGGGCAGTGCCGTTGATACTATCTACGGCTTGTTAAAACCTAGCAAAATCATACGGACAGCGAGTACTAAGCACTAAGTACATCAATGATCATCATTATTTTGTTGCAGAATTGTTTTGTAAGGGTATTATATTTACCCGTTGTGATGTTTTTCTCACGACGGATTTTTAATTAATATACTAAAGGATGGAATTTGCATTTAAAGGTTTTGGGACTGTTTCTAACGACGACACTTTTGGCAGGATGTGCTACTCAAACGTTCACTATCAATGGTGAAGGGGGAGAGGTTCCTACATATAAAAAGTCAGACCACTTTTTTATTAGTGGAATTGGACAAGAAAAAATAACCAACGCTGCCGAAGTTTGTGGCGGTGCAGAAAATGTTATTAAGGTAGAAACTCAATATTCTTTTCTAAATGGTTTCCTTGGCTTTATCACCTATGGTATCTACACACCTCGGGATGCCAAAGTCTATTGTAAAGCTAGCTAAATAGACACATAAAGTAACATGGACGCATTTAAGGTGCGTCCGTTTTCATGAATACGCTAAATAGCCCTACCCATTGTAAAAGCTGAATAGTCTGAATTAAGCTTTAAACTAAAAAACCAAATAGTGTAAAATAAACCAATCTTAAAATTGCTCTTAAAATTGCTCTTAAAGTTGCCTTTTTCTTGTTGTGTTGCTTCGTATTAAATGGAGGCTTCGCAAATTTGGAGGGTGCAACAAATGAAAGCCTTTGCAATGCATCCGCTGTTAAATATGCACTTAAACAAGAAACCCATAAACTTTTTGTTGATGCTAGGCTGGAGAAGCTTTAGTCATCATGAAAAACCAAAATTAATTCGACAAAAGGAAAACTAACACCTATGAATAGCCCAAGTAATGAAAATCAAAAAGTAGAAGATAGCTGCTGTAGCAATACAAGTTGTTGCCCGCCTGCTCAAGGAACAATTAAGCGTGAGCACCCTAAAGTTGGGCGCAATGATCCTTGTATTTGTGGTAGCGAAAAGAAATTTAAAAAATGTTGCGGGAAAAATGCTTAAGACTGCTTTTAGTTTGTGTAAATACTTTTGATTTATTTTGCTTTGTTTAACGCAAAAACGATCAACCTGTCCAAGGGGAATTGTGATCTAGTTGCTGATATTCGTTAGCCCAACAAAAGATTCACTATTTGAACTAAACATCCAGCAAATCCGTACAAGGTGTCATTGTAAATTGAGGTGGCAAGTAGATGTTGTTTAGTGAAGAAAGTGAATCAAGAATTATTGAAATGGCTTGGGAAGACCGAACATTATTTGAAGCAATTGAAATGCAATTTGGTTTAACTGAGCCCCAAGTGATTCGGTTCATGCGAAGTCGGTTAAAACCAAGTTGTTTTAAGTTATGGCGCAAACGGGTTTCTGGGCGAACAACTAAACATATGAAATTACGCAGCAAGAGTATTACTCGTGGGTATTGTCCTACTCAGTACAAACAGCGCTAAAGGCGTACACAAGGGTTACACTGAATAGGTTGACTTATTTAACACTTTCCGTTTTTTTATACGACTAATCTACATATCAATTTATTGCCCAAAATTACTGTTGCAAAGCTGTCTAAGGTTTTGAACCTAAAGGATAAATAAATGCAATTTTTAGTATTATTTTTTATCTTTTTTACTCAATATTAAGTTAAAGTATTGATTTAGCATACTAAATCAAAGGGCCTCTAAGCGTATGATTGGGTATTTTAGTGACATGTGGCAGCTAGCTGTTGGCGGCGACAAGCAAGGGATTTTGTTTTACGTTGTTACCTATCTATTGATCGTGTGCTTGTATTCGTTTGTTTGGCAGGTTTTTGTGAGGCAATGGCCAAGTGCTAGAGGAGTTCTAAAAACTGCGTCTGTAAACAAGTGGGGGAGTCATCTTCCTATTGTTTCAGAGCAAGAGTACAAAGTTGATTCATTGTACCAATACCAGGTTGCTAATAAGCCTTACCGTGGTACTCGGGTATCACCTTGGATCATTACTGCATCTCATAATGCGAAAATGATCCTCAATAAACAGTTAGACAAAATCCAGACAAATGAAGATGGCAGCGTCAATGTTTTTTATAATCCTAAGGCTCCCCAGAAAAGCTATTTAGTCAAACCTGGATTATTCGGTTTGGCTGTCACTTTGGCCTGTGCGGTTGTACCTCTTCTTTTATATATAATTGAGTATTACTAGAACTCAGGATATTAAAAAAGCTGATGTTTTCCTTAGCCAAGCTTGCTTACATTAAGCACTTTGCTATGTTTAAACAATCCCTCAGTTATTGTTTGGTCCTTTCAAGGTTAAGAATCTATGTTGATTATTAAGCCGAGCAAACCGAACAACAGAATCATTTTGTTTAAAGTTTAGATAATGAACGAAGAGACTATTATCTGCAGGAGGATTTTACATGTTTGCCTTAAGAGCTATTTATTTTTTTGTCAGTCTGTTACTGATCGTATACATTTCTCCTATCCACGCCGCACCGTCTCCGGTTATCGACCTGCACTTACACGCAGGGCCGAGTGGAACTAGCTCAAAATGGTATTCTGTTGGCAAAGACGAAACCACTGATGGGGCTCAGACACGTTATTTATTGGAGACATTTAAGGCGCACTCTATCGTCAAAGGTGTCATTGGTGGTCCTCCATCAGACGTCGAACGTATTCGAAGCGCAGATCCATCTCGGCTAATCGGTAGCGTCGCATTTCCATGTTCTAAAGGACTAGATCCAAATCTTTTTCCGTGTTTTGAGAAGGGAGGGAATTGGCCGGATGTGGATTGGTTGCGTACAGAGGTTGAGGCAGGCCGAATAGGAGCAATTGGAGAGCTCTACAATGTTTACGCAGGGGTAGCGCCAGATGATCCTAGAATGAGGCCATATTTCGAGCTAGCTGCACAATACGACCTCATGGTTTTGGTCCATGCCGATGTAGGTCCACCACCTGAGCGTCGAGTCGCTGGATGTTGTGAAGCATTCAATGGAGATTTTGCCAGACCCGCACTATATGAACCGATTCTTGCCCGGCATCCACAGCTAAGGTTGGTGTTGTACCATGCATTTATGCCCGACTTTGTTCAACAGGCCATTGTCTTATTAGATAAATACCCAAATGTGATGGTGGAAACGTCGCCTATGATGTCAGTTCCCAAACCAATTGTTTACGCAGCCTTAAATGCTTTTATAGAGGCAGGTCATGAGGACCGAATTGTGTTTGGCTCCGATTTCTGGGGAGCTATTGCTGGTAGTATTGCGATGATCGAGTCAGCGCCGTTTTTAACCGATAAGCAAAAACGTGGAATCCTCCACGATAATGCTGCTAAATGGTTGAGATTAGGCAAGCAGGGGTAAGCTATGTGATAGCTGCTAAAGTATTTAGAAGCTATGGCAGGCTGCATTTTTGAGTTAACAGACCAAATTTATTCCATCCTTGGAGGTGAATAGGGCTATTTTATGCTTAGCTAGTTCTTAATTTCTTTTTTATCGTCATTCTTGAGATAGTTCATTAGTTTATCAATGGGTTCTGGCGTCTGAAACAAAAAGCCCTGCACAAAATCACAATGATGATTGGAGATAAATTCGAATTGCTCTTTTGTTTCCACACCTTCAGCTATGGTTTTTAACCCTAGGGCTTTGGCAATGGATATGGTGGCTTTAACTACCTCTTCGGATTTATTAACTGTGCCAATCTGAGATATAAAAGAGCGGTCAATTTTTAGCATATCGAAAGGCTTGTTGATTAAGTAACCCAAATTTGAATAGCCGGTACCAAAGTCATCCATGGAAAAAGATACATCTAACTTTTTATAACGATCTAGATGTTTGTGATTCTTCTCATTCGATAAGATCACTTTACGTTCGGTAATTTCCAAAGAAATGGCATTTCCTTTGATTTTAAATTGCTGTAGGTATTTCTTGAATGAATAAAATAATGCATCACTTTCTAAATCTTTTAATGAAAAGTTTATAGCAATTTTATAGTGGTAATTGTTCTTACGATTTAATTCGCTGATGGTTTTCATTACTTTGTAAACCACATACTTAGTGATTTCCGTAATTAAATCAGATTCCTCTGCTAGAGGAATAAACTTATTGGGCATAACCAATCCAAGTTTAGGATGATTCCAACGAGTTAACGCCTCTAAATGAGACACCTTCATGGTTTGTAAATCGATAATAGGTTGGTAATAAACTTCAAATTCATCTTTATTTAACCCTTCACGAATCAAGCTTTCCATTGAGGCTTTTTCAAAAGCAAATGAAGAAAGTTCTTGGGAGATATAACGGTACATATTTTTGCCATTTTCTTTGGCGTCATACATGGCTATGTCTGCTTGTCTTATCAAGTCATCTGCCGAATGGCCATCATTTGGATAGATACTGATACCAATACTGGCTCCGATATTAATTTTATGTTCCTTGACAACGATTTCTCGTTTAACTGCTTGAATTAAGTTAGTGGCAATCTTTGATGCATTTAAGGCTGACTCTAAATCTTGAACAATAACAATAAATTCATCGCCACCCACTCTAGCAACGGTATCTACAGAACGTAAGATATCGGTAAACCGTTTTGCAACCTCGATTAAAACCGCATCGCCAATGTTATGTCCTAGTCCGTCATTCACAATTTTAAATCGGTCTAAATCGACAAATAAGATTGCAAGTTGATTTTTAGTTCGGCGAGATTCTTGTAAAGCGTGTTCTAAACGGTCTGCTAATAACGTTCGGTTGGGTAAACCGGTCAAAGAGTCGTGGTTAGCGAGGTATTGAATTTTATTCTGAGATTGTTTGATCAACGAAATATCGGTTAGTACACCAATGTACTGAATGATATTGCCGTTTTCATCTTTGACTGCACTTATATTCAAAAAGACAGGAAAAATATCACCACTTTTCGATTTATTTAAGACCTCACCAGACCAAAAACCACTTTGTTTATATGAGCGTTCCATTTCACTGAAAAACTCTGAGCTGTGTTTATCAGATTTTAATATGCTGATTTTTTGACCTTTTATTTTATCTAAAGAGTAACCCGTTAGATTTTCAAATGCAGGGTTCACGTTAATAACTCGCGTTTCTTTGTCGGTTATTACAATGCTCTCTTGGGTAGAGTTAAATACCATTCTGGCTTGTACATTCTCTAAAGAAGCACGTTTCTTTTCATTAATATCTTCTACAACTGAAATGAAATATAAAGGAACACCATTGTCTCTTACGATGGCAACGGAAAGGTTTGCCCAAAAAATCTTGCCATTCTTTTTATAATAACGTTTTTCTAGTTTGTATGAGTCTCGCTCACCGTTTATAAGTTGTTGAGCAAGATCTAAGTCCTCTTTCAGATCGTCTTGTAAGGTTATGTCTTGGAAAGATAGTTTTAACAATTCTTCGTGGCTATAACCCAACATAGTCGCTAATACATTGTTTGCCGAAACCCATGAACCATCTAAGGAGACGTGGCCAATTCCGATATTGGCATTTTCAAAGGTTGCTTTATATTTCTTTTGGCTCAGAGATAACTCTGCTAAGGCATGTTTTTCTTTTGAAATATCAGACGCAAAAGACCAAACTTGAGTATTACCTGATTCGTCTCGACTCAGATAATCTTCAATTTCAAGAATTGTATTGCCATTGTTTGCTGAGTTTAATTCGATAATGTAAGGGCCAAAGGTGCCTTTTTCTATGAGTTGTTTCTGTCGACTTAAAAAATAACCAGTATCATCTATAGGATATATATTTAAAAGGCTTTTAGCTAATAGCTGCTCTTTACTTAAACCAGTAAATTTTTGCATGGCGTGATTGGTCTTTAGGATCATGCCTTGTAAATTGGTAATGATGACGCCGTCATGTATGTTTTCTAGAACAGATTCATAGCGGCGATTAAGGGATACAAATTTTTCTTTGATTAAAGAGTTTTCATTGAACATCTCTTTGAGTTCTGCATAGGCCGTTTGAAGCTCTTCATTAGTTGATTGAAGCTCTTCGTTACTGGTTTCCATTTCTTCATTGGTCGCTTGTAACTCTTCATTGGCGCTTTGCAATTCTTCGTTTGTCGACTGTAACTCTTCATTCGAGGTCTCAAGTTCTTCAACCAGAGTTTGCATATGTTCTTTAATACGTTGTAATTCGAATTCTAACTCATGGGTAGAGGATACGGTTTTCTCATCAACCTCGCTGTTGATCATAGGGAGATCATTGACGGAGATACTTTGGAAATAAAAGATATACATTTGGTTCCGGCCGTTTAATACAGGCACTATGTGCACTTTTATAAGGCGCGACTTTCCATCTTTTTGAGGTAGTGGGATATAGTTACTGGCACTAATTTTAGATACTTTTTTGGCATCGCTGACTAATTTTCTTAAGTCAATTGCTAACCGAGAATCGATAATCTTATATAGATTATAAGAAACGTATCCTTCTGGTACTGAAACAAAGTCAAGATTACCTTTTTTATATATCACATCAAGCTGTTCGTTTGTCACTATGATATTTGGCATTAAAAGTTTTGCAGCTTCAGTAACAATCGTCTCTTGGAGCGGAGTTCCTTCAGGAATTTTAGATTGTTCTTGTTGTGATACCTTGACGTATTTAGGCGGGCCAACGCTTATTGACTGATGATTTTTTTTCGAATTAGCTACTGTTTTGAATATTTTATTGAGCTTATCGACAGGCGCAAATAAGTGCTCAAAATAAGTGGCGTTTTCCGATTTTCCTAAGAAAAGCAATGCATTAGTTTTGAGTGCATAATGGAAAGCAGGCATGATCCATTTTTGCGCATCAATATTGAAATATATAAGTAGGTTTCGACAAACTATTAGATCTAAATCTTTGAAAGGGGGATCTGAGAGCAAATTATGGTACGAGAATACAATAGATTGTCTTAAGCTTTTCTTAACCTCAAATTCATTATTGGTTATGTGGAAGTAGTCTTTAATATGAGCATCCGAGACTTCAGTCATGGAAGCTTGACTGTAAACACCTTGACGGGCAATCTTTAATGCATCTTCGTCAATATCTGTGGCAAAAATTTTCAAATCAAGAGAGTTTTGTCGATCGTTCAACAGTTCATTTACGATAATTGCAACGGAATATGCTTCTTCACCTGTGGATGAGCCGGGCATCCAAATTCTGAGCTCTTTAGCATCGGGAATTTCGTCTAAATATTTGTCTAGTAAGTTTTCGAGTGAGTCGTAAGCGTCTCTGTTCCTGAAAAAGCTAGTAACTCCAATTAGTATATCTTTGTAAAGCAATTCAACTTCGTTTTCATCCTTTTTTATCAGCTCTACATATTCACTTAGGTTCGTGACTTTCAAAGCCACCATTCGACGCTCAATACGACGACCAATTGTGGCTTTTTTATATACAGAAAAATCCACATGTTTGTGTTTATAAAGCAAAGCAAAAATAACTGAAATATGATCGTTCGCCGGTGTAACTTGGTGTTTCTTTAATACTTTGTTTCTAGGGAAATTAGCTAAAGCGACTAATTCTTCACCAATTTTTTCTGCCTCTATTAATATGTCGACCACAGAACCATTGATTGCGGCCATTGGCATACCGTCGTATTTAGCTGTGCTAGGCTCTTGCACAATAGTAATACCACCTTCGGCGTTGATGGCTCGCATTCCTTGACATCCATCTGAGCCTGTTCCGGATAAAATGATACCTACAGACTTTTCTCGTTTGTGTTTTGCAATGGATATAAACAGCTGGTTAACAGAGGGTTTTGGCAGAAATGAATGCTTTTCCGGTGCCGAAAGAATAATTTGATTACTATCATTAATTTCTACATTTTTACTGGGCGGGGTGATATACAGAGTGTCGCTTTCTAAAACTTCATTATGTTCGGCTTCTTTAACTATCAAGCTACATTCTCGAGAAAGCAACTCAACTAGCATCGTATTGTGTTTAGGACTTAAGTGCTGAGCAATGATGTAAGCTGTATTATTGTTAAGCGGAAGTCCTTTAATAAGTGTGGTTAAGGCTTCTAATCCGCCAGCACTTGAACCAATTCCTACCACCATAATACTGTTGGTAAAAAGCCCATACTCTTCTTCAATTTCATTATTTAGCGCGAAGCTTTCGCCCGTATTTTTAGTGCTGTCATTAACTTCTTCTTTGTCACCTAATAGAACACTATCGATTACACGCTTTAATTTTTTGGTGTCTGCGGGTTTGCTTATAAAGCCGTTAATCTGCTCTTTAATCGTATCTAAAATAAAATCTTCTTCAATATGTTCACTGAACACAATGATGGGAATACTTTCTTCTGTTTTGCGTATTTTATGAATGAGTTCAGGCCCGTTCATTTGCGGCATCTGAATTTCCGTTATGATAACGTCTGGTCTGTGTGTAAGGTATTTTGAAATACCTTCTCGTCCATTTGAAGCTTCAAGAACGGTAGTGAATATTCCTCTTAGGAATTCTGCGTAAAGCGCACGGGTGTCATCATTACTCTCTACATAGAGAATAGTTTCTTTATACTTCATGTATTATCAACTCGTTTATTTACTCTTGTCTGAGTAAAATGAAAATCTAAGCATTGTGTCCTTAAAGAGCTAAGTTAAGGGAATTTAGTTCACCTTACAACAAAATTAGAACGTGCGTTGCGTTAATCAGATTTGTGGAAATAGTTTATTCAATAAGCATTATTAAACTTGAGCCACGAAAGTACTATTCGATCCTCAAGTATATATTCTGATCAATATAATAATCATTGTAATACCAATTGGAAGTAAAATTAGCTGAAATTGTATTAATTTTTCTCTAACTAAAGGTTAATGCACTTTTTCTAAGGCTCATGAAAACAAATTAGCGAATAAGATAACTAAATACGCAGCGCGTGTTCTTGTATAACTCTTCAAACCATAAAACAAGGAAATTAAAATGTGAAATCCTTTTTCAGTCGATACGTTCAATTTCAATTCGTAAAATCAAAGTTTGAAAATGCGTTATACGATATAGGAGATTGAGCTTCAGACAAGGTAGTTGTTTTATTGCATGGTAAAAACTTTGCTGAAGACTAAAGAGAAAGGGTTGCACAGGATATCGTTAAGCAAGGTTATAGAGTTATTATTCCTGATCAAATTGGGTTTGGACAATTTGATCAGGAATAACGTATTAACTTACGGACCGATTTTTTTCGGAAAATGGGGTGGCTAAGTTCTCGGAAATTAAAAATAAAAGCTTTTTAATTATTGGCATTCGCGATAATAGGGAGGCAGGTTGAATTTGGTTAAAACCCCGGGGTAACACGAACTTTAGGTGATTACACTAAACTAGGCAAAACAGCGCAAAGATTTATAAAAGGTTCGGTTTTATATGAGTTGGAAGGGCTAAAGCATATGCAACACTATGAAGATTATCCAACCTTTATAGAAGCTTTTAACAAAGCACTTAATCAATAAATCGTCTGTAGCTAAGCAACAATTGAAGTGGAAGTAAGGCGATGCTCTTTTGATTGTTAATCATTGTCATTAAAAAAACAGTCACGAATATTCTAAATTAGACTAGGCTTTGAAGATTATTAAAAATTAGGCATATAGTTAAACCGTTTTGACTAAGCAATGATTTGGGCCGTTAAACTAATTAATACTTGCGCTAATAATTTAAAACTCTGTTAACAAGTATTTATTATTACCAATTGGTTGTCATTATTCTTAATTTGGTAATGGCATGTGGTTTTACTTAATCTACAATGGTATGATGATTTGGTAATGGCATTGCGTTTGTGATTTTTTAAATTTGCTGATTGGTGTTAACAGCGATGTATCAAAGTTGGCTTTAATAAGGCTAGATATTTTTGCAAAAGGCAAGCCTGTATTTTACGAGATTATTATTTCGTAATTGTTAGGTGAGCAAACATCTTTTTGATTAAATTCTATTTTTGATCACCAATTACGTCATTAAAGAATGGCAACTTTGTGCGCTGTTCATCAGGTTTTAAAATTTAACAGGTGTATATTCTTTATACTCAACTTTACATATCAAAACTCCAGGAGTTAGAAATGACAAAACCAGTAATCGGTTTCATCGGCCTCGGTCTGATGGGCGGCAATATGGTAGAAAACTTGCAGAAAAAAGGCTACGAGCCAATCGTAATGGATTTAAATAAAGACGCCGTTGATGCAGTTGTTGCTCGTGGTGGTAAAGCCGCATCATCTGCTGCTGAATTAGCAGCTGCTAGTGATATCATTATGCTTGCTCTTACTACTTCTGATATTGTTGAGAAAGTTGTTTACGGTGATAACGGTATCCTTGCTGGTATTAAAGAAGGTGCTGTTTTAATTGATTTTGGTACTTCAATTCCAGCATCCACTCGTAAGATCGGCGCTGATTTAGCCAAAAAAGGCGCAGGCATGATTGACGCACCTCTAGGTCGTACACCAGATCACGCAAAAGACGGTTTGCTTAATATTATGGCTTCTGGAGATAAAGCGACGTTTGACAAAGTTAAACCAGTGCTCGACCAACAAGGCGAAAACATCTTTTATCTTGGCGCATTAGGTGCAGGTCATACTACTAAATTAATTAACAACTTTATGGGTATGACAACAGTTTGTACTATGTCACAAGCTTTTGCGGTAGCTGACCGTGCTGGTGTTGATCGTCAACAATTGTTCGATATTATGTCAACCGGTCCATCTAATTCACCGTTTATGCAATTCTGTAAAAACTATGCAGTTGATGGTGTAAGTGACTTAGGTTTCTCTATTGCTAATGCAAATAAAGATTTGGGTTATTTCCTTAAAATGGTTGAAGATCTTGGTACTCGTGCCGAGATTGCAGAAGGGACTTCACATAACCTTCAAGCAGCTTTTGACGAAGGTATGGGGCACGGTAACGTTCCTGAAATTTTCGATTACTTTCTTAAATTAGAAAAGTAAACTGCATCATTTGATAGCTACTTTAGGTAGTGGTTAGTTAACTGAAAACAAAAATAATATGGCTATCTAATGTTTAAAAACAATTTTAGCCTTCAATCCGATAATTTCGATTTGAATTGAATATAAGCTGGTGTCCAATGTCTTGTATTTTTCATTAAGATTTATCGGATTTTTTGTGCCTATAACTTCGTAATAAAATTCTTCAAAATCAAAATTATAGACCGAATTAAGAGATTCGTTTATTGTAGTAATTGGTTGTTAAAAGTAGACTAAGCAACAATGCCTTAAGTTAGACTAGAATCGAACTGAATCAATACTCATCAACTAAAAAGCATGGCTTAATGATGCGTAAGCATTGGCTAAGTAAGGAGTCGAGATTATTTCTGCTAATTCAATTCGTCGTTTCATTACACTAAAGTTTGTTGTTACTCGCTTAATATTCATTTGCGGGATGTTATTCGCCTTTTACTGCAATGAAGCACGTAAAGAAGTGGTATATTTATGCGGAAATTTTAGTGAAGGAGTAACCCAAGAAAGTGTTTTAAGGCAGCTCAATACACTTCATTTAGCTAATTTCTCTGTCACTGAAAATGATTCAAATTCCTTGATTGTAATGGATAGCAAGCTCACTTTGGGGGCTTATCGTTGTGTCATTGAAATAAATGAGCAGGGACGAGTAAGTCATTCCTATTTAGAGTAGATGTTTAAGACAAGCACACTAAATATATAATTAACTTTATTTTTTAAATCATCATAAGGAGCGATTTTGCTCTCAGATCTAAATTTTTCATTGCAAATTACCACGCCTATATTTTTTATTATTGGTCTAGGGTTTTTGTTTAAACGAATTGGTTGGCTAAATGATGACTTTGCCCGAATGGGATCCGCTTTAGTCTTTAAAGTGACGTTACCCTGTCTGCTTTTTACTAAACTATCCACTACTGATTTTACTCATGGTCTGCCTACTACATTGGTAATCTATGCGTTTTTTGCAACCTTATTGATATTTATGTTGTTGGATGTTTTTGCAACCAAATTGATTGATGATAAGGCAGACAAAGGCGTATTTGTGCAAGGCGCTTTCAGAAGTAATATGGGTATTATTAGCCTTGCCTTCGTGGTAAGTGCCTATGGAGAAAAGGCTTTAGGTATTGCTTCCATTTACTTAGCCGTATTAACCATATTATTTAATATTTTATCCGTAGTGACCTTGTCTCGGCATTTGCAACAAAGGGGCAGTAATCGCCTAGGGGGAATGTTAATTACGATTATTAAGAACCCTTTGATTATCTCTATTGTGGCTGGTGTTGTTGTGTCATTGTTAAATATACCTATACCTAAAATAGCCTTACATACTGGTGAGTATTTTGCGGGGATGACCTTACCCTTAGCCCTATTATGTGCAGGTGCTTCAATTCGGGTTAAAGAGTTTCATTCTTCCAGTGTGCTTTATTGGACTTCCGCGATGAAATTGATCTTAGTACCCGTTGCAATTACGTTAGGTGGGGTTTTACTAGGCTTTAGAGGTGAGCAGTTAGGTGTTTTATATCTAATGTGTGCATCACCCACTGCTGCCGCCAGTTATCCCATGGTGCAGGCTATGCACGGCAATCATTTCCTAGCTGCGGCTATTATCGCTGTCACCAGTGTTTTGTCCCTAGTGACTACAACATTAGGGATCTTTTTACTCAAAGTATTTGGCATGATTTAGGTACAAAAACATGTTTCACACTGATAAATATTTTCGAATTAACCTGACGTGTTTTAGGCAACTTATTCTGTGCTTGAGTGTGGCTTTTAGCGTTAGTATCTATGCTGAAGACATGCCAAGCTTTGAACAGTTTAAGGTTTCTGAGATTTCCCCAATGACCCTAAAAGAAGTGGATTTTGATAGTCATACTGATGGTGTTTATGTTGAACAAAGTTGGCATGGCATGATGGCAACTGTTATTGGAGAGTCAGCCAATTTTGCCGGCAAGTTTTATATTTTGGGCTCAGGATGCGGTACTGGATGTCAACATAATCTTGTGATTAACGTGGAAACCGGCAAGATTATTGACACTGTTACTTCAGGGCTGGGGCTTTGTCATCAAGCTGATAGTTCATTATTAATTGTTAACCCCAGGCTTAATGACTTTGGTGATGAAACTCCAGATTGGGCATTCACCTATTATTATCAATTTGATGGCAGTGAATTTAGACTTTTGCACAAAATACGTTCAGGGTATGCGGGCGAATGTGTGTTCGGTCAGTAACTTATTGCTAGACTAATTTAATTTCGATATCGCCAAGGGCGATACAGCAGCAAGGCAGGAATTCATCATCATCTATATAGGCTAGGGGGTCAGTCGTGTAATCTACCTCACCACATATAAGTTTACTTCTGCATGCTCCGCAGAAACCCTCGCGGCAATGATAATGCACTTCTACATTTTGTTGCTCTAAGCTCTCTAAAATAGTGTCTGAAGTATTGGTATTAATAGGTTTGTGATCACCTTGGATGGTGATCACAAATTGTTTCTTTTGAGTCATTAAAGATCGAAGTCGTCAAAGTCACCCGCATTTACTTCTGAGTCAATTTGACCCACTAAATAAGAACTTATTTCAGATTCTTGCGGTGCAACCTGAACGTTGTCTGAGTTTAAGTAATTGTTCATCCATGGGAGAGGATTACTGGTGATATCAAAAGGTTGCCCCATGCCAATGGCAGACATACGGTGGTTGGCAATGTACTCAACATATTGACAGAGTATTTCTTCATTTAAGCCAATCATTGAACCTTGTGCAAACAAATAACCAGCCCATTGTTTTTCTTGCTCAACTGCTTGCATAAAGATGGCTTTTGCTTCGTCTTTTAACTCTTCAGCAATCTCTGCCATCTCAGGATCGTCTTTTCCTTTTTGCCAAAGGTTGATAATGTGTTGAGTGGAGGTTAAATGAAGGTTTTCATCACGAGCAATCAAGCGAATTATCTTAGAATTTCCTTCCATTAATTCACGTTCTGCAAACGCAAAGGTACAAGCAAAAGATACGTAAAAACGAATCGCTTCCAATGCATTCACTGAGTTCATGCAAAGATACAGTTTTTTCTTTAATTCTCGCATGTTCACGGTATGTGCAATACCGTCGACTGTATGAACGCCTTCACCTTGGGTTTGCCAAAGTTGTGTATAAAAGATCAAGTCGTCGTAGTATTTTGAAATATCACCTGCACGCTGTTTAATTTGTTCGTTCACAACAATGTCATCAAAAATTGCACTGGGATCAGTGAATAAATTGCGCAGAATGTGAGTATATGAGCGAGAATGTATTGTTTCAAAAAATGACCAGGTTTCAGTCCAAGTCTCTAATTCAGGTAAGGAAATTATCGGCAAGAAAGCGATATTAGGACTTCTTCCTTGCACTGAATCTAGCAATGTCTGATATTTCAAATTAGAAATAAAAATATGCTTTTCAGAATCACTTAAAGATTGAAAATCAACGCGATCTTTACTGACGTCAACTTCTTCTGGACGCCAGAAAAAACTAATTTGTTTTTCAATTAGCTTTTCAAAAATACTGTGTTTTTGTTGATCATAGCGAGCAACATTCACTGGATTACCGAAAAACATTGGTTCCAGTAGAGGATTCGTTGGTTTTTGATTAAAAGTGGTGTATTTCATTTACCGTCAGTACTCTGTGAGGTTTAACACTAGGCGGCGCATAATGCGCCACCAAACTTGGTTTTTGTCTATATCTTACATGCACCACCGGCACAATCGTCATCTTCTTCAATGACAACTTCTTGCGCCAATGGGGTAGTGGTTTCTTTCTTTAACTCAAGTTGAGATGTATCCGATGCGCCATCTCGAGTGTTGTGATAATACAAAGTTTTGATACCTAGTTTATAGGTGGTCAGTAAGTCTTTTAACAACAACTTCATAGGCACTTTTCCACCTTCATATTTACCAGGATCGTAACTGGTGTTGGCAGAAATTGTTTGATCGATAAATTTTTGCATGATGGCGCATAATTGCAAGTAACCATCGTTAGAGTTGATATCCCATAACAATTCGTATTGCTCTTTCAATCGCTCGTATTCAGGTACTACTTGTTTCAAAACACCATCTTTAGATGATTTAACGCTTATGTGTCCACGCGGTGGTTCAATACCGTTTGTAGCATTAGATATCTGCGATGATGTTTCAGAAGGCATCAAGGCTGATAGGGTACTGTTACGCAGTCCGTGTTCAACAATCTCTTTACGCAAGGTTTCCCAGTCGTAATGAAGGGGTTCATTACATACTTTATCCAAATCCTTTTTATAGGTATCAATGGGCAATATACCTTGAGAATAAGTGGTTTCATTAAACTTAGGACAAGCACCTTTCTCTTTTGCCAAGTTATTTGATGCTTTGAGAAGATAATATTGCATGGCTTCAAAAGTTCTATGAATTAGTGCGTTACCACTGCCATCTGAATATTTTTTACCGTTTTTAGCTAAATAGTAAGCGAAGTTAATAACGCCTATTCCTAGCGTTCTTCTATCGATTGAAGCGCGATATGCTGCTGGAACAGGGTAATCTTGATAATCTAACAAGCTGTCCAAAGCGCGTACTGCTAAGTCAGCCATTTCTTCAAATTCGTCAAGACTTTCAATTGCACCTAGGTTGAACGCTGACAATGTACAAAGGGCTATTTCGCCGTTTTCATCGTTAATGTGCTGCAAAGGCTTAGTAGGTAGCGCGATTTCTAGACATAAATTACTTTGTCTAACTGGCGCTACTTTAGGATCGAACGGGCTGTGGGTATTACAGTGATCTACATTTTGTAGATAAATGCGACCAGTACTTGCGCGTTCTTGCATAAATAAGCTAAATAGCTCAACGGCTTTTATTTTCTTCTTACGAATAGAGTCGTCTTGTTCGTACTTCACATACAAGGCTTCAAATTCATCTTGATCAGCAAAGAAGGCATCATAAAGTCCAGGTACGTCTGAAGGACTGAATAGGGTAATGTGCTGATCCTTGATCATTCTTGTGTACATGAGTTTATTAAACTGCACACCATAGTCGAGGTGACGAACTCGGTTTTCTTCAACACCACGGTTATTTTTGAGTACTAATAAAGACTCAACTTCTAAATGCCACGCTGGGTAAAATAACGTTGCAGCGCCACCACGAACGCCACCTTGCGAACAACTTTTCACTGCGGTTTGAAAGTATTTGTAAAACGGGATACAGCCTGTGTGATAGGCTTCACCACCTCGAATTTCACTCCCTAGTGCACGAATACGGCCCGCATTCACACCGATACCAGCTCGTTGGCTTACGTATTTAACGATGGCACTAGCGGTAGCGTTAATCGAATCTAAACTGTCCCCAGCTTCAATTAATACACAAGAGCTAAATTGACGGGTAGGGGTTCTTACTCCTGACATAATGGGTGTTGGCAACGAAATTTTGAATAGCGAAGCGGCATCATAAAAACGTTTTACATAATCTAAACGCGTATCTTTGGGATAATTCGCAAACAAACAAGCGGCAACCAAAATATATAAAAACTGAGCGCTTTCATAGATTTCACCGGTTACACGGTTTTGAACTAAGTATTTGCCTTCCAATTGTTTCACTGCGGCATAACTAAAATTCATGTCACGCCAATGATCCATATATTGATCTAGTTCATTAAGTTCTTGTTCTGAATAGTCTTCTAAAATGTGTTCGTCGTATTTTCCTTTGGCAACCATGTTTTTAACATGAGTAACTAACGCCGGCGGTTCGAATTGACCGTAGGCTTTTTTACGCAAGTGGAAAACGGCTAGACGAGCAGCTAAATATTGATAGTCTGGAGTGTCTGTTGAAATTAAATCAGCAGCTGATTTGATTAATGTCTCGTGAATATCTTCGGTTTTAATCCCATCATAAAACTGAATATGAGCTTTGATTTCAACTTGAGAAACAGAGACGTTTTTTAATCCCTTCGCAGCCCAAGTTATGACTTTGTGAATTTTGTCCAAGTTTAAGACTTCACGTTCACCATCGCGTTTCGTGACATTTAGAGAGTTATTCATGTATTTGATAGCCGTATAAATAATTAGCGCCGAATGTTCTGAGAAATAAATTTAACGAACACATTATATTTTTTATTAACTTTTTAAATTAATGATGTAGTTTTCTGTCCACACTTATGCGAGTAAATTAATCGCTTTCAACAGCGTTTACTTGTTATTGTTTTTTGAGTAGTTAGAAAAAGTGTGACCAGCACAAGATAGAGGTGTTTGCTTCCGTTTGCAACCCAATATCTGGTGGTTTTATCACCAATAAAACTGAACCAAATGGTAGGTTAGTGTTGACTAACTTAGAAGGGGTATTGTTGAACGAGTTAAGCTGATTGCAAGCTTATTTTTTATTAAATTTTAAAGTTAAATTATTTTTGTAGGTTTAAATCAATTTTTATAATATCACGATATATAGTGTTAAAAATGTTCACAATCACTATATCTGGTATTCTTTATGCTTCCTACCCTCTATTTATGACAAAGCATTGAAGTATAAATTTGATGAATTGTTGTATCAGTTAATATGACACAACTGAGCAAAATCATTGATGGAATAGTCTGCCTTCCAATGGCTAACCTCCTCAGCATCTTTGATGTAACCATAAAGGGCGGCAACACTTACCATGTTTGCGTTTTGCGCCGCTTCGATATCTCGCTTTGCATCTCCTACATACAAAGTATTTTCAGGTGGCAGCGCAAGTATTCTTGCCGCTTCTAATAATGGCATCGGGTGAGGTTTACGTTTAATGTAAGTATCGCCACTAATAATTACCCCACAGTTTTCCATAATGGGAAAGTGGGTAAGTAACTGAGTCGTTAAAAAGCCGGGTTTGTTAGTCACAATGCCCCATGGAATCGAATGTTGATTTAGATGGCTTAAGGTATCTTCCACTCCGTCAAAGCAGGTTGTATCGACACAGACATTTTGTTCATAGTGGTCAAGTAGCATTTGTCTGCAACTGAGTAATTCTTGCTCGGATAAACTGTCGTAGTCATCTGCGAACCCCAATTTTAATAACCCTAAAGCGCCATCTGAAGCAACACACCGATATTCATCGTATTGACAAAGTGGTCGCTTATAATGGGTTAGTACGTGATTTAATGCATTCCCTAAATCCGCAGCTGTATCCAATAAAGTGCCGTCCAAATCAAACAACACACCGGCAAATTTGTTATTAAATAATGGGGGAGTTGAGCTCATATTTATCCTTCACTTTTCTGGCAATGAACTATGTAGTTAACATCCACATTTTGATCCGACAAATAATACTGTTTAGATAACGGATTCAAATGTAACCCTGTCATATGCTGGGGAATCAAATCTGTATTGTCTACCCATGATAACAATTCAGCAGGTTGTATAAATTTTTCATATTCATGGGTACCTTTGGGCACCAAATTTAAAATCTTCTCAGCCCCAACTATGGCCATTAAGTAAGATTTCAAATTTCTATTGAGTGTTGAGAAAAATACATGGCCACCAGGTTTTACCAATGCCGCGCAAGCTTGCACTATAGAAGCAGGATCTGGAACGTGTTCTAACATTTCTAAGCAGGTGACAATATCAAATTGATTGGCGTGCTGAGCGGCCATTTGTTCTGCGGTAATTTGTTGATAGTTAACTTTAACACCAGATTCCAAACCATGAAGACGTGCTACCTCCAGTGATTCTGAAGCCATATCAATACCTGTGACATGACCACCTTGTTTGGCTAAGTATTCAGATAAGATACCGCCACCACATCCAACATCAATGATGTTTTTATCAAACACACCCTCGGTGCGCTGCTGAATATAGTCTCCTCGAAGGGGGTTAATTTCGTGTAAGGGTTTAAATTCACCTTCCAAATCCCACCACCTAGACGCTAAAGCTGCAAATTTGTTTATTTCTGCTGCGTCTACGTTTTGATTGGTCATTGTTTGCTCCTTATTTTCGCTATTTACTATTATAAGCAGTCATTAATTTAGATAACCAGACCTTTATACCCGAAGATATGCTAAAAAATTGTTTGATTGCACACTATATAAGCGAATCACGGCTATTTATTTTGTTTTCTCAGTGGTAGAATCCACAGTCGATTTAGAACCCACTATAACTATAAGTGAAGTCGAACTTTTAAAACTGACTTGACCAGTTTAATCAGTAGATTCAGAAAATAATTTAGGGACAAGGCTGTATATGACAGACAATGCCAACGAAATTCTCCCCATTAATATAGAGGAAGAACTTAAAAACTCTTACCTCGATTATGCAATGAGTGTCATTGTTGGACGTGCACTACCTGATGTTCGTGACGGATTAAAACCCGTTCACCGTCGTGTATTGTTCGCCATGAATGAGTTGAAAAACGATTATAACAAACCATACAAAAAATCTGCTCGTGTTGTAGGTGACGTAATTGGTAAATATCACCCCCACGGTGATACCGCAGTGTACGACACTATCGTTCGTATGGCGCAGCCATTTTCTTTGCGATATATGCTCGTTGACGGCCAAGGTAACTTTGGTTCTGTTGATGGTGACTCCGCAGCGGCAATGCGTTATACCGAAGTTCGCATGGCTAAAATTGCCCATGAACTTCTAGCTGATCTAGAAAAAGAAACGGTTGATTTTGTGCCTAACTATGACGGCACAGAACATATTCCAGATGTATTACCTACGCGTGTTCCTAATTTGTTAGTGAATGGTTCATCAGGGATTGCCGTAGGTATGGCAACCAATATTCCCCCGCATAATTTAACCGAAGTTGTAAACGGTTGTATCGCGTTAATCGATAATCCCGATATGACTATCGAAGAAATTATGCAGCATATTCCAGGTCCAGATTTCCCAACAGCTGCATTAATTAGTGGACGCAAGGGTATTGATGATGCTTACCGCACTGGGCGTGGCAAAATCTACATGCGTGCTCGTGCTGAAATCGAAACTGAAGATAGTGGTAAAGAAACCATTATTGTTCACGAGATCCCTTACCAAGTTAACAAAGCAAGATTGATTGAAAAGATTGCTGAACTGGTAAAAGAAAAGAAAATTGAAGGTGTTTCTGCGTTACGTGATGAGTCTGATAAAGACGGTATGCGTATTGTTGTTGAAGTAAAACGCAACGAGTCAGCAGAAGTACTATTAAACCACTTGTATGCTCAAACACAATTGCAAACTGTGTTTGGTATCAACATGGTTGCCCTCGACAATAATCAACCTCGCGTATTTAATCTAAAAGATATTTTAGAAGCCTTTGTGCTGCATCGCCGAGAAGTGGTTACCCGTCGTACTGTTTATGAACTGAAAAAAGCCCGTGACCGTGCTCATATCCTTGAAGGTTTAGCTATTGCTTTGGTTAATATCGATGAAATTATCGAGTTGATCAAAGCATCGCAAAGCCCTAGTGATGCTAAGGCCTCATTAGTGGCTCGTGGCTGGGCATTGGGTGATGTTGCTGAAATGCTAGCTCGTGCTGGTGATGATGCGGCTCGTCCAGATTGGCTTGAACCACAATACGGTATCTCTGAAGGCGAATATTTCTTAACTGAACAGCAAGCACAAGCGATTCTAGATTTACGTTTGCATAAACTAACCGGTTTAGAACACGATAAAATCTTAGCTGAGTACAAAGAGCTGTTAGACGTTATTGCTGAATTGTTACTTATCTTGTCAAGCTCTGAACGTTTGATGGAAGTGATTAGAGAAGAACTTGAATTAATTCGCGATGAATATGGCGATGTAAGACGTACAGAAATTACAGCGGCAACACACGACATCGACATGGAAGATTTAATTGAACGTGAAGATGTCGTTGTAACATTATCTCGTGAAGGTTATGTGAAGTATCAGAAACTTTCTGACTACGAAGCGCAACGACGTGGTGGTAAAGGTAAATCAGCAACCAAAATGAAGAATGAAGACTTCATTGAAAAGTTATTGGTCGCCAATACCCATGATCACATTTTGTGTTTCTCTACACGAGGCCGCTTATATTGGTTGAAAGTGTATCAATTACCTTTTGCCAGCCGAAATGCACGTGGACGTCCAATCGTGAATATTCTTCCCCTTGAAGAAGGTGAAAGAATCACCGCAATTTTACCTATTCAAGAATTTGAAGACGATAAATTTGTATTGATGGCGACTGCAAACGGTACGGTTAAAAAGACTGCTCTATCTCAATACTCACGTCCTCGTTCAAACGGTATTATCGCCGTGAACTTAAACGAAGGCGACGAATTGATAGGTGTAGATATTACCGATGGCGAAAGCGATATTATGTTGTTCTCAGATGCCGGTAAGGTCGTTCGCTTTAATGAAAAACAACGTGACTCAGAAACGGGTGAAGTAAAACGCGACCAAGAGACGGGTGAAGAGCTATTAGCGTTACGTCCTATGGGCAGAACGGCTACTGGCGTTCGAGGGATTCGTTTACAAGAAGGTCAAAAAGTGGTTTCACTTATCGTACCTAAAGGTGACGGTGCTATCTTAACTGCAACGGAAAATGGTTTCGGTAAACGTACACCTATTGCCGATTACCCAGCTAAGAGTCGTGCTACTCAAGGTGTTGTATCAATTAAAGTATCGGAGCGTAATGGTGCAGTAGTGGGTGCAGTACAAGTGTTCGAAGGTCAAGAAATTATGTTGATCAGTGACCAAGGTACCTTGGTTAGAACACGAGTAGATGAAGTTTCCACTGTGGGTCGAAATACCCAAGGTGTAAGATTGATCCGCACAGGTACAGACGAACATGTGGTGGGATTACAAAAAATTGAAGAGATTGAAACAGAAGATTTAGAGCTATTAGAAGGCGAAGATGTTGTGGAAGCTGAACAAGCGGAAGTGGCAGATGATGATGCTGGACAAGTTGACTCTGACCCTACTGAATAAATCTTAAACGCTAGTTTTTAATCATACTTAAAACGAGTGGCTTATTCCGCTCGTTTTTTTTCGGGAGAAAATCAAATTATGGCAGTTACTTATAATTTCAGTGCAGGTCCGGCGATGTTACCGACTGATGTTATGTTGAAAGCACAACAAGAGTTTATCAATTGGCAAGGTCAAGGGTGCTCGGTGATGGAAATGAGCCACCGCAGTAAAGCTTATATCGAGGTTACTGAGCGTGCTACTCATAATTTGCGAAAGCTTTTAGCGGTTCCCGATGATTATCAAGTATTGTTTACTCACGGTGGTGGAAGAGGGCAGTTCTCTGCTGTGCCATTGAACCTTTCTGCTGCCGGCGATCATGCCGATCACCTAGTCACCGGATCTTGGTCTAAAGGTGCGGTGAATGAAGCAAATAACTACTTAACCGCAGATGTGGTTGGTGGCATCGATGTGGTTGACGGCATTACTCAAGTTCAACCGCAAAGTCAGTGGAATTTAAATGAGAAAGCTGCATATTTTCACTATTGTCCAAACGAAACCGTAGAAGGCATTGAAATAAACGAGGTACCTGATACCCAAGGTGTGCCTATTGTTGCCGATATGTCATCTAATATTTTGTCTAAACAAATCGATGTTAATAACTACGCAGTTATTTACGGCGGTGCACAAAAGAACATTGGTCCGTCAGGATTGTCAGTGGTCATTGTGCATAACAGCATGTTAGACAAAGCTCGAATCGAAACGCCTTCTATTCTGAATTACAGCCTGATTGCCAAACATGACTCTATGTATAACACACCGCCAACATTTGCTTGGTATTTAGCAGGTTTGGTGTTTGAGTGGTTGCTTGATTTAGGCGGTGTTGCTGAGATTGAAAAACGTAACAAAGAAAAGTCTGATTTACTCTATCAGGCTATTGATAACAACGATTTTTATTCCAATAGTGTGGCGGTTCAAAACCGTTCTCGTATGAATGTGCCATTTCATTTAGCAGACACAAAGTTAGATGCTTTGTTTTTACAAGAATCTGAAGCGGCTGGTTTAAAAGCGTTAAAAGGTCACCGAATTGTCGGTGGTATGCGTGCCAGCATTTATAACGCAATGCCCATCGAAGGGGTGAAAGCTTTAATCGAGTTTATGAATGATTTTGCTAAAAGGAATGGATAAAAGATGCAACAACTAAGACTTGAACCCATTTCTAAAGTACAAGGTACGGTAAATGTACCAGGTTCAAAGAGTTTATCTAATCGAGCACTGCTTTTGGCTGCTTTAGCGCAAGGCGAAACTACTCTGACCAACTTGCTTGATAGTGATGATATTCGGCATATGTTGGATGCGTTGAGCTTGTTAGGGGTTTCCTATGAACTTAGCGAAGATAAAACCCAGTGCGTCGTCAAAGGTAATAATGGTGTCTTCAATACCAACGACAAAATAGAGATGTTTTTAGGCAATGCAGGCACGGCCATGCGCCCTTTATGTGCGGCATTGGCTGCATCAAATGGTGAATACGTATTAACTGGCGAGCCTCGTATGGAAGAGCGTCCTATCGGTGCGTTGGTCGATGCCTTAGCGCAAGCTGGTGCGGAAATCAGCTATTTGAAGAACGATGGTTATCCGCCTTTGAATATTAAAGGCAAAGCGCTATCAGGTGGAAAAATCCAAGTCGATGGTAGTGTTTCAAGTCAGTTTTTAACTGCTGTACTGATGGCTGCCCCGTTATTTTCTGATGATAGTGAAATCGAAATTATCGGTGAGTTGGTATCTAAACCTTATATTGATATCACCTTAGATACTATGGCCAAGTTTGGTGTTACCGTCGAAAACAATGAGTATCAAAGTTTTAAAATAACCGGCAAGCAAACTTATCAGTCGCCGGGCACTTTCTTAGTTGAAGGGGATGCGTCATCCGCATCGTATTTTTTAGCCGCCGGTGCGATTAAAGGTGGCACAGTAAAAGTCACTGGTGTGGGTGCGAAAAGTATTCAAGGTGATATTAAGTTCGCTGACGTATTATCAGCAATGGGCGCAAAAGTGACTTGGGGTGATGATTATATCGAAGTCACAGGAGCACCATTGACCGCCATTGATATGGATATGAATCATATTCCAGATGCGGCTATGACAATTGCAACTACAGCATTGTTTGCCTCTGGGACAACCAAAATGACTAATATTTATAATTGGCGTGTTAAAGAAACCGACCGTTTAGCAGCTATGGCCACTGAGTTGCGTAAACTAGGCGCAACAGTAAATGAAGGTCATGACTTTATTGAAGTTACAGCGCCTGCAAAATTGCAAGAAGCGGAAATTGATACCTACAATGATCACCGTGTCGCCATGTGCTTTTCGTTGGTGGCGCTAAGTGATACTGCCGTGGTAATTAATGACCCTGCTTGCACCGCGAAAACCTTTCCCGACTATTTTGAGCGATTTGCTAGCATAAGCAGCTAAAATTTATTCGTTCTACTCATTAGAGACGGTTAATACCGTCTCTTTTTTACGCCTATAAGTAAATATATCTTTAAAATTACTTTTTAAATCAACCCTTTAAGTGCTAAATAGATAGCTTGCATTGCTTAAGTTTCGTTAACGAGTATAATTCCGCCCGATTTTTTAATACAGCTCAGGAGAGCACATGCAAGTATCACCCGTCATCACCATCGATGGTCCTAGCGGTGCAGGAAAGGGAACATTGAGTGCATTATTGGCAAAATCTTTGGGTTGGAATTTTTTGGATAGTGGTGCTATTTATCGGGTTTTAGCCATAGCAGCTATTCACCATCAAATAGAAACCGATGATGAAGATGCACTATTACCGTTAGCTAGTAGTTTAGATGTTAATTTTACGACCTCAGATAGTGGTAGTAAAATTATCCTTGAAGGCGAGGATGTAACTTACGAAATTCGTACCGAAGAAGTCGGCAGTATTGCTTCACAAATAGCATCTTTGCCACGAATTCGTGAAGCATTATTAAGACGTCAACGGGCTTTTCGTGAAGAACCTGGATTAGTAGCCGATGGTCGCGATATGGGAACCGTAGTATTTCCCAATGCCGAAGCCAAGATTTTCCTTACTGCCAGCGCTGAAGAAAGGGCACAGAGACGATACAATCAGTTGAAAGATAAGGGGCATGATGTTAATATTGCGCGCCTTTTGACCGACATCAAGGCCAGAGACGATAGAGATGCTAACCGAAGTGTGGCTCCTTTAGTACCTGCTGATGACGCTTTAGTACTTGATTCTACCAATATGAATGTAGAGCAAGTCCTTGAAAAGGTTAAAGAATTCGTTGGTTCAAAACTTAGTGTCCAATGTGCTCTTTAATTGCTCTACCCGCCAGGTAAAGGATTAAACTGGTTTTGAATAACAACCCCACGTTAACTGGATTTTTCGTGGATACACTTAAAAGTAACTATTAAAGTAATCTATGACTGAAAATTTTGCTGATCTATTTGAAGAAAGTTTAAAAGAACTTGAAACACGTCCTGGTGCCATCGTTAAAGGTACTATCGTATCAATTGATAAAGACATAGTTCTTGTTGATGCAGGTCTTAAATCTGAAAGCGCAATTCCCGTTGAGCAGTTCAAAAACGCTGAAGGCGTGCTTGAAGTAGCTATTGGCGACCAAGTAGATGTTGCACTAGACGCGGTTGAAGATGGTTTTGGTGAGACTATCCTTTCCAGAGAAAAAGCTAAGCGTCATGAAGCTTGGGTTGAACTGGAAAAAGCTTACGAAGAAAAAGAAACCATCATTGGTGTAATTAATGGCAAAGTCAAAGGTGGCTTTACTGTTGAAGTGAATACAGTGCGTGCATTCTTGCCTGGTTCATTGGTTGATGTTCGCCCAGTTCGCGACACAACTCACCTTGAAGGTAAAGAATTAGAATTTAAAGTTATCAAGTTAGACGCTAAACGTAATAACGTTGTTGTCTCTCGTCGTGCTGTTATCGAAGCTGAAAGCAGTGCTGAACGTGATCAAATACTTGCTAACCTTGAAGAAGGCCATGAAGTTAAAGGTATCGTTAAGAACCTTACTGACTACGGTGCATTCGTTGACCTAGGCGGTGTAGACGGTCTACTTCACATTACCGATATGGCTTGGAAACGCGTTAAGCACCCAAGTGAAATCGTTAACGTTGGTGACGAAATTAACGTTAAAGTATTGAAGTTCGACAAAGAGAAATCACGTGTTTCCCTTGGTATGAAGCAAATGGGCAGCGATCCTTGGCAAGAAATTGCTAACCGTTATCCTGAAGGTTCTAAATTATCTGGTGCGGTTACTAACCTTACTGACTACGGTTGTTTCGTTGAAATCGAAGACGGTGTTGAAGGATTGGTTCACGTTTCTGAAATGGATTGGACTAACAAAAACATCCACCCATCTAAGGTTGTTAACCTAGGTGATGTTGTTGAAGTTATGGTTCTTGAAATTGACGAAGAACGTCGTCGTATCTCTCTAGGTCTTAAGCAATGTAAAGCTAATCCTTGGGAAGAATTTGCTAAGTCTCACGAGAAGAACGATAAAGTTAGCGGTAAGATCAAATCTATCACTGACTTCGGTATCTTCATCGGTCTTGACGGTGGCATCGATGGTCTAGTTCACTTATCTGACATTTCTTGGAACAAGACTGGCGAAGACGCTGTTCGCGAATACAAGAAAGGTGATGAAATCTCAGCTGTGGTACTTCAAGTTGACCCAGAGCGCGAGCGTATTTCACTAGGTGTTAAACAGATTGAAGAAGATCCGTTCAATAAGTATCTGACAGATAATAAGAAAGGTGCTATCGTTACTGGTAAGGTTACCGCTGTAGACGCTAAAGGTGTTACGGTTAACTTGGCAGAAGAAGTTGATGGTTACGTTCGTGTTGGTGATTTGACTGTTGAACGTTTAGAAGATGCTTCTGAAGTTGTTAACGTTGGTGATGATCTTGAAGCCAAATTTATGGGCGTAGATCGTAAAAACCGCGTTGTTAACTTGTCAGTTAAAGCGAAAGACCAAGCAGACGAAAAAGAAGCTATCGAAAAAGTAAATCAACAGCCAGATGATGCTGGATTTGCTAACGCGATGGCAGAAGCATTCAAAGCTGCTAAAGGCGAAGAATAAAGCTAATATCAGGCACTTGAACTCAAGTGCCTGTTTGTCAGTCTCATCGGTATAGTATTTTTTGAGTAACGGAGATTTCCAATGACTAAATCTGAACTTATTGAAAGACTTGCCGATAAAGCTCGTCACGTTCCTGCTAAGGATGTTGAGTCTGCAATTAAAGAAATGCTAGAGCAAATGGCGCAAACTCTGCAAAAGGGTGAACGTATAGAAATACGTGGCTTTGGTAGTTTCTCATTGCATTTTCGTGCTCCTAGAGTAGGTCGTAATCCTAAAACAGGTGAAACAGTTGAACTTGAGGGAAAATATGTACCTCATTTTAAACCTGGTAAAGAATTGCGTGAACGTGTAAATGAAGGCTTGGCACATTAAGCTTATTTATTTGTAAAAAACGGCACTCTTTTTAGAGTGCCGTTTTTGTTTGGGTGACAAATAGGTCGATAGTTTTGTACTATAACCTCTGCTCGTTTTAATTAGTGTTCCCCCTAACAATTTGAGGTTTGAGATTGAAAATATTCCTGATCGTTATCATTTTCATTATTATCATGTTGGTAGCATCACTATTAGGTGCAAAAAATGATCAAGCAGTCATGTTTGATTATTTAATGAGCTCGATGGAAATGCGCCTTTCAATTTTACTAATGGCTTTTTTCGCTGCTGGCGTTATTTTCAGTTCGTTGGTTTTTACACTAATTTGGCTTAGGTTGAAATGGCGTATAAACAGATTACAGAAACGTAACCATACCACCGACATAGTAAGTAGTTAATCTGGATGCTTGAATTACTTTTTTTACTTCTACCAGTTGCTGCTGGTTATGGTTATGTTATGGGGCGCAATAGCGTTCGACAAGCACAACGAAAACAGTCCAGCATTCTTTCCCGCCATTATTTTAAAGGCTTAAACTTTTTATTATCCGATCAACCTGATAAAGCCGTTGATACCTTAATGAAGATGATGAGTCTTGATAGTGATACCGTTGAAACACATATTGCTATGGGGAATTTTTTCAGACATCGCGGTGAATTAGATCGCGCCATCCGTGTCCATCAAAATTTGGTAAGTAAACAAGAGCTTTCCGAATCTCAAAACAGACAAGCGCTTCGAGAACTGGGCAAAGATTACATGATGGCCGGCTTTTTAGAGCGTGCAGAAAATGCCTTTTTAGAATTATTAGATAGTGATAAACATTTTTTAGACGCTCAGCAGCAATTATTTAGTATCTATCAAACCACCAAAGAGTGGGACCGAGCTATTGAGCTGGGTGAGCGAATGATGGATTGTCATGGTGATAGTGATGAATTATGCGTACGTATTTCACATTTTTATTGTGAACAAGCTTTAAAACTAATTAAAGCAGAGCAGTATGATGAAGCTGAAAAATCCTTGCAAAAAGCAGTATCAGCTTATGAACATGGTGTTCGCCCTTGGTTGATTTTAGGCGACCTTGCCATTCAACAAGCTGAATATCAAAAAGCTTTCGATTATTTGAAAGAAATACCTGTTCGTGATATCACTTGGTTTAGTGAAGCTGTGCCTAAATTAGAAGAGTGTGCAGCGAAATTGGGCAATGATGACCAGTTAGAAGAGGTGTTAGATCTTTACTGGCAGCAATGTGCGACTTCGTATTTAGCTAAGGTAAAACTATTAGCGAAAAAAGAAAATACTGAAACCGCAGAAACCGTATTGTTCGATCAGTTGAAAAAAGCACCCACTATGAAAGGCTTCAAAACTTTAATGGGCTTTTTCATAGAAGATGAAGTGGATGAAAAAACCCGTCAAAGCCTAACAATGGTTAAGGGCTTAGTTGAAGAACAAATAAAAATGCGACCAAAATATCGTTGTTTGAGTTGCGGATTTTCGGGACGTCAAATACATTGGTTGTGTCCATCATGCAAGAAATGGGGAGTGGTAAAACCCATAAAAGGACTAGACGGAGAATAATCGATTTATGAGTGAAACAAGAGTCATCGTTGCTTTAGATTTTGATAATCGAGCCAAAGCTTTAAATTTAGTAAGCCAACTTGATAGTGATTTATGCAAACTAAAAGTTGGCAAAGAAATGTTTACTTATTTTGGACCAGAGTTTGTCAAGGAGTTGGTGAAAAGGGGATTTGATGTATTTCTAGATCTTAAATTCCATGATATTCCTAATACGGTGGGTAAAGCCTGTTTGGCGGCTGCAGATTTAGGCGTATGGATGTTGAATGTACATGCATCTGGCGGTCCTAAAATGATGGAAAATGCCAAAAATCAATTAGCCACATTGGGGGCTCAACAGCCGAAACTTATTGCGGTCACCGTACTCACAAGTATGGAGCAAACCCAACTGAGTGCCGTTGGTATACAAGACTCACCAGAACAACAGGTGTTAAGGCTTGCTAAGTTAACCAAAGATTGTGGTTTAGATGGTGTGGTTTGTTCTGCACAGGAAGCACCGATTTTACGAAATTCACTAGATAGAGATTTTCTACTTGTTACTCCTGGAATTCGCCCTTTAGGTACCGATAATGGTGATCAGAAAAGGGTAATGACACCGCCAGAGGCTATTTTAGCAGGGGTAAATTATATGGTGATTGGTCGACCTATTACCCAAGCAACTGATCCATTGCGAGCGCTGTTAGATATTAACCTGTCAGTAGCATAGATTGATTTATTTGAGGTAACAAAAAAGCTGCATTTAAAGCAGCTTTTTTATTGTCTAAAATGCAGCGGTACTACATTTCTAGTGCAGCGCTAGCATCCATATATTCTAAATTAAGTTCTTCACCTAAAGCATCAACAACAGCTTTGTATGTCACTTTGCCTTTATGCACGTTCAAACCATTTAATAAGTGAACATCATCTAGCATAGCTTGTTTAGCACCTTTATTGGCCAACGCTAAACCGAAAGGCAATGTGGCATTATTTAATGCCATTGTTGATGTTCTAGCGACACCGCCAGGCATATTCGCTACACAGTAATGTACAACACCATCAACAATGTAAACCGGATCTTGGTGAGTCGTTGCTTTTGATGTGGCGAAACATCCGCCCTGATCAATTGCGACATCTACTACTACAGAGCCTTCTTTCATGTTTGCAATGTGTTCACGAGTAAGTAGTTTTGGCGCTGCAGCACCTGGAATTAATACCGCTCCAACCACTAAATCTGCTTTAGATGAGTAGTATTCGATGGCATCTATGGTGGAATAAACCGTTTTTATTTGGTTCGCAAAAATATCATCTAGTTCACGTAGACGTGTCAATGAGCGATCTAAAATAGTCACATCAGCACCTAAACCAATAGCCATTTTAGCTGCATTCGTTCCTACAACACCGCCACCAATAACTAGAACTTTACCTGGTGCAACACCTGGAACACCACCAAGTAGAGTGCCGCTGCCGCCTTGAGCTTTTTCAAGGTAATGAGCGCCAGCTTGCACGGCCATTCTGCCTGCAACTTCACTCATCGGCGCTAATAAAGGCAAACCGTTTCTATTATCTGTTACTGTTTCATAAGCAATACAGGTTGCGCCAGATGCAACTAATAGCTCTGTTTGCACTGGATCAGGAGCAAGGTGCAGATAGGTATATAACGTTTGTCCTTCACGAAGCATTTTACATTCGTTTGGCTGAGGCTCTTTTACCTTCACAATCATTTCTGCTCGAGCAAAAATCTCTTCTGCAGTATCAACAATCACACCACCAGCAGCAATATACTGTTCATTATCAAACCCTATTGAAGCACCAGCATTGTTTTCGATTAGTACTTCGTGTCCATGTGTAACAAACTCTTTTGTTGCAGCAGGTGTTAAACCAACACGGTACTCATGATTTTTAATTTCTTTAGGAACTCCAATTAGCATTTTTTAACTCAATTTTTTATTGTAAGAATAAGTGCGCAGTATATGCTACATCAAAAGAAGTTATATCCTGTAATTATTAAATATGCAGTGTATTATATGGTAAAAATGTATTTTAACGAATTTTTATAATGTTGGTAAAAACACCTAAACACCTCGATAGAATCGATCGTAATATTCTGATTGCATTGCAGAAAAATGGCAAAATCTCAAATGTCGATCTGGCAAAATCCATTGGCCTTAGCGCTAGTCCTTGTTTGGAGCGAGTAAAGCGTTTAGAACAACAAGGATATATCACAGGGTATTATGCGCAAGTCGATCCTGAAAAATTAGGCGCAGCTATGTTAGTGTTTGTGGAAATAACGCTAACTAAAACCAGTGTCGATATTTTTGAAGATTTTTCTGCGGCTGTGCGAAAACATGACGATATTCAAGAGTGTCATTTGGTTTCAGGTAATTTTGATTTTCTACTTAAAGCGCGGGTAGCAGACATGTCCAGTTACCGGAAGTTATTAGGAGATACTTTATTGCGATTACCGGGAGTAAGTGAATCAAGAACTTACGTGGTTATGGAAGAAGTGAAGCATACTGCTCAAATTAAAATCAATCTGAAGTAAATCACCTTGATTGATAGTGCATTAGCTAGGATTTTGGCACTGTCACTGGTAAGGTATGAGTATAAAAATAACACCTTGAATTGAATTATAGTTTTATGGCGCGTCTGACTGGAATACAACGAATAATGGAAGTCGGCATGATTTTATCATGTGCTTTCGCATTTTTTATTCTCCTTGCTCTAGCATCTTTTAATAGTGCAGACCCAAGTTGGTCTCAAGCTGGTTTTCAAGGCAATATCCACAATTGGGTAGGACCCATTGGTGCTTGGTTCGCTGATGTGCTTTTTTTCAGTTTTGGACGATTCGCCTATATTTTACCGTTTATTATAGCCTTCACTGGCTGGTTTTTGTTTCAGCAAGTTAAACGTATTGAGCAAATTGATTACCTAACCATAGGTCTGCGGATTATCGGCTCAATATTGTTCTTAGTGGGTATCTCGGGTATTTTGAGTATTAACTTCGATGATATCTTCCACTTCTCAGCGGGCGGTATGATTGGAGATGTCATTAGCAGCTCGTTAATCCCTTACTTTAGCCTTGTGGGGACCACCTTATTACTATTGTGTTTTTTATTAACTGGCTTGACGTTAGTTACTGGGATTTCCTTAGTTACCGTAATCGACAAGCTCGGTGAAGTGAGTATAAAGTCTGGCTTATTTTTGTATCAAGCTCCTAAACTTATTGAACAAAGCCCAATTGCCAGATTGTCATTTAGACCTTCCAATAAAGAAGAAAAAGACAATGATGTAGAAATTACCACTTTTAAAGCCGCTGAGCGGGCTATACCTGTTGAACCGTCAATTACGATTCCTGATGAAATATTTGAACAGCCAGAACCTGAGCCGAAGCCCAGTATTTTGTCTGTCTCTGAGCTTAAAAAGAAAATATCCGGTAAAAAGGACAAACAAAAGTCAGATGACACTGAGTCAAACCATAGGCCGCAATCTAGTATCGATGACCCCAAGGTAGTGCCAAAACCAACTCAGAATACCTCAACGTCAACTTTAAATGGCAATACAAATTCTGACACGATCGAGGAGGGGGATGAGTCATTAGGTCCATTGCCGTCTTTCGATTTGTTAGAGCGCGCCGACAAAGTGAAAAACCCTATTACTCAAGAAGAGTTAGATATGGTTTCTCGCTTGGTGGAAGAAAAATTAGCAGATTTTAATATTGAAGCTAAAGTGGTTGGTGTCTTTCCTGGTCCAGTGATTACTCGGTTCGAACTAGATCTTGCTCCTGGTGTAAAGGTTAGTCGAATTACTGCGTTGTCTAAAGATTTGGCGCGGGCCATGTCGGCAATGTCGGTGCGAGTGGTGGAAGTGATCCCCGGTAAATCTGTTATTGGCCTTGAGCTGCCGAACAAAAATAGAGAAATGGTTCGTTTGAGTGAAGTTATTGCTTGCCAAGCGTTTCAAGGAAATGAATCTCCATTAACTATGGTGTTAGGTGCAGACATTTCCGGTAAACCGGTAATTGTGGATCTAGCTAAAATGCCTCACTTATTAGTGGCGGGTACTACTGGCTCTGGTAAGTCTGTGGGGGTCAATGTGATGATCCTCAGTTTGTTATACAAATCTTCCCCTGAAGATGTACGTATGATCATGATTGACCCGAAAATGCTTGAACTTTCGGTTTATGAAGGTATTCCTCACTTATTGTCTGAAGTCGTAACAGACATGAAAGAAGCGGCTAATGCCCTACGTTGGTGTGTTGGCGAAATGGAACGCCGTTATCGATTGATGTCAGCGTTAGGCGTGCGAAACCTCAAAGGCTATAATGCAAAAGTGAAACAGGCTATTGACGACGGCAATCCTATTAAAGATCCCCTGTGGCGATTTGAAGAAAGCATGGAAACCGTTGCCCCTGATTTAGAAAAGTTACCCGCTATAGTGGTAGTGGTAGACGAATTTGCTGACATGATGATGATTGTTGGTAAAAAAGTGGAGGAATTAATTGCGCGAATTGCACAAAAAGCCCGAGCCGCAGGCATTCATTTAGTACTTGCCACACAACGTCCATCGGTGGATGTAATTACCGGCTTGATAAAAGCAAATATCCCTACTCGGATTGCGTTTCAGGTATCGTCGAAAATTGACTCTCGAACCATTTTAGACCAACAGGGGGCTGAGTCTTTGTTGGGAATGGGTGACATGCTGTATTTACCCCCAGGTACCGGCGTACCAACTCGAGTACATGGTGCTTTTGTGGATGATCATGAAGTACACGCCGTGGTCGCGGATTGGAAAAAACGCGGCGAACCTAATTACATTGATGAGATCCTCAATGGCGAAAGCAGTGCAGAAGTTTTATTGCCCGGTGAGCAACCAGAGGGCGCAGATCAAGAGTTTGATGCATTTTACGATGAAGCCGTGGCGTTTATTACCGAATCGAGACGGGCATCGGTATCAAGTGTGCAGCGTAAATTCAGAATTGGTTACAATCGTGCAGCACGATTAGTTGAACAAATGGAGCAAAGTGGCGTCGTAAGTGCAGCGGGTCATAATGGTACTCGTGAAGTTTTAGCACCACCGCCACCAAAGGATTAATCAAAATGAGACGTAAATTAATCAAAACAACCTCTGTATTCATCAGCGTCTGGATGCTGATATTACTAAATGCGGGTCTGGCAAATGCCAATCAACAACAAGATCTTGCTGCTGAACAGTTAAAACAAAAATTATTAACCTTAAAAACGTTTAGCGCTTCCTTCGAACAAAAAGTCACGGATGGGCAAGGGGAGTTAGTCCAAGAATCCTCCGGTCAAATGACATTAAAACAACCCAATTTAATGATTTGGCAAGTTAATGCGCCAGATGAAAATCTAATGGTCGCGGATGGAAATACACTTTGGTATTCAGACCCGTTTGTGGAACAAGTTACAGCCATTAATCAAGCCGATTCGGTATCCAACAATCCTATCGTACTATTGACCAATCCGAGCAATGAACAGTGGTCAGAGTTTACCATTAGCTATTCAGATGATGAGGTCTATAGCATTATTGCGATTTCTCCAGAGTCGCAAATAAGCGAATTAAAACTAAAGTTTGAAAATAATCAATTAAGCCAGTTAAGTTTTATCGATCGTCAACAACAAACAAGTAAACTTACATTTTCAGATGTAAAACAAAATATTAAAATAAGTGATGAGCAATTCGTTTTTGCCATTCCCGATGGTTTTGATTTGGACGATCAACGTTAAAAATGGAATTGGATTTTAACGACACGCCTTCATTTGAGCCCTTAGCGGCAAAAATGCGACCCAAAACCGTTGATCAATATGTAGGTCAACAACATATTATTGGGCCGGATAAACCTCTGCGAAAATCATTAGAAAACGGCAACTGCCATTCGATGATCCTCTGGGGGCCACCTGGCACAGGTAAAACAACTCTAGCTGAGATCATTGCCAGTCACTGTGATGCTCATATTGAGCGGATTTCAGCGGTTACCTCTGGGGTTAAAGATATCCGCAGTGCCATTGAAGTCGCCAAACAACATGCCGCGGTGAAAAGTAAACGAACGATTTTGTTTGTAGATGAAGTCCATCGTTTCAATAAAGCCCAACAAGATGCATTTTTACCCTTTATCGAAGACGGTACCGTGACCTTTATTGGCGCAACCACGGAAAACCCCTCTTTTGAGCTAAACAACGCCTTGTTATCTCGCGCCCGAGTGTATGTGTTGCAGGCATTGAATCACAATGACTTACAACAAGTTATTAAACAGGCGTTAACGGATTATGAAAGAGGTTTAGGCAAGCAAAACATTCAATTAGACGAAGATGCGCAAAAACGTTTAATTGAATTGGCCGGCGGTGATGCCCGTCGCTTGCTCAATTATTTAGAACTCAGTGCCGATTTTGCCGAAAATAGTCATGTAAAGCTCAATACCGTTGCCCAAGCGGTGGGTGAGAAAGTTTCACAGTTTGATAAGGGCGGCGATTTATTTTATGACATGCTATCGGCGTTTCATAAATCCGTTCGCGGTTCTTCCGCTGATGGTGCCTTATATTGGTACGCCCGAATATTAACGGCCGGTGGTGATGCTTTAGCAGTAGCGAGACGTTTATTAGCTATCTCCACTGAAGACATTGGTAATGCCGACCCTAGAGCCATGGAAGTATGTTTAAATGCTTGGGATATTTACCACAGGGTAGGAGCAGCTGAAGGTGAGCGAGCTATCGCTCAGGCGACTATTTATTGTGCTTGTGCGGCAAAAAGTAACGCAGTGTACACAGCATTTAAAGCCGCTATGGCGGATGTGAAAGATAAACCCGATTATCCTGTTCCGGCACATTTACGAAACGCGCCTACTAAGATAATGGCTGACTTGGGATATGGTAAAGATTATCGATATGCCCATAATGAACCCCATGGTTATGCAGCGGGTGAAACCTATTTACCTGAACAAATGCAGGATACTGAATATTATCAACCAGTTGAGCGTGGACTTGAGACTAAAATTAAGGCTAAATTACGCTTTCTTAAAGATTTAGATGGTAAACAGTAAAAAGGGTAATTAATGACGCACAGTATCGCTATTTATGGTTACATCGCTGCAGGTGGAGCAGTTGGTGCGTGCATGCGCTTTTTTCTTTCACAAATGATGTTGCAATGGTTTGGTAAAGGCTTTCCTTTTGGTACACTGCTGGTCAATGTAGTTGGTTCGTTTTTTCTTGGCTTGGTATACGCTCTGATTGAACACGGGCAAATAGAAATAGTTGTATGGCGAACTGCAATTGGTATCGGTTTACTCGGTGCTTTTACTACCTTCTCAACGTTCTCTGTGGATACTTTGTTGCTTCTGCAACAAGGGCTTTGGTTGAAAGGAATCCTTAATATCGTTTTAAATATAACTTGTTGTTTATTCGCAGCATGGTTAGGAACGCAATTGGTTAAAGGTTAATAATTAACAGATGTTAGATCCAAAATACTTACGTAATGATATAAACGAAACCGCGGAAAAACTAAAACGCCGTGGTTTTACCCTTGATGTTGACGCATTTAATGCATTAGAAGAACGTCGTAAATCGTTGCAAATGCATACCCAAGAATTGCAAAATGAACGTAATGTTCGTTCTAAGTCCATTGGTAAAGCGAAAGCATCTGGTGAAGATATTGCGCCTCTATTAGCAGAGGTGGGTAAATTAGGTGATGAACTTGATGCCGCAAAATCTGAATTAGCTGACTTATTAGAGGAAATTGCTGCTTGGTCTCAAGGCATTCCAAACCTTCCTGACGATTCAGTTCCTGTTGGTATTAATGAAGATCAAAATGTAGAAGTCAGTCGCTGGGGTACACCTAGAGAATTTGATTTCGAGGTGAATGATCACGTAGACGTGGCAGAAAAACTGGCAAAAGGCCTAGACTTTGAAACCGGTGTAAAATTGTCGGGTTCTCGCTTTGTTGTTATGCGCGGTCAAATTGCCCGTTTAAACCGTGCAATTACGCAGTTTATGTTGGATTTGCACACCTCTGAGCATGGTTACACTGAAATGTATGTTCCCTACTTGGTGAATGAAGCCAGTATGTTTGGAACCGGGCAATTTCCAAAGTTCAAAGAAGACGCGTTTCACACAATGCCAGCAACTGAAGAGGGGCAGGGGTTATCGTTGATCCCAACCGCAGAAGTACCTTTGACGAACACCGCTCGTGATGAGATATACAGTGCAGCCGATTTACCAATTAAATTAACCGCGCACACACCGTGTTTTCGTAGTGAAGCCGGATCCTATGGTAGAGATACCAAAGGCCTAATTCGTAATCACCAGTTCGATAAGGTTGAAATGGTTCAGTTGGTCAAAGGGGAAGATTCTTTTGATGCATTGGAAGAGTTAACTGGACATGCTGAAAAAGTACTGCAATTGCTAGAGTTACCTTATCGCAAAATGTTGTTGTGTACTGGCGATATGGGCTTTGGTTCATGTAAAACCTACGATTTGGAAGTGTGGTTACCGGCGCAAAACACCTACCGTGAAATCTCGTCTTGTTCGAATATGTTGGACTTCCAAGCACGCAGAATGCAAGCCAGATATCGTAACCCTGAAACCAATAAACCAGAGTTATTGCACACCTTAAATGGCTCAGGTTTGGCAGTAGGGCGCACCTTAGTGGCGATTCTTGAGAATTATCAGCAGCAAGATGGTTCTGTCGCCGTTCCTAAAGTGTTAGTTCCTTATATGAATGGTTTAGAAGTGATCAAAGCTAACTAAAATCAATCGCTATTAAACCGACAATAACTAGCTCGGTTTATTACTAACCCCAAAGGATGCAGCATGATTTATGTTGCATCCTTTTTTATTTGGGGTCTTTTAAGGGATTAAAAGAATTACAAACATTTTGCCGGTTTTGGCAAGCCTGCAATCTTAGTTGCCTGTTTCGCTGGACCTTTAGGGAACAAACGTTGTAAGTAGCGGCTATTGCCTTTTTCGGGGCCGTATTCGGTAGCCATGGCTTTCACCAAGGCACGAATGGCAGGGCTGGTGTTAAATTCTAAATAAAAGTTTCGAACGAAATTAACCACTTGCCAGCGGTTTTCATCCAATTCTATATTTTCACCGGCAGCAATAACCTCCGCAAGTTCAGGCTCCCAGTCTTCTACAGATAACAGGTATCCCATTTTATCTGTGGCTATTTTCTTGTTGTTAAATTCGATGAAATGTTCCATTTATTCTGTTACCAAGATATGACTTTATCGTACTCAAGTGATAAGGCGACAAAGCCATCATAATCAATTAGAGTAATTGCTTGTTCTGTACAGGTTATGCCCCTAGCAACGCAGTCTGGCTGCAAGGCATAGACATTTTTAGTTCGTTGTATAATGGGCTCGAAAATAAGCGCTGAATTTAATCCGTAGACCGCATCCTCCATCAACAGTATGCCGTCGTTAGGATCAATACGAGATAACGCACTGATTAGGTTCGATTGTGAAAAAGGGCTGACTGAAAATTTATGTAAGATCATGATAGTGTAATTATATTATCAGATTTTTGAAGTTGCGCATTTAACTCTGTTTGGGTTAATAGCTGACAACTTACATTTAATTGAGCTTTTTCAAGCCCCCGTTTTTGTAAACTTTCTTTGCACACAAATATATTTTCAACATCGTAAAATTCGAAAGCACCGAAGCTTTTGGCAAAATGCTTATGTGCTAGTTCTTCTGGTTTTTGGGTGTTAAGCAACTGAAAAACACCGTCATCCACAAAAAACACACTGACATCTTGGCCAAAACTAGCGGATGCGAGGACTAAATCCACAGACTCTTGGCCAGCATTGTTTGTTATGGGGCCAGATTGATTAATGATTGCCAGTGACTTCAAAATTGAATACTCCTGTCACTCTCATTGAGCATGCTAACCAGCTCTCCAATGCCCACAGACTCGAAAGGCGCATCAAGGTTAAATAGGTTAGGGGTGTCATTTTGTACGGCATCTTGCTCGCTTAGAATACCCCGTCGATTAGCTGCAGTCACACAAACCTGTAAAGGAAATACATGCTTTTGCGCTAATTCACACCATTTGGGATACATAGCTAATTCATCAGAGAGCATGGTTTGAAATGAATTAGCAAGCTCCACCCCTGACTGATAAAAGAATACACCTGTTATGCTATGGCCAGCTTCTAATGCGGCTTGAGTAAAACGGTAGGCGCTGTAACAACCTTGAGATTCAAGTGGGGAAGAGGTCACTATTATGCAGAAACTAGCCAAATCATGATTCCGTGGTTCTGGTGGCAATCGAATGCCACATAAAAAAACACCCCAGCAAATGCTGAGGTGTTTTAGCATATCAAAAAATATTAATCGTCGCCGCCAAATGCACCAAGTAGGTGTAAAATAGAGGTGAACAAGTTATAGATGTTTAAATACATTGAAACAGTAGCGCGAATATAATTGGTTTCGCCACCATTCACAATACGACTTGTATCAAACAAAATCAGACCAGACATAATGAATACGATAGCTGCGCTAATGGCTAAACTAAGTACCGGAATCGCTAAGAAGATGTTAGCAAGACTCGCTACAATCGCAACAATTAAGCCGACCATTAAAAAACCGCCCATAAAAGAAAAGTCTTTTTTGGTAGTCAATACATATGCTGACAATCCAAAGAATACCAACGCAGTGGTACCTAGAGCTTGCATAACAAGTGCTGCACCACCTGGGAAAGCCAAGTAGTAATTAAGCATTGGCCCTAAAGAGCCACCTAATAATCCAGTAAAAGCAAAAACAAACAAAATTCCTTTCGAGCTGTTTGCTACTTTATTTAAGAAAAATATCATAACTAACGCAGCTAGACTCATCATCATTGCTGCACCTTGGCTTAGGCCCATCGCCATTGCTGCGCCAGCACACACTGCACTAAAGGCCAATGTCATTGCCAGTAGCATGTAAGTATTGCGAAGAACCTTATTGGTCTCCAATACTGACGGGCGTGAGCCAACCCTGTCTATATGAGCATAACGATCTTGATCCATAAAATAACCTCCAATAGGCTTATAAAAAGTGAGTGACTAAGCAAAATGCTTGAGTATTGTTTAATTAGTGTATTTGTATGGTGTTTGGTTCACTTTTTCAAGTGTTATCGTATTAACTCTTTGTAACAAGTCATATATCGCTGAAATAGCGAACAAATCGGACAAAGAAAGAGCACTTGAATAAAAATTTGCTTAATCCCCTTTACAAGCAGCAAAAAGGTCATTAATATTCGCCCCACTTCGAAAGCGCTGAAACATTTTACTTAAAAAGTGACATGATTTAGACTAATATTGAAGTAGACAATTCGGATAGCTGGCAGAGCTCGGTTTAATGCACCTGACTTGAAATCAGACGTACGGTCAAACGTACCGGGGGTTCGAATCCCTCGCTATCCGCCACATTTGAAAAACCCGCACATGTTGCGGGTTTTTTGCGTTTACGCCTCGAAGAATAGTTTGTGTCCATGGCCTGAAGGCCATGCTACGCCAATTTGTATTGTAGGCGGTGGCTTTAGCCCCGCGGTAATGAATTCAAAGGTTTGGTTGATAGGTTTGTGCCAATGGCCTAAAGGCCATGCTACAGCATTGTAGGCGGTGGCTTTAGCCCCGTGGTGGTGAATTCAGGGGATTGGTGGATAGGTTTGTGCCAATGGCCTAAAGGCCATGCTACAGCATTGTCGGCGGTGGCTTTAGCCCCGTGGTGTTGAATTCAGGGGATTGGTGGATAGGTTTGTGTTTATGGCCTAAAGGCCATGCTACAGCATTGTAGGCGGTGGCTTTAGCCCCGCGGTAATGAATTCAAGGTTGTGGTTGATAGGTTTGTGCCAATGGCCTAAAGGCCATGCTACAGCATTGTTGGTGGGGGCCGTGAATAATCGTCATTTAGTGTTGATTTATTACCCCTTCCTAGCAGTTTTCATCGGTAAACTTCAAATTAACTCTATACAGGTTATTTTTAATCCCGCTATAATTGTTTCATACATGTTTCCTCAAAAAGGATTTTAGGATTTAGTCAGAGTTTCGTTACAGTCTGATTGCTTTAATATGCATTTAATCAGCAAAGTGTTGGTAACGAAGTCTAATGAATTTAATGATGTTGATTGATTTTGAGGTAAACCTTGATAAAACTGCTTTTAGTCGATGATCACGAACTGGTGAGAACTGGTATCCGACGTATTCTTGAAGATGTAGATGACTTCAAGGTTGTTGGTGAAGTTAATAATGGTGAAGAAGCGATTAAGTTTTGTCGAAATTCTCCGCCAGACATCGTGCTAATGGATATGAATATGCCAGGCATTGGTGGTTTAGAAGCGACTAAACAAATCATTCATTATGCGCAAGACTCAAAAGTAATAGTGGTATCGGTGCACACTGAAAATCCTATTCCTGCTCGGGTGATGCAATTAGGGGCTTATGGTTACATCACCAAAGGCACAGACCCCCAAGAAATGGTCATCGCTATTCGTAAGGTATCTTCCGGTCAACATTATATTGCCCCTGAAATAGCGCAGCAAATTGCTATCGGACAATTAAATCTTAATGAAGTCAATCCGTTTGAACAGCTATCTCGTCGAGAATTAGAGATAACTATTATGTTAACCAAGGGAAGTAGAGTGCCAGATATTGCCAATAAACTGAATATCAGCGCTAAGACGGTTAACACTTACCGATACCGTATGTTCGAAAAATTAAAAGTTGGGTCAGATGTGGAATTAACCCATTTAGCTCTGCGTCATAATTTAATCGATACTAATCAATTGTAATCAATCGGTATGACAGAAAAAGCAATTCCTTTTGATTTCAAAGGCTTTTTAAAAAATCTCACGTCTAAACCCGGTGTTTACCGGATGTATAATGACAAAAACGAGGTTATTTACGTTGGTAAAGCCAAAAACTTAAAAAAACGTGTATCAAGTTATTTTCGAACCAACGTAGATAGCATTAAAACACAGTCTCTCGTCAGGCAAATAGCTGATATGGATGTGACGGTTGTCCACAGTGAAACAGAAGCCTTTATTCTAGAAAATAACTTCATCAAAAAGTACAAACCTCGTTATAACGTGGTGTTAAGAGATGACAAATCATACCCTTTCATTTTTCTATCTGAACATAAACATCCTCGTTTAACTCTCCATCGTGGCGCTAAAAAGGCAAAAGGAAGTTATTTTGGGCCTTATCCTAGTGCTTGGGCCGTGCGAGAAAGCCTCAGAACCATGCAAAAGCTTTTTCCTATTCGCCAGTGTGAAGACAGTTATTATCGGGCTAGAAGCCGTCCGTGTTTGCAATATCAATTGAAACGCTGCGCAGGACCATGCGTGGAAGGTTTAGTGTCTGATGAGGAATATAACGAGCAAATAAAACTTGCTACTTTGTTCTTAAAAGGAAAAAACCAACAAGTAATTGAAAGTTTAGTTGCCAAAATGGAACAAGCTAGCAGTGAATTACGGTTCGAGTCTGCAGGTCGTTATCGTGACCAAATTAGTGCTTTGAATAAAGTACAGGAACAGCAATGGGTAAGTGGTAATGAACAAGAAATGGATGTGCTCGGTTTTGTTTATCGAAATGGTATCGCCAGTATTCAAGGATTGTTTATTCGAGATAATAAATTATTAGGTAGTAAAAGCTTTTTCCCCAAGGTACCTAGTCAAACCACTGAAATGGAAATTCTCCAATCCTTTGTTCTTCAGTTTTATTTAGCGGGCAATAAAACCATACCAAAACAAATCGTTATGCCTATCGGCTTAGAAGATGAAGAGGCAATAACCGAGCTGTTAAGTGCAGAAGCTGGTTACAAAGTAAAGTTTTATAAAGGTGCCAGAGACGAGAAGAAACGGTATTTACAGCTGGCCATCACCAATGCGGAGAATGCCTTAGAAGCGAAACAAAACCAGCAAAAATCGGTTTTTGCACGTTATTTGGAGCTGGAGAAAGTATTAGAATTTGAACAACCGATTCAGCGTATGGAGTGTTTTGATATTAGTCATACATCTGGTCAGCAAACGGTTGCATCTTGTGTGGTGTTCAATCGTGACGGGCCTTTTAAAACAGACTATCGTCGTTATAATATCGAGGGCATTACACCTGGTGATGACTATGCGGCTATGGCTCAAGCCTTAAGTCGACGTTATAAACAACCCACTGATGAATCTAAAATTCCAGATATTGTTTTTATTGATGGTGGCAAAGGACAGTTGGCTCAAGCGGAAGGGCACTTTGAAAATTGGAAAGCGGCTAAAAAACCTTTATTGATCGGTGTTGCTAAAGGAACCAGTCGAAAACCTGGACTAGAGACGCTTATTCTTGCTGGGAATCATGATACTATACCTTTGTCAGCCGATTCCCCAGCATTACATTTGATTCAGCATATACGAGATGAGTCCCACCGTTTTGCTATTACCGGTCACCGACAGCAGCGTCAAAAAGCCAAGCGTACTTCAGTATTAGAGTCAGTACCTGGAGTCGGCGCTAAGCGGCGCCAGAGTTTATTAAAGTATATGGGGGGGATCCACGGTGTCTTAAAAGCTAGCCGAGACGAAATATCCCGAGTTCCTGGAATTAGTGAAGAGCTTGCAGATATTATTTATGAGCATCTGCATTCTTAAGCAATTTCAAAAACGACCAAAATTCAAAGACAATCAATTTTCAAAGATTGCAAAAACAAGTAAAGGTTAGAAAGAAGTATGTGGACAATTCCAAATATCATTACCATGTTAAGAGTGGTACTCATTCCTGTTTTTGTGGTGGTGTACTTTCTTGATTGGGAGTGGGCGAGACAGGCAGGCGCATTTATTTTTTGGTTTGCGGCCTTAACCGATTGGTTTGATGGTTATTTAGCGCGCAAATTAAAACAGTCCTCTGCATTTGGTGCATTTCTCGATCCTGTGGCTGATAAATTAATTGTAGCCGCTGCTTTAATAATGATTACCCATAGTTACAATACTGTATGGATTACTGTTCCTGCAATTTTGCTTATGTCACGGGAAGTTTATATTTCTGCTTTGCGAGAATGGATGGGGCAACAGGGCAAGCGCGATGTTGTTGCTGTATCATTTATTGGTAAAGCAAAGACAATGGCACAAATGCTTGCTTTAATCGGTTTGCTGTCGGAAATGGATTATTTCATGGGTTTCCCCATCTATTGGGTGAAGTTGGGATATGTCTTATTGTATATTTCTACCATATTATCTACTTGGTCGATGATTTCTTATACAGTGGCAGCATGGAAAAGTTTAACCTCTAAGGAACAAGACAGTACAAAATAAACGCGGTTTGCTCGAAATTGAGGCGTTTAAGTCATTTTTCGTGCAAACAGTACAAAATCATCATTTTTGTTGTTGACAGTTATCTCTGTGAATGTAAAATGCACGCCATCATTTAGCGAGAGCCAAATGTAATTAACTGAAAAGATATTGAAAGCAGTTAAATGCGGGAATAGCTCAGTTGGTAGAGCACGACCTTGCCAAGGTCGGGGTCGCGAGTTCGAGTCTCGTTTCCCGCTCCAAATTGGCGGAATGGCAGAATGGCTATGCAGCGGATTGCAAATCCGTGGATCTCGGTTCGACTCCGGGTTCCGCCTCCATAAAGCCTCCTCATATCTTATGAGGTAATGCAAGACCCTCTCACAGGTTATGTGAGTTCATCCGATGCCCGGGTGGTGAAATTGGTAGACACAAGGGATTTAAAATCCCTCGTTCGTAAGGACGTGCCGGTTCAAGTCCGGCCCCGGGCACCATTCTTTCTAAAAGAATCCTGTACTACATCTATTCTCTATCTCAGAGATTTTTAATCCATATTATTATTTCAATTTGCCCTTTATTATGGCCTCTAGACCATGCTACGGAACATGGATATCGATTTCATGGCCTGAAGGCCATGCTACAAGCAAATTTGTATTGTAGGTGGTGGCTTTAGCCCCGCGGTTGTTAGTTCAAGATTGTGGTTGATT
>NZ_JBGOSE010000009.1:0-168310 GCF_041538045.1 Aliiglaciecola sp. SL4 | reverse complement strand
GCTAATACATCCCATGTAGCACGGGCTTTAGCCCGTGGGGAAAGAGCTTAAGGCAAATAACCAAGGCATAAATGCCGAGCTACAGGTTTTATCATCCATGGAAAACCTAATATACCCCCTGTAGCACGGGCTTTAGCCCGTGGACAATAGTCCGTGGAAAATAGCCTGCGACAAAATATTGTATCTAATCGGCAATCAACGTAAACTGCGCGCCAGAGCTGGTCAAGACAATCGCCGCTTTGTTACCTTTTAGGTTTTCAAAGGGGAGGAAAGTCCGGGCTCCAATGGGCAGGGTGCCAGATAACGTCTGGGCGGCGTGAGCCGACGACAAGTGCAGCAGAGAGGATACCGCCTAAGCGCGTAAGCGCCGGTAAGGGTGAAAGGGTGCGGTAAGAGCGCACCGGGCCACTGGTAACAGTTGGTTGCAAGGTAAACTCCACCCGGAGCAAGACCAAATAGGGTTCCTTATGGTGCGGCCCGCATCGGAACCGGGTAGGTTGCTTGAGCCAGTGAGCGATTACTGGCCTAGATGAATGATTGTTAATCTCTTTGAGAAATACAGAACCCGGCTTAATGACCAGCTCTAACTCTTCCTACTAATTCCTATTCTCGGTAAATTCACTTTTCTAAGTATATAAAAATTATAGAGTTAATCTAAATAATGGGGTAAATTCAATTAATCGGATTGATTTTAAACCTGTACCATTAACTCGTTGTATATTAGGAAGCTAAATGAAAGGAACCATTCTGGATTTTGAGCCCAACTCGAAAGAAGGGGTCATCTGCGCTGACAATAAACGTTTTACCTTTAATATGGCTGAATGGAAATACAGTCAGTCTGCGCGGCCGGGACAACATGTTGAATTTACTGGGCACTTGGGTAAAGCCAAAGATATTAAGGCACTATATAAAGCGCCTAATGCCATTGTTTTAGTGTCTGAAACTAACGCCCTAATTAAGCGATCTAAATGTGCTGTGGCATCGTTAATATTTGGTATTTTTTCGCTATTTTTGTTTAGTTCTTTGTTGGCGATAATTTTTGGTCATATTGCACGTTCTAAAATACGTCATAGTCATGGCAAATTAATCGGCAATAAAATGACAATCTGGGGATTATCTCTAGGCTACATAGGGCTGTTCATTAACATTATTTACTTTCTTATTCTTGCCGCAGAATCAACTCCTGGTTATTAGAATAAGGCAAGACATTGCCGCAATGTCTTGCCGATAGTGTTTTTTAGTGAGCACTCTGTGCCCTTATTCACCAGTTAAAACTATAACTAATAAATTATCACCAGTTAACATCCAGTTTTATTTCTTAATTCATTGATATTAATGAGTTAAATTGAATTCTATACCACTCTGGCGCTGATAATTAAAATACTTTCCTGTAAGCCTCAAAGTTATTTCAGTTGGCATTAATTCTGCTAAACCCATTAGTAATGCAATCCGTTTTGAAATGGTAATTAACATGGAAATTAACTCTCAACCTCTGTCTTTATTTGATTACATAGGTAACCAAGCTCAAGGAAATCAGGACCTAGAAAATATTGCGATCTCCGCCAAGCAAGACATTAAAGGTGGGTTGGCAGTATTAGACAGTGGGTTAGTCAATCAAGAATTCGAAGAGACACTGAGGTTGCTAGAAAAAGGCGAAATTGATTTAGACTTGAACACCGTTGAAAACTACTATCAATTCAATCAGGAAAGACTCAATAAAGAAGTCGAACAATTACTTGCACAATTTGACTCTGTTGATAGCCTTGAAATAAGCATTGAAAATGACAAGCTGACGGTGACAGGAGACGAGCAGTCAGCTCAGACACTGCAAAAGTATCTTGATCGTGATAATCGCCTCAACAGTTTAGTGCAACAAACTGCAAAACTTTCTCAATTTGTTGAGTGGGGAAAAGCTAAGGAGCAAGCGGCGGTTTATCAACAAGAAAATATGCCGGAAGAAACACTGATTGATTATTTAAAAGATGCTAGGGAAGTTATAAATAATACCAATGAGTGGGTCATCTCGCCTAAAGGCGGTTATTTTACATCCCATGGTCAAACTGACCTGTTAACTAAAAAATACTCCGGCACTGAAGATTAAGTGGGGTTGAGCAGGTTCACTTCATTTTTTGTCTCGCTTCTAACTTTCCTTGTTATTTATTTAATCAGAAGTTAACGTTTTTGATATAAGTTAATGTTAACGACAGATTAGTAGATTATTATGTGTCTTATTCTTTAGTCTAATTGTTAATCAATTATCAAGTAAGGTAAATTGATTAAAATATATACTTGCTCATTAGTGTTTATTTAAAGTCAGTCAGAGGTTGTTATTAACAAGACGATTATTCCTACAATTCTCGATATAGAGGCAAGTGGTTTTGGAAGCCACAGTTATCCAATTGAAGTGGGTGTTGTGACCTATTTGTCCCAACGTTACTGTCGATTGATACAACCTGAATCGAATTGGCAGCATTGGACCCAAGAAGCTGAAGACTTACATGGCATATCCCGTGACGTTTTGCTTCAAAAAGGTATTGCTGCATCTAAGGTATGTGAAGACTTGAATAACCTTTTAAGCGGTCAAACCGTTTATTCAGATGGTTGGGTCGTCGATTATCCCTGGTTAATAAAACTATTTAGCGCGGGTAAACAGGACATGAGGTTTAGGCTGAGTCCTTTGGAGAATATTCTATCTGAAAAACAGATGGAGCTTTGGCATGACACTCAAGAAAACTTGGCTAGAAGTATGGATTGTACAAGGCATAGAGCCAGTTGTGATGCAGAGTTAGTGCAGAATGTGTATGTACAAACCCAACACGATTCTGAATTGACTAACCCTGCAGCTTTTCATTTTTAGTGTTTTGCTGCGTACTCTTCTACTTCACTCCAAACTCGCAGTAAATTTGTACCAAGAATTTTAGCGATATCTGTTTCGCTGTACCCTTTATCCAATAGACCTTGTACTAAGTTAGGATAAGCGGATACATCTTTTAAGCCAATGGGCAACGAATCGCCAACACCATCGTAATCTGAACCAATTCCTACATGGTCAATTCCCACTAAATTCACCACATGATCGACGTGTTCAACAACGGTATCGACATTGGCATAGGGAAACGGGTTATTGGTTGAGTATTCTTCATCAAAGGCGGCTAATTGAGGGCTGTCGGCTCCAAATTCCTCTTCTACGGCTTTGCGTTTCTCACCCATAGTAATACGCCAGCCCCTAGATACTTGATCAACAAAAGTAGAGCCAAAGTTAATCATTACAACACCACCATTTTCGGCTAATGCGACTAGCATTTCATCGGTCATATTGCGTTCGAATCCGGGAGTGAATCGACGTAATGACGAGTGAGAAGCAATAACGGGTGCTTTACTTAGTTCTATGACTTGGTAAAAGGCATCATCAGAGACATGGGAGATATCTATCATAATACCGATATTGTTCATTTCGCCTACCAACTCTTTACCAAAAGGGCTTAGACCTTTCCATTTTTTTCGGAGATCGTATGAAGAATCGGAAATATGATTGGCTAATGAATGGGCCAAAGTGATGTAGCGAATACCACGGTCATAAAAGGTTTTAAGGTTGTCCATATCACCTTGTAGGGGAGAACCATTTTCCATTCCCATAGGCAGCGAAATCAAACCTTGCTCAAATTGCTTTTTAACATCATCGGGGGATTTAGCTATGGCAAACTTATCAGGGGCTCTGCCTACTATGGCTTCAACGTAATCAATTAATTTGTGCGCTAATTCCGTTGATTTAGGTGAGTCATCTAACGACGCGGGAATATAAATTGACATGAATGGTGCATTGAGTCCGCCGGCTTTCGCTCTAGGATAATCAAAATCGCCACTATCAGTAGCAAGGGTGACATCTTCCCACTTTTGCTGAAGACGATATGGCACGTCAATATGACCATCCACTAAAATATATTTTTGGCTTATTTCTGTAGCCTTCTGTGATGCATGGTATTCACCGTCAGAGGCAGTAACACAGCCGCTCAATGCCATTGCTGTGCAAATCCATAAACTCTTTTTCATACAATTTATCCTTATTATTCTGTGTATAAATGATTAACCAATTATGACTCTGATTTAAATGCCTAAGGTGATAAAGGGTATTTTGTCATGGTTAATATGCTAAACGAGTAGGCAAAACCTTTGTTTTGTTTATTGTGGCTGTGAATACGCGCCTCATTTTCGTTCCATTTGATTTCGCACATCAAACATAATGTTGTGTAACGAACCGCTAGTTTATCACTTTCTGCGGTATCAAATAATGGATTTTTTAAATCAAGATACTCTAATATTTGCTATAAAGGGGAAGTTTTCATTAATAAGTAAACTCGAAGAATACAATCGCTTAGTTGGCAATTTATTATTGGAATTATTCGCGTCCCTTTGCATACTGTTGGAATAACTGGAAACCATGAATTTACGTAAAAGTAATATTGCTAAGCTTCCTCAACATACTTTTGATGTGCTCATTGTTGGTGGTGGGATAAATGGAGCTGTGTCAGCGGCTGCACTATCAGCAAAAGGTGCTAGAGTGCGCTCATTGATAAAGGGGACTTTGCTGGCTTTACCAGCTCAAATTCATCCAATTTAGCTTGGGGAGGAATTAAATACCTAGAGACCTTTGAATTTGGAATAGTTAACAAGCTCTGTAAAAGCCGCAATCATTTAATGCGTCATTATCCGTCTACGGTTCAAGAGATTCGTTTCTTTACCAGTATTCAGCGTGGTTTTCGTTTTACGCCTGCGTTTATTTACATGGGTACCCTAGTTTATTGGTTGATGGGTCGGTTTTTCACAAAGATGCCTAAGTACTTATCCTCTGAAAAAATCAAACAAATGGAAGCAATTGTTAATACCGAGCATATCTCCGGTGGTTTTGAATACTCAGATGCCTATTTGCATGATAATGATGCTCGGTTCGTCTTTAATTTTGTGCGCTCTAGCATGAGTTATGGGTGTATCGCAGCTAACTATGTGGGCTTAGATCATTCTAAAAAGGTCGGGGAGGAATGGGTTAGCCAAGTCACGGATCAAATGAGTGGCGAAACCTTCAATATTCGCTCCAAAGCAATCATTAACGCAACCGGCCCTTTTGTCGATCAAGTGAATCAAATCAATCAACAAACAACCGAGCATCGTCATGTCTTTTCCAAAGGTGTACATTTAATCGTCGATAAAATCACCGACACTGAGAAGGTATTAACCTTTTTTGCTGATGATGGCCGCCTATTTTTTGTTATCCCCATGGGCCCTAAAACTTGTATTGGCACCACAGATAGCCAAGTCCCCAGTCCAGATGCTCAGGTAACCGATGAAGACAGAGAGTTTATTCTATCCAACGTTAATAAGCTTTTGGTCTTGCCTAAACCGTTGACGAAAAAAGACATTATCGCTGAACGCTGTGGGGTCAGACCCTTGGCGATAAAAGGCCATGAAGACAAAGCCGATTGGGTACAACTGTCGCGAAAACATGCCATTGATGTAGACAAAGACAGCCAATATTTATCAATATTTGGTGGCAAGTTAACCGATTGTATTAATGTTGGGGAGGAAGTCTGTCAGTGGATAGAAACCTTTGGCATTCCATTAACCTACCCTGACCACAAATGGTATGGCGAACCTGGGAAGGCAGTAAAACGAGAGTTTTTTCATCGCGCTAAACTGATGAGACTTGACGATCTTACTCCTGCAAGCTCTTCGGAACCTTTGACTCAACGATTTTGGCGAAGGTACGGACGCAACGCTATCAATATGTTGGAGAGTATTCGTGAAAATCCAGCAATGGGGAACTTATTGATTGAAAACAGTAAATACCTTCGGGTTGAAGTGGAACATGCGGCCAATCGTGAAATGATAACAACCCTAGATGATTTTCTGCGGCGACGCTCAAAAATCGCCTTAGTGGTTCCAAAACAAGATATTCTTCATGCTCCAGGATTAAAACAAGCCTGTGACATTTTATTTGCAGACGAGGCCGAGGCGAAGTTAGCTGAATATATCGCCACTGTCACCAATTCGCTTTAATTTCAGTGTGATGTGTATTTTTTAGCAAAGTATTTCTAATTTAACCAGCTAGGGTGGTGACTTCCCACGCCAAATAAAACATACTTGCACACTTTCTGGCACAAGCTGACTTATATTTTACCGTGCTCAGGTAGTGCAAAGAGCAAGTAAAGTGTTTGAAAGTGATTTTAATCTCCGTCGTGTTTTTTCCCACGGAGCATCATTTAAAAGAGAACAAGAAGTAATGAAAACGAATTATATTCCACTGGATAAAAATAAACATAGTGCGTTAAAAGTAAAAACGCAGCATAACTTTGAATTTGCCAAAGAAACCCATTTAGCATCCGCGACTCTTCGTGAGTTCGCTCAAATTGCTAGCTGTATGCCTATTGCTTTTATCAAGGATCAAGCTTCAGGTAACTTCCACTCAATAGCGATGTTAGGTTTGGAGCAAGGCACCAACTTATACTTCAAAGATGACAAATGGTTAGGCCATGTTATGCCTTTGAATATTCAACGTTACCCTTTTGATGTTCGCCCTGATGGTGACAAGTTAGGTGTTTACATCGACGAAAACAGTGCGTTGGTAGGTGAAGAAGAAGGTGAAAGTTTATTCACTGCAGAAGGCGAACCAACGGATTACTTAAAAAACCGTCAGGACCTTTTAGGCGATATTACTAACAGCGAATTGGCAACCCAGCGTTTTATCAAACGAATTGTAGAATTAGAATTGTTTGATGCTGTGCAACTTAATGTTCAGTACGCAAATGGCGAAAAGCGCAATGTGACTGGTATTTACGGTATCAACGAAAAACGCGTAAATGAATTATCTGACGAAATTATTATTGAGTTGAAAAACAATGGTTACCTTGGTGCTATTTACACTGCAATGTTGTCACTTACTCAATTGAATCGTTTAGTTCAACTGTCTGCCAATACGGATAAACCCATTCGCGCTATCCAAATTAGTTTAGTGGAAGATACGCAGCAAGAAGCGGCTAAAAACGAAGACCCAAGCGCTTAATTCTTAGCAACTTAGTTAGCTAAATAAACTAAAGCCAGCAGTGTGTTATTGCTGGCTTTTTTGTTTAATTTGGTAACTTGTTTTTGACACGAAAGGCGTGTTGGCAGGTAAAGTAGCACTCGGAAATTCTGCTTGATTTGGACTATTTGGGTAAAATTGCGATTCAATACAAAAGCCGTGATAAGGCGCGTATTTTATATTGTTTTTACCTAGGGTAGCCTCCCCAATGAAATTACCAGTATATATTTGTACACCAGGCATGGTAGTGTGAGTAATCAATATTCGCCCAGACTTTGGCTCAATCACATCGGCAACCCATTGCAGTTTATCCTGTGCTGCTGAAAATCCTTCTACACACCAATTATGATCAAGTCCATTAGCCGCTTTTATTGCTTGGTCTTGTCGATTAATTGCTTGTCCAAAAGAGGTTGGTTGGCGTAAATCGAACGCCGTTTCGTTTACAGGTTTGATTTCACCCGTGGGAATTGCATTTTCATCGGCTGGCGTATAGTTGTTCGCGGATAACTGAATTTGCTGATCAAAAATTGTTCCCGAATTGTGCCCTGCTAAATTGAAGTAGCTATGTTGGGTAGGATTGAAAACCGTATCTTGGTTACTGAGGGCATGATACTCAATGGTTAAGCGATCTTCCTGATCAAGGCTGAACGTCACATCAAGATTTAAGGTTCCTGGAAAACCTTGATCACCATCCTCACTGGTCAAGTTTAAGGTAATACTTGGATATAAATCGTCCTCTGTGTTAACCACAGACCAAAGCCGATTGTGAAAACCCTCAACGCCACCATGTAAGCAGTTTCCTTGTAAGTTGGTACTTACCGAATAGCTTTTATCAGCAATTTTAAATTCACCATCTTTAATGCGATTCGCATAACGTCCTACGGTTCTGCCCAAATAACTTTGATCGGACAAATAATCTGTCGCATTATCGAAGCCTAAAACAATATCTACACTGGGATCTGTCGCTAACCTCCACGAGCGAATAATTGCTCCTAAAGTCAATATCTCAACGGACATGCCATTATTATTGGTCAAAATATAACTATCTATTATTTGGCCGTCGGGCATTTGTCCAAATTGACTTTTATCGATCATAGTTCATCTCTCCATTGCATAGATTGATTGTTTATAGGCTCATCTTTGTCAGCCAATCATTAACATTAGGCTATGAAAACCTCAATAATCGGCGTGCTAGAGAGTATCTTATTATAAGTTGACGACCAGCTTATTATAAAAACTACTATCCTCATGATTATTTTGCGTTTTTAAGTATAAGGGAGGGCGCTTTAGTTTAGATTTTTTAGCTTATTTTGAGCTTCATCGAACCCCGATTTTCACTGTATATAAAAACAGCTTTGAAAGCTTTCTTTATATATATCAGCCGCTTTCGTCTAGCCCTTAATTTAGTTGGCATTCATGGCTTCTGTTTAACCCGTTTTTTGTCCTTGACAATGGGGTTAGTGGAAACCTAAACTCTCATTTGTGGGTAATTGTGGCAGAAAGTGGATCAAAGTGATCTTAATGTGTTGCAAACTGATGCTACCAAAACAATAAAAGCAAACTAATAAAAAAGGCTAGGGGATATGTTCCGCGGCGCTAATGCAATCAATCTAGACGTAAAGGGCAGGGTGGCGATACCAACACGGTATCGACAGTTGTTGCTAGATGATTGTCAGGGACAACTGGTTTGCACAATCGATACACAGCAAAGCTGTCTGCTACTTTACCCACTTCCTGAATGGGAAGAGATTGAACTTAAACTTAGTAAACTTTCTAGCATGATACCTCAAGAACGCCGCTTACAGCGACTTCTTTTAGGATATGCCATGGAAGGTGATATGGACAAAAATGGTCGCTTCTTATTGTCAGCACCACTTCGTCAACATGCCAACTTAAATAAAGAAATAATGTTAGTTGGGCAACTCAATCGCTTCGAAATTTGGGATGCAGAAACATGGCAGCAACAGGTTCATCAAGATATTGAAACTGAGAAAGGCGGCGAATTTGAATTAACTGAGCGTTTACAGGACTTCTCACTTTGATAACTGAAAATCCATCGTCCCAGGAATTGCACCGCTCAGTGCTGTTAGAAGAGTCCATAGTAGGGCTAGATATTAAACCCGATGGTGTTTATATGGATGCGACCTTCGGGCGTGGTGGGCATACAGAAAAAGTGTTGCAGAAGTTATCAGCTAAAGGTCGTTTGATTGCTTTAGATCGCGACCCATATGCCATAGAAGCGGCTAAAAGATTTGCTGATGATGAGCGTTTTTGTATTGAACACGAGGCATTTTCGAATATTGAAGAGGTGGCTCAAAAGCATCAAGTATTCGGCAAAGTCGACGGTATTTTAATGGATCTTGGTGTGTCGTCACCTCAATTAGATGATGCCGAACGAGGATTTAGTTTCATGCGTGAAGGTCCATTGGATATGCGCATGGACACCAGTAAGGGAATCAGTGCAGCCCAATGGCTGGCAAAAGCCGATGAAGATGACATCACTCAGGTGATTAAAGAGTTTGGTGAAGAAAAATTCGGCAAGCGCATAGCCCATGCAATTGTGAATAGTCGCGATGAATTTCCTCTGACGACAACATTGCAATTAGCAAAGTTAGTGGATGAAGCAGTGCCGGTTAAAGATAAATTTAAACATCCTGCTACACGGACTTTTCAGGCAATTCGTATTTATATTAATAGCGAATTAGATGAAGTTCGTGACGGACTTAAAGGAGCATTAGCGTGCCTTTCTTCAGGAGGGCGACTGGCAGTGATCAGTTTTCACTCCCTAGAAGATCGATTGGTAAAACGCTTTATGCGCGAACAAAGCCGCGGAATGCAGGTGCCAGCCCGAATGGCAATTACTCAGGCACAAATAGATGCAACCCGAGCAATGAAGTTAATAGGAAAGGCGACTAAGCCTAGTGAGTATGAAATTAAAGTGAATGCGAGGTCGCGAAGTTCAGTGTTAAGGGTGGCTCAGAAGCTGTGACAGATACTAGGACCAACTTTAATTTGGTCAACTTAATCTTCACCGAACTAGCCCGTCATCCGATACGGGTTTTGTTGTTTTTAATGGTATTGATAAGTGCGTTCGCGGTGATCATGAGTGCGCACCATAATCGACAGATGTCGATGGCCTTAGAGCAACTAATGCAAGAACAAGATCAGCTAGATATTCAGTGGCGTCACTTAATCCTAGAACAAGGGGCGTTAACTGATCATAACCGTATTGAAGTTGCTGTGAAGAAGCAACTTAATATGCATAGACCAAGACCAGAAAATGAAATTGTGGTGCGTTTGAAATGACCAAGGTTAGAACTAAACAAGCTAAGAAAAACATTGCTCCAAGTTTGGTGCAGTGGCGTTTCATAGTGGTTGTTGGTGCTATTCTCGCGGTGTTTTCCGTACTCACGGTCAGAGCTGCCTATATTCAAGTCATCAACCCCGATCAGCTGATCGAAGAAGGTGATAACCGTACTTTAAGAGTGCGCAATAATGAAGTTTATCGTGGTTTGATCACCGATAGAAATGGAGAGCAACTAGCGGTAAGCGTTCCTGCAAAAGCTATCTGGGCCCATCCGCCAACGGTTACAGATCCTGAAAAAGGTGCGTTATCTGACACCCGCAGATGGCAAGCCCTTGCCGAAGTCTTAGGTCAAGACGTTGATAAACTAATTAAAAAAGCGAGTAACGAAAATAGTAAGTTTGTTTATTTGCAACGCCAAGTGTCGCCGGCCATGGCAACCTTTGTGAAGAATCTGAAAATTCCAGGGGTTTATTTGGTGAATGAATCTCGCCGTTATTATCCAGCGGGTGAGGCTTCGGCTCATGTGGTTGGTTTTACCAATGTGGATGATCAGGGAATCGAAGGGATTGAAAAGTTATATGACGAATATTTGTCTGCGACACCTGACTCTAGAACCATTCGTCGCGATGCAAAAGGCCGTCAAGTTGAAATATTAGAGCAGGAAGAAGGTAAAGATCCGCAAAATATTCAATTGACCATAGACCAACGAATCCAAGCTCTTGCCTACCGAGAATTAAAGTCTGCGGTACATTTTTACCGTGCAACATCAGGCTCAGTTGTCGTGGCAGATGTGAATACTGGGGAAATATTGGCGATGGTGAATAGCCCGTCATTTAATCCAAATAACCGTAAAGGTGTCTCTCCTCGTAAAATTAGAAATAGAGCGATTACAGATACCTTTGAACCGGGCTCTTCGGTCAAACCTCTGGCAGTGGTAAGTGCTCTAGAATTTGGCTCTGCAGATACAGAAACCATTATAGATACTTCGCCGGGTTGGCGACGTTTAGGTGGAAGTATTGTTCGTGATTCCCGCAATTACGGTAAATTAACGTTGCAGCAAATCATCAAAAAATCCAGCAATATTGGTACTTCAAAGTTGGCTTTGTCTGTTCCTAAAGAGTTTCTGCTCGACACCTATTACAACATGGGATTGATGAGTGAAACCGGAACTAATTTGATTGGCGAACAAGGCGGACTTTTCAACGAACAACGAAGATGGTCGAAATTTGAATTATCTACCTTGTCCTTTGGTTATGGTTTATCTGTTACTACCATGCAATTAGCGCGGATGTACTCCATTTTAGGTAATGGCGGTATTAAACAACCCCTTAGTATTGTCATGTCAGATGAGCAAAAAATAACCGAAAGGGTTATTAGCGAAGAAAATGCTCACCGTGTATTGAATATGATGGAAAGTGTACTTGAAGATGGTGGTTCAGGCCGTAAAGCGCGGGTGCCAGGATATCGTGTTGCAGGTAAGACCGGTACCAGCCGTAAAGCCATCAAAGGTGGCTACGGTGAGCAGTATGTGAACATCTTTGCCGGTGTAGCGCCAGTCTCGGACCCGCAACTGGCAGTAGTTGTACTGATCAATGAGCCAAAGGGTGATTTATACTATGGCGGTGATACAGCCGCTCCAGTTTTTAGCTCGGTTATGGCCAACACCCTGCAATTATTGAATGTTCCGCCTGATGCTAAAAATGTCTCCTCAATCGCTAAACGAGGAGAGCAATAATGCCGCATTCCCAAAACAGCATTAATATCAAAACCATATTGGCGCAATTTAAGATTGATGCTCCCGATGTAGAAGTTAGTGAGTTGGTTTTAGACAGCCGAGAAGTCGCTGTTCATAGTGTGTTTGTGGCAATAAAAGGCCATCAGTTAGATGGTCGTGACTTTATTCCTCAAGCGATTAGCCTTGGCGCGAAACTAATATTGCAAGAAGTTGAACAACCACAATGCCATGGCGAAATTGAAATGCGCGAACAAAGTATTTTGATCTCGTTTTATCGGTTGGGGCAAAAACTATCTCAGTTAGCCGCTGCATTTTATGGTTTGCCGGCACAACATTTAGATGTGATTGGCGTAACCGGTACAAACGGCAAAACCTCAGTAGTGCAACTGAGTAGTCAACTTCGCTTTTTATGTGGCGATAAATCGGCATCAATTGGTACCCTAGGTGCAGGACTATTTAGTGCGGATATCAGCCAATTAGAGAAAACCCTAAATACCACTCCAGACGCTTGCCAGGTACAAAAGTTACTAGGAAAATTTGTGGCCTCCGGTGCTAAACAAGTCGCCCTAGAAGCATCCTCCCATGCATTGGTTCAGGATCGTATTCAAGGGCTTAAAATGGACGTGGCGGTATTCACTAACCTAACTCGTGATCATTTGGATTATCACGGGGATATGCTTGAATATGCTAAAGCAAAGCGGCAATTATTAAATCAGCCAGAGCTGAATCAGGTGGTCTTAAATGCAGATGATCCAGAAACTATAAACTGGATAACAGCGGCATCAAGACAACAAAAAATTACCTTGTTTTCCACTCAGTTGGATGCCCGACAACTACCCGAACATCAACACTTTTGTTTGGCAAGCAATATTCAATATGACCATAGTGGCTTGTCATTTGATCTGCAATCTTCATGGGGCAGTGCGGCCATAAAATGTGGTTTATTCGGCCAGTTCAATGTTTCTAACTTACTGGCGGCTCTAGCCAGTTTACTCGTAATAGGTTTACCACTAAATGAATTAGCCAAGTCGTGCAATAAATTGAAACCCGTTGCAGGACGAATGGAGTTATTTGAACACCCCAGTGCGGGAAATTTGATTGTTGATTTTGCCCATACGCCAGATGCTTTAGGGAAGGCACTCCAGTCAGCAAGAGTGCATAGTCAAAAACAAGTTATTTGTGTATTTGGCTGTGGTGGCGACAGAGATAAAGGTAAGCGTCCATTAATGGGGGCGGCAGCTGAGCAATATAGTGATCAAATTATTCTTACTTCAGACAATAGTCGCTCTGAACCTTCTTCGACTATTGTTGCCGATATACTCGCCGGCATAAAAGATCAATCTAAGGTCAAAATTGAAACTAATCGTAGAAAAGCGATTCAACTTGCTATTGCGCAAAGTCAGAAAGGAGATCTGATCTTGGTTGCAGGTAAAGGACATGAGACCGAGCAAATTATCGGTGATCAAATTCTACCGTACGATGAAAGAAATTATGTAAACACGCTGAGTGTAGGGAAAATGCAATGATTGAAGTCTCTCTAGATTGGATAGCAGAACAAACAAGTGGGGAGTTGTTTGGTACCAATGGCAATGTCACTGGCGTTAGCACAGACACACGAAGTTTGAGTCAAGGGGATGTTTTCATTGCATTAGAGGGGCCTAATTTCGATGGTCATAAATTTATTAATGACGCCGCCAACAGGGGGGCTGTGGCATTCATTGTGTCGCGTAAAATCGATACCTTATTACCCTATATTTTAGTTGAAGACACAAAGCTTGCATTAGGAGCCTTAGGCGCAGCGGTAAAACAAAGAGTAGCTCCGAAAACCGTTGGCATAACCGGAAGTAGTGGTAAAACTACCGTGAAAGAAATGGTCGCTAGCATTTTATCTCGTATCGGCAATGTTTTGGCTACTGACGGCAATTTTAATAATGAGATTGGCGTACCTTTAACCTTATTAAGGCTTCAACAAGATCACGATTTTGCGGTCATTGAAATGGGCGCGAATCACTTAGGTGAGATTGCTTACACCACAAATTTAGTGAAACCTGATGTTGCCACTATCGTTAATGCAGCCGCCGCGCACCTTGAGGGTTTCGGAAGTTTACTAGGTGTAGCGCGGGCAAAAAGTGAGATTTTTAGAGGTTTAAGTAAATCAGGTACGGCAATTATTAACAAAGATAGCCAATTTAACGATTTTTGGTTGGGTAAATTGAAAGAGTGCCATGTTCAAGGATTTTCAGAAAGCAAAGAAACCGAGTTTTATGCTCAAGAAATCAGCCTTGGTATTGATGGATGCGCGCAATTCTTGATGTGCACACCAAAGGGCAATGTACAGCTTACATTGTCATTACCCGGTGCTCACAATGTGAGTAATGCCTTAGTTGCCGCAGCCTTGGCCATGAACGTTGGCGCTAACTTAGAAGATATTAAATTTGGTTTGCAAAACATGCAGCAAGTGAGTGGCCGACTGCAAGTCAAACAGCTAACCAATCAAGTTAAAATTTTAGATGATACCTATAACGCAAATGTTGCCTCTGTAAACGCTGCAATTGATCTACTAAGTAGTTTTAGTGGTCACCGTATTTTGGTGTTGGGTGATATGGGTGAGCTAGGTGAAAAAGCTCGCTATTACCATGAAATGGTTGGTGAGCATGCTAAACAAAAAGGTATAGATAACTTAATGACGCTTGGGGTGTTAAGTCAGGCGGCCAGCGATATTTTTGGTGGTAAACACTTCAGTGATATTGAGTTGTTAATTGAATATATTAACGACCATTTAGCCTCTGAGCAGCGCGACATTACTATTTTAGTGAAAGGATCGAGAAGCGCACGTATGGAGAATGTGGTTAAAGCGTTGGAGGAATCTCCTGTGGGAAAGTTTGAACGAGTTAGGGAGCGAATCGCATGCTAATTTGGTTGGCGGAGTGGTTGCAGCAATATGATGCTGGGTTCAATGTGTTCTCATATCTTACCCTGCGCGCAATCCTTAGCACACTTACAGCGTTGTTGATGGCCGTTCTTATTGGTCCAGGTATGATTCGCTGGTTGCAAACTATGCAAATAGGTCAAACCGTGCGCGATGATGGCCCGCAAAGTCATTTATCTAAGTCAGGCACGCCGACTATGGGCGGTTTGTTAATTTTAGCCGCGATTCTAACAAGTGCTTTGTTGTGGGCAGATTTAAGAAATCGTTACGTGTGGGTTGTGTTGTCTATCGTTGTTGGCTACGGATTGATTGGCTTTGTTGATGACTATCGTAAAGTGGTACGTAAAGATCCCAAGGGGTTAATAGCCAAATGGAAGTACTTCTGGCAGTCGATTATCGCCATCGCAGTGGCGATTTATTTGTATGCTAGCAGTCAAGATCCAGCTGAAACCGCCCTCCTAGTACCATTTTTCAAAGAAGTGATGCCGCAACTTGGGATGTTTTTCATGGTCGTGGTGTATTTCACTGTAGTGGGTACCAGTAATGCGGTGAACCTTACTGATGGTTTAGATGGATTGGCAATCGTCCCTACTATTTTAGTGGCCGGTGCATTGGCTATCTTTGCTTATACCACCGGAAATATTAACTTTTCGGCGTATCTAAACATTCCCTATATTCCTGAAACCAGTGAATTAGTGATTGTTTGTACAGCTATTATCGGCGCCGGATTAGGCTTCTTGTGGTTTAACACTTATCCCGCGCAAGTGTTTATGGGAGATGTTGGCTCATTGGCGTTAGGCGGTACCTTGGGAATTATGGCGGTCCTTGTTCGCCAAGAAATTGTATTAATTATTATGGGTGGGGTTTTTGTAGTTGAGACCTTATCGGTGATTTTGCAGGTGGGGTCTTATAAGTTGCGTGGCAAACGCATATTTAGAATGGCACCCATACACCATCATTTTGAACTTAAAGGCTGGCCAGAACCTAGAGTAATCGTAAGGTTTTGGATTATTTCATTAATTTTAGTGCTAATTGGTTTAGCTACATTGAAGTTGAGATAAATAAACGCAATGCAAACCCCTGATTTAAAAGACATGCAGGTTGTTGTGGTTGGTTTAGGACTGACTGGCAAGTCGTGCGTGTCATTTCTACAAGATCAAGGGGCTAACGTTATTGGCATGGATCGCAATGCAGTTGAATTACCTAGTGGGATCCAAACCCTCAGTGGTGACTTCAACCTAGAGGTATTATTAAACGCCGACTTAGTCGTGTTAAGCCCAGGTGTCAATCCACATGGGACTGAAATTCAAAATGCCGTTAAGGCTGGAGTAGAGGTAATTGGCGATGTGGAGTTATTTGCTCGCTTTAATACTCTTCCTGTCATAGCTATCACCGGATCAAACGGTAAATCTACGGTGACTTGTTTAGTCACTGAGATGCTCAATTGCGCAGGTATGAAAGCACAAATGGGCGGAAACATAGGTACTCCTGTGTTGGATTTACTCCAGTGTGATGCCGAGTATTTAGTGCTGGAGTTATCGAGTTTTCAGCTTGAATTACTGCATTCGTTAAAACCTGTTTGTGCGACTATTTTGAATGTCAGTGAAGATCACATTGACCGTCATCTAACTTTCATGGCGTATGCTGATGCGAAAAAACGTGTTTTTCAAAATGCCAAACATACTATTGCCAACCGAGATGACGTAAAAACTTGGCCACAAAATTATCTACCTAAATATAGCTTTGGCTTTAGCAACTCGCCTGTGGGTATAAGTTGGGATGCCCAAACAAAGACCATTTTAGCCGATGGTGAAGAGTTTATCTCTGCGCAACAATGTGCTCTGCAAGGGTTGCATAACATTTTAAATATTCAAGCAGCTATTGCTTGTGTTTTGCCGCTGGGAGTCAAACAGCCTGCTATTGCCCGAGCGGTTAGCCTATTTACAGGTCTACCCCATAGATTTCAATTAGTCAGCGATCACCAAAACGTGCGTTGGATTAATGACTCAAAGGCTACCAATATTGGCGCTACTATCGCGGCGCTACAAAGCCTCAAAAATAGAGGATCCAGCAAGCTCATTTTAATTGCTGGTGGTGACGGTAAAAAGGCTAATTTCACTGAACTACAACCTATGTTGTTAAGTGATGTGGATTTATTAATTACCTTGGGGAAAGATGGCAGAGAAATCGCGTCTTTAAAACCAGGTAGCATCGAAGTGGCCGATTTATTGGAAGCGGTGACCTTTGCAAATAATATTGTAGAAAGTGGCGATATAGTTTTATTGTCTCCGGCTTGTGCAAGTTTGGACATGTTTGATAACTATCAACATCGCGGCGAAGTGTTTAAACAAAGTGTTCTGGAGGTCACCCAATGAGTGATAGCAGAACCACCACGATGAATACAGAAAACGACTCAATGTTGCGTAGAATGTTTTCTCAACGCCATGATAGAAACCACACTAACGGTAGTGCTTTTGATGTTAACTTCATTCTAATTAGTATTGCCTTGATGGCGATTGGCTTAGTTATTGTGACGTCAGCCTCAATGCCTGTGGCTGCTCGTTTATTTGATAACCCTTTCCATTTTGCCATTCGCCACGGTATCTATTTGTGTTTGGCTGGTGTAGCTGCCTGTATTGTAATGCAAATACCCATGCAGTGGTGGCGGGTGAGTAACCCCTGGTTGCTGTTATTAGCGGTTATTTTGTTATTGTTGGTGTTGTTTGTTGGGCGCACGGTAAACGGTAGCCGTCGTTGGTTGGTAGTTGGCCCTATTACCATTCAAGTAGCTGAGTTAGCAAAGTTATTTTTCTTTTGTTATCTGGCTGGTTACATGGTCCGCAGGTATGAAGAAGTTACGGAAAACCTGAAAGGATTTATAAAACCGCTAGTGGTATTTTTTGTATTGGCGCTTTTAATCCTTATGCAACCAGATTTAGGCACAGTTGTAGTGATGTTTGCCACCACGGTAGGTCTATTGTTTTTAGCTGGTGCGAAATTATGGCAGTTCTTTGCGCTGGTGTTTACAGGTCTTACTTTGATTACCGTACTTATTTTAAGCGCTGATTATCGAATGGAACGAATGAGCTCTTTCTTAAAGCCTTGGGAAGATCCCTTCGGTGCCGGTTATCAATTAACTCAGTCTTTAATGGCTTATGGACGTGGTGATTGGTTTGGTCAAGGCTTGGGCAACAGTTTGCAAAAACTAGAATTTTTGCCTGAAGCCCATACCGATTTTATTGTTGCTATTTTAGCCGAAGAGTTCGGTTTTATGGGCGTGATATGCGTACTACTGTTGTTATTTGTGCTGGTATTCAAGGCATTAAAGCTAGGTAATTTAGCCTTAATCGCTGAGCGTCCCTTTGATGGATACCTTGCTTACGCCATCGGCATTTGGTTTAGTTTTCAAACTGCTGTTAATGTCGGCGCTAGTGCAGGCATTTTGCCCACAAAAGGGTTAACACTTCCGTTAGTGAGTTACGGTGGTTCAAGTCTTATCGTCATGGCCGTTGCTGTCGCCATTTTAATTCGAATTGATTTTGAAATTCGGGTCGATGGTGTTCAAGCCATGAGTAAAGGAACAAAGAAAAAAGCTAATAAAGCAAAGTCCAAAGTCAAAAAATTGCTTGCTGAAACGGCCCCACAAAGTAATGAAGGGGTAGCAGAATGAATGACATAAACAAAACCATTTTGATTATGGCTGGCGGTACTGGCGGACACGTTTTCCCAGGCATTGCGGTGGCAAAAGAACTGCAACAACGCAATTGGCGAATCCATTGGTTAGGAACAGCCGCGCGTATGGAAGCGGATATCGTGCCTAAAGCAGGGTTTGAGATTAGTTTTATCGACGTTGCTGGTGTACGTGGTAATGGCATCGTGCGTTTACTCAAAGCACCTTTTCAAATTATTCATTCTGTTTATCAAGCTTTGCAAGTGATCAAACAAACCAAGCCCGATGTGGTTTTGGGAATGGGGGGATTTGCCAGTGGACCGGGCGGCGTCGCAGCTTGGTTACGCGGTATACCTCTGGTTGTTCATGAACAAAATGCGCTACCGGGATTAACCAATAAGGTATTGGCTAAACTCGCTAAGCGAGTATTGACTGGTTTTAATCAGGCATTTGGTGAGCAGTCGGAAAAGAAATACAACTGGGTAGGTAATCCAGTTAGAAGTGATTTTGCTAATTTGCCTGAAAAACAAACTAGCGATGATACATGTAACATTCTTATTGTTGGCGGTTCCTTAGGCGCAAGTGCACTTAATACCTATGTTCCACCTGCCTTAGCTGGCATTGATAATGTGCAAGTACGTCATCAAACGGGTAAAGGACATCAACAAGCAGTGGCTGATACTTATCAACAAGTTTGGTCAAACAGTGCTAATTGGCAGGTCAGTGAGTTTATCGATGATATGGCAGAAGCCTATGCTTGGGCCGATGTGGTTATTTGCCGAGCGGGTGCATTAACGGTTGCTGAAGTTGCTATGGTTGGTGTGGCAGCGATATTTGTTCCTCTTCCCCATGCTGTGGATGACCACCAGACAATGAATGCAAGAGCTTTAGTGGATCATCATGCAGCGGTTTTATTACCTCAACCTCAATTAGAAGAAGGTGGTTTGAAAGTCATTATTCAACAACTTGTCAACGATGGAAAAAGTCGAATGATTATGGGCCAACAGGCCAAAGCCCTAGCGAAACCTCAAGCTACTAAAACAGTGAGTGATATCTGTGCTACGTTGGGAGGGATTGCATCATGATTAAGCCAGATAAAGCGAATTATCATGTACCAGAAATGCGTCGCATCAAGCAGATTCACTTTATTGGAATTGGCGGTGCTGGCATGGGCGGCATTGCCGAAGTTCTTCTTAATGAAGGTTACGCAATTTCTGGTTCAGACCAACAAACTAACGGCATGACCCTGAGGTTAGAGGGCAAAGGCGCTAAAGTGTTTATTGGCCACCGTCAGGAAAACATTAACAATGCCAATGTGGTCGTTGTATCCAGTGCCATTGATCATGCAAATCCAGAAATTATTGCAGCCAAAGAAGCGCGGATCCCAGTGATTCGCCGAGCGGAAATGTTGGCCGAGTTGATGCGTTTCCGCCATGGAATTGCGGTTGCCGGTACCCATGGGAAAACCACAACAACAAGCTTATTGGCGACTATATTTGCCCAAGCTGAACTTGATCCTACTTTTGTCATTGGTGGTTTGCTCAATAGCGCCGGTACCAATGCCAAATTAGGCAGCAGTCGATACTTAATCGCTGAAGCCGATGAAAGTGACGCATCCTTTGTGCACCTACAACCCATGGTGTCCATAGTCACTAATATTGAAGCTGATCATATGGAAACCTACGATGGTGATTTCCAACGAATGCAGGACACGTACTTAGACTTCCTGCATAACTTACCTTTCTATGGTTTAGCCGTGATGTGTGTTGACGACCCCGTTGTGCGCGCACTATTGCCCAGAGTGGGTCGTAAAGTGATGACTTACGGTATTGAAGAGCAAGCCGATGTGCGTGCTGTCGATATTGAAATGGGATTTAATCAGAGCCGTTTTGTCGCCCAACGAGCAGGCCGTTCCGATTTACAAGTGACCTTAAATATTGCTGGCAAACATAACATTTTAAATGCTTTATCTGCTATTGCTGTGGCCACCGATGAAGGGGTTGACGATCAAGCTATTGTTGATGCCTTAGGTGCCTTTGAAGGCATTGGCCGCCGTTTCGAGCAGCTGGGTTGTTTCGATACTGGTGAAGGCGAAGTTATTTTGGTTGATGATTATGGCCATCACCCCACGGAAGTGGCAGCAACCATTGCTGTTGCACGCAATAACTGGCCAGATAAACGGTTAGTCATGGCTTATCAACCTCATAGATTTACCCGTACTCGAGACTTATACGAAGATTTTGTACGTGTGCTATCTCAGGTTGACTGTCTTTTATTACTTGAAGTGTACTCTGCCGGTGAAGCCGCCATTGAAGGGGCTGACAGTAAGGCTTTGTGCCGCTCCATTAGACAACGTGGTCAAATTGAACCCATTTACGTTGCCAACAAAGACGAACTTCCAAAATTATTGTCAGAGGCATTAAGAGATCAAGACGTATTAATGACTCAAGGCGCAGGAAACATTGGCCAGATTGCTAAGTATTTGCAATCGGTTGAACTAAATAAAGAAAAAATGAATGTTGGATGTGCCGAATGACTGATGAACTAAACATTGATGTGAAACAGTTTGGTAAAGTGGCCGTATTATTTGGTGGTCATTCAGCGGAGCGCAAAGTGTCTTTGTTGTCCGGCAATGCTGTTCTTAGAGCCTTACAAAGTGCTGGCGTCGATGCCCATAAATTTGATCCTGCAGAACACCCGATTACCGAACTTGTTGAACAAGGTTTTCAGCGAGTTCTCATTATGCTGCATGGTCGCGGTGGCGAAGATGGCAGTATGCAAGGTGCATTACAAGTTCTCAATTTACCCTATACCGGTAGTGGTGTTCTAGGTTCCGCATTGGCCATGGATAAAATTAAAACCAAACAAATTTGGCAAACTTTAGGATTACCTACTGCAAATTATCAAATTGCAGAGAAAAGTAGCTTTGATGCCAGATCCTGCAAGGTTATAATGGAAGAGTTGGGGGACACAGTCATGGTTAAGCCTGCGCAGGAAGGTTCCAGCATAGGTATGACCAAAGTGACGAATGCTGCGCAATTAGAAGCGGCCATTCAAGACGCATTTAATTACGATAATACTGTCTTGTTAGAGCGCTTTATCCATGGTTCAGAATACACAGTGACAATTTTAAATGGTAGCGCTTTACCCTCTATTCGTATGTCTACGCCCCATACTTTTTATGATTACGATGCAAAGTACCTTTCTGATTCGACAGAATATTTTTGTCCTAGTGGTTTATCTGCTGAGGATGAAACTAGGCTTGGTAAGTTAGCGCTTCAAGCCTTTAATACTGTATCGGGTATGGGCTGGGGACGGATTGATTTTATGCGTGATCAAAGTGGCCAGTTCTATTTATTAGAGGCCAATACTGTTCCTGGCATGACTGAGAAGAGTTTAGTACCTATGGCGGCAAAGCAGGCCGGTATGACATTTGAAGAATTAGTGTTAGCCATATTAAAAACGGCGGATGAGCACTAATGCAACAATTAGCAGTGACAAACCAGCCCAATACCCGCTATCAAATAGTGGGAATGGTGTTTTTGGCCATTGTTCTGCTAAGTCTAGTGTATGCCATTTGGTGGTTGGATGATTGGTTGGAAGATGCTCAGCGAGCACCCATTCAGAAAGTTGTTGTTAGTGGAACGCGAGTTAATATTGAAGATGCATTGATCGAAAGTACTATTCGTTCAAAACATCCAGAGAGTTTTTTTGAAGTTGATGTTGATCGGCTGCACCGGGAGATTGAGGCGTTGCCTTGGGTTCACCGAGCCTCAGTACGAAAACGTTGGCCTAATAGCTTAAACATTCATGTAGTGGAAGAAATTGCCAGTGCAAGATGGAATAAGGATTCGTTGTTGAATCAATACGGCGAAATGTTTGAAGCGCAGTTGCCCAATGAAATATTGCCAGACTTGTTCGGACCAGGTGGCAGTGAGGAAACTGCGTTAAATGGATATCGTGATATGCAAACGTTACTGAATTCAGCCAGTTTACGTATCGATGAGTTATATCTCAGTGAACGTTTTGCTTGGAATTTACGACTTGAAAATGGCATTCGACTCAATCTCGGACGCTCGGAGTATGTCGATAGATTGCAACGTTTTGTAGACGTTTATCCGTTGTTAATGAAGCAGGATAAACAAGTAGATTACATTGATTTGCGTTACGACACGGGATTGGCCGTGGGTTGGAAAAACGCATCAACAAATGAACAAGAGAGTTAGTTAAAGTGGGTAGCAAATAATATGTCTAAGGTAACAGAAAGAAATCTAATCGTTGGCTTAGACATGGGCACAAGTAAAGTGAAAGCTGTGGTTGGGGAAATTCTCGACGACGGTGATATCAGCATTGTTGGTGTTGGCACTCATTCAGCCAAAGGCATGGATAAAGGTGGCGTTAATGATTTGAATTTACTTGTGCAGTCTGTGCAAAGAGCCGTTGGCGAAATGGAATTAATGGCAGATTGTCGAGTATCGTCAGTATTTATGTCGATCTCGGGGCGTCACGTGAAGTGTCAAAACGAGAGCGGTATGGTGCCAATTAATAATCAAGAAGTGACACAAGATGATGTGGACAATGTGGTTCATGCTGCTCGTTCAGTACCCATTGCGTTAGAACGTCGGTTATTACATGTGCTTCCTCAGGAATACACAATTGATGTGCAAGAAGGGATAAAAAACCCAATCGGTATGTCAGGGGTGCGAATGGAAGCCAGAGCACACATTATTACTTGCGCCGATGATATGGCTAAAAATTTAGTGAAATGTGTAGAGCGTTGTGAACTCAACGCCGACCAAATGATATTTTCCGCCCTCGCATCAAGTTATGCGGTATTAACCGATGATGAAAAAGAGTTGGGTGTATGTGTTGTTGATATCGGCGGTGGCACCATAGATATGGTGGTGTACACCGATGGTGCGATTCGTCATACCGCTGTAATTCCAGTAGCTGGCAACCAAATAACGAGCGATATCGCTAAGATATTTAGAACTCCAATAAATCATGCTGAAGAAATAAAAATTAACTATGCCTGTGCCCTTCGTGACATGGTTAGTATGGAAGAACAAATACAAGTGCCGAGTGTCGGAGGACGTCCCGCTAGGATGATGTCTCGACATACATTGGCTGAGGTGATTGAGCCTCGTTATCAGGAATTGTTTGAATTGATCCATGAAGAGGTCAAATCCAGTGGATTGGAAGAGCAAATTGCTGCGGGAATCGTCTTAACCGGTGGTTCGGCAAAAATGGAAGGAGCCGTAGAGTTTGCTGAAGAGTTATTTCAAATGCCTGTTCGAGTTGGAGAACCAATAGGCATGAAAGGTTTATCTGAATACGTTGAGGATGCGAGTTTCGCAACCGCCGTAGGACTTTTGCAATATGGTAAAGAATCCATGCAATCGAAATCTGCACAAAAAGCCGGAGCCAGTGAAGGTTTATGGCATCGTATTCAAAGTTGGTTTAAGGGGGAATTCTGAGGATGGAGAAATCTCGGGATCTTAAAAAATTGGAGCTGGGTTTTAACCGCCTATGTTCTATCGCGCAAAAATCGGAGAAAAATAATGTTTGAATTAATGGATAGTCACAGCGAAGAAGCTGTCATAAAAGTCATCGGCGTCGGCGGTGGCGGCGGTAACGCAATTGAGCATATGGTTGCACAAAGTATTGAAGGTGTAGAGTTTATCGCCGTCAATACCGATGCCCAAGTATTGCGTAGTTCTTCTGCTAATCTGACCTTGCAAATTGGCTCGGGTGTTACTAAAGGCCTAGGAGCTGGTGCTAACCCTAATATTGGCCGTCAAGCGGCTGAAGAAGATCGTGAAACCATTCGTCAAGCCCTAGAAGGTGCAGACATGGTTTTCATTACTGCCGGCATGGGTGGTGGAACTGGAACAGGTGCAGCACCTGAAGTGGCTAAAGTAGCAAAAGAGTTAGGTATTCTGACTGTCGCTGTTGTTACTAAACCTTTCCCATTTGAAGGCAAAAAGCGTACTGAATTTGCAGACCAAGGTATTGAAGAGTTGTCCAAGTATGTTGACTCATTGATTACCATTCCTAATGAAAAACTATTGAAGGTTATGGGACGCGGTACACCGCTACTTAAAGCGTTCAGTGAAGCCAACGACGTATTACGTGGTGCGGTTCAAGGTATTGCCGAGCTAATTACTCGCCCTGGTTTGATCAACGTTGACTTCGCAGACGTTAAAACAGTGATGTCTGAAATGGGGACAGCGATGATGGGAAGTGGTTCTGCCAGCGGTGAAGATCGTGCAGAAGAAGCCTCTGAAGCAGCGATTGCATGTCCATTGTTGGAAGATATCGATCTTTCTGGTGCACGCGGTATTTTGGTAAATATCACTGCTGGACCTGACTTTGCCATCGATGAGTTTGAAACAGTTGGTAACGCCGTTAAGGCCTTTGCTTCTGAGAATGCAACTGTCGTTGTGGGGACCGTAATTGATATGGAAATGAGTGATGAATTACGTGTGACCGTGGTAGCGACAGGCATTGGAGCAGAACGTAAACCTGATATTTCATTAGTTAGTAGCCAAGGTTCACGAGTCTCTGCTGAAGCTAAGCAATTCAAATTGCAACCTGATGGTGGTGATCGCATTGGCAATACAGCTACTGATATGAATAAGGCTGTTGCAACCGAAGAAAAAACGGAAGCAAATACAGATTATGAGTATTTGGATATTCCTGCGTTTTTACGTAAGCAGGCAGACTGATTTTTCAGCGAATGTGAATTATTCACTGAGTTTTAGGTCACAGTAAGATGGGTAATAGCGAATTTTGAGAGCGTAAAAACGCGAGGGGTTATACTGTGCTTGATCACTTATTGGGTGATACAGGTTTAATTTGAGATTGCGTGAGTAATTGATAAATTAACAAAGTGATTGGTTAGATTGAAAAAGCATGGCATAACAAATATGACAGTTTTTTGACATTAGACCAGCTGGTCAGTATAATACGCGCCGGTTTTTAGCTGATAATGTTTTTGGATAGGCAACGTTTAGATGATAAAACAACGCACAATCAAACATGCTGTGCAAGAAACAGGGATAGGTCTGCACAAAGGTGAAAAGGTCTCCATGACTCTCCGGCCTGCGCCGGCGAATACAGGTATTGTATTTCGCCGCATAGATCTTGAGCCCCATGTGGATATTCCTGCCAAAGCTAACGCTGTTGGCGATACAGTGTTGTGTACCTGTTTGAGTAATGAAGACGGGGTTTCTATCTATACGGTTGAGCATTTGTCTTCGGCATTAGCGGGTTTAGGTATCGATAACATTATTGTTGAAGTTGATAGCAATGAACTTCCGATTATGGATGGCAGCGCGAGTCCGTTCATTTTCTTATTGCAATCGGCTGGTATTGAAGAGCTAAATGCACCTAAAAAATTCATTCGTATTATCAAACACATACGTGTTGAAGACGGTGACAAATGGGCTGAATTCCATCCTTATGATGGCTTTAAAGTTGATTTTAAAATCGATTTTGAACACCCTGTAATTAGTCAAACTCGTCAACACATTGTGTTGGATTTTGATGCATCCTCTTACGTTGATCAGGTTAGTCGAGCAAGAACCTTTGGTTTCATGCGCGACTTCGAATATATGAATGCTAACAACTTGGCGCTAGGGGGCAGCATGGAAAATGCCGTTGCTCTCGATGAATATCGCGTATTAAACCCAGAAGGTTTGCGCTACCAAGATGAGTTTTTGAAACATAAAATTCTCGATGCGGTAGGTGATTTGTATCTAGGAGCCCACAGTATTGTTGGTGAGCTTAGAGCCTATAAATCTGGTCACGGTCTGAATAACAAATTGCTTAACGCGATGTTAAATGACCAGACTTGTTGGGAATACGTCACTTATGAAAGTCAAGATGAAGTCCCCATTCATTTTGCACCTGCAGTGTTAGCAAATTAGCTATCGAACATGAAAATGCCGCATTTGCGGCATTTTTTAGTTTGGCATCTAGCAAAAAGATAAAACACTTCATATAAATACCTTGATAACCTTATGTTCTACAAGGTATTGTTTGGGGTTAGAAAAAACGATACAAATGTTGGCAAAAAATAACTAACTAAAAGCCAATTATGACTGTATGAAAAGTAATCGGTTGGGTTGATTCTAGATACCTAATATAGCTGTCAACATAAGGCTATCAGGTTTAGAATCCAATGCAGCTAAAAAATCACGAGAATACCTTACATGAGTTTAACACTACATTATAAAGGCAAATCAACGGAGTTTTCCTATCAAATAGGTAAACAACGATTGGTTGTCGGCTTTGTTTTGGTATGCGGGCTGGTTATGCTATCAAGCCGGACTGATCATAAAATTGATGAGTCTCATGCTCGTATAGAGTATGCAAAAAGTGGCTTTATCGAGCAACAACGAGACGTAACAGAACTAAAATCTGCAACACAACAACAACTGGCTGGTATCATGCTTAACTTAGCTGATGTGCAAAGCCAGATTCAACGAATCAATGCTCTGGGCGCTAAATTAGTTGAGCAAGCCGGCTTAAATCAAGATGAATTTGGGTTTCAGGATTTGGACAACTTAGGTGGTCCAATGACAGATTCGGTTATTACTATTGAAGGTAGTAACGAGCTTCTAGCGCGAATGGATGCAATGCTTGAGAGCTTAGATAGTAAAACTCAGCAACTCAAAGCCCTTGAATCTATCATGATGAATCACCATATAGACGAACAGACTAGATTGGAAGGTCGTCCGATTACCACTGGCTGGTTGTCTTCTTATTATGGTGTAAGAAAAGACCCTTTTAGCGGCTTACCTACCATGCATAAAGGTTTAGACTTTGCAGGTAAACAAGGTGACTCGGTTGTGGCTACTGGCGCAGGCTTAGTGACTTGGGCTGGTGAACGTTATGGCTACGGTCATTTAGTTGAAATTGATCACGGCAATGGATTAATTACTCGTTATGGTCACAATCAAGGCATCAGTGTTAAGATTGGGGATGTGGTCACCAAAGGCCAAAAAATAGCCCTTATGGGTAGCACCGGGCGTTCAACAGGCGTTCATGTGCATTACGAAGTGATTAAAAATGGTAAGCAGCAAGACCCGTTGCCCTATGTTTATCGAAAGTGATAAGTAATTTAACCACGTAAATTTGAAAATCGGCTCCATTGGGAGCCGATTGTTTTATCTCTCTATTAGATTGGAAGCTTTAAAGCGATGTTTTCGAGTATATTCAGAAAAATTTTCGGTAGTCGTAATGACCGCCTGCTAAAAAAACTTAACAAACATGTTGTCGAAATTAACGCTCTAGAGCCTGAACTCGAAGCCTTAGACGATGAGCAACTTAAAGGGAAAACGGTTGAGTTTAAGCAACGTATTGAAGACGGCGCAAGTTTAGATGATATCTTGGTTGAAGCTTTTGCGGTTGTCAGAGAAGCCAGTAAACGTGTTTTCTCCATGCGTCACTTCGATGTGCAAATGGTTGGTGGACAGGTGTTGCATGAAGGCAAAATAGCCGAAATGCGCACTGGTGAAGGTAAAACCCTTACCTCAACTTTGCCTGCTTATTTAAATGGTCTATCCGGTAAAGGTGTGCATGTTATTACCGTTAACGACTATCTTGCTAAACGTGATGCTGACTGGAGTCGCCCATTATTTGAATTCTTAGGAATGACGGTTGGCTGTAATGTTCCTGGTATGTCTCATGCTGAGAAAAAAGAAGCTTACGCTGCTGATATTACCTATGGTACTAACAATGAATTCGGTTTCGATTACTTGCGCGACAACATGGCTTTCAGCCCTAATGACCGAGTTCAGAAGAAATTATATTTCGCGGTAATTGATGAAGTGGATTCCATCCTCATTGATGAAGCAAGAACGCCACTAATTATTTCTGGTCAAGCAGAAGATAGCTCAGAGCTTTACCGCCAAATTAATTTGATTATTCCTGAATTAATTCAACAGGCAGACGAAGATAAAGAAGGTGATGAAGCCGGACGTGAAGGTGAAGGTGATTTCACCATAGATGAAAAGGGTAAACAAATTCACCTTACTGAGCGTGGTCAAGTTCATGTGGAAGAAATTTTACAACGCAATGGAATTTTACCTGAAGACGAATCTTTGTTTGCCGCGTCGAATATTTCCTTATTGCATCACGTTAACGCGGCTTTAAGAGCTCATAAATTATTTAGTAAAGATGTCGACTATATTGTTAATGGCGATGAGATCGTTATCGTTGATGAGCATACTGGTCGTACAATGGAAGGACGTCGCTGGTCGGAAGGTTTACACCAAGCTGTTGAAGCCAAAGAAGGTGTAAAAATTCAAAATGAGAACCAAACACTTGCTTCCATTACGTTTCAGAATTACTTCCGCCTTTATGAAAAACTAGCCGGTATGACGGGTACTGCCGATACAGAAGCATTTGAATTTAATCATATTTATGGTTTAGAAACAGTAGTAATACCTACCAATAAGCCTATGCTGCGCGATGATAAAGCAGATTTAATCTACTTAACTGCCGAAGAAAAGTATGAAGCTATCGTCGAAGACATAAAAGAATGTGTTAAACGTGGTCAACCTACCTTAGTGGGTACAGTGTCTATTGAAAATTCTGAGCTTCTGTCTCGAGTTCTGAAAAAAGCTAAGATTCCCCATGAAGTATTGAATGCCAAACAGCATTTACGGGAAGCCGATATTGTTGCACAAGCCGGTCGTCCGGGTGCTGTGACTATCGCTACCAACATGGCGGGACGTGGAACAGATATCGTATTGGGTGGTAATTGGCAATCCGAAGTGGCTAAAATTCACGATCCTAAACCTGAGAAAGTGGCAAAGATTAAAGCTCAGTGGGAAGAAGATCATAAAAAAGTCCTTGAAGCGGGTGGACTACATATTATCGGTACAGAGCGTCATGAATCACGCCGTATAGATAACCAGTTACGTGGTCGTTCTGGTCGTCAAGGTGACCCAGGTTCTTCACGTTTTTACCTATCCTTAGAAGATGCATTGATGCGTATCTTTGCCTCCGAAAAAATGGGCAATATGATGAAGCGTCTAGGCATGGAACATGGCGAAGCCATTGAACATCCATGGGTTACACGTGCCATCGAAAATGCCCAACGCAAAGTTGAAGGACGTAACTTCGATATGCGTAAACAGCTGCTAGAATACGATGATGTCGCCAATGACCAACGTAAAGTAATTTACGAGCAACGTAATGAATTGTTAGATGAAGGGGATATCAGTGAAACCATTCAGGCTATCCGTGAAGATGTTGTTAGTAGTGTGATTGACGAGTACATCCCACCACAATCTCTTGAAGAAATGTGGGATGTTGCCGGCTTAGAAGAGCGTATTCAAGGGGATTTCTTATTAGAATTGCCAATCCAAAAATGGTTGGATGAAGACGACAAGTTATTTGAAGAAAAACTTCGTGAGCGTATCCACACCGGCGTAAATGATGCGTATAAAGAAAAAGAAGACGCGGTAGGTGCAGATGTTATGCGCCAATTTGAAAAAGCGGTCATGTTACAAAACCTCGATAGCTCTTGGAAAGAACATTTGGCCGCGATGGATCATTTGCGTCAAGGTATTCATTTACGAGGCTATGCTCAGAAGAATCCTAAACAAGAATATAAGCGTGAATCCTTCCAACTGTTTTCTGAAATGCTAGAAAATCTGAAAGTAGAAGTGATTAATATACTGAGTAAAGTTCGGGTTAAAGCCGAGTCAGATGTTGAAGCTGTTGAAGAGCAGCGCAGACAAGCAGATGAAGTGCAAAAGAGCTATGAGCACGATTCGGTAAATGAACCAGAGCAACGCGCAGATGCTGGACCAACCACGACTGTACGTGAAGGTGCCAAAGTGGGTCGTAATGACCCTTGTCCTTGTGGCTCAGGTAAAAAATACAAACAGTGCTGTGGTAAATTAAGTTAAGCACAAATAAATAAACAAAAAGGGCACTAGTGCCCTTTTTTTGTGGAAATTAGCAAATGAAAATTGTAGATGTAGCGGTTGGTGTAATTAAGCGCGATAACCTTATCTTTATCAGCAAACGAGCTGATGATTTGCATCAAGGCGGATTATGGGAGTTTCCAGGCGGAAAAATTGAAGCTTATGAGACAGTTGAGCAGGCAACGTCTAGAGAGTTACTTGAAGAGGTTGGCATAGACGTTATTTCGCAGTCTGAGTATATGTTCATTGAGCACGACTATGGCGATAAGCAGGTACGACTACATATCCAGCTAATTGAAAAATTTAACCATGAACCATCAGGAAAAGAAGGGCAACTCACCCAGTGGATTGCCATTAACAACCTTAGCAGTTTGACGTTTCCCGCAGCAAATCAAGCTATTATTGAGAGGCTTGAATCTGATTTTTAAGTGCGACATCGTAGCCTTTTTGTTTAATGACTTTAGCTAACTCTTGATTAATCGAACGAATTAAAATGATTAATTCTCTGTGTTCCTTAGTTTTACTTTTGAGTAATTGATCTATTTGCGAAAGTTGAGTTAAGCAACAATCCTTCACATCTTGGTTATATTGCTTTCCAAGAAACTCGACTAATTGTGCTGTATCATTTCCCCTTGCGCTATAAGGTTGGTTTTTCGCTTCTTCAATTTGCTTACGCAGTTCAATCGTGCGGTCTATGGTTTGATTCAACAATGTTTTAGCCTGAGTAACGAGTTCAGGTTCAAGTGCGCTAATTACCTCATCTAACTCTGTCAGCTTATTATCTTGGTAATGAGTTATATTATTATTTTTATAAACATGGCGGGCATCACGTAAGCCTTGATTAACAACAATCAAGGTGTCGAGGTTGGCCATAGGTAAGTTTCGTACTTCTGGAGTGAGTAAGCCTAAAGCCTTATCTAGGGGAACTTGAGCTTTAGCGATGGTGGTTTCTCTGAACAACATGGCATCTGTTTTAGCTGGCTCTTGCTGACAACCCATTAAACCTTGTGCAACACATACTAAAATTAGATTACAGCAGACTGTTTTAACCACTTTAAAGCCTTAAAAATACTTTGTTTTTATGAAGCTGAAGTATATCAAAGGCCTCTCTTTAGTCATACATATCAAATTAACTAAAGACCTAGGATGGAGACAAGCTAAGTTTACGATTAACTATGAACTAGCTTGTTTTTTAAGACCGTCAGTGGCTGTTTTTTTACCAGAACAGACTTTATTCCGTCCACTATTTTTGGCTTCGTATAAAGCCGCATCAGCGTTATTGATCAATTGGCTCAAATTTGACTTACCGGTATCTGCACTAACGCCAAAGCTTGCAGTGATTTGTATCACTTTATTATTGGCAACAAAAATATGTTTAGCAATAACCTGTCGAGCTCTGTCGGCAATACGATTGGCAATCACAATATCAGCCGCGGGCAGCAGAATAACAAACTCTTCTCCTCCCCACCTAGCGACAATATCAATATCTCTAAGTAGTGATTTAAGTAAGTTTGCAACTTCACACAATGCTTTATCACCGGTGTTGTGACCGTATGTGTCGTTTATTGCTTTAAAATGATCTAAGTCCACCATTATTACTGCAATGGACTTGTTCATTCGAGCAAATTTTTCATAGTGCCGAGCTAAATGAGCTCTATTGGGCAGTTGTGTTAATGGATCTTTTAGGTGTCGTCTTGCAAATTCGCCCTGCAAAGACTTACCGATTAACCAGATAATCAGAATGGCAGTAAATATTGCGACGGTTATATAGGTAGTTTGAATGGCAAAGTCATGATTAGCCGCGGTTTGACGCACTTTTAATGGATTGATTAAAAACATCTTCCAATTTAAAGGTTCAAAGTTTGCTTGTGCAATAAGAAGATCTTCTCCTTCCACATCAACTAAGAAATTATGATTTTGTTCAGTATCATGATACTTGGAAATATAAGGTGCATACCAAGGAAGTTGCTTCAGTTGTAAAATACGTTTTCCATCGGCCACTAAATTTGTATCAGAAGACAAAACAACGTTGTTATTATGATCAACAAAAACAAAATCATAGCCAAACTCTTTCTTAAAGTTATCGAAGGCTTTGAGAAAAGTGGTGAGCTTTTTATTTAAGCCGATAAACCCAAGAAACACTCCTTTATCGTTGTAGATTTTTACATCATAATAGATACGGATGTCTTCCCTATTGCCTAAAACACCAACGATATCCTGATTTGTATACATGGCACGAAAATACCATTCAACTTTATTGATATCTAAAGCCAAAGAAGAACCGTCCGAATTATATTGTGTACGATCACTTTCATTGGCGACAAAAAACTCTACTTGAAACTCTTTTCCGAGCTCATGCAATGTTTGTTTGATAGCCACTTCATCGGGCACTGGACTATTCATCAAATTTTTGAGGTTTGATGCGCGCGCTATGGTTTCAGCGACATATAGGGGTTTTATGATTTCTTGTGAAATTAAATTGAAGGCAGGGGTGAGGCTTTCTTGTTCTAATAAACTTTGTGTTTCCACTGATTTTAAAAGAGAAATAGTTGCACTTAGCGCCACCGCAAAAATGAATGCAACAATGGCGACTATAAACTTATTCTTGAAGTATCTACGCCACTTATGAAACATTACTTTAGCCTTCGTTTAGAGAGCCGCGATACTAGCAAATCTCAGTTTAAGCACCATTCAACTTTAGTCTGAAAATTATGCAGTTGTTATTAGGGAAAGTACTCACAGATGAGTTTTAAGGGCTAACTAGTAAGGATATCTTTGGCTTTTAGTTGTCTTTATCGGCGACCGCGATGTTAATTAGGCCTAAACACTAGATTACCTGCCTAGCAAGTGGCGATTGAGTAATATTGCCCATTTTTACACGGTAAATGTTATTATAGAGACGCTGCAACCACAGAAGGGGCGAGTAAAGGGGTAATATTTCGCCTTGAGTACATTTACTTAGCTTTGGTTTCCTTTATTTACCTTAAACATTTAGACTAAGAAGATTATGGCCAAATCCAACATTTCCAAGCTACTGGATAAACATGATAATTTGATTCATTCCGAGATGATGAAAGTAGTTTCTCATGTACAACGCAAAGATGAAGACTGGATCATGAATACAGTAATGGTTGAAGGACAAGATGTGCCTTTTAAATTCCGGCGAAAAAAACAATACAAAAATCTTAACGGTTGTCAGGTGAACCTAACCTATTACCCAATAGTGGAAACTGTTGCTGGAATAGAATTTGAAGCGATGAAAGTAGTTCGAATTAAAATAGCTTAGGAATTTTGGCGATGGCTGAGCCAAATGCAATGCTCAACGGGTTAGTACTTCATCGACGAGAGTATCGAGAGACGAGTTTTATTGTCGATTTTTTTACTAAACAACAGGGACGCATCTCAGCAGTTTGTCGTGGAGTAAGAGGCGGCAAGAGTACCAAGTCGAATGAAAAAAAGAGCCTACTACAGCCATTCCAACCTCTACTCATTTCGTTTAGCGGAAGACAAGAGTTAAAAAATCTCGCTCAAGTTGAAGGTGACGCCCGTGCTTTTTTAATGCAAGGTCCGGTTTTATTTTCCGCCATGTACTTAAATGAATTACTGAATCGGGTTTTACCAAAAGAAGTTTCATACCCTGAAGTATATGATCTCTACATGGCTAGCCTCCTTCGTTTAAATGAGCATGAACCCATTGAAGTTGTTTTACGTGAATTTGAAATTAGTCTGATTCACAACATTGGTTATGGTTTTGATTGGCAAACAGACTGCCTAACCGGCGACAAATTAGAAGCAAATGGCTATTATAGTTTTATAAATGACCAAGGATTTCAGCGACTCGGTCATGGTGAACAAACTGCGAACTGTTTTTTAGGAACAGATTTAAAAAATGTGGCAAGTTTCACTTGGGACAAACGAAGTTTATTAACTGCCAAACGTGTAACACGGATGGCATTTAAATCTATACTCGGTGATAAACCGTTAAAAAGCAGAGAATTATTTATTAAATTGGAGCGTACTGAATGAGTGATATCTTTTTGGGTGTGAATATTGATCACATCGCCACATTGCGAAATGCGCGAGGAACCCAATACCCTGACCCAGTGCATGCCGCTGATATTGCTGAACGAGCAGGCGCCGATGGGATCACTGTTCATTTGCGTGAAGACCGCAGACACATTAAAGATCGCGATGTCAGATTACTGCGAGAAACCATCAATACCCGCTTAAATCTTGAAATGGCGATGACGGAAGAAATGCTTGAAATTGCGATTCAGACACAACCTGAGTTTTGTTGTTTAGTACCTGAAAAAAGACAAGAACTAACCACTGAAGGCGGTTTAGATGTAGCAGGTAATCTTAGTAAACTTACCGACGCATGTGGGCGGCTAGCTGAACAAAATATTCAAGTTTCGCTGTTTATTGATGCAGAAAAGACGCAAATTGATGCCGCGTTAAAAGCGGGGGCTCCGTACATTGAAATACATACTGGTCAATATGCTGAGGCGAAAAGCGAGGAGCAAATGCTAGTTGAGTTGGAAAAGCTTAAAACCGGCATCAGTTACGCCCATTCTTTGGGACTAAAAGTTAATGCCGGTCATGGCTTGCATTACCACAACGTAAAACCTATTGCTGCACTTGATGAAATTATTGAATTGAATATTGGTCATGCAATTATTGCTCGGGCTGCATTCGATGGTCTTGCCGCTGCTGTCACAGATATGAAACGATTAATGTTAGAGGCGAGGGGATAAGTTGGCCGTTCTAGGTCTGGGTACAGACATCATTGAAATTGCACGATTAGAGAAGTTACTGGAAAAGTCTGACCGTCTGCCTTTGCGTATTTTAACCAGTAATGAAATGCAGATTTATCGAGAGCATCCTTTTCCACCTCGCTATTTGGCTAAACGTTTTGCAGCCAAAGAAGCAGCCGTTAAAGCCTTAGGTACAGGGATTGGCAATGGCGTGGGTTGGCAACAAATCGAAATTACTAATAGTGAGTTCGGGCAGCCGGAAATTCATTTTAGCGGACACTTCGCAAAATTGTGTGAACAGCGCGGTATTAATAATGCGTTGCTGTCAATTTCAGATGAAAAACACTATGCAATGGCCACAGTGATTTTGGAGCAAAGTAATTAATCATGGTTAACTTCTATTCACCAAAAAAGAATAAAAAAAGCGCTGCAGCCAATAGTCAATTAATTGGTCAACGAGTGACTGTGATGATTTCCCACCTTGATCATTTGGCTCAAGGGGTTAGTAAAGATCATGAGCCACTTATTTTTGTTGAAGGGGTCTTGCCCAATGAGGTCGTTGAAGTAGAAATAACAGAACATCGAGGCAAGGTTTGTCATGGGCGGTTATTAAACGTTGTCGAGGCCTCAGAACATCGACATCAGCCCTTTTGCCCACATATAAATATCTGTGGTGGATGCCAAACCCAACATTGTCAAACCGAAGCTATGTTGCAGTTCAAGCAGGCGGCCATTGAAAATCTTATATTGCATACAGCCTTAGAATCCAATCAATCTGTGGCTCAGCCTAAACGGGTACTTAGCAAAGCATCTCGCGGTGGAAGAAATAAAAAGTTACGCAAATTTAGCGATAAACAAGGCGAGTTAAATTGGCAGTCCGCGCTGTACTCTACTCCTACAGGCTATAGACGCAAAACCCGCTTGTCTGTGGATGCGAGAAACCCCGATGCCCTAAAATTAGGCTTTCGAAGCAAGGCAAGCAATAAAATATTTAGCTTGCAACAATGTCCAGTACTTAACCAAGATCTTGAGCAACTAATTGAGCCATTGCAGAGTATGTTTGGTAAATTTCAAACGCCGTCCAATATCGGTCATATTAGTTTGCTCAACGGCGATAATGGTGTACAAGTTAGTATTCGCACTATCCATACTTTGAGTCAGCATGACCGAGAGTTATGTACTGAATTTGCTAAAAAAAATGACTTACAGCTGATTATAGAAGACAAACAAAGTGGCTCAGACTTAGCCACTCAAGCTGATAAACAATTAGTTTATGAATTGAATGACTCGTTGAGTTTGCAAATTCATAACGATGACTTTGTGCAGGTTAACCCCGAAGTTAATCAACAAATGATTAAGCAGGCAGTGGACTGGCTAGGATTAAATAAAACCGATGTGGTTTTGGATTTATTCTGTGGAATTGGTAATTTTAGTTTACCCATTGCTGAACAATGTAAAACCCTAGTCGGTGTCGAAGGTGTACCTAAAATGGTGCATAGAGCCCAACATAATGCAAGCATCAACAAACTTAGCAATTGTCACTTTATCCATTCTGATTTGAATTGCACTAAATTGTCTGATGATATTCAAATGAAAAGCTGCAATAAAGTGTTACTTGATCCTGCTAGAGAAGGTGCCTTAGCGGTGGTTAAACAGCTAGCAGATTTGAAGCCATCGCACATTTTATATGTTTCCTGTAACCCCGCTACTTTTGCTCGGGATGCGGCACAATTAATTGAAAAAAACTATAGACTAGATAAATTATGTGTCATGGATATGTTTCCACAAACGGCACACACTGAATTGATGGCATTATTTGTGCCTCTGAATAAACGAAAGTAACGTTACTGGGCTATTATTATGGTTTCTATCCGAACAGTTCATCAACCCAAAAGACCTACATTTGATAAATGGCTTGATTGCCTGAACTTGTCAGAGAATACCAAACAAAAACTGCGAGATACTTCTGAGTCACCAGAAATTTTACTGGTGGGGCAAGAAATGGTGGAAATTCTCCATGAATTGAACATGGACGATGAAACTTTGCAGGCATCTTTGGTTTATCCATACTGTGAGATGCATGGTTTAGACGATGATCAGATAGAGGAAGAATTTGGCAAAGGCGTTCGCCAACTTATCACTGGTGTACGCAGAATGGATGCAATTAAAACCCTACATAGTCGCAGTAGTAAAAAGCCTGATGAAACACAAATAGATAACATTCGACGTATGTTATTAGCCATGGTTGAAGACGTCCGTACGGTGTTAATTAAGTTGGCTGAGCGTATTTGTACCTTGCAGAAAATGAAAAACGCCGACGAAGAAACTCGTGTCATTGTTGCTAGGGAATGTTCAACTATCTATGCTCCCCTTGCCAATCGGTTAGGGATCGGTCAGCTAAAATGGGAAATTGAAGATCTATCTTTTCGGTATTTGCATCCCGAGACCTATAAAAAAATCGCTAATTTATTAGATGAGAAGCGCACCGATAGACAGCAGTATATCGAAGCGTTTGTTAATAATTTACAAACTGAAATGGATAATGCGAATATCAAGGTAAAAGTCTACGGACGGCCTAAGCATATCTATAGTATTTGGAAAAAAATGCAGAAAAAGCATTTGTCTTTTGAGCAACTTTTTGACATTCGAGCGGTGCGCATCATCGCGGAGAGATTACAAGATTGTTATAGCGCATTGGGTATTGTGCATTCACTTTTTAAGCATATTCCTAATGAATTCGATGACTATATTGCCACGCCAAAACCTAACGGATACCAATCCATCCATACCGTAGTGCGAGGCCCTGAAGAACGACCTGTCGAAATTCAAATTCGTACCCAGCAAATGCATCAGGACGCGGAGTTGGGGATTGCCGCTCACTGGAAATATAAAGAAGGGGGGAGTACAGAGCGTTCTGCTTATGAAGACAAAATTAATTGGTTGCGTAAAATCTTGTTGTGGCAAGAGGAAGTGGCCGAATCAGGGGACTTGGTTGAAGAGTTACGTAGCCAAGTCTTCGATGATAGGGTTTATGTTTTTACGCCTAAAGGCGACGTTATCGACTTGCCCCTTGGCTCAACCCCCTTAGATTTTGCTTACTATATTCATAGTAATGTGGGGCACCGCTGTAACGGAGCCAAAGTCAATGGACGTATTGTGACCTTTACTTATCAGTTGCAAACCGGCGATCAGGTTGAAGTCTTAACCGGTAAAAATCTCAATCCTAGTCGTGATTGGATGCATCCTAGTTTAGGTTATGTGCACTCTTCTCGGGCTAGGGCAAAAATTCACACTTGGTTTAAAAAACAAGATAAAGAGAAGAACCTGCAAGCAGGAAAAGAACTGTTAGAACGGGAGCTCTCCAAAGCGAATTTAGTATTAAAAGATGCTTCAAAAGCCTGCGAACGCTTTAACATGAATCAGGTTGATGATTTGTATGCTGCTATAGGTGGCGGCGATCTACGTATTATGCAGGTGGTTAACTATTTACAACAACTTGATGCACCTCCTCCAGAAATCGACCCTAGAGTTAAAACGACTCAAAGTAAACCGGCCAAAGGGACGACAGATAGCATAGTCGTAGAAGGGGTAGGTAATCTCATGAGTCAGATTGCTAAGTGTTGCCAGCCATTACCCGGTGATGCAATACAAGGTTACATCACTATGGGAAGGGGGATAAGTGTACATCGGGAAAACTGCGATCAATTAAATCACTTGTTGGAACAACATCCAGAGCGAGAAATTGAGGTAAACTGGGCGAATGATTTAAGAGCCAGTTTCCAAACTGATTTAGACGTTTACACCTCAGACAGAGATGGAATATTACGTGATATCACTACAGTGCTGGCTAACGACAAGGTAACTTTGTTAGGTGTAAATAGCTTAAGTAATACCAAAGATCAAACCGCTAAGATTAAGGTGTCATTGGAAATCAAAGATCTGGCTAGTTTGTCTAGAACCATAGCCAGATTACAACAGGTTAAAGGAGTCACTGATGTCATCAGACTCGACAAATGAGTTGGATGACCTGGAGCAGGGGCGCTACCCACAAGTAGAGCGCTTGCTTAATATTATGGCGAAATTGCGTGATCCCGACACGGGCTGCCCGTGGGACAAACAACAGAACTTCGCATCAATAGTGCCATATACTATCGAAGAAGCTTATGAAGTTGCTGATGCCATTGAAAATGGCAGTATGCTGGATATTCAAGACGAGCTAGGCGATCTGTTGTTCCAAGTAGTGTTTTATGCCCAGCTAGGAAAAGAACAACAGGCCTTTGATTTTGAAAAAATTGCGCAAACTATTAGCGATAAACTCGAGCGTCGCCACCCCCATATATTCAGCAAACAAAGTGATCTCAGTGTTGAGCAGGTAAAGCTTAATTGGGATGCTATTAAACAACAAGAAAGGGTGCAAAAGGGCATTCCCGCTGCAATGAGTATTTTGCAAAATATTCCCCAGGGTATGTCACCTCTGATGGTCGCTGATAAGATTCAAAAAGCCTGCGCAAAAGTGGGGTTTGATTGGCCTAATGTTATTCCAGTGGTTGATAAAGTTGAGGAAGAAATCGCTGAAGTGATGGAGGAGGTGAAGCAACAGCCCCAAAATCAACAGCGCATTGAAGAGGAAATGGGCGATTTACTATTTGCTGTGGTGAATTTATCGAGGCACCTTAATGTGAACCCAGAAACGGCACTTAGAAAAGCCAACCATAAGTTCACCGCGCGCTTCACAAAGGTAGAGCAACATTTTGCTGAGCAAAACCGCGAAATTTCTGAGGCCACCCTTGGCCAGATGGAAGCCATCTGGCAAAAGGTAAAGCAATTAGAAAGCTAGTTTTCGCATACCTAAGCCAGAAAACATCAGTAAAAGTAACCAAGTCATAGTGCCTCCACCACCTGAACTGTTGTCAGTTGGTTGGCTTATTGGATTGGCAGCAGTAAATGTTAAGTTACGCACTTTGCCCTGATCATCACCGTCTGAGACATTGACGTCTTTGCGATAAGAGATTTCCACAAGGTTAGTCCCTTCACTAAGTGAGATGCTTTGTTCGGTGTAATCCACCTCTCCAGAAATAAATTCTATTTCTTCACCATTTATCAATAAATAAAGGGCGTCAAAGGGTTCGCTTGGTTCATCTTCGTTTTCTTCTGATGAAACTGCCCATTCAAACTCTAGTGTACCAGCGCCTTCAATACTGGCAATTAATATGCTTTCTTCGTTACCTGATATGTTGCCGCTGACTACCCCACCTAGAGAATTACTACGCCAAGACACGTCGCCTCCACTATATAAGCTTATGGCTGAACTTTGCGTGCCTATGGAACTGGCTAAATCAGAGGCTGCGCCAACAGCATAACCTTGAATGCTAATATTGCCAGTGGGTATACCTTGCACATCAGAGGTGATTGAGATGGTCGCGGATTTTAGTCCTTGGTTTTGTGCATTAAAGGTAACGAGTAGCTGACAGCTTTGTTGTGGGGTTAAAGTTGTACATTGTGAACTGTCGATACTAAAGTCACTGTTATTCGATAGGCTGATGGTTGGCACTATGGTGCTGGTGGAATTATTGGTAACTGTAAACTCTTGCTGGAAAGCAACATCAACCGGGGTGTTGGTGATTTTTGAATTGCCGGTGATACCCACACCTGAGCGGGTAGCATCAATAAAATCGAGTAACGCACCTACTCTGGCATATACGCCAGGGTAACCTTCAGCCGCGCAACCGATGCCCCAACTGGTAATACCCAGTTGCATGGGACCAGAATTGGTTTCAACAAATAAAGGACCGCCACTATCTCCTTGGCAGGCACTTGCTCCGCCAGAGTCTAGTGCGGCACAAATCATTTGTTCAGAAATACCCGTATTGGCTTGATTGATCCCTTGTGAACTGGCTAATTCATTGCGACATTGGCTATTGGTGAGTAGAGGAAGCTCGACTTCTTGTAATATATCTGGGAAGTTGCCTGTAGGACCTTCATTTGGCAAATAGCCGGTGCGTCCACCCCAACCAATTGAGGTGGCGATAGTATTTTCAATAGCTAATTGGTCAGTGGTGCTAGCATCTGCAAGCTGAATCGCCGTACCTTCGACACTTTCTACCAGCTCAATCAGCGCCACATCATTGTCTAATGAGTCTGAATCAAAGTTAGGGTGAGAATAAATACGTTTAATGGCGATGGCTTGTTCAGCGCCATCTCTGAGATCATATTCCCCTACGTTAACCTGATACTGATCTGCAATTTCAGAATCTACACAGTGAGCAGCGGTTAATATCCACTGTTCACCTAAAAAGGTTGCGCCACAAACGACATCTTGGGCAGTAGCTGCTAGAGTCGTTGAAGTGATGCTGGCTGTGGCATTTTGCAAGTCGATTAATGCTTGTCCATCTTGTTGTGAAATTCCTACAACCGGAATACTGCCGCTAAAGTCGTCCCCTAATGTACCTGAGTCTAAAGGGCCATCCACGTTGTTATAGATAATGGCACCAATGCCACCGCCGGATTCACAATTGAGCGCTTTTTCAGAGAAGTTAATCTCTCCACGTTCAATCAAACAAATGTTATTGCTGACTCCTTGGCACTGCGAATCACCAATTCCACAGTCAACTAACGAACCTGTTGCTTCGCCGTCTGGACCAAAACCGAATGAATTGGACTCGTAATCGCTACTATTTACCGAAACCGTGGTTTCTATTTCCGTGCCCACCACAACCAGTGCCGACATAAAGGGGTATTCTCCCTCATCTGCCGATGCACCTCCGACAATAAGAGGGGTGATAACCGAACTTTTCGAATCACTATTTTGCTTGCTTAATTGGATCTGCTCTGAGCGTAGGCTAGTCGCCATGGCAATATTTACTTGAGTGGCGGCAATGGCCAACAAAACCCACTTACTGTAATTCATCTAACGGACTCCATAGAAAAGTTGTAATAACTCAAAACACATATTCTAAATAGTGCAAGTTATGACCCTAGAATTTACCTAAGGTTTAATCATCTAGCGCAATATATCTTAAACAAGGTTATTTCCCTAATTCCGAGTAAATTTATGAGCTGGGTATGCATCGGCTGTTGTGCGCCCATTAGTGTTATTTTCAGAATTTATTTAATGTTATTGCAACGAGATTAGGGCATACAATGGATCAGATTAAATGAATAGAATATGAATTGATTACCATTATTGGCTAAAAAACTTGCAATACCCCCTCGCGTTTTATGAAAACTTCTGTATAATTCGCGCCCTGCCCAGTTACGCCCACTTTGGGAAAGTGGAAGAATCAATCGACTCGAAGGGGTCAAAATATTGATTTAAGAGGTTTTCTGGATGGCGAAATATCGATGCAATGCACTTGATATTTAACCAAAGCAGAAAATTAACCAGTAACAATTTATATATTTCGGGTATTTTAAAATGAAAACTTTTGTTGCAAAACCAGAGACGGTAAAACGCGACTGGTATGTGGTTGACGCCGCAGACAAAACACTAGGCCGTTTGGCCACAGAAATCGCGATACGTTTACGCGGTAAGCATAAGCCAGAGTACACTCCTCATGTTGACACTGGTGATTACATTATCGTAATCAATGCTGATAAAGTGACTGTTACTGGCCGTAAGGCACAGAACAAAATCTATTATTCCTACACTGGTTACCCAGGTGGATTGAAAGATACAACATTTGAGAAACTTCAAGCTCACAAGCCTGAAATGATCATCGAGAAAGCGGTAAAAGGTATGTTGCCTAAAGGTCCTCTTGGACGTGCTATGTTCCGCAAAATGAAAGTGTACGCTGGTACTGAGCATTCACATGCTGCTCAACAGCCTCAAGTTCTAGACATTTAAGGAGCAGAAAAATGGCAGATACTCAATACTACGGCACAGGCCGTCGCAAAAGCTCTACCGCTCGTGTTTTTCTACGTCCAGGTAGTGGTAACATTGTAGTTAACAAGCGTCCTTTGGATGTTTTCTTCGGTCGTGAAACAGCACGCATGGTTGTTCGTCAGCCACTTGAGCTAGTTGAAATGACTGATAAATTTGACCTATACGTCACCGTAGCCGGTGGTGGTATTAGTGGTCAAGCTGGTGCAATCCGTCACGGTATTACTCGTGCATTGATGGAATATGACGAAGCACTTCGTCCAGCGCTACGTAAAGCCGGGTTTGTAACTCGTGATGCACGTAAAGTTGAGCGTAAGAAAGTGGGTCTTCATAAAGCACGTAAGCGTCCTCAATACTCAAAACGTTAATTTTTACGTTACGAATATTTCAAAAAACCCAGCAACGCTGGGTTTTTTATTGTTAAAAATTTGTGTTTTTATGTCTATTACATTTAATTCAATTGCCTCAGAGTAGATTAATCCTATAAAACTTAGGAATATTTACTTAATTCCTTGTCTTTATTAGGGGTTTTCTTTTATCATTTCATGTTAATAGATAAATTCAACAAAACCGTAATTTCTTGTGCGAGTTACCTGTTAGCAAATCGCTATCGGAACCAACTTTTTATGTTCAAGAAGTATCACTAAATCCGAACTTGGAGAAGAGTGGATGAGCAATGTGTCTGTCGATACAAATGATTCGTCAAATAATGACAATCAGCCTCAAGACAACCCTAGGCGCCGTTTCCTTACCGTAGCAACTTCAGTTGTTGGCGCTGCTGGTGTCGTTGGTGTAGCTGTACCTTTTATTGGTTCATGGAGCCCTAGCGAAAGAGCTAAGGCCGCTGGTGCCGATGTGCAAATTGACATTGGCAAGATTCAGCCTGGGCAAATGATTCGCGTTATCTGGCGAAGCAAACCAGTTTGGGTTGTAAGGCGTACGCCAGAATTACTAGCTTCATTAGCTAAACATGAAGATATTCTTAAGGACCCTGATTCTGAGCAAGAGCAGCAGCCAGCATTTGCTAAAAACCGCTATCGTTCTTTAAAAGAAGAGTATTTGATTCTAGTGGGAATTTGTACTCACCTAGGGTGCTCTCCTCAGCATTTAACTGATGGCGCATTTGCTGAATACGTTGAAGGCGTCGACGAAGGATTCTTCTGTCCTTGTCACGGCTCTAAATTTGATATGGCTGGTCGTGTTTTCGACGGTGTACCTGCACCTTTGAATCTGGTTGTACCGCCTTATCAATATGTTGATGATAATACCGTAATTATCGGTTCAGAAGCCGAGGGGGCAGCATAAGATGTTTAAAGGTCTTTTAGATTGGATTGAATATCGTATTCCAATGATGCGCGTTGCAAATATGCACGCTATTCAATACCCCGCACCTAAAAATATGAATTTTTGGTACATCTTTGGTTTCTTAGCCACAATTGTACTAATCAACCAAATCGTTACCGGTGTATGGTTAACTATGAACTTTGTCCCTTCTTCTGAAGGTGCATTCGCTTCCGTAGAATACATCATGCGTGACGTGCCTTATGGAGACGTACTTAGGTATATGCACTCCACAGGGGCATCTGCATTCTTTATCGTGGTATATTTACATATGTTCCGCGGCATGATGTACGGCTCTTACCAAAAGCCTCGTGAGTTATTGTGGTTATTTGGTATGTTTATCTATCTAGCGCTTATGGCTGAAGCCTTCATGGGGTATGTATTACCTTGGGGACAAATGTCTTATTGGGGAGCGCAAGTAATTGTTTCCCTGTTCAGTGCTATTCCTGTGATTGGACCTGATTTAGTTGAGTGGATTCAGGGTGACTACGTTATCTCTGGCGCTACCCTAAACCGTTTCTTTGCCTTACACGTTATCGCTTTACCATTGGTTATTGTCATACTCGTTTTCTTGCACATTGTTGCATTGCACGAAGTGGGCTCAAATAACCCTGATGGTGTTGAAGTTAAGCGTAAAAAAGGTTCGTTGACTGAAGATCAAAAAACCAAGTTTGAAATGCATGAGTACTACACTAAAAAATACGACATCATTGATGATGTAGTGCCTTTCTTCCCGCATATAGTGTTGAAAGACATGGTTGCATTCGCGGCATTCTTATTTATCTTCTGTTACGTCATGTTCTTTGCTCCAGGTATGGGCGGCTATTTCTTAGAGCACCCTAACTTTGAAATTGCTAACCCATTGAAAACACCTGAGCATATTTTCCCTGTTTGGTACTTCACACCGTTTTACGCAATCTTAAAAGCGGTACCTGATAAGTTACTTGGTGTAATAGCCATGTTCGCTGCAATCGTTGCGTTGTTCTTATTACCATGGATTGACCGCGGCAAAGTGAAATCTTGGCGTTACCGTTGTGGTTTGCACCGTTGGAATCTACTGGTGTTTGCTGCAGTCTTTATTTTCCTAGGTTATCTAGGTGGCACACCGCAAGAGAACTGGAAGATTATTGCGTCTCGAATCGCTACTATTATGTACTTTGGATTCTTCGTTTTGATGTTCATATACAGCAGAAATGAGAATACTAAGCCGGTACCAGAGAGGATCACGAAATGAAAAAGTTTGTATTAGTGTTAACTTTATTGTTTTCGGGACTTGCTGGTGCAGCCAGTGGTGGAATCGAAAACGACCACATCGATATTGATTTGAACGATAAAGCTGCCTTACAAAACGGTGCTAAATTGTTTAATAACTACTGCTTGGGTTGCCATAACATGCAGTATCAGCGCTATGAGCGTAGTTTCAAAGATTTAGGTATTCCTAATGAATTGGGACAGGAATACTTGCAGTTTACGGGTGAGAAAGTATCTGACCACATTAAAAGTGCTATTCCTGCTGAGAATGCGGCTAAATGGTTTGGTGCTCCACCTCCAGATTTAACCTTGGTTGCTCGCGTGCGTGGTGCTGATTGGTTATATACTTATCTACGTACTTTTTATGTAGACGAGAGTAAAACCTTTGGGGTGAACAACAAACGCTTCCCTGATGTCGGTATGCCTCACGTGCTTCAAGAGTTGCAAGGTACTCCTCGCGAAACTCATGAAGAAAGAATGATCGACGGTGAAATGAAAGAAGTTTACGTTGGCATTAAAACTGACGGTAACGGTGAGTTAAATTCTGAAGAGTATGATAAAGCTGTGGGTGACCTTGTTCACTACCTTGTTTATGTAGGTGAACCAGGTCGTTTGAATTTGGAATCTACTGGACGATGGGTTTTAGCCTTCATCGTTGTACTGTTTATTTTCGTTTACCTACTTAAGAAAGAATATTGGCGTGATGTTCACTAATTCACCCAAAATTAAGGTATAATCAAAAAAGGGGCGGAATTGCCCCTTTTTTTAATCAGTCTAATTCCAAACTGGGGTTAGACAACCAATCAATCTGGTGGTTTTTAATCCTTGTATTGGTTGGCCTGTTTTGTTGATTCTGGAGGATAGTTAATGGCTGTAGCCGCGAATAAACGTTCAATCATGACGTTGTTCTCTGACACAAGTGATATTTACAGTCACCAAGTACGCATAGTACTTGCGGAAAAAGGAGTGGGCGTTGAAATCAGCTATACTGATCCAACCAACCTTCCTGAAGATTTACTTGATTTAAATCCCTATGGCACAGTGCCTACACTGGTCGATAGAGAACTAGTTTTATACAAGTCCCATATCATTATGGAGTACTTGGATGAGCGTTTTCCACATCCTCCTCTAATGCCTGTTTATCCTGTATCTCGCGGTCAAAGCCGTTTAATGATGCACCGTATAGAACAAGATTGGTATTCAGTTGCTGATAAGATTGTTGCAGGTAAAGGTGATGTGGATGCAGCGCGTAACGAGTTACGTGAAGCATTACTTAGTTTAGCGCCATTATTTGCTGAAACGCCATTCTTTATGAGTGAAGAGTTTAGCTTAGTTGATTGTTACTTAGCACCCCTATTGTGGAGATTGCCTGCACTTGGCATCGAACTAACCGGGGCAGGCAGTAAGGAAGTATTAGCATATATGAATCGCATATTTGCTCGTAGTTCTTTTAAAGCTTCGTTGACGGATCAAGAAAGAGAAATACACGATCCACTTTAAGTGGTTTAGGTAGCCTATTATGATGACTTCAAATCAGCCCTACTTGTTAAGAGCATTTTACGAATGGATCATAGACAACGATTTAACACCTTATTTAGTTGTTGATGCAACGGTTGCTGGTACTAATGTGCCGCAAGAGCATGTCCGAGATGGACAGATTGTTCTTAATGTGTCGCCAAGTGCATGTGTAAAATTAAACATTGGTGATGCAGATGTCAGTTTTGAAGCTCGCTTTGGCGGGGTGCCACGGCAATTAGTGGTTCCCACTCAGGCTGTTTTAGCTATCTATGCGAAGGAAAATGGTGCCGGTACCGTCTTTACGCCAGACGAAAGTCTAGCCGCAGACGGAGATAAGGAAGGGACTGCTGCTACACCTAAAGCAACCCCTAAGCCTGAACGAAAAGGACCTCCGAACCTTACGGTCGTTAAGTAATTTATGAGAGGCGCTATTTAGCGCCTTTTTTATCATCAAATAAAAGTACCATAAAATTCAATATTTCTAGGAAATCATATATGCGTTATTGGTTGATTTGGGTAAGCATTTTGATTGCTGGTTGTGACAACGATGGTGTCGCTGACGACTCTATGTGGCAAATTTGTGATACTTATCAAGATATCTGCGACAACACCCACTCAGGGGCGTTGTGTACGTTGCCACGAAGTGAAGTTATTCGAGACCTAGCCCGCCAACGGGAACAATTGAGTTCAATTAATACCTATGTGGCACTTAGAACCCTAGATGCTTATCGAAGTTGCTTAGAAGATGCATTTGTATCTGAAGCGGTTCGAAACAAAAGTGACAAACAGTCACAAATGACAACCATTAGAAAAATTCCTGAACTACAAAAAGAGTTAATCGCTAGTACACGATCAATTTTAAGACCAGAAGTGAACCTTTGGCTTTGGACAAATTCTCAGAATCAAGATAATTGGGAATCCATGGTAAATGGCTTTGAGACGGCCAAAGAAGTGCACGTTGATGTATATGTGGCTTTAATGACCCACTACGCTAAAAATAACCAAGAACAAGGTTTGAAGTACGCTCGCCAAGCACTTGAAAAAGCCGAAGTGATTAAAGATATACAGCCTTCTGTATATGAGTTTTACGTTGGTTATTATTTGCAAAAAAATGCTCTTGAGAAGGCTGCAATTTGGCAGGGTTTATACAGTGCTCTTGATGAAAATAAAGCACAAGTAAATGCCCATTACTTCAAGTTGCACGAAAAAATGACACCATCGCAAATACGCAGGGCTCAGAACAAAGTGAATGACTTACTGTTTGATGCTAAATGGTTGAATAAAGATATGGGGTCGTTTCCAAAAAGTTTGCAATAACTTGGAGCGGACCCTTTTCAGCTAGCGACATGGCTAGGACGTGTAACAGTTAGAAGTTCCTAGTTGTTTTCAAATGCTTTAATAACTCGGGCCACTCCATTAACGTTTCGTGCAACTTCAACGGCAACATCAGCTTCACTGCTGCTAACTAGTCCCATCAAAAATACTTCTGAGTCTTCGACTTCTACAATTATATTTAAGCCATCCACTCGTTTATCACCAATTAGCGCGGTTTTTACTTTGCTCGCTAACCACGTGTCATTAGCGATAACCGTGGCAGGAATAGGTTCGGCAATACGCATTTGATTGTGGATCTTACGCAGATTTTCAACGTTCTGGGCGGTAGTAGACACTTCCTCCTTAATCGACTCTGAAGGTGCTTGGCCAACTAATAATACTATGCCATTGAATACAGTGATATCGATTCTGGCAACGTCTAGGTTTGCGTTATTGGCAAACTTAGCCGCCAATCGAGCAGTCGCCGTTTTGTCATCTAGTTGTGTACCTAAAGTTCGTCTATCATGAGCGGCTGAAGCGGCACCGACACCAGCACCAACGACCAGGGCAGCACAACCTTGTAAAAACAAGGTGATAACAGCGATAAAAATAAGAGAGCGAGGCGTTGTAAACAACATGCTTTAATCTGCTCCTTGTTCTGGGAATAAACTATCATCGATACATTCACATAAATTGTGAATAACCAATAAATGGACTTCTTGAATACGCGCAGTACGGCTGGATGGAACACGAATTTCAACATCATTCGGACCCAATAAACCTGCCATCTCACCTCCGTCTTTTCCGGTAAGCGCCACTATGGTCATGTCCCTGCTTAACGCAGCTTCCATAGCATTAATCACATTTCTAGAGTTACCACTAGTGGAAATAGCTAACAATATGTCGCCGGCTTGTCCTAATGCTCGAACTTGCTTAGAAAAAACTTCATCATAACTGTAATCATTAGCTATTGAAGTGATAGTCGATGAATCAGTTGTTAAAGCCATGGCAGGTAAACTGGGGCGGTCCCGCTCATAACGATTAAGAAGTTCTGAAGAAAAGTGTTGTGCGTCTCCTGCTGAGCCTCCATTCCCGCATGATAAAATTTTATTGCCGTGAATAAGTGCATCAACCATCATCTGTGATGCTTTAAAAATCGACTCTGGAAGTACTTCTCCAGCGGCTATTTTAGTCTGGATACTTTCAGTGAAATTAGCTTTTATTTGTTCAATCATGACAATCTCAATTGTGTTTTAAATAGAATTCCAATGGCACTTTTTAGACCGACTTGAACCATTGAATTTGATCACCGTCAATTGCAACTAAATCAATCCTATGCGCTACCATTGCGGGGTTTAGATGGTGAAAGTGCATAAAATGTTTCACCGCCTGAGTAAATTTTTTTCGTTTGGCTGCATGAAAATATTCTGCTGCCGTACCATAATCAGAATTGCTGCGATATTTGACTTCAACAAATACCCATTCTTGGCCGTCTCGCATAACTAAATCAATTTCACCTGAGCGACAATGATAATTGCTCTGATGAAAATCCAGTCCATTTTCTTGCAAGTAATGGCGAGCTTTTATCTCTGATTGTTGCCCAGTTTCCCTGGCAAAGCGTTGCTTAATCCATTGCAAGCAAAATAACCTCTCTTTCAGTAATCTTACCAAAGGGTAGGACACGAATAACATTGCCGCTTTGGTCAACAGAAAGGGTGCCTGTTAGGCCCTTAACCGAAACCTGAGGCAAAGCTTCTAGACTCGCCAGTACAGGTACCAGAGTATAGGCATCAAAACCTAAAGCAAACAAACGTTTTAAGGTATCGTCTTGTTTCGGCCAAATCGCTTCAATCTCACTTTTCAAAGACTGATGCTCCCCATCTGGTAACATCCAAGGCATATCTGTAAAGGTGATGTTACGTAGGTCTCGTAGGGTATTGTTGCTGAAATTCTTACTGTAGCTTCGTGAAGAAGCGTAAACAGGAACAGCTTTGTCGTTAAAGGGGCTTAAACTGGTTTCAACGATGGGGTTAAGTAATTCCGTCTGCTCCGGTGAGGCAAATAACACTATTGCATCAATATCTCGGCGATTTCGAGGTACTGAATAAATTTTTTCGCTAGTGATACTTTCTAATTGGTTAATACGAGTTTTACTCTGAGAAACATCCAGTAACGTGGTTAGGCTGGTACGCATGCTCTTATTATCGGTAAAGGTAGCTACCCCAGGAGCTACACCATCACCGTCAGTTAATAGTTGCCAAGTTTGTAAAAAGGCATTCGCCATTCGTTTAGGTGCACCGCTTTGTTGGGTAACGACAATAGGGCTGAGTGCTCCAGTTTTGAATACTTTGTTAGCTAATTGCACGGCTTCGTCTTCTGGTGATAATGCAAAATATATGCGAATACCAGATTCATTTACGTCGTTAACCTGTTCTGTTTCTTCTGACTCTGCGTTGGCTAGTTCTGTACTTTGTTTATCATCAAGGAAGGACGGTTCTATAGTGCCGGGTTCAGATACAAGTTTGCTGTTATCGAGTCGATTTAAGCCGATGATATTTAGCTCTGGAGGAGCTAATTGAGTAAATTCTGCCAACTTGTCTTTTACCAAAGGACCTATCACCACATCATATTCTGATACTTCTGCTACCAGTTCCGTCATTGGTTTATTTTCAATATCGAAAAAATGCAGTGCAGGGAAGTCATCTTTTGCATCACTTGTTATGGATGTTTGATTTCCATAGTAGGCAGCCAAAAGACCTTGTTTTATGGCTAAACCTTGTTGAGATAGTCGGCCAGAAAGCGGTAAGAGTACCGCTATCTTTTGCATTTTTAACGGGCGTATATCTATCGCTCGCTGAATTTCTTCTGGTAAGTTAACACTCAAGGGGTGTGACTCGAAACGAGTTTGCCATTCATCCACTGCAACTTGCAATTGTTGTGGTTGCAGGCCAAAACGTTTAACAATTAAGCTCAATTGTAACCACGGAGATAATTCTGAATAGGAACGAAGTGCATTCTCTAACTCTTGTTCGTTCAACCGTTGTAGCAAATACCATATGTTTTGCTCTTGCAGATTTTCGGCGGGTTCAATTTTGTTCAAGGCCAGTGCTGCATTGAGCCACTGCTTTAAGTGCACGTATTGTCTATGCTGAATGTGAAACACGCGGTTCTTATGATTAATATTAGGGTTTATTTGCCCTAGCAGCGTGGCAACTTTTTCCCAATTAGTGGGGGTTTTAGTCAATTCACATTCAGCTAATAGAATCTGTGCTTGATTATGCAACGCCGGATCTGAGATTTCAGCCATAGTGAGCAGCACCACTTTTTCGCTTTGCAGGCATTGTTCGTGTTGCTTATATGACTCTGCTGCTTGCAATATCCATTGGTTACGCTGAGTTTTGTCTCCGCTTTCCGCATAAATGCGTTTTGCTTCATTTAAGTAAAAAATAGGATCTTTGGGTAACGCTTTTATTTGTTGCGTCGTTTGTTCTTTGGACTTATTGCTACTAGTCGTTTTGGTTGTTTCAGGTGTAGAGCCACAACCAATTAATGCCGCGGCAGCACTATAAACAACTAACCATTTTAACTTGCCCATTGATACTCTCAAAATTTTCCAACCCATTTATCTTCAGGTAGTTTAAAATGCCTAATGATGTAAAACAATCAAAGGCTGATTATAAGTGGCAAAAACTGGCACATTGTTCATTGTTTCAACACCCATTGGTAATTTGGACGATATTACGCACCGCGCAATCAAAATATTAAATGAAGTTGATTTGATTGCCGCTGAAGATACACGGCATAGTCAAAAGCTGTTACAACATTGGGGAGTAAACACCCGAATGACGGCAGTCCATGATCACAATGAGAAACAAATATCCGATCGTTTAATTGACCAGTTGAAAGGGGGAATGGATATCGCATTAATTTCTGATGCCGGCACACCTTTAATAAGTGATCCTGGTTATAATTTAGTGAATCGTTGTACAGAGAAAGAGGTAACTGTGGTGCCAGTACCTGGTGTTTGCGCTGCAATTGCCGCTTTAAGTGCATCTGGATTGCCGACCGATCAGTTTCTATTCTATGGCTTTTTGCCAGTTAAACAGGTGGCTAAACACAGTGTGTTAGAGCGTTTAAATAACGAAACTGCTACCACTGTGTTTTACGAATCGCCCCGCCGTATAGCCGATACCGTTAAGGCTATCATTGAGGTATTAGGCGAGGAACGTAAAATAACCATCGCCAAAGAAATCACTAAAGCATTTGAAACGTTTTATTCGGCATCGGCGGTTGAGGTGCTAGCCTGGCTTTTAGATGATGCCAACCATCAGCGTGGAGAATTTGTATTGATGGTTGCTGGAGCGCCAAAAAATGATACTGAGATGCCTCCCGAAAGTCTGCAATTACTGAAAACCTTGATTGCCGAGCTACCATTGAAAAAGGCCGCAGCCATTACAGCCTCCCATTATGGCCTTAAAAAGAATGCACTCTATCAGTATGGTTTAACCTTGAATGAATAATTTGAAGGCCATCTTTTTCGCGCTGCTGTTTGTGTGTGCGGGTATCAACTTTTCGGTTGTTAATTATGCTTATGGAGCGTCAGAAAAATCCTTACCTCACACTGAAAGTGAGGATAAAAGCGAGCACGGCGCTTGGTATTCCGATAGTCGCGGCATTATGGGTACCAATATCCACACCGAAATTTGGGCCCAATCCCCGCAATTAGGTCGCGCAGCTGTAGAAGCCGTTATGCAGGAAATGCAGCGCATAAATCAGCTCATGAGCCCCTATATCGACAGCAGTGAATTGTCCAAGTTGAATCGTTTGGCCGCACACTCGGAGGTGCCTGTTTCTAGTGAATTGTTTGAGTTATTGCAATTGTCTGTGGGCCTATCAGAAGAAACTCAAGGGGCATTCGATATTACCTTTGCCAGTGTCGGTTACCTGTACGACTATCGACAAAAGCAACGTCCCGACTCGCAAACTATTCAAAGTTTGTTAGATGCGATTAATTATCGGCATCTACAGTTAAATCCAAACTCCCAATCGGTGGCTTTTACTCACCCAAAAGTGAAAATTGATTTAGGTGGCATTGCCAAAGGGCACGCTGTTGATAACGCCTTATCTATTCTCAAAAACATGGGAATTGAGCATGCTTTGGTGACAGCTGGCGGAGATACAGGGTTGTTAGGGGATCGTAATGGCCGTCCATGGAAGGTGGGGATCCGCGATCCGCGAAATCATCAAAAACAAGCGGTGGTTTTACCCCTTGAAAACACAGCTATGTCCACTTCTGGAGATTATGAGCGTTACTTCGAAGAAGATGGCAAACGTTACCATCATATTCTGTCACCCAAAAGTGGTGAATCCAGCTATGAAGTGCAAAGTGTGACTATTATTGGCCCTAGAAGCACCTTGAATGATGGTTTATCCACCGCGGTGTTTGTATTAGGGGTGAAAAAAGGCATAAATTTAATTAACCGCACCCGCGGTTATGAAGCCATTATTTTGGATAATCAACGCCGTCTCCATTATTCCCGTTCATTTGAGGCCGTCAATGTCCAGAATTAATCCTGGCATATTCCTAGTAGTACTAGGTACTGTCCTATTTTCCAGTAAAGCGATCATGATCAAATACCTCTATCAGTTAGGTATAGGGCCATTGGAATTGCAAACACTGCGTATGTTGTTTGTTTTACCTTTCTATTTACTGATTTTAATCTGGTCGTTACAACGAACAGGTTGGGGAACCCTAAATGCAAAGGAGTTATTAGGGTGCTGCGCAGCGGGTATTGCTTGTTATCATTTAGGCAGCTACTTTGATTTACTCGGCTTGCAATACATTACTGCAGGACTAGAGAGAATTATTCTATTTTGTTATCCGGCGGTGGCTATCTTATTTGGTTGGTGGTTTTTGCAAGAAAAACCGGTGCCTAAAGTCTGGTTAGCACTAATATTATCTTATGCTGGCATTTTTGTGTTCTTCTATGCCGACCTTTCTTTTGGCGGTGAAAACCTCTTTTTAGGCAGTTTTTTGGTGTTTATTGCTAGTATTTTGACTGCCTGGTATTTGGTGGCGACCCAACGTTTTTCCCGTCAAATTGGTAGCCAACGTTTTGTCTGTTTAGCCATGATATCAGCCTGTATTACCCTGCTCATACACTCCTATGCCGCAGGTGTTGAAGACTTACTGGATTACTCAAATGAACTTTATATAGGTGGTTTGATTGTGGCCATCTTTATGACCTTGATCCCTTCCTTTATGATCAGTGCCGGGGTAAAACGAATAGGCGCAAGTAAAGCCTCTATTGTTGGGGCAGTAGGACCTTTATTTACCATTATTTTATCTAATCAGTTGCTGGATGAGCCTGTCACTCTTTTGCATATAACTGGATTATTGTTGGTAATTTTAGGTATGCGGCAACTAAAAAATTAATACCGCTTAAGGATATAAGTAAAGTGGGGATGAGGTTTAGTCGAGTTGCAAGGACTAAGAAAGCCGATTTTTGAAGTCTTGATAATTGAACTGACGAATGAGCTTAAATTCCCCGTTTTTTCCAATGATCCCAATGGCTGGGTGTTCAACACCGTTGAAGAACGTGGTTTTGACCATGGTGTAATGGATCATATCTTCAAACACAATCCGTTCGCCTACTGTTAATTGATGGTCAAAGCTATAAGTATCAATAACGTCACCGGCTAAACAGGAGTTGCCGCCAAGTTTATAATCAAAAGCTTTTTCACCTGGTTCCCCTGCGTCTGTCACCTCAGGCCGATAGGGCATTTCCAGCACATCGGGCATGTGACCGGTGGCAGAGATATCCAAAATGGCAATATGCCCGTCATTTTCCACTATATCTACTACTTCAGATACTAAACAGCCCGTTTGCCACGCCACTGCGGAGCCTGGCTCAAGAATAATATGAATATGTGGATGGCGTTGTTTGAATTGCATCAAGGTGTCAATTAGGTGCTCTAGGTTATAACCCTGTTTAGTCATCAAGTGACCGCCACCTAAATTTAACCATTTAATCTCTGGCAGCCATTTTGTGAAGCGTTTTTCTACTGCGAGTAAGGTTCGTTCTGTGGCATAGGAATCACACTCACATAAATTGTGCACGTGAAAACCCTCGATACCCGTTAAATCAGCCCCTTCTAAATCCGCCACTCGAATGCCTAAACGTGAGCCAGGTGCACTGGGATCATAGAGTTCAGTTTCCGCTTCGCGGTGTTCAGGGTTCAAGCGTATGCCAGCAGATATCCCGGCAGCCAAAACTTGCTCTTTATAACGCTGCCACTGAGTTAAACTATTAAATGAAATGTGATTCACTAACTGTAATAACTCGTGCATATCTGCCGGTTTATAGGCCGGTGAAAAAGCATGGACTTCTTGACCCATTTCATACTTGGCAAGTTTGGCTTCCCAAACTGAACTGGCGGTGCAACCTTTTAAATATTTACCCACCAGATCAAAGGTAGACCACATGGCAAAACCTTTGAGGGCAAGAATAATGTCTACCCCAGCTTCTCGCTGTACTCGTTCCATTATTTGTAAATTGTGTTCGAGTTTAGACTCTTCACACACATAACATGGTGAAGGGACTGTTGGGTCTAACATTTGCTCGCTCAAGGTGTGACTCCCAATTAGCGTTTAAACGGGCTTTGCTCGCACTCTAACACCTGCCAAGGCAGTCCGTGTTGATTAAGCATTTCCATAAACGGGTCTGGATCGAATTGTTCCATGTTCCATACCCCTTCACCTTTCCAGGTACCGTTTAACATAAGCGCCGCACCAATCATTGCCGGTACACCGGTAGTGTAGGAAACGGCTTGTGCGCCCACTTCCTCAAAACAGGCTGCGTGATCACAGTTGTTGTATATAAAAATGGTTTTTTCTTTGCCATCTTTAATACCTGTGATGTAAGTACCGATACAGGTCATGCCGGTGTACCCTTCGGCAAGTGAACCTGGATTTGGTAGCACGGCTTTTAAGAATTCAAGGGGCACAATTTGTTGGCCTTGGAAATCAATGGGTTCAATGCTGGTCATGCCAATACCTTCAAGCACCTTAAGGTGGTTCAAGTAGGCATCACCAAAGGTCATCCAAAAACGAGCACGTTTTAAACTCGGGAAATGTTTAACAATAGACTCTAACTCTTCATGGAACATCAAATATGATGCTCTGACCCCAATGTTTTGGTAATCCAGATCTTCTCTGACACTCAATGGATCCGTTTCTTTCCATTGACCATTCTCCCAAAAACGTCCTCGTTGCGTGATTTCGCGGATATTGATCTCTGGGTTGAAGTTAGTGGCAAAAGCTTGACCATGGTCGCCGCCATTACAATCGACAATATCCAAATAATGAATTTCATCGAAATAATGTTTAGCTGCATAGGCGGTGTAAACATTAGTTACACCGGGATCAAACCCACTTCCTAAAAGGGCCATTATGCCTTTTTGTTTAAATCTGTCTTGGTAGGCCCATTGCCATGAATATTCAAATTTGGCTTCATCTTTAGGTTCGTAGTTGGCGGTATCTAAGTAGTTCGTTCCCGTCGCAAGACAAGCATCCATAATAGGAAGATCTTGATAGGGCAGCGCTAAGTTAATAAGCAAATCAGGTTTTACTTTATTAATTAACGCTTCAACTTCTGCGGCATTATCAGCATCAATGGCAAAAACTGCTTTTACGCGATCTGCGCCAACTTCAGCTTGTAGCGCTTCGCATTTTGATACTGTTCTGCTGGCCAAATAGATTTCATCGAAATGCTCAGGCATACGGGCACATTTTTTAATGGTGACTGCAGCAACGCCGCCAGCACCGATGATCAAAACACGAGACATATTTGCTTCCTTTTATCCAAGCTGAAAATTTTGCGCATGCTAACACTGCTAGCAAAAGACGCAATAGGCGAATGCAAAAATATAGACACTTTATTCATCTAATCTAAGTTACTTAGACGAACTGTGCGGTATTTTTTTGATAAATCCGCCACCATTGATATTGACCAATACAAGCCATCACTAAAAAGCATAAATAGAGAACGGAGGTTGGGTACAAACCCTTTTGCCAATATACCCAGATGGCAACGACATCCACCACAATCCAAAAGCTCCAATTATATAGCTTCTTATGGGACATTAACCACTGAGCCATTAAACTGACGCAAGTGGTAAATGCATCGAAGTAGGGTAAGCTGGCATCGGTGTTGCTGGCCATAAACCAGCCCCAGAGCCCGGTTGCAACAATCGCCAAGGCTACGGCTAGCAGATACAACTGCCTACTGCCGTGATGGACAACCACATGACCACCATCATCTAAATTTTTAGACCAAATCCAATAACCATAGATTTGAAAGCCTACGTAAATCAGGTGCAGAATCATATCTGAGTAGAGTTTGACGTCGTAAAAAATATAACTGTATAAACTGACTTGGATAAAACCAAAGAAAAAACACCAAATACTGCGTTTTATGATCAGGAATACACACAAAAAGCCGCTGACGGTGGCTATCCATTCTATGGGAGACGCGCCTGCGAAACCTGCTAGCCATTCAGTCCACTGCATCTTGATTCCTTATTATCTTTGCGGGTTGTTGAACTCGTTTACCTTGCAGCCCACCGGTATGTAAGGCAAGGATTTTACAGCCTGGTGGAAAACTCTTATTTTCGATTAATTGGCGTAAACCCCAAAACAATTTGCCCGAATAAATGGGTTCGATGGGGATCTGGTAATCTTGCTCAAATTGTTCACAAAAAGTGACCAGTTCGGGTGTTTTCTTGGCGTATCCACCAAAGTGAAAGTCTGAATTGATTTGCCAGTTTTTTTGTTCTGTTGGTTCTTGTGCTGAAGAACCTAGTTGATGTATCTCACTGGGTAGAAGTCTAGTGACCAATTCTTGTAAATAGTCATGGCCTTTTAATACACCTAGGCCTAATACATCGCAGCGACTGTTGTGCGTACCTTGGATTAAACCAGCCATAGTGCCGCCACTGGCAACAGGTGTCACTATGATGTCATAGGGCCGGGTTAATTCTGCAACAATAGAGGCTACGCCGTTCAAGGCGTCAAGCTGTGAGCCACCTTCTGGAATAATCAAGGAATTGGGATGCTCTGCGTTAAGCTGATCTAAGTAGCTAGCGTCAGCCCGTTTCGCGTAAGTGATTTTATTCACCCATTCAATTTCTGCGCCCCAGTGTTTAATATCGCTGAGCATAGGGGTCATATGTTGTGAATAATCTCCCCTAACAATGGCCAATAACGGGATCGCTAATCTTTGGCAACTATAAGCTAATGCATGCAAATGATTTGAATGGCCGCCCCCAAAACTGATGATTTTAGACGGTGGTGAGTGTGCCGCGCGCAATAAGGTTTGGCTCAGTTTCCGCCATTTATTACCGGATATGACCGGATGCACCAAGTCGTCGCGCTTCACCCAAACACGCACATCATTCTCATTGCGCCAAGTAAGGTTTAATGGCTGCTCCGCAGAGGGCAGCTGAATACCGAGCTGCTGGGTTAAATCCCCTAATGTTAACTGGGTTAGATTCACTGGATGCTTACACTCGCTTGAAACGCAGTTCAGGACTATAAGGTGTGAAGTGCTGGACTGTCCCAGTTGCGGCTTTTTTTTGAGCTTCAACCCAGTATTTTGCCGTCATTAGGTCAGGGTGTAATTTTTTAAGGAGATCCTTTAAATGACGCTTTCCTACAATAAAATGTTCGAACTGCTCAGGAAAAACATCCTCCGGTGATACCGAAAGTGTATCCATGGCAAAAGGATCATCTGATTTTGGCAGTTCCCTAAAAGTGCGCTGATGCATCAAGCAAATTTCATCATAATCATAGAAAATGACGCGACCATTGCGAGTCACCCCGAAATTTTTGTGTAACATATCTCCAGGAAAGATATTTGCCGCGGCTATTTGTTTAATACAAAAGCCTAGATCATTAATTGCATTGTGGATTTTATTTTCATCGGTTTCTGTTTGTAAAAATATGTTCAACGGCGTCATTTTTCTTTCGATATAAACATGTTTAATGATAATTTCGTTTTCATTAACCTCGATGTTTTTACTTGCAACGTCCAGTAACTCTTCCAATAGCTCTGGCTCTACGCGGTCTTTGGGGAGCCGGAAGTTTACATACTCATGGGTATCTGCCATGCGACCAACACGATCCGTGGTTTTCACTAAACGATAGCACTCTCGTACCTGTTCACGAGTGACCCTTTTGCTTTCGGGAAATTCATCTTTGATTATTTTAAAGACCACTCCGTAGGAAGGTAAATGGAAAACGGCCATTACCAGCCCTCGAATTCCCGGGGCGATGGTAAATTTATCATCTGTATTGTCTAAATGTTGTAGGAAGTTTCGATAGAAGACGGTTTTACCGTGTTTGTAATGACCGATGGACATATACAATTCGAAGTTTTTTTTGTTTGGCATTAATTCTTGTAAAAATGCAACGATTTCAGCTGGATATAATGTATCGGCCATGAAATAGGCGCGGGCAAAACCAAAAATAACAGTCAAGTCTTTATTGCTGGTTAGCAGCGCATCGACTTGCAATTGCTTTTCGTCGTTAATTAATAACGCAATGACAAATGGGAGAGTTTCTTCCGGCATGCAGATACGGCCTACCAAATATGCCGCTTTGCCTCGGAAAAAGACCGGTTTTAGAATCTCTACAGTATGTACTGATGCCAGTTGAGCTTTATTTAGCCGCGCTCTTAGTGCTCGATCAAGTTGCTCTATATCACTTTGTTTATTTTCATAGGGAATGGAAAAGCGGTAGATAGCGAGAATTGCTTCCATCATTGAGCCAACAGTGCCGCTAGTGTCGAAGCTATTCACCACTTTTTGCTTGTCTTGTCCCGGGATATAACAACGGCTAGGCAGGACGAACATGATTTGGTCATCAATTTTATTGTGTTTATACAATCTGCCTATCACTGAGTTGTAAAAGGTTTCGGCTAGTTCGTATTGGGGGTGTTGTTCCAATTGCAACGCAAATAGATGTTTTACTTGGTGCCAGAATGCATGGCTTTGTTGGCGCGGATTTATAAGTGCATAGACTTCGGATATGGTATCCGCCAAACTTTGTTCGTAAATAGATATGCGTTCTTTTACTGCAAGTTGAGTTGCTTGCCACTGTGCTTGCTCAAACCGCTGTTTTGCTCCTGAGGTAATTCGACAAAACCAACGATAGTTTTTCTCAAATCCATAAAGTATCTGATAGGCGACTTTTTCTTGAATGCTTGGCATAACTTCGGTCACAGTATAATGTTGAAGAAAACACTATTGAAACATAAAACTATCCAATAATAATAACAAAAGGTGAGATGGTGAGCCTTCCGGTATTAATTTGTGAAGATTAGTGCGTTAGTGCGTAAAATGGTGGAGCGTTGCCTTCCTAATAACTTTGCCAGTGAATTCGAACTAGTCAGTAATGGCTAAGAAACCACCAATACGCTAATCGAGGGATCATTTGCATTAGTCATTCTTGACTTAGTCATGCCTAATATGAATGATATTGAGGTATTAGAGGCGTTAAATGAACAATGTATAGACGTTTTTGTAATTATTGTTTCAGGTGTGGTATTCAGTCTGAAATGAAATCGAGAGTGGCTAGATTTGGGACACTCGATTTTATCGAAAAACCGATAGATCAAACCAAATAGCAAAATGTATTGACGCGGTTTGGATTATTATTAATTAGAAAACGGTTTTCAAATGAGACTGAGGCTGTTTAGCACAATTGAATAAAAACCTAATGAATATATTCAAGGTCAAGAAAAAACTAAGCCACTATTATTCGCTGGTGGATGTCGCCACTTGTAGCCTGGCAACATCCTGACCGCAATTGTTTATTTTGCTAAGGCTTCAAGCTCATTAAAAACTAGCACGAAGGCCAAGGTTAATCGAGCGACCTTTACCTGCTAGCTGGGCAAAATCGGAGCTTTCACCCATTCTTATATCTGCTACGCTGACGCCACCTAGTGGCAATTCATAGTATTCATCCAGAAGATTATTGATACTCACACTTAAGGTCATATGTTGCCAATGATACTGACTTGCGATATCTACTAATGTGTAATTTACGGTGGTATTTTCGAGTCGACGAGAGTCAACACGCTCTTTGCTGTCTACCCACTGAACACTTAAGCTATTTTGCCAGTTAGCTAACTTGTGCTGCAAACTCAGTTTCGCTTCGATGGGGTTAATTTGATAAAGACTTTCGCCACTGTCGTCGCGAGAACCGCGCACACTGCTAATATCGGCTTGTAAGCTCCACTGGCCCAATTGCGCATCGTCTACAATTTGTTTACGTGCCTGGATATCCACACCATACAGAGTGGCGTCTTCGTTAATGAACTCAAGTAGGTTACGGGTGGCATCAGGGTTATCTGTTTGGCCAAATGCGCTAAAGCTACCGATAACTTGCGCATCAATATAGTCGTTTATTTTGGTGTAATAAGGGGTTATGGAAAACTGCCAACTTTCATCTGTACTAGCATATTGGTATCCGGCACTGATGGTTACTGCCGTTTCAGGGTCCAAATTAATGTCTCCCACATAGCCGTTACCATCGCCAAACCAGCCAATCATGGTCATAGCCATATTACCGCGGCCCCAACTATATCGTTCGTATAAGTTTGGTGCGCGGTTTTTGCGTGCGATACCCAGTTCTAAAGTTTGCTGGCTATTGAGGGGAATAGATGCAAGCAAGGATATGTCCACTAATGTATCTGAACGATCTCGTTCTGCTGCATTGAATGTCAGGCTGGCGGCATAGTCCTCATTCGGCATGCCCATCATCGACATAGAATTGTATGACTGCACTTCACCGGTATCGGTTGACACATTTTCAACCCGCACGCCTGCTGAGATTGTCCATTGGTTGGCTAACTGGGAAATGCTTTCTGCATAGATAGCCAAGCGGTCGCGCTCACCATCATGTATATTGTAGTAATCATTTGGTCCCATCATTGCAGAATCTGCGACGGCCGGCCACCAATCTTCAAGTCGATAAGCAAACCATTCTGCACCCAATAACCAAGTTTGGTTATCGGAGGTAGGGAGACGCCAGCGTAATTTCGCACTGTAGTCATCAGATTCAGTATTCATCGGCATCATGCCAGTTTTTTCTGGTGTAAAAAAGCCCATGCGATGTTCAACTTGGTGCCAATTGAATTGTGCCTGGAAATCGCCATTTTGTAACTCACGCAAATATTGTGTGGTTAGCCCATAACTTTGGTTGTAAGTCATATCCATGTATTGATTTGCAAAGCCCTGAAAAGGGATATATTGATGGGTTAGTTTAACTGCCAGTTGCTGTTGCTGATCTTTAAATGCGGCAGTTAGGGCATGGTTTTGTGCACGGTAAAGCGTATCGCGCACTTGCTCACCATTGCCATCATCATAACTTGATGCATCTTCATAGGCACCTTGATAATCCAGACTGATTGAATCACTTGACAAGTGTACGCCTAAACCAATTAGCATGGCGTCGTTAACACTGCGGTACTCCGCCGAAGCATAGCCTGATTGCCAGCCTATATTTTCACTGTCGCTATACTGAGGGTTTATGGTGTTCACTTCTATTACACCGGCAATATTGTCTCCTGCCGAACTTACCGGTGAAATGCCGGCAATTACTGAAATTGTCTTAATTTGATTGGCAGAAATATAGGATAGCGGTGGATTCATATGATTTGCACAGGCAGCGGTAACATCGGCACCATCTACCAACACCTTAACGCGATCCCCCATCATACCGTTAAGTACTGGTAAGCTGGACATCCCACCGGCTGCCGAAAAACTCACACCTTGTTGTTCTAGTAGCGCTTCTGGCGAACCCAAAAGCACTTTATCTTGGGGTTTATAGCCTATAACTTCTACGACTTCGGTTTCATCATTTGCATATACAGGGGAATTTAAAAAACATGTGCAGATGACTAAGGCAATAGGGGAAAGTTTCTGGAAATTGTTTAGATTACTGGTTGTTACTGACACTAATTTGAACCTTTTGAGTATAAAATAGTAGCAGTATAGCGGGGCAGTTCGCTCTCGAGAATGCGACATATTGTCGCACCTTTGTGTAATTCGAGCACCCCTGTAGCTCGGGATTTAATCTGAGCTACAGGTTCTGTGACTGTAGTGAGATAAGCGAATAGGTCTGTAGGCTGGACTTTAGTCCAGTGAAATGGTGAATTATCCCGGTGATAGCCAACAATCAATCCATGGCAACAAGTGTTTTTTCAATTTCAAACACATGTTCGTCCACTTCGTCTTGCTCTCTTAATGCTGCCGCGAGTTCATACACATAATCACGATTCAATCCACTTGGTCCAGATGAGTTGAAGATTTGCGTTGCAATGTCTTTTATACTTGCCTCCCCTAAGTAAGCTGCATTGTCTGGACTGGCGAGGTATATCAAACCTTTAACCGTTCGATTATCTGATAGATGGATAGGAATTTCATGGCGCAGGTAACCATTTTTCTCACGGTGATCTAAGTGCTCGAAAACCTCATGATTGACTTTAAATGCTCGACCAAAACACCTTTCACCAGAAGAAGGAGTTAAGGTTAGCACTCTTCCTGGGTATTCTGGTGTGCCTCGGTGATCATGACTGCCTTGCCAAAAACGCCGTGAAAATCCAGTAATATAAGCATATTCACTGGCAATAAACTCGAAGTCTACCTTATATATAAGGGAGCCATAACCGAACAGCCATATTTCATCATAGTCGGTTAAATTCTGGCGTGATTTATTGATTGCTTGGGTATCGAAAGCCATTTAAAAAGTACTTTCCTGTTATTCTGATTTGGATGTTAGCTGACACTTTACACCAGTTTTATGATTCACCGTACCCAATGTCTAGCGCATTACTTTTTCTGATTCCAGTAGGCGCTAGCGTACAGCTTTTGTTTGTCATATTGGCAATGTGCATTTAAATACGATTTGAATTGTCTGACTATGCCAGCTTCGGCAGCAATAAAAATAGCGGCGTTTCGCAGATCTGTCGGTTGTGACGACAGCGCTAATAAGAAGTCTTTAGTTAACTTATTAGGAGTGATTTGCCAGTTAATGCTAATACCGTCAGGGCCATGTAACACTTGTTTATCTGATTGTTCAGGCACTTGAGTCCAAGCAGAGCCTTGGGCATTTGAGGGCAATTTTTTCAATGTGCCGGCGATGGCGGGTAGGGCGGTTATATCACCGAAAAAAAGATGCCTAGGAGCATTTAAGTCAGCATGCTTAGTCTCTCCTGGTCCAGCAATCCCTAAAAAATCACCAGGTATTGCTGAGGCGGCCCAATTGCAGGCTAGCCCTTGGTGGTCATGTACAGCAAAATCTATAGTCAGTTGATTATTCCGTTTATCAAATTCCCGCACAGTGTATGAATGCATCCATTTTTTGAATCCAATATACATACCTAGTTTAGGCAATTTCTCAGTAGAGTTAGGATTTGGAAAAATAGCTTTCACGTGAGCACTTTTTTTATCATTAGGGAAGTCTTTAAGTTCCTCACCACTTAAAATTATCCGTCTCATGTGCGGAGATAAGTCAATAACTGAATGTACCGTCGTCCTGCGCATTCTAGGTTCCATAATTTTCTCCTCTTATTAAAGGTTATTGGTTGTTGGTTGAGCTAAAAATCGTTGCAGTTTGGGGCGGATCACAAACACCATTAAACATGAGAATCCTAATCCTATGGGCAAGGCATACAAAAAACTGCTGAACATTAAACGGCTATATTGTGCAAAGGTGACATATTCGTGATTGACCACAGTAGTTACTATTGCCATTACAGATTCCATGACTACCGCCATAAAAACACCATGGAGCAGCTTTTGCTGTATATTTGTGAGGGTTGAAAAAAGCAATTCGACCAATTTGTTCATGACAATAAAGATTAAACCACTAGTTGGCAGCATCACCACTAAGGCAAATATATAGGAGTTGAGCCAGCTGTTTAAAAAACTTTGTGTTGGCTGCAAATTTGCGTATGTCATAATAGCTGTAATTGCAGCAACTAAAGTGCTGAGAATTGTGAATATCACCAGCACATTTTTTAACTTAAGTTGCATTTTAGTATCCAATTAAATAAAGTTGATAAAGTCTACCATATTGATGTTGGTTGATAATATCAATTAATTTGCTGGTGGGTTTCTAGATGTGGAGAAATAATGGAATTAAATGAAGCGTTGTTTAGCCTTTTTCATACTGTACGCAATAAGATTATTGAGCAGGTTAAACAATTAGATTCAGACTTATCACCTATGCATTTAAAGTCATTAAAGGTGATCTCTAAGATTGAAAATTGCACGGGACAGAAACTGGCTACTTTTATGGCACGGGATAAAGCTCAAATTAATCGTTTGATTAAAGAGCTCGTCAATCAAGAGTTAGTCATTAAAACCAGTAATAAAAACGATGGCCGTAGTCAAATTTTGTCGTTATCTGGCAAGGGAACACAATATCTCGACAAATTTAACAAAATTGAAAAACAAGTTTTCAACACTATGCTCAAAGATATTGAACCGCAAAAGGTAGAACTCTTTATTCAACTGGCAAACGAGTTCAAAGGTAATTTGCACTAAATAACGTCAGATTTGAGTTTCGGGAAAAACTTAAACCCAGTTTGGTTGAATAGAAAGTTAGGGGCCGAAGAGACATTTCAACGTATCTGACCCCTTTGATTTTTTTATTTTTTCAATGTTTATTTGCTAGACTTTGCAATTCTTACTAATGAAACATCACAGTCTGCATAGTTTGCTACGCCATTCGCGGTAGAACCGATTAATGCCTGAATGCCTTTTTTAGAGTGTGTGCCTAGCATTATCAAGTCAGCTTTTCGTTTAATCCCTTCATTGCATATTAGCTCATAAGGTTTACCAACCTTAATGATTCGGTTCTTTTTAGGGACATTGAAGCCTGCGCACAATTCTTCAATTTTAGGAGATATCTTGTCTTTCAGTTCTTTTTGATAATCCTTAGGCAGTAACTTGTAGGGTAAAACATGCATAACAATTAACTTACTGCCATACAACTCTGCCATTTCAGCAGCTTTAGCGAGAACTTGTTTCCCTTCTGTAGACGCCTCAATTGCACACAGGATTGTTTTATACATAATTGCTCCTTAATCATTATCAATCTGAAGTTTTTATCAATTCTTATACTACCCATAAAATAGTGGCAAATATATGATTCACATCAATATTAGCTGAAATTTACCACCCCTAACCGGCTTCAGACAGCATGGGGAATAGAGTGAAGTCTTATTTTCAGATTCTAAACTCCTCAATAATAGATTAATCTGTTTGCTCGGACCCAGTCATTCGTTAACGAAGGATTCATTACAAAGTAAATTGCAGTAAAGGTTGAAAATTTACTCGTGTGAAGATGTGAAATACCTATTCAATCCATTAAATTCTACCTTAGAGTTATTAGAACAGCATAAATGATCATAAATCGCCAACAAATCACCCTTTGATGGTTGACATATAGACGTCTATACGGCAAATTGAAGCCCATGAAAATAATAATAAGCACCATCGGCATGATTATGATTACCACCTCAAACGAGTTGGTCGCTGGCTAGTGCTTAAAGAAATTTAAAAAAGCCCGCGACTCAAGCGGGCTTTTTGTTATTTACAGTAAAATTATTTGCCTACTTTATTTGGCTACACAACAAATAGTTGGCTTTAGAGTTGGGTTAAATTGCGAAATTAGAATGCGAATCTCAAGCAGCGGAACAGAAGTAAACAGGAGCAATAAATGAAGGTGTTGAAATTTGGTGGATCTTCAATGGCCGATGCTAAACGTTATTTGTCGGTTAAAGACATCAGTTTAGCTAGCCATGAAGAAAATGGTGCAGCAGTGGTTTTATCAGCTCCAAAGGGAGTGACAAATGCATTGTCGTTGTTATGTGAACAAGCGAGTGCGGGAAATGACTTTGGCGAATTGTATGCAAAATTAGACATGACGTTAAATGGTATTACTAGCGACCTAGCTGAGCAATTGCCTGCTTTCCGCAAAGCCCGTTTAAGTAGCTTTATAGATACAATTTTAGTTGAATTGAAGCAGCATTTAAATGGCATTCAGTTACTGCGTTGTGCTCCCGACCAAATTACCGCCAAAATTTTAAGTATGGGCGAATATGTCAGCGTCAATATTTTCAGTGAAATACTGAGCGCACTAGGCCAAAAAAATCACATTATTGATCCGGTTAATTATATCGTTGCCGAGGGTGAATACTTAGATAGCATTGCCGATGTTGCAGTGAGCAAAGCACGCTTTTCGGAGTTTGTTTACGATGAATCTGAAATATTAATTATGCCGGGTTTTGTTGCAGTAAACGCCGAAGGCGAGAAAGTGACCCTCGGACGTAACGGTTCCGACTATTCCGCGGCCATTCTTGCTGCGTGTTTAGACGCAGAATGTTGTGAGATTTGGACGGATGTGGATGGAGTTTACAATGCTGATCCTAACCAAGTGGATGGCGCAGTACTTCTCGACAAGCTCACTTATCAAGAAGCCATGGAGCTGTCTTACTTCGGTGCGAAAGTGTTGCATCCTAAAACTATTGGTCCTATCGCTCAACACCATATTCCCTGTTTGATTCGTAATACCTTAAATCCTGCTGCTCCTGGAACTTTAATTGGTAAAGAATCGAGTGATATTTGGACCAGCGTTAAAGGCATCTCTCATCTTGATGACATGACTATGTTTAATGTTGCCGGCCCTGGTATGAAAGGTATGGTAGGCATGGCGAGTCGTGTGTTTGAAGTGATGTCTAACGCGAATATCTCCATTAGCTTAATTACTCAGTCTTCTTCTGAATATAGCATTAGTTTCTGTATCCACAGCAAAGACGCCGAAAAAGCACAGAATCTGTTAGAAGATGCGTTTGCCCTTGAGCTTGCCAATAACCTATTGGATCCCATTGAAGTACGCCATGAATTGGCCATTGTAACTCTTGTGGGTGATGGTATGCGTCATTCTAAGGGCTTGGCTGCGAAGTTCTTTAGCTCTTTGGCGCAAGCTAGAGTGAATAACGTTGCGATTGCGCAAGGGTCATCTGAGCGTTCAATTTCCACAGTTATTGAGAGTAACCGTGCAAAAGAGGCAGTGAAGGTTGTGCATCAGAATTTTTTCTCGAATACCCACTCCATTGATATTTTCCTCGTGGGGTGCGGCAACGTAGGAAAAGAGTTACTGGAACAAATGGCTCGTCAACAACAACCGTTATTCGAGCGTGGTATTAGTTTAAAAGTATACGGAGTTGCCAATAGTCGTAAGTTATTATTACAAACTGGTGGTATTGACCTGCAAAGTGAATGGCAAGCAGATCTAGATAACTCAGAGAAAACTCTTTCGGTAGAGAATTTGAGCGAATTTGTTAAGCAAAACAGCCTAATTAACCCGGTCGTTGTTGACTGTACGAGTAATGAAGACATTGCTGGCCAATATGCTGATTTTATGTCTGCCGGTTTCCATGTAGTAACGCCAAACAAAAAAGCCAATACCCGCGAAATTGCTTATTACAAAAAACTGCGTTCCATGGCACAGCAAACCAACCGTCAGTTTTTATATGAAACCACTGTAGGTGCTGGACTGCCAGTCATCGATAATTTACAAAAATTGATTTACGCAGGTGATGAATTAAAACGTTTCGAAGGTATTTTATCGGGTTCCTTATCATTCGTATTCGGTAAGTTAGATGAAGGCCATAGTTTGTCAGAGGCCACTCAAATCGCTAAACAGAATGGTTTTACAGAGCCTGATCCGCGGGATGATTTGTCGGGTATGGATGTGGCTAGAAAACTGTTAATAATGGCTCGCGAATCCGACCTTGAGTTAGAGTTAAGTGATATTGAAATAGAATCTGTTTTGCCTGACTCTTTTGATGCAAGTGGCAGCATTGACGACTTTATGGCCAATCTACCAAGCTTGGATGGCCATTATTTAAAACTTGTCGAAGAGGCTAAAAACAAAGGGCAAGTGTTACGTTATGTTGGCTCAATTGAAAATGGCCAGTGTAAGGTTGCCCTAAAAGCCGTTGATAATACTCACCCTTTATATGCAATTAAAGAAGGTGAGAATGCCTTAGCAATCCATAGTCATTATTATCAGCCGATTCCTTATGTGATTCGCGGTTACGGCGCTGGCGCAACGGTAACAGCAGCTGGTGTATTTGCCGATGTACTTCGTACTATGCCATGGAAACAGGATATCTAATCGATGAATAAAAGCATTTCAGCTTACGCGCCTGCATCAATTGGCAATGTTAGTCTTGGTTTTGACTTACTAGGTGCTGCATTAACCCCTATCGATGGTAGCCCATTGGGTGATCAAGTGGATGTTAGCTCTGCTGATACCTTTAGTTTAAAGGTTGAAGGACGCTTTGCAGATAAGTTACCTGCAGATCCGCAATCAAATATTGTTTTTCACTGCTACACTTTATTCACTAAAAAATTGCTTGAGCGTGGCTTACCCACTGCGGAAGTGGCAATGGTTTTGTACAAAAACTTACCCATAGGTAGTGGGCTGGGTTCAAGTGCGAGTTCGATAGTGGCTGCGTTACATGGTTTAAATCAATTTTTTGATGAACCCTTTGAAGCAAACGAGTTACTATTGATGATGGGTGAATTGGAAGGACAAATCAGTGGTAGTGTGCATTACGATAATGTCGCGCCATGTTTTGTGGGTGGTTTAACGTTGATGAATAGCCAATCAGACAAAATCGTTTTGTCTTTACCGGTATTTGAGAACTGGTATTGGGTGGCATGTTTTTCAGGTATCAGTGTTTCGACGGCAGCAGCCCGAGACATTTTGCCTAAGCAGATCCCAATGGCACAAACCATCACCTTTGGACAACAACTTGCTGTATTTGTAGATGCAAGTTATCGAAAAGATGAAGCCCTTGCAGCCGCAGTAATGAAGGATGTAATAGCTGAGCCCTATCGTAAATCTTTGCTACCGAAGTTTGATGAAAGCAGAGACTATGTAATGAATAATGGTGGTCTAGCCTTTGGTATTTCTGGTTCGGGCCCAACCGTATTTGCAGTTTGTAATAATTTAGAGCAAGCACAAGGTATTCAAAATTGGTTATCTGAAAACTATATTCAGAATGACACTGGTTTTAGTCATATTTGCCAGATTGATACACAAGGTGCTGTGGTCTCTTAAACCGGCCCCAAGATGCTGGTAAACCGATAAAATAAAGGTAGTAATTAAGTGGAATTGTTTAATTTAAAAGATGACAGCGACCAAGTAAATTTCGCTGAAGCAGTAAAAAAAGGCTTAGGTAAAAACCAAGGGCTGTATTTTCCGAAGGAATTTCCTAAATTCGAAAATATTCAGGCAATTTTGGATATGCCATTCGTACCTCGTTCGGTGGAAATATTGTCCCAATTGATTGGTGATGAACTGCCAAAAGCAGAGATTCAAGGCATTGTTGAAAAAGCCTTTGCTTTTGGAGCCCCTTTAGCAAAAGTGACCGACGGTATTTACAGTCTAGAATTGTTCCACGGTCCGACGCTGGCGTTTAAAGACTTTGGTGGCCGTTTTATGGCCCATGTACTGTCAGTTATCGCTAAAGGTGAACCCATAACTATCTTAACCGCTACCTCAGGTGATACAGGTGCTGCAGTAGCTCATGCATTCCATGGTTTAGATAATATCAATGTGGTTATTTTGTATCCGAAAGGCAAAATTAGTCTTCTACAGGAAAAACTCTTCACAACATTGGGTGATAACATCCACACTGTGGCTATCGAAGATGACTTTGATGCTTGCCAACAGTTGGTGAAATCATCATTTGATGATGTTGATGTACGTCAAGGGTTGCACCTTAACTCGGCTAACTCTATTAATATAAGTCGTTTGCTAGCTCAAGTTTGTTATTACTTTGAAGCAGTTTCTCAATTATCAGCAGAAGAACGTGAAAACGTAGTGATTTCTGTACCAAGTGGTAATTTTGGTAATTTGACCGCAGGTATGATTGCTAAGGTGATGGGCTTACCTATCAAACGTTTTGTAGCGGCAACTAACTCAAATGATACAGTTCCCCGTTATCTTAGAACCGGCGAGTGGGATCCTAAAGCCACAGTCGCTACCTTATCCAATGCAATGGACGTAAGCCAACCCAATAACTGGCCAAGAATTGAAGCACTTATTGAACGTGGTTTAATTGATAAAGAGATGTTGCAAGGTGACGCCGTTGATGAAGACTACACTCAGGTTGCCATGAAACAGCTGGCTCAACTTGGTTATGTGAGTGAACCCCATGCAGCAATCGCCTATAAGTCGTTGACCCGTTTCATTGAGCCAGGTGAAACTGGTATTTTCTTAGGGACTGCTCACCCTGCGAAATTCAGAGAAAGTGTGGAAAATGTATTAGGCCAGCCTATTAGTTTGCCACAACCTTTAGCTGACTGTGCAGGTAAAGAAAGCTACTCAGTAGAGTTGCCAAATGACTATGAGCAACTTAAGGCTCATTTATTCAAGACTCTGCAAGCATAAATGCTGACTTGGAAAAAGATTATTGAGGCTGATAAAAAACAGCCTTATTTCCAACAGATTGAACAATATATAGCTAACGAACGTGGTGCGGGTAAAGTCATTTATCCGCCTACTGAGAGTGTTTTTAACGCATTCAAGATGACTCCCTTTGCCGATGTTAAAGTCGTTATTTTAGGGCAAGACCCCTATCATGGTCCTGATCAGGCACATGGCTTAAGTTTTTCGGTGGAATCAGCGGTTAAAATTCCACCATCCTTAAGGAATATATACAAAGAGTTGGCCCAGGATATCCCAGGTTTTGTTATTCCCTCCCATGGCAGTTTACAACAATGGGCAGAACAAGGTGTGTTACTGCTTAATTCGGTGTTAACGGTGGAGCAGGGGAAAGCCAATTCCCATGCAAAAATTGGTTGGGAAATATTCACAGATAAAGTGATTAGCGAACTAAACCAACACCGTGATGGTCTGGTTTTTTTACTGTGGGGCAGCCACAGCCAAAAGAAAGGTCAGTTAGTTGACCAAAATCGCCATCATGTGCTCAAGGCACCACACCCATCACCTTTGTCAGCACACCGGGGATTCCTAGGATGCAAACACTTCTCTCAGGCCAATCAACTGCTGAAAGAGCAAGGCCAATCACCAATAAATTGGCAAATTGACTAGTTTTTTAAGAGATAAAAAAAGCCCCACAATGTGAGGCTTTGATTTATCGATTATAGGTTAGCTAGTTCGGCTTCTAAAGACATGTCCATATCTTCGAGCTCTTTTCTTAGTTTGTAGCGATCTTGAATCGCTTCTATTTCTCTCCACTTACGCTTTTTGCTTTTAGTTTTAGATGGGCGGGATTCGGTGTCAATCATTGACATTAATTTTTTTGTATCCACTTTACGTCTCCATTTATTGTTTTTGGCGCAAATAAGGCTAGCCAGTCAATCAACATTTCCTACTTTGATTCTCCTGACCGAGTATTTTTTTATCACAGGCGCTATCAAAATAAAACTATTAGTTTTAGTTTTTGTTAATAAAGTATGAAATTTTGATGACAAAAAAGCCGAAATTAGACGGTTAAACAAGCAAATTGAGCTGAATATAAACAGATCTTAAACCCGTGGGGTATAAGAACAGAAAAAGATTTGCTACTTGGATTAACAAGCAGCAAATCGAATTTATTGAAGGGTGAAGTTATTTACTATTGGCCGCTCTAAAAGCAGAAATTAAATGATTGGTTGAGCTGTCAAAGTCCAATTGAGCGTCGCTATTCACCAATTTATCTAACACTTGGTTACCTAATACTTTTCCAAGTTCAACACCCCATTGATCAAACGAGTTAACCCCCCAAATAGCCCCTTGTACAAACACTTTGTGTTCATACATGCAAACTAATGCCCCTAAGGTCTTAGGATCTAGTTGATCAAATAACAAGGTATTACTCGGCTTGTTGCCGGGCATGGTTTTATGGGTGGCCAAAGATTGGCGAGTTTCTTCGTCTAAATTGGCACCTTCTAAATCGGCGTAACACTCTTCATAGGTTTTACCTTGCATCAATGCTTGGGTTTGACCAAAACAATTAGAGGCCAGCATTGCGTGGTGGGTGTTATCTTGATTGTTGACGTTCAATGGGAACATGAAATCAGCAGGAATAAGTACTTTTCCCTGATGGATCAATTGATGGAACGAGTGTTGACCATTGGTTCCCTCACTGCCCCAAATAACAGGCCCGGTGGCATAGTCGATTTTATCGTTTAAGCCAGCTACACCCTTACCATTACTTTCCATGTCCAATTGTTGAACATAGGCAGGAAAACCCCGCAGATAATGATAGTAAGGCAGCAGAACATGGCTTTGTGCACCGTGAAAGTTGGTGTACCACACCCCAAGAAGACCTAATAACATGGGAAGGTTTTGCTCTGCTGGTGCCTCTTTGAAGTGGCAATCCATTTCATAAGCACCCTCAAGTAACTCACGGTAATGTTGGTATCCAATAGTCAATGCAATAGGTAAACCTATAGCTGACCACAGTGAATAGCGGCCACCAACCCAATCCCACATAGGAAAGATGTTATTTTCATCCATACCAAATTCAACGGCTGCTTTGACGTTAGATGAAACCGCTACAAAGTGCTTAGCAATATCTTTTTGACTGCCACCTTGGTCAAGGAACCATTGTTTTGCTGTCAGGGTGTTTTGCAGTGTTTCTTGAGTAGTAAACGACTTAGATGACATCACAATCAAGGTATCAGTATGGTCAAGCTCAGCCAACACATCGTGAATATGACATCCATCTATATTGGCCACATAGTGGACCGAAATGCCTTTATGCCAATAAGGTTTTAACGCCTCTGACATGATTTTAGGACCTAAAAATGAACCACCAATGCCGATAGCAACAATGTGTTTAATTGTTTTACCGGTATAACCTAGGTGCTCGCCGGAATGAATCGAATGAACAAAGTTTTTAATTTTATCTTGAGTGGCTAACACCTCCGGCATGACATCTTCGCCGTCAACCAATACAGGTTCACCAGAAAAGTTACGCAAGGCAGTATGTAGTACTGCTCTTTTTTCGGTGTGATTAACAATGTTACCTGCGAACATAGCATCGCGCTTTTCGGCGACTTTTTGACTATCCGCCAAACTATACAGTGCTTGCAGTATTTCTTGGTTTATTAAGTTTTTGGAATAATCTAGCTTGATCCCGCAACTTTCAAGAAAGTACCTGGAAGCTCTGGTGTTGTCTGCGTCAAACCAATCGCGCATATGTTGACCAGCGATACCCTTTGCTAAGTTCTCAAGGGTTATCCATTGTTCACTTTGATTTACTAAAGACATTTATCAATTCTCTTCTTTTATCGGCGATTAAAGATTGCTGTATTATCTAATTTTTAGATTAACCATTAGATACGCGTTGTTAAGTATGTAAGTGTTCTAAAGTTCAGGTTAAATCAAATTACAAAAGGTCTTTCAACATAACTTCTAGTTTGTCTTGGTCTTTGGCAAAGTTGCGAATACCTTCGGCAAGCTTTTCTGTGGCCATCGCATCTTGGTTATGTTCCCATCTAAATTGACTTTCAGTTAGCTTTTCGCCAGCAGTTTTGCTTGCGCCTTTATCAACTAACTTAGTGTCCAAACCACCTTCGGTTTGTGAAAGCTCTTCTAAAAGATTTGGGCTGATGGTTAATCTATCGCAGCCTGCTAACTCAATGATTTCACCGGTATTACGGAAACTGGCGCCCATAACAACAGTCTTGTAGCCGTGTTCTTTGTAATATTGATAAATATTACTCACAGACACTACACCTGGATCTTCATCGGCTGGGTAGCTGTCTTTGCCGGTATTAGCTTTATACCAGTCCAGAATTCGGCCCACAAAAGGAGAAATTAAGAATACGCCAGCTTCGGCACAGGCTCTGGCTTGAGCGAAACTAAACAACAAAGTTAAGTTACAGTTAATTCCTTCTTTTTCCAGAATCTCAGCAGCTCGGATCCCTTCCCAAGTGGAAGCTAGCTTAATTAACACTCTATCTTTACTCACACCTGCTTGGTCATATAAGGAGATAAGTTTTTTGGCTTTAGCAATGCTACCCTGAGTATCGAAAGATAGACGAGCATCTACTTCTGTTGAAATACGCCCAGGTACGATATTGACAATTTCTTTACCAATTTTAACCGCTAACATGTCACCAGCATCTTCGATTTGCTGTAATTCATCATTAGACTGTTCTTTTGCCCAAGCAACAGACTCTTCAATCAATGTGCGGTATTGTGGGAGCTCTGCAGCTTTAAGTAACAAAGATGGGTTAGTAGTAGCATCAACAGGTTGATACTTTTTAATGGCTTCGATGTCACCGGTGTCTGCCACAACTGTGGTGATTTCCCGCAAAGCTGCTAATTGATTTGTCATAAAAACCTCTTTAGAAATAATTAATTTTACAATCATCGATAGTTATTACTTGTCGAGATTGCCTGATAAAAATAGTAAACCTTAGGAATGTCCCACAGGGTATAACTGTTAACGCTTGGTTTCTACTTTATCGACCCCTGAACTATTAAAAATAATAGGCTTATTATAATAAATAAAAGTGAGCAATTATATGCATTGTGAGTAATTGCTCAAAATTGTCGCATTTATTTGTCACTTTTTGCTGCTTTAATTCCATTTAAATATAAATTGAACTGTTAAATATGTAACTGTCCAAATGTTTAGTATTTACAATTAATGGTATAGTGATGACGAGTTTATACCCCGTCATTAATACTAATTTACGAAAGGATATTTGATGCTAGTTGTTGTATCACCTGCAAAGAATTTAGACTATGAAACACCGCCCACGACACCACTTTTCTCCGAACCTGATTATTTGGCTGATTCTGAGCTGCTAATTAAAGAGTGTGTCAAATTATCACCTGCTCAATTATCTAGTCTGATGCATATTAGTGATAAATTAGCTGGTCTAAACGCTGCTCGGTTCAGTAGTTGGTCTTTACCCTTTACTTCTGACAATGCCAAACAAGCCATTTTAGCGTTCAACGGCGATGTTTATTCAGGTATTCAAGCCGAGCAATTTAGTCAAGAGGATCTTGAATATGCACAACAACATATGCGTATTTTATCGGGTTTGTATGGATTGCTGAAACCTTTAGACCTAATGCAACCGTATCGGTTAGAGATGGGGACTAAATTGAATAATCAGCGCGGTAAGAATCTGTACGAATTTTGGGGTGATAAAATAACCCAAGGTATTAATGATTCCTTGCAGCAACAAGGTGACGACGTGCTGGTGAATTTAGCATCGAATGAGTACTTTAAGTCGGTCAAGGTTAAAAACCTAAAGGCGACTGTTATCACCCCAGTGTTCAAGGACAAAAAGAACGGTGAATACAAAGTCATCAGTTTTTTTGCTAAAAAAGCGCGCGGGTTAATGGCGCGCTATATTATTGAGAAGCGTTTATCTAAGCCTGAACAAGTTAAACAATTTGATGGTGCTGGGTATCAATTTAGTGCTTCTTTAAGTAATGACAAACAATGGGTTTTTACCCGCGAAGAACAATAGTAGTGATGGGGCAGGGCGGAAATTGAACCTAAGCTTTTCCAATGCCATTATCCAGTTAAGCTAATATGAGAATTATTCTAGCCGAGGAATTATATGATTTCTGTTAAGACCAAAAGCACCTTGATTGCCGCCAATTTACTGTTTTCAGCTACTTTGATGGCACAAGAAGTGCCTGTGCAAACAACGTCAGAATCTGGGGAACAGGTTTTTGCTAGCTGCATCTCTAATATTCAGAAAAAAGCTGAAACGGCAGGTATTGATAAATCGGTCATCTCTTATGCTTTAGATGATGTGAAACAGATTGATAAAGTGCTCGAATACGACCGTAATCAACCTGAGTTTGTGCAAACTTTCCCCACCTATTTAAACAAACGTGTAACCCAGTGGCGCATTGATAAAGGTCGAGAAATGTTACGTAAGCATAAAGACTTACTAAACGACCTAACAAAAGAGTATGGCGTTCCAGCCCACTACTTAATTTCATTCTGGGGATTGGAAACAAACTTTGGCAGTTATAAAGGTAAAATGCCGATTATCGACTCCTTAGCGACCCTAGCTTGTGACGAACGTCGCAGTCGATTCTTTACCCAAGAGTTACTAACCGCTCTGAAGCTGATGCAACGCGAAAATCTGAAAAAAGATAAGATGCTAGGGTCTTGGGCTGGTGCAATGGGGCATACGCAGTTTATGCCGTCTGCTTATATTAATTATGCTGTAGACGGTGACAATGATGGGTTAGTTGATTTATGGGATAGTGAACCTGATGCTTTGTCTTCCGCGGCTAATTTTTTGAATAAGTTAGGTTGGGAAAAAGGCTTTATCTGGGGAAGAGAGGTTAATTTACCTGACAACTTTGATTACAGTCATTCTGGAAAAGACAGCCGTAAACAGTTAACTCAATGGTCTGAATTCGGTATTCGCAAAGTCAATGATGATAAAATTCCCAAAAGCGAAATTGATGCCTCATTAATTTTACCCACAGGCGCTAAAGGGCCTGCATTTTTGGTATACCGAAACTTTGATGTGATTATGCGTTGGAATAACTCTGAGTCTTACGCTCTCGCAGTTGGTTATTTGGCGGATCGGATTATCGGTAAACCCGAGTGGGCGAAGTCGTTACCTGATCTTCCCAATTACCCCATTAGTCAAATGGTTGAATTGCAAGATGGCTTGAACGATCTGGGCTTTGATGTAGGAAAAGCCGATGGGATTATGGGACCCGCTACACGCAAAGGCATTCGTCAATTCCAGTTGTCCCGAAATATGTTAGCTGACGGTTATCCAGATGACAGTGTATTTAGTGGTGTGCAAGAAGCTGTGCGCTCAAATTTAAGCGGTAGCTAACCAGCAAGAGGCGTTTACCCTTATGCAGCTAAACAGCTTTAGTAAACACTAGGTAGTTGATTCATTTTCGATTTGAAGTGTGAAATCACCTTTTACTAAGCTGTTTTTAGGTTCTGAAGGAAGATATTTACCTAGTACATGATTTAACATCTGAGGCTTGATGGGTTTAGTTATATAATCATTCATGCCAGCAGCATAGGCTAATTCAAAATCTGAATTCATTGCGTTGGCAGATAACCCACATATAACTAAATCTTTGAAACCTTGCTTCCTGAGCTGCTTAGTTGCTTCATAACCATCCATAATAGGCATTTGGATGTCCATCAGAACAATGTCGTATTGAGGAGAGTTGACTATTTTTGTCACGGCTTGATGCCCATCCTCAGCCACGTCAAAGGTAAGGCCCAGGTTGGTTAACATCTCGCAAGCCACGATTTGGTTAATATGGTTATCTTCTACTAATAAAACATGCCCACTAAGACGTTCAGAAACAGTATCAATCTGACCTAACTCTTGCTGATTATATTGTAATTCCACCCCTAAAGTCTGCAACATAAACAGGGTAAACTGCCTAGGTGTAAAGGGGTGAGAAAGCACGGGAAGATCCCACTTTTTGTGTAATAAGGAAGGCAGTGTACTAGGTTGAGTATTAGTCACTAAGCCAATATTCATTCCTTTTTCTTTTGCAGTGGCAATGTGTTGGTTTAAAGCTTTATGGGTTTTAATATCATCAATATCCAACAATAACAGGGATTTTTCGTTATTTTGAAACTCGAAGTCATCTAAATCTGCTAACTCTAAGGATATATAATCCTGATCTAAGCTGTTTAGGTAAGTGAGTGGAGTTAACCCCGAATCATTGATGGAAACATGTCCAATATTAACGTCAAACCCTAAGTCCATAATTCGGGTATGAGAATTACCAGTACCTACAACAAACTCTACTTGAAAATGACTGCCACTATTAACTTTAGACTCAACGGATATTTTTCCGTGCATTAATTCAACCAGTTGCTTAACAATAGTTAAGCCCAAGCCTGTACCACCAAACTTTCTGCTTGTAGACTCATCTGCTTGGGTAAATGGATTAAAAATACTGGTCAGTTGAGTCTCATCCATGCCTATACCGGTATCTTTCACCGATATCTTTAAACAGATTTCCTGGTTATCTAATTGGGTAAAGTCGATATTAATAAACACAGAACCATTACGCGTAAATTTAACCGCATTGGTACACAAATTAAGTAGAATTTGATTTATCCTCATGGGATCACCAATAAGCTCTACAGGTAAAAGTGGGTTGACAATAAATTGTATATTTAGGTTTTTCTCGTTTCCTTTGGTCGAGATATTTGCCAATAAATTTTCGAACATAGAGCGAGGAGAAAATTTGATTTTTTCTATATCAAGTTTGCCAGCTTCTATTTTTGAAAAGTCGAGAATACCATTGATTAAATTCAGTAGAATATGGGTTGAGTAGGTAACCTTCTCTAAGTTAGCTCTTTGTTTGTCATCGAGTTTCGATTTTAAAACGATATCAACTAATCCGATAATGCCGTTCATTGGGGTGCGGATTTCATGACTCATATTGGCCAGAAAAATACTCTTAGTAGCTAAAGCTTCTTCCGCTTTCTTTTTAGAGATTGCCAATTCTTGGTTCAAAACTTCCTGCTGGGCATTCAGATTTTTGGAATGTTCCAAAAGTTCTTGGGTCTGTTTATTCTTCTCATGAAACACTTGTGCCGCTACAGCCAATTCTCCAATTTCGTTATTTCTGCGTTTCTTAATGGCTTTATTTATGCCTTTACCGCTGGCTAACGTTTTGAATAACTCAGTCATTTCAGATATTGGCATCATTACTCGATACGTAAAGAACAATGCAGTTAAGACTGCTAGAGCAACGCTAATGACTGCGAATAGACTATTGCGGTTTTGTGCATCTTTACCACTTTGGATAATTTCAGCGTTTATCCGTTGCTGGTTTTCAGTAACGAGCTGATTCAGCTCTCTAGTTAAATATAAAAACTCGTTTGCTGACCCTGCCATTACAACGTTGATTAAGAATAAATAGCCCCGAGTAATCTGTGTGAGTTGTTTGAAATCGGTACTTAGCTTACTTAAATTGGTGTCCATCATAATTAGTGACGGGGTATCTTGAAGTGAGTTATTCAAAATCTCTTTTGACTGTAATAGCAAGCTATCAAATTCATTAATTATACTTGGATCTGGGGTCAACAAATATTCTAAAGAGTGACTATGTGCTTCAGATAATAGCAAGCTAATTGCCAATACCGCTCTGCTTTCTTCCTCTGATAGGTTTTTATTACTTTGGTACGCTTCTAATTTGGCAAGGTTCTTTTCGAATTGGATTTCTATGTTATCTTCAAATAACCGCTCCCTGCGGCTTCGCCCTTGAATCACGCTTTCAAAGTTATTTCTATATTCATCCAGGTGGGCGCGCATTCTGGTTATTCTATCGATATATACCGTGGCTTGTTCATCAGACTCTACAGAGGTATGTAGCAATGACAGATTGGTATTAATTTTGTCTTGAATTAAGTTAAAGCGTTCAATAACTGAGTCACTGGCGGTTTGTTTAAAAATTAGTACGTATCGCTGAATATCGAGCAAGTCTTTTTCAAGATCTTGCACAAGCCCAACCTTATCCATTGTTTGTTGAGATAAGGTAATACCCGCCAAAAACGTTTCTTGGTTTTTTGTCGACAAATACGATTGAGCGCTTAAAAAAAGAATAAGCGCAGTTAACACTATCGTTATTTGAGTTTTTAACGAATTAAACAATTCCTTTAGATCTCCAAGACTCTTACGAGCTAATAAATTCGTACCATTTTTGTAAACTATAATCGTAAGTTGGCATCACTGTATTCCATACTGCTACATTTGAGAATCGAGTTTCGTAGCTTCCACCAGAACGAATATTACCTTTGCGAACTGATATTTTACCATCAGTTCCTTGTAGATCGTGACTTGCTGCTAAACCTCTATACCAATAGTCCCATTCTGCCTGATTCAAGTATTTTGCTGAACGTTTAGGATTAGAAATATAATAACCTTGTTTGGCGATGAAGGCCCCAGGCCATCCTGATAACCACCAATTCATGTAGTCATAGGCAGCGTCTTTTTTGCTGTTAGAAATTGCAGATGACAGACACATTACGCCATGCCAACCTCGATAGCCTTCTTTAGGAGCTGCAAATGTAACAGGGACATTTTGGCCATTTAATGCAGATACAGCAGGGGAGAACATACTTTCAATATGCACGCGGTTTGAGCGCATAAAGTCAACGGATTCAGGTACTGAGGTCCAAAACCCACTAAAGTGATTTTTGTGTTTCAGTTCAATAAGATAATCGAACATGATATCTAATTCTCGCTTAGACATAGCGCCGATATTATCGAACGTTAATACACCTTGAGCTTGGGTCGCTAAGGCTAAATCAAAAATCCCAATTGTTGGAGCATTAACAATCCCCACCTTTCCTCGATTTTTCTGATCTAATAACCAACCCCAGCTTTCTGTTTTATAGGGAATACCTTTGGCAACTTTTTCAGTGTTATAACCAAACGAATCAACATTATGTACATAAGGTAAAAAGCTGACTTTATCTGTATGTTCAGTTCCTAGTTGGCCATTGTCTTGAACGTGTAAAATTTTATATGGCGCGTCTCCTGCACCAAATTTAGCATTGTCGGTTATTTTGCCAGTTTTGGTTAAAGAGTTAATTTCATCCCAATAGGTTAGCCGCTTTTTGTCGATTGCTTGAATTGAACCTGATGCCCAAAGCACGTTAATACTATTTGACCACTGTTCGTATACATCAAACGAAGTTGGATCAACAGATGCCTTTTGCAATATGGAAGCACTACCTCCGGCTTCAAATATCAAATCTATCCCTAGATCTTGCATAGCTTGCTTGCGCAATTCCTCTTGCAAGGTAACGTGAGTGCCAAGAACTTTAAGTACCGTTTTGGTCCGGGCAAAGACATAGGGCGCCTTACCAATAAGCATTGCAGTAGCGCCGCTCTTTGCTAACGTTTTTAGGGTTTTGCGTTTGGTATTATCCAACGGTTTGGAATTATTTGTCATGAATTTGGGTTATTAGTAATTAATAACCCAACGTTAGAGCAATTTGACAAGTTTATCTATTAAACAATGGTATAAAAAAGAAGCTAATTTAACCCAATTGTACTATTCTTCTCGATAAAGCTTTTGTTCAAACTTTAATGTTTGACTGATCTTATTTTGTTTTAAAGATATGCTGAAACGGTAATGTTCTTCATGTTCAAAGGGCATAGAAGCCAAATAATAAATGGCTTCCCCTTCTATTACCGGTATAAAAGTTAATGCGGTGGTTGAACCAATTAGGTTTCTGGCAGTGCCACTAATATCGACTTTTTGAGCTTGTTTAGTTTTGCGGTCAATCACTGAAATATTAATCAGGGTGTTATTGGGACTACGAACAATCCCATTTGCCTTAGCAATTTCGGGCGTTAAGAATGTGGTATTAAAGGCAATGTAATGAACATCCCAGTCTCCCAACACCCTTTTTTGTTCTGCAGAGGATACACTCGCAAGTAATAATAGAGATAAACAGATAGCCCGATAAAACATTTAAAGCTCCTAAAAAAGTCGCATAATAAAAAGCAAAAAGATGATTAGTATCATGGGAGATAAATCAAGACCACCGATGGGAGGAATGATTCTTCTAATAGGAGCTATCATTGGCTCAGTTAGCTGGTGGAATAAAAATTCCAAAGGATTATTGCCTTGGCTTACCCAACTTAAAATAGCGCGTATAATTAGCACGTAAACGATTAATTGCACGCCTTCGACTACTAGCATCAAGAGTGCGCTTTTTAGTAACCATAATATATCTAGAATCATGAAACCTTTTAGCCAGGCTATCACCCAGACGTTTGCTAGGGCTATAACCAGAGCAAACACAAAGGTTGCAGTATCAAACTTGCCTATTGAAGGGATTATTCTGCGCAGCGGGCCAACAACAGGATGGGTCACTTTGACCACAAACTGACTCAAAGGGTTATAAAAATCAGCTTGGGCAAGTTGCAGCCAAAGTCGTAACATGACGACCATTAGATAAAGCTTAAAAATTGTTTCAACTAAAAAAGCCACGGCTTCCATATACTTTGATACCTTAAAATTGTTTAGACATTTGTTGGGCTCTACTAATTGCAGCATCCATCGCTTTAGCGACTATTGCTGGCAAATCACTTTCTTGAAAACTTTCTATCGCTTGATTAGTAGTACCGCCTTTTGAAGTAACTTGGGCTCTAAGTTCACCAATTTCAAGGTGATCATTGTGACAAACCATTTCTGCAGCGCCTAACATGGCTTGTTGAACTAACTTTCTGCTGTCGGATTGGCTCATTCCTAACGACATAGCGTGATTCTGCATGGATTCTAAGAATAAGAAAAAATAGGCAGGACTACTTCCAGCTGTTGCAATAACAATATCGATGTCAGATTCTTTAGTAACCCAAAGGGTCTCACCAACACTGGACATCATTTGATCAACAAAATCTCTCAATTCATCGGCTAAGGTGCTAGGAGCAAATAAACCTGTCATACCCTTACTCAACAAGCTTGGCGTATTTGGCATTGTTCTTACCAAATCGTAATCACCTCCAAGCATTGCTAGTAAGCGTGCGTGACTGATACCGGCGGCGATGGATACGAAAAGTTTGCCGTCTAAGTTTTGTTTGCTGGCTAGATCTTGGCAAACACCTTCCATAAGTTGGGGTTTTACAGCAAGCACGATTACATCAGCTCGTTGGGCTGCTTCTTGGTTGTCTTGAGTGGTGTTAACACCTAACTCAGACGCTAAAGCTTCTAATTTACCGACAGAGGGGTTGCTGGCAATAATTTTTTGGGGGGCATACCCAGAGTTTACCAGACCTGAGATAATCGAACGTGTCATGTTACCTGCGCCAATAAACGCGATGGTTTTTTCACTCATAAATTCTTGTCTCTTAATTTGTGTAATTGCGGGCACCAAAAATGGCTGTTCCTACCCGTACCATTGTGCTTCCGCACAGCACTGCTGGTTCAATATCTGCGCTCATGCCCATTGATAAAGTGTCAACTGATTCATAAGTTTGTTGCAAGTCGACGAAAAGTTGGTGCATGTGTTGATAGGTGTTAACCAATTCTTGTGCAGATTGTGAAGCTTTTGGAATCGTCATCAATCCCCTAAGCCTTAAGTTGGGTAGTGTAGCAATATGCGCGGCAAGTGTCTCAACTTCATTGGCTAAAACCCCTGCTTTACTTTCTTCGGCGTTAATATTGACTTGAATTAAAACATTTAATTTCTTGTGTGGACTGCGATGATTATTAAGGCGCGTGGCAATTTTTTCCCTATCGACACTTTGTACCCAATCAAAATTTTCAGCAACAGGCTTGGTTTTATTTGACTGAATGGGTCCGATAAAATGCCACTCAATATCTTTAAGTTCTTGCAATTCTTGGACTTTTTCTACACCCTCTTGGACATAGTTTTCACCAAAAGATCGGTGTCCAGCTTCATACGCAAGAACGATATCAGATACCGGTTTTGTTTTACTCACTGCTAGTAATTGGACTGAATTTGGCGCACGATTAGCTTTATTTACTGCCATCGACAGGCTTTTAAGTGCGCTTTTTAAACGTTCTGCTATTGTTTCCATGAGCCACTATTTAGACGGAGAATTATATTTTGGATATTACCGAACTTTTAGCTTTTAGTGTTAAGAATAATGCATCAGATTTACATCTATCAGCGGGTTTGCCTCCGATTATTCGTGTTGATGGTGAAATTCGTCGCTTAAATGTGCCGGAATTGGATCACAAACAAGTGCATGCGTTGGTTTACGAAATCATGAACGATAAACAGCGCAAAGAATACGAAGAAAACCTCGAAGTCGACTTTTCATTTGAAGTGAAAGACTTATCGCGATTCAGGGTAAATGCGTTTATGCAAAATAGAGGTGCTGCAGCGGTTTTGCGTACCATTCCAAGCAAAGTATTGACGCTAGACGATTTAGGTGCGCCAGCTATCTTTAAAGATATTATTAATCAGCCTACAGGTATTGTGCTAGTCACAGGGGCTACGGGTTCAGGTAAAAGTACCACTTTGGCTGCGATGATCGATCACATCAACACCAGTAAACGGGAACATATACTTACCATAGAAGATCCCATTGAATTTGTACATGACAACAAACTCTGCGTACTCAACCAACGGGAAGTGCACCGTGACACTCATAGTTTCAACAATGCACTTCGCTCAGCTTTACGTGAAGACCCTGATGTTATTTTAGTGGGGGAGTTACGTGATTTAGAAACGATTCGCTTAGCTATTTCTGCTGCTGAAACCGGGCATTTGGTTTTTGCTACCTTACACACCAACTCAGCACCTAAGACTATTGATAGAATCATTGATGTCTTTCCAGCGGAAGAGAAATCAATGGTGCGTTCTATGCTTTCAGAATCGTTACGAGCGGTTATTTCTCAGACCTTACTGAAAAAGGTGGGCGGAGGACGTATTGCAGCCCATGAAATTATGGTTGGGATTCCAGCGATTCGTAATTTAATCCGCGAAGATAAAGTGCCACAAATGTATTCAGTTATTCAAACTGGTCAGTCCCATGGCATGCAAACTATGGATCAATGTTTACAACGCTTAGTCGCGCAGGGTGTAATTACAGCACAAGACGCAGCAGCGAAATCTGTTGATAAACAACCAAAAATTGGTTTTTAGGAGTATCCAATGGATTTGACCCCCTATCTTCGAAAAATGGCAGAACAAGGTGCTTCTGACTTGTTTATTACGGTTGGTTTTCCCATTAGTGCGAAAATAAACGGACAAATGACTCCCCTTAACGACGAACGTTTAACAGAAGAAGCTGCACTTGCGTTAGTAAATAACGTTATGAGTGAAAAACAACAAGATGAGTTTAGTGACAGTAAAGAGTGTAATTTTGCGATTGCTAGAGACGGTATAGGCCGTTTTCGTTGCAGTGCGTTTTGGCAACGGGATATGGCCGGCATGGTGGTACGTCGTATTGTTACGCAAATTCCTAAAGCCGATGATCTAGGCTTACCGGAGATTCTTAAAGACGTCATAATGTCTAAACGTGGACTGTTACTGTTTGTGGGGGCTACTGGTACGGGTAAATCCACTTCATTGGCTGCTTTGATGGGGCACCGCAATCAAAATTCTCGTGGTCATATATTAACCATAGAAGATCCCATTGAATTTGTTCACGAGCATGCAGGTTGTGTGGTGACTCAACGGGAAGTTGGTATTGATACTCGTTCATTCGATGATGCGTTGAAAAGTTCGTTGCGACAAGCGCCTGATGTGATCTTGATTGGTGAGATCCGCTCCATGGAGACGATGGAATATGCAATGTCTTTTGCCGATACCGGTCATTTATGTGTGGCGACTTTGCACGCTAACAATGCCAACCAAGCGATTGAGCGGATTATGCACTTAGCACCGCCGGAACAGCACGAGAAATTACGCTTCGACTTGAGTTTAAATTTACGCGCTATCGTTGCTCAACAATTAGTGCCGACTATAGATGGTAAGGGACGTGTGGCAGCAATTGAGATTTTACTCAATTCACCTTTGGTGACAGATCTGATTCAACGTAATGAGATAGGCTCCCTTAAAGAAGCCATGAAAAAAGGCAAAGAAATGGGCATGCAAAGCTTTGACATGGCGTTGTATGAATTATACAAACAAGAACGGATTAGCCTGGAGCAGGCCATCCACCATGCGGATTCTCCCAATGATCTACGCTTAATGATTAAATTGGATACAGAAGAGGGAACAAGCTTAGGTTCGTTGTCGAATGTTTCAATTGATATGGATTAGCCTTAATGAAGAAAATCTATTGGCACCATGAACGTTTTCGAATTTATCAAATTAAGCAGTTATTAGATGATCATCAGATCCCAAACTTTATCAAAAATGAGTTTGCCATTGGGGCAATTGGTGAATTATCACCATTAGATGCCATGCCCGAAGTGTGGTTAACCGATGACGCATGGCAAGATAAGGCCTCTAAATTGATAGACCAATTCAACCTTGAACCTAAAAATACCCAGAGTTGGGTGTGTGATAAATGCCATGAAGAAAATGAAGGAAGTTTTGCGCTGTGCTGGAATTGCGGCAATAGTGTTAGCACCATTGCCAGCGAGAACTGAAGCTACTGATACATAAAGCTTTCTAAGATTAAACATGCCGAAGCGCTATCCACTTTGCCTTTGCTGAGCTTTTTAAATCCGCCCATCTCAAAAAGTCGAGCTTTGGCATCCACAGTGGTTAATCGCTCGTCTAGGGTTTGCACCGGAACTTTAAATTTAGCATGCAACCTGTTGGCAAACTTTTGCGCTTTAAAGGTCATTTCCTGTTTACTGCCATCCATATTTAGCGGCAAACCAACCACCACCAAGTGGGGTTGCCATTGTTCATAGACGTTTTTAACCAAATCCCAATCTGGAATCCCATCTCGAGCTTGAATTGCCTCTAAAGGCGAGGCTGTGCCGGTAATTTCTTGGCCAATTGCAACACCAATACTTTTAGTGCCAAAGTCAAATCCCAACAAAGTTTTAGATGTGACTGTCATAATGTTATACGCCTTTTAAGCATGGCCAGCATCCGGCCCAAGTTGCCACACATCAATACCAAGTCGACGTACAGCTTTTTCCCATTTTTTATGGATAGGAACATCAAATAACAACTCCTCATCGGCTTCCACTATTAACCATGAGTTGTTTTGCACTTCCTCTTCAAGTTGACCAGCAGACCACCCAGCGTAACCTAAAGTCACTAATGATTTCGCCGGTGCTTGTTCGTTACCAAGGGCTGATAATATATCTTTGGAGGTAGTGATCATTATCTTAGATGTAAGTTGTAAACTTGAACTCCACCCTGGTTGAGTAGTATGTAAAATAAAGCCTCTGTCTTGACTCACAGGTCCGCCAGCCAAGACGATTTCATCGGCTTTTTCTTCCAATACTATCGCATCTTTATCAGCTTGATTAATCAACTCTTGTAAACTCATACCAATGGGCTGATTAATTACCAAGCCCATAGCGCCTTTGTCATTATGCTCGCAAATATACGTAAGCGAGCGGGCAAAGTAGGGGTCATCAAGACTTGGCATGGCAACTAATAAATGATGTTCAAAGCTCTGCATTTCTATCACCTAAACGTTTCTCTATGGCATCAAATAACATACCTGTGATATTAACGTCGTATGCAGCTTCAATTTCTTGAACACAGGTAGGGCTGGTAACATTAATTTCGGTAATTCTGTCGCCAATCACATCTAAACCAACAAAAATTAACCCTTTTTCCACTAATAGAGGCGCAATTTTTTCGGCAATTTGTCGATCAGAATCAGATAAAGGTTGGGGTCTTCCTGTGCCGCCTGCTGCCAAGTTGCCGCGGGTTTCACCTTTGCTAGGTAAGCGCGCGAGGCAGTAGGGGACGACTTGTCCATCAATGATTAGAATACGTTTGTCGCCATCTTTAATTTCCGGCATATAACGTTGGAACATGGCATAAGTAGAACCATTATCAGTCAACGTTTCCATGATCACACCTAAGTTGGTGCCTTCTGGAGTGACGCGAAAAATAGATGTACCACCCATTCCATCTAAGGGTTTGCAAATAATGTCTTGGTGTTTTTTGTGAAATTCGCGGATTAAGGCTGAATTGCGGGTAACTAAGGTATCTGGGATTAGATCTGGGAACCAAGAAGTAAATAACTTTTCGTTAAAGTCTCGTAGGCTAGAGGAGCGATTTACGATTAACGTACCGGCTTGTTCAGCTAATGAAAAGATATGTGTGGAGTATAGAAACTCACTGTCAAAAGGAGGATCTTTGCGCATCAAAATAACATCAAGCTCAGCTAAGTTGCGGTTCTTTGATTCACCTAGCTCAAACCATTTTTGTGGATCTTTGATAACTTTTAAAGGCCGCATTTGCGCCATAGGAGCGCCGTTATCAATATAGAGATCAGACATTTCCATATAGGTAATGTCATACCCACGTTGCTGGGCATCCAATAACATCGCAAAACTGGTGTCTTTTTTGATATTTATGCTTTCAATAGGATCCATGACGATCCCGAGTTTAATAGCCAATATTGATCCTTGCTGGTTGATAATAATTCATCATACCTAAGATCTTGTGCTACGACTAAAAATTTCAAGGGAAAGCCAGCGCAAAAATTACTGACTTATCTGAAAATCGCGATTTTTTAACCGGCAAGAAGCTTTTTTGCAACATATTGTATTTTTGTTTAAACCCGCATAGTAAGCTAATCTAATCTGAATTTACTGGCAGTGAGAAAACAAATCAGTGCTAAAATAACGTTCCGCTGTATCAGCAAATAAGGTCACGATTCTTTTGCCTTTATTCTCCGGCAAATTAGCTAAACGCATACTTGCACACACAGCTGCGCCGGATGAAATACCCACTGGAATACCCTCTACTCTGGCCAACATTCTCGCGTACTCAACGGCATCCGCATCGCTCACTGTTTCAATTTTATCTATGACACTGACGTCTAGAATATCAGGAACATGGCCAGAGCTGAGCCCTTGAATTTTATGTACTCCACTTTTTCCTTCGCTTAATACTGGGCACGCACTGGGTTCAACGGCAACAATTTGGATATTGGGATTTAGTTGCTTCAAGGCTTTAGCAATACCAGTAATAGTGCCACCAGTGCCAACACCTGCGACAAAAATATCGACATTGCCACCGCTGTCCCGCCAAATCTCTTGGGCGGTGGAATTGAAGTGGGTGTCCACATTAGCTTGATTAGAAAATTGATCTAACGAAACGGCATTAGGTTGCTGGCTAACCAATAACGCCGCGTGGTCAATCGCCCCTTTAGTGCCTAAGGCTTTGGGTGTGGTAATCACTTGTGCACCATATAAACGGATTAACTTTCTGCGTTCAATTGACATATGTTCAGGAATAACAATGGTTAAGGGGATTTTTCTAATGGCACATATCCACGCACAAGCGACCCCATTGTTACCAGATGTAGGTTCGATGATATGGGTGTCTGGGGTGTATTCTTCAGACGCCATCAGCGCATCGATCATCGCTAAGGCTGGGCGATCTTTTACCGAGCCCGCAGGATTAAAATATTCCACTTTGGCAACAAGATCACATTCGAGTCCAGTATTTTCGATTAATCGTGACAATCTAACCAATGGCGTATTGCCAATTGTTTGAGTGATGTTGTCATGTATTTTTTCGTTTAACGCTGCTTGAGGTTGAATGGTGTTTTGCCTTGCCAACATATAATTTGTATCCATTGTTGTTTTTTATTAAGTGTGCCACAGAAAAAAAGCAAAAAATTCTAAACTGTTTTACATTTTTGATTTATATTAGAATTTTATTCTAATATGTTTGGATATATACATTATGGATGCTATTGATAAGGCAATTTTACGGTTAATGCAGCAAGATGTAACACTTTCGGTTAGTCAAATTGCCGAGCAGGTAGGGCTGAGCAACACACCTTGCTGGAGGCGTATTCAACTCCTTGAAAAACATGGGATTATAAATCGTCGAGTGGCCTTGTTGAACAGTGAAAAAGTCGGCTTAAATGTAACTGCATTTGTACAAGTCAAAGCGGGCAAACATGATGATAAATGGTTAAAAATGTTTGCTGTGCATGCTAGTAACTTAGAAGAGGTCGTTGAATTTTACCGCATGAGCGGAGACTACGACTATATGCTTAAAGTGATGGTCGCAGATCTTAAAGCCTTTGATGTATTTTATAAAAAATTAGTATCGGGCATTGATTTGTCGGATGTAACCTCTAGTTTTGCCATGGAACAAATTAAATATACAACTACCTTACCTATTGTCTGAGCCGTTAGTCATTCTTCTGCTAAAGCATTTAGTAGTGGCGCTTACTAAGCCCTGCTGTTGATCTCATTCATTAATCTAGTATTGGGTTTATTTTAATTATTTTTTGTTTCCAAAATTAGAGTGTTCTCTATATTCTACCTGTTAACAATTCTTTAACAGTATTATGTGATTGAAAGGCAATGGAAATTTTTCGGCTGCCAGTTAAAAATCAAATACAACATTTAGGGGCGTCCGTTGATACAAGAAAAAGAAAATATGCTGTTCATCATTTTGGTGAGTTGTGTAGCAACAATTGGTGGTTTTTTATTTGGTTTCGACAGTGGGGTTATTAACGGTACGGTTGACGGTTTACAAGCCGCATTCAAATCAGACAGTGTTGGTACGGGGTTTAACGTCGCCAGCATGTTGTTGGGCTGTGCAGTCGGCGCATTTTGTGCTGGACGATTAGCCGATCTATTTGGTCGAAAAACAATTCTGATTATAGCAGCCATATTTTTTATTATCAGTGCTTGGGGATCTGGTATTGCTGATACGTCTGGCGAGTTTATTCTTTATCGCATTTTGGGTGGTCTAGCTGTGGGAGCAGCATCAGTTATGGCCCCGGCTTACATAAGTGAAATCGCACCCGCAAGATTACGCGGTATGCTGACAACAATTCAGCAGGTCGCTATTATTTGCGGCTTATTTGCAGCCTTTGTTAGTAACTACTTCCTTGCTGATTTAGCTGGTGTCTCAACGGCTGATTTATGGATGGGATTTAGCGCTTGGCGTTGGATGTTTTGGATTGAGCTAGTACCTGCATGCTTATTTCTCGGCAGTTTGTTGTTTATTCCAGAAAGCCCACGCTTTTTAGTCATAAAAAACAAACTTCCTCAAGCTGAAGAGGTGCTTATTCGTTTATATGGTGTTAGGGCAGGAGAGCTTAAATTAACAGATATCAAAGCTTCGTTAGCAGATGACCATCAACCTAAATTATCTGACTTGAAAGATAAGCAATCTGGAAAAGTAAGAAAAATCGTCTGGGTAGGTATTGGTTTAGCGGTGTTCCAACAACTAGTCGGCATCAATGTCGTTTTTTATTATGGCGCAGTGTTGTGGCAGGCCGTTGGGTTTTCCGAGTCAGACGCGTTACTGATTAATATTATCAGTGGAGCTGTGAGTATTGCAGCTTGTATTATTACCATGGTGTTAATTGATAAAATTGGACGTAAGCCTTTATTAACCCTAGGTTCGATAGGCATGACATTGACTTTAGGGCTGATGGTCTTTTGTTTTGCAACGTCCGATTTTGATAGCAGTGGTAATTTAGATCTAGGCAGTTTAGGCACCTTGGCTTTGGTATCTGCTAATGCCTATGTATTTTTCTTTAACCTCTCTTGGGGACCTGTAATGTGGGTGATGTTGGGAGAAATGTTTCCTAATCAAATTCGTGGTTCCGGTTTGGCGGTAGCCGGGTTATTTCAGTGGGGAGCGAACTTCGCTATTACCATGACCTTCCCAATTATGCTGACTAGCATTGGCTTAGCAGGAGCTTACGGTTTTTATGCACTTAGCGCACTATTGTCGGTGTTGTTCGTCGTGAAGTTAGTGCATGAAACTAAAGGGACTGAATTAGAAGATATGATTGGTTAAGAGCTGATTAATAATAAATAAGGGTGCAATTTCTTTGCACCCTTTTTCGTTTTAAATACTTTGTAAAAGGAAAGGTATTATGTGCATAAAAAATGGCTTAAACCTATTTGCTATATTGGTTGTAACCTTATTAATCAGTACGTCAGTGCAGGCTAAACAGTTTAAGCTTTTAGTATTCAGCAAAACTGTTGGTTTTCATCATACTTCAGTGAATCAAGCAATAAACGCACTCACTAAGATGTCGGAAAAACATCATTTTGATATGGATTGGCACGAAGATGCGAACATATTCAATCAAAAGGATCTCGCCCAGTACGACGTCGTTATGTTTTTACTTACCACTGGGGACATTTTAAATCAGTCACAGCAAACCGCATTTGAACAATTTATCGAATCTGGAAAGGGCTTTGTAGGCGTGCATAGCGCAAGTGATACTGAATACGATTGGCCATGGTATGGAAAGTTAGTGGGAAGACAATTTGTCATTCATCCGGTAATTCAGACCGCAGAGTTGTCAGTTATTGACCGGACTTTCCCAGGATTGGAATTGCTACCTGATGTGTCACTGTGGACCGATGAATGGTATCAGTATGGCCCAGAATTAAGTACTAACTTAAATTATATTTTGAGTGTTGATGAATCAACTTACGCCCCCCAAGCCGATTGGGGAAGAGTTAAAGGCCAGGGAATGGGAGAGTTTCATCCCATTGCTTGGTATCAAGAGATTCATGGTGGTCGTGCTTTTTATACGGGGTTGGGCCATTTACCTGCAGTCTATGAAAATAGTGCTTTTGTGGAGCACTTATTTGGCGGAATATACTGGGCATATAGCGGTAAAGGGTTGCGTGAATAAGTCACATTTTTCGTCTAAAGTCAAAAATTCACCGATAGCTTTCGTCACCCTTTAAACTCAAAAAAGGCCTCGTATTAAGAGGCCTTTCAATTTTTAATGTAAAATCAGTAACCCTAGTGATTAACCATAAAGTACACGGTTTACTTTATTTTCCAACAATTCTTGTTGTCCGCTTTGATGTTTCGGATCTAATGAGTTATCCACCGTAAATTTGGCCAATGATTCCAAAGAATGTTCACCACCGATAATCTCTTTACCTAGATTTTTGTTCCAGCCGGCATAACGTTCTTTAACTTTGGCTGATAAGAAGTCATTGTTTATGATCTCTGCGGCTTTTTTCAAACCTAATGCCATGTGATCCATACCACCGATATGGCCGTGGAATAAGTCTGTAGGATCAGAACTTTGTCTACGTAATTTAGTATCGAAATTAAGTCCACCTGTGGTAAAACCGCCAGCTTTAAGTACTTCATACATAATCAAAGATAACTCTTCTACGGCATTAGGAAACTGATCTGTATCCCAACCATTTTGAGCATCGCCGCGGTTTGCATCAATACTACCAAAAATACCTAAAGAAACAGCAGTAGCAATTTCGTGATGGAATGAATGGCCAGCTAAGGTTGCATGGTTAGCTTCAATATTCATTTTAAATTCTTGTTCTAAACCATATTGCTTTAAGAAACCGTATACGGTGGCACTGTCGTAATCGTACTGGTGCTTAGTAGGCTCTTGAGGTTTTGGCTCTATAAGTAACGTACCTTTGAATCCGATTTTATGTTTATGCTCAACGACCATGTGCATAAAACGAGCAAGTTGCTCACGTTCTTGACGCAAATCTGTATTTAACAGGGTTTCGTAACCTTCACGACCACCCCATAAAACGTAGTTTTCACCACCAAGACGTTTAGTGGCATTCATTGCATGGAATACTTGAGTGGCACCGTAGGAAAATACCTCTGGGTTAGGGTTAGTTGCGCCACCGGCTGCATATCTAGGATTGCTAAATAAGTTGGCAGTACCCCATAATAACTTCACTCCAGACTCTTCCTGCTTTGCTTCTAACACATCTACCATCTGTGCAAAGTTTTCTGTGTATTCTTTGATGGAGTTGCCTTCCGGAGAAACGTCTATATCGTGAAAGCAATAAAAAGGGATGTTTAGTTTGTTAAAAAACTCAAATGCTACGTCCGCTTTCTGTTTTGCTCGTTGCATAGGGTCACCAGGTTTCAACCATGGGCGACCAAAGGTACCTTGACCAAATACATCAGCACCGTCCCAACAGAAGTTGTGCCAGTAGCACGCTGCGAAACGTAAGTGCTCTTTCATACTTTTGCCAAGAATGATTTGCTCTGGATTATAATGATGAAACGCCAATGGATTTTCTGAATCCACACCTTCATATTGGATCTTTTCAATGTTTTCGAAATATTGGGACATGTTGGTCTCCTGCTACTAATTAATGACTGCTGTGAATATAAAATGAATAGTGAGTGTTTATTGCAAAGCTAACAATTACGATTTGTGCTTAGACTCTTGTGCTTTTTGTTCAAGACAAGTTAAAAAATTGCAACAAGAGTTAGCGCCTAAAATAGCTCCACTAGAGCTGGGTATAATTTTCTAAATTTATCTCGTCGTGATTTATAAATGGCGACCATTTGGGGGTTGGGTTGATGGACCTCTACAATCTCAGGTTCTGGGCACACCTCTTCTAGACTTAGTTCAGGGTGAACCGCCATTTTAGCGAGCCTTGCAGCACCTAACGCTGGCCCTACATCTCCGCCTTTACGAAAGGTAATTTTTGTATTTAACACATCGGCCAATAGTTGACGCCAATAGGGACTTCTGGCTCCGCCACCAATTAAGGTGATTTCGGTTGCTTGAGAACCAGAATCGTGGACGGCATCGACACCATCTGCAAACGCAAAACTCACCCCTTCCATAATCGCGTGGGTAAAACTAGCTTGATGATTTTCATTGGTTATGCCAAAAAAGTTACCTTTGGCATGGGGGTTATTGTGTGGCGTTCTTTCTCCACTCAAATAAGGAAGAAAAATCGGTGCTTGACTGATGTCTAACGTGGCTGACTTAGACTCTAACTCTGCTAATAAGTCGGTTACCTTTGTTTTGACAACGTCTTCGGCAAACCATTGCAAACAATTCGCCGCACTGAGCATCACAGACATTAAATGCCAAGTATTGGGCACCGCATGGCAAAAGCTATGTACTGCCATTTTAGGATTGGCTTTGAATCCCTCTGAAGCTAGGAAATACACCCCCGATGTTCCCAAAGAAATCATTGCTTGGCCGGGTTTAACTAAACCTACTCCAATGGCTCCGGCTGCGTTATCGCCTCCGCCAGCGACAACGGGAACGGACTGCATCTTCCAACGTTCAGCCAATTCTTTGTTTAAATGGCCGCTTATTTCGTTTCCTTCAAATAACTTAGGCATCTGTTCAATAGTCAAGCCACAAGCAGATAGCATATCTTTGTGCCAGTCTCGAGCTTCTACATCGAGCCACATGGTGCCGGCTGCATCAGACATGTCAGAGGCAAAATCACCCGTTAATAGGAAACGTAAATAGTCTTTTGGTAACAAAACTTTGGCAATTTTTTCAAAGTTTTCTGGTTCATTTTGTTGAACCCACAAAATTTTCGGTGCGGTAAAGCCGGGCATAATCAAATTGCCAGTAATTTGATGGCAATTTTCTACTCGCTGTTCCAGCTCTGCGCATTGGGCTTGACTGCGCCCGTCATTCCATAAAATGGCCGGTCGAATAATTTTGTTTTGCTTGTCTAACAGGGTAGCACCATGCATTTGTCCAGACAGGCCAATACTTTTAACTTGCTGTAATTGGTTTCGTTTTGCCAATTTTTGCATAACGGTGTCACATGCAGACCACCAGTGCTGAGGGTCTTGTTCTGACCATAATGGTTTTGGACGAGAAACCTGCAGCGCTTCTGTTTCGCTATCTACAATATTGCCTGTTTCGTCCATCAAAATAATTTTAATGCCTGAAGTGCCTAAATCAACGCCAAGGTACATGTTGGTCTCAGTATGTGAAAAAATGTCTGTGCATCTTTTACGAGAGGCCATTTTGTATCAATTATGTTATTTAATTATTAAATTTCGTAATTTATTGTCTGGGTTCTTTTTACTAGATTTGGTATTAGTATACGTTGACTTAAAAAAACGTAATTTTGCTAATACGTAAAAGAGGTGTTGCATGTTTAAGGCAAAGCACAGTATTTCGTTACTTTTCAATGCAAATAAAGTTTATGATCGGCAAGTAATTGAAGGGATTGGGCACTATTTACAATCTTCCAAAGTGGATTGGGATGTGTACTTAGAGGAAGACTTTTTAGCTAGGATAGATAATATCAATGACTGGGTCGGAGACGGCATCATTGCGGATTTTGATGCGCCATCTATTCAAAAAGCAGTAGAGCATATTGATCTTCCTATTATCGGAGTAGGTGGCTCTTACGAAAATCTCGATGATTACCCCAAAGTTCCATATGTAGCCACCGATAACGTCGCTGTGGTGAAATGCGCCTACGAACACCTAAAACATAAAGGTTTAGAGCGCTTTGCGTTTTATGGGTTTCCGCCAGATGATAATCATCGTTGGGCAACCGAGCGTGAAAAAGCCATTATCAAATTATGCAAGGAAGATGGCTACGATTGTGCTGTGTATCGAGGCCATCCCACGCGTCCAGAAACCTGGCAATATTCAATGAACCGTTTATCCGATTGGTTGCAAAGTTTGCCTAATCCAGTAGGGGTTATTTCAGTCACTGACGCACGTGCTCGTCATTTGCTGCAAGCATGTGATCATACCGGTAAACTCGTGCCTGATCAGATTTCCATCGTCGGAATCGATGATGACGATATTGCCCGAAATTTGAGTCGAATCAGTTTGAGTTCTGTTACTCAAGGTGGGTTTGAAATGGGCTATCAAGCTGCTAAGTTACTTCACCGTCGTTTAGAAAATCCAAACCTAAAAAATAAAATTGTGACGGTTCCTCCTGTAGGCGTTGCCCAGCGACAATCTACAGACTTTAAAGCCTTAAAAGACCCTCATGTGATACAAGCCATGCACTTTATTCGTCAAAATGCCTGTAAAGGCATAAAAGTCGATCAAGTTTTAGATTATGTTGGTATTTCAAGATCCAATCTAGAGTCTCGCTTTCATGAAGAAAGAGGTCACAGTATTCACAATGAAATTCATAATGAGAAACTCTCGAAAGCTTGTAATATGCTTACCACTAGTGAACAGCAAACATCGGAAATTGCGTTAGTGTGTGGTTATCCCTCATTACAATATATGTATGCTGTGTTTCGCAAACACTTTGATCAAACTCCCAAGGAATACCGTGAGCAACACTTTCAGCAAAATCAAGATTAGTTTTTTAGCCAACCCTTAGTGGCATAAACTTTTAAAATTAAAAATATTGTTATGCCGCTAATTATACCAGGGGAGAACCAGAATATAATTTCTGCATCGCCAATGTTTGCAAACAACTTGCCGCCGCCAAAGACGCTAAAAACGGTGAAGGCAACAATTGCTGAGGCGATGATTGAGTGTCGATATTTAGTGACAATTGGCTTCAGCCTATATACTCGCTTCATGGAAAAAAGCAGCATCATAATACCGAATAGCACGCTTAAGATGCTAAAAATGACTTGTAAACTTATAATGAAACGTTGCGGTTCGATGGCCGTGGACAGCAATTTTTCTTCTAATCGCATCGGAAAGTATAAAGTCATAAGTGCTGTGAGCATACCGAAACAGACCATTGAGTATATGGTCGCAGTATAATAACCACCAAACTTTTTAGGCTTGAATTTACTTTTTGTGGCTTTGAACGGGAGCCTGAATAGAATAAACGCTAAGGTTCCTGTAATAAATGGCGCAAAGAATAAACTAGCAAGTAAGGTTGTCATTTTTATCTCCAGTTATCCACTATCTTAAATTCAAACAATAATTAAGTTCATCACTTTGATTTGAGTCCAGTTTAAATAATCTAGTGATAATGTTTAGTGCCAAAAGTCACTATTTAAAACGTGACTTTTGACCTATAGCGTTCAATTCTAAAATTGTTCATACTGGGTCTTCGTTGAGCGGCAGTTTCTGGCATAGGGGTAATTTTATCGTGGTTCTTAAATGCAGATTTTGAAAAGCTTGTTTAGAAAAGAAAACCTTTCAGCTATTTTCCCTTGGGCAGTAGTAAGCAGCATAGCGCTGTCTTTGATGGTGAGCTCTGATAACTACTCTGGAGAAAAAGTGGCTGCAGCCGGTTTTGCATTATTGGTTTATATAGTGTTCTTTTTGCTTGCCATATCAGACCACGAATACAGAAATAACTTGCAAACTCGGCTGCTATTCATTGTCATTCAATATACAGCAATTATGAGTTTAGGGTTTCTCAGCCCTTTTACCTTTCTGGCCATTCTTGTCACGATTTGGAGTGCACAACTGCCTTATCTTATGTCGTTTAAGCAGGCCGTTTTCACGTCACCCATTTGGTCCGCGCCATTTTGGCTAATAATGTATTTTTATTGGCAGTCTGATACATCACTGCTATCCGCGTTACTGTTTTGGACCTTTAATATTTTTGCCTTACATATGGTGCATACAAATATTAAAGAAAAGCGCGCAACTGAGAAGGCAATGGAGCTTAATCGTGAATTAATGGCTACTCAAACCTTGCTAGGCGAAGCATCTAAGCAAGCAGAAAGAGTTAGAATTGCGCGCAATATCCATGATTTGTTGGGCCATCATTTAACCGCATTAACTATCAATTTGCAGGTGGCTTCTCGGATTTCCGACGGAGAAGCACAGATCAAAATTCAGCAGTGTCATGAATTAGCTAAGTTATTATTAAGTGATGTGCGTGAAGCTGTTTCTGAGATTCGGGAAAAGTCTCATATTGAATTGAGTCAGGCGCTGCATGCACTATTAGACGATGTTCCTAACTTGTCTATCTCATTAGATATTGAGGAAGATTTGACTATAACCAATGTTGATGTAGCCGAAGCGATTTTGCGATGCGTTCAGGAGTCTATTACTAACACTCTGCGTCACAGTAATGCCTCCAATTTTAATATTCATTTGTGCCAGAAAAAAGACTCAGTGCAACTTAAAATGTATGATGATGGCCGTCAAAAACAGCAAAATAATATTCAGGAAGGGAATGGTTTGACCGGAATGCGAGAAAGGATCGCTCACTTAGGTGGTGTTTTAGATACAAAAATAACAAACGCAGGCTTTCAAATACAAATAGAATTACCGGAGTCATCATGAGTGTTAATGTGATGGTAGTCGACGATCAAACCTTGGTTCGCGAAGGGATTAAAAGTTTGTTGTCGTTAGCACCTGAAATCAACATTGTTGCTGAAGCAGCGGATGGAAAAAGTGCACTGGAGGTTATTTCTACGCAGAAACCAGATGTTGTTTTGATGGATATTCGCATGCCCGTTATGAACGGGATTGAAGCGGTTGAGGCCCTTAATAGCCTCAATAAAATTGATATCTCTCCGGTCATAATGTTGACTACTTTTGATGATCACCAATTGGTTATTCAAGCCATTCAGGCGGGGGCAAAAGGATTTTTATTAAAAGATGTATCGCTAGAAACATTAGTTGAAGCCATTATAAAAGTAAGCAATGGGGAAACCTTAATTCAACCTAGTATTACTCAGCGTGTAGTGTCGAGTTTGCAAAGTAAACAGAGTACATTTGAAAGTTCTGATGTGCCTATTCCTCTCACTGCCAAAGAGATTGAGATATTACGCTTAATTGCTGCTGGGTGTAGTAACCGTGAAATTTCACAGGCGGTATTTAAATCTGAAGGTACGGTCAAAAATCAGGTATCAAATGTCTTGGATAAACTGGGGGTTCGGGATCGTACTCGTGCGGTTTTAAAAGCTATCGAACTCGGGGTTATCTAAACTCACAGGAAAGGTGACTGTAAACTCGACACCTTTTCCAATTTTTGATTTACAATCAATGTGTCCAGCCAATACTTTAACCACGATGTCGTAACATATGTGCATACCCAACCCTGAACCGCCATTTTGACGGGCACTGGTGAAAAATGGTTTGTATAAATTTTCAATTGTATGTTCAGACATACCACAACCATTATCCCTATAAATCACCTTTAACATAGGATGGCCTGGAATAGTTAGGTCAATTCTTATCTTAAAAAAGATATGCCCCATCTGATTAATTGTAAATGCGTGTTGGACCGAGTTCATAATCAGGTTAATCAGCAATTGACTCAAGGCGCCGGGATTACTATAGACTTCTAAATCGGGGTCTATATCAAAACAAAACTGTTGATTTGAACGTTTTAATCTAGGTTTTAAGGTCAATAAAACCTCATTGACGTAACTCATAAGGTTAATTTTTCGAACTTCTTGACTGTGCTGATCTAACGAAAGTTGTTTAAAGGTTTTAATTAACTGGGTAGACCGAAACAAATTGCGTTCAATAATATCAACACTTTCTTCGGTTTTTGAGAAAAATGTAGCTAATTGAGAGCGTCTAAGCTGTTCTTCTTTAAAGGATTGGGTTGTTTTACTCAGAATATTACGCAAATAAGAAATAGCCGTTATCGCAACACCTGTAGGTGTATTAATTTCGTGGGTTAGACTCGACATCATGGTACCCAAGGCTGCCATATTTTCTTGTTCTACTAATTGGGTTTGCACTTCGTTACGTTGCTCTAATGCTTTTTTCAACATTAAATTAGCATTAGTCAATTCCTCTGTTCGCTCTTCTACTCGTCTTTCTAATTCAGCATTTGTTTCTTCTAATTGCTTAATATTATTGGCGCGTTCAAGAATAATAGACACAATTTGAGACTCGTAAAGCAAGGAGTCAATATCATCTTGTTCGGGAGCTCCGCAGGTTGGAAAATACATGGTAAACGTACCTAATACCTCACCATTAGGTGAAATAATAGGCTGAGACCAACACGAAAGAATACCGCAGGTAACGGCAATATCGCGCATATTATGCCAGTGTGGATCTAGAGTAATATCTTCACTTACAGTTAAATTTCTATTGGCTATAGCAAAGGCGCAGGTGGTTGATGGAGGTATCACTTTTTGGTTTTTCAATGCGTCTATAAGTAGCAACGGAAGGCTAGGGGAAACAAAAGGGCTTAGGACGAAGCCTGTGCTATCGATTAAATTTATTGAACATTTAAGTCCAGAGGTTGCAGATTCTAGGCTGGCGATTATCTCCTTTAGAACCTCGACAAGGGGATCCCCATTTACCAACATAGCAAACGCGTTTATTCGACCTGCTTCAATGGCATTATGGCGTTTCAGGTGCGTGTAATTGCTTGTACCTTGAGTATTTATGGCATTAACAGGTTTCATTGTTAGGGTACTAAAGTTAATAAATTAAGGGATGCTTTACAGATCAATGTAACATGAAACTAGCGGCTGTCTAGATTAAATTATTTGACTATAAATCTCCATGAATAGCCTGCAAAGCTGCAATGGCTGCAATGGCTGCAGTTTCTGTTCTTAATACCCGAGGGCCCATTTGAACAGTTTGAAATCCAACTTGTTCGGTGGCATAGATTTCAGCATCGCTAAACCCACCTTCTGGACCAATTAGTAACCTAACGCCACTGGCTGGAATCGTTAGGTGTTTTATACTTTTTTCGGCTTTAGGATGCAGTGTCAGGCGAAGTTCAGAGGTGGACTGTTTTGTCCATTCATGGATCGAAGTGCATGGATGTAATCTTGGTATTTGATTTCTGCCACATTGTTCGCAAGCAGAAATAATTAACTTTTGCCATTGTTGACATTTTTTCTGCCAACGTTCAGCGGATAATTTAACCCCACATCTTTCAGTGATTAATGGAGTAATTTCAGTCACGCCTAGCTCAACCGCTTTTTGAATCGCCATATCCATTCTATCGCCACGGGATACGCCTTGACCAAGGTGGACCTTTAAAGTGGATTCAACATTAATCGATAATTTTGCGTCTATCAACACACTAACTTGGCGCTTTTTGGCAGTAACCAGTTCGGCGCTATATTCGTTACCATCACCATTAAACAGTACCAATGGGTGCCCTTCATTTAAACGGAGAACGTTAGCAATGTGGTTTGCTGCATCGGCTGTGAGATCAATCGTCTGATCAACAATGAGTAAGTCTGGGTGATAAATTCTTGGAATTCGCATGCTATTAAACTGGCAGGTTACAATTTGCTACATGGTATATTAAGTAGAAGGTATCTCAACTAAAGAATTTCACTAATTGGCAAACTGAGTTAACAATTTACTATTTAATAATAATTGGAGCTTGCGAGATTTTCACATCAAACGCGGCTTTAATATGACCGCGTTTGATGCAATGAGTGATATTAAAAATTAGTTACTACTAGTTGGCATTCAATGTTTTAGTTGATGTTATTCTATCGTGAGATACATCAATAGATTCCTGCTGACTATTAATCTGGGCATCTTTGCGGGCAAACGCAGTATGTTCGCCAGTGTCTTTAGCCAAGCAAAAGACCAATAGAATTATCAAACTAACGAAGATAAGAGAGAGAATTAACATTTTCAATTCCTTTAAAAATATTACTGTTCCCCTGAAATTAGGGGCAGATAGCATAGCACTTCTTAACAGCAAAGTAGAGGCAAAAAATGTTTAAAAAAACAACATTTGTAAAACCCTAACAAATTCAGATGTTTGTAATAAAACAACATTTTGAAAAGAAGATTTGCTAGCTGTTTGTAATATCAAACAGTGATAAAAACTTTTGTTTTAATACAAAATATGATGAATAAATTTTGAATAACAAACTACGTTAATTCCGAAATTCCATCCTAACTTTCAAATGTCGTCAACTGTATAACTGAGAAGTAATATACGTTGTGTTTCTGACAATCCGATGACACATATCTTAAAACATTGAATAATTTAAACGAATTAAACTTTAGTCTATGACGCTAAATTGCGACATATACATTAGTCTAATTTGGAAAAAAAAGAGTGCATATCTTGTTGTTTCCTTTATTATTTCAGCGTCCAAGAAATTGCCAAGTAGTGATGTTAGCCAAGTAAATGAAAAGGCTTTCTTTTGGTGTGGACTATCGCTATATAAAGAATTAAAAATGTTTGGGAGAAACAAAATGCTTGAAGATATAAATGTTGCAGAGTTAGTCGAAACTTATGTAATTCCATGGGGACTGAACATATTGTTCGCCATAATCATTTACATTATTGGTAAAATGGTTGTTGGAATTCTTATCAATGTATTTGGTAAGGTAATGGCTCGCTCTAAATATGACGATATGTTGGTGGACTTTTTAAAGGCCATTCTGAATGCTGTATTGATGTTGTTTGTTATCGTTGCATCGTTAGATCAACTTGGCGTAGATACTACATCACTAGTCGCTATTTTGGGTGCTGCAGGCTTGGCAATTGGTTTGTCACTTCAAGGTTCTCTACAGAATTTTGCTGCCGGCGTAATGTTGTTAGTTTTCCGTCCGTTTACACGCGGAAACTTCATCGAAGCTGCTGGTACAGCAGGTGTAGTTAAAGATATCACGATCTTCACTACTGTGATGATAACACCTGATAACAAAGAGATCATTGTGCCAAATGGTGCTATTTACAGCGGCAACATCGTAAACGTTTCAGCAAAAGATACTCGTCGAGTAGATATGGTTGTTGGTATTGGCTATGATGCTGATCTTAAGAAAGCGAAAGAAGTGTTACTTGAGATGGTAAATGCTGATGAGCGTATTCTTAAAGATCCTGAGCCTACGGTTGCTGTTTCAGAATTGGCTGATAGCAGTGTGAACTTTATTGTTCGTCCTTGGGTTGCTTCTGCAGATTACTGGGCAGTTAAATTTGACTTCACTGAAGCGGTTAAACTTCGCTTTGACCAAGAAGGCATTAGCATTCCATTCCCACAAATGGATGTTCACTTGCATAAAACAGAAGAGTCATAATCTGTTAATTTGAAAGAAAATGCCGCAATTAGCGGCATTTTTTTTGTTCAAAATTTAGCGTTCTGTCTACATTATATTGAACAGTTTGGATTGTCACTTGCTTGATTTGCCAATGATTGTGCAGCCGACATATTAACGCTCAAGGTTTCAATGCGTGTAGCAGGAGACGGGTGAGTTGACATAAACTCGGAGGTTCGTTGTCCTTTACTTGCTTTGTCCATATTCTTCCACAACTCAACTGATTGGGTGGGGTCGAAACCAGCTCTAGCCATTAATTCTAACCCTATCAGATCAGCCTCTGTTTCATGAGTACGGCTGAAAGGTAATTGCACTCCAACCTGCAGACCTAAACCTATACCTGCCATAATCATGTTGCTGTTTGTCACTTGTTTCGCATTAAGAATTTGATTTGTCGCTTCTAGACCTAAGCCGATGAGGGTTGTATTCGACATTCTTTCATTTCCGTGCTCAGCAATAACATGACCTACTTCGTGGCCGATTACGGCAGCTAATTGATCTTGGTTTTGTGCAACTTTAAGTAGTCCGGTGTACACACCAATTTTTCCGCCAGGTAATGCAAACGCATTCACTTGATCATCTTCAAAAACCACCAACTCCCACTGACCATCAAACACACTATTGGGCACGTGTTTGGTGATGAAACTGGCTACGCAAGAAACGTATTGATTATCGACCCCTTGCTGGGATACTTTTTGTTCTATTTTCATGCCATCGAAAGCCTGAGTACCCATATTGGCTAACTGATCTTTAGAATACAGTTTTAATTGCGATCTTCCGGTTGGAGAGGTGGAACACGCCGCAAGAAAAACGGCACTAATAGTGACCGCAAGGCATGACTTGGTAATACTTTTAAACATAAATTATTTCCGGTTAGCTGTTAACTATGCTATTTCTATTTATTGTTAAGCTTAAATTCAGTTTTGGATCATTATTCTATTTATCGTTACCTAACAAGATATTTATCTATGCGAACATTTTCCCAAAGAACTATTAGCCCATGAAAACAACGTACATAAAGTTGACGGTTATAAGTTGGTTTTGTGTACTCTCATCTTGTGCATCTAATCATACGCGAAATACTGAGCGCAACCAATTTGTCACTGAGTTGTACGCAAACGTTGAGCAAATATACGATGTTAAATTTGACTCTCATGCGGGCGAGGCCGCAGCGACAGGCAGATTATAGCGGGGGCATTAATTTGGGCGTTTTTGGGCGGTTTACTTACTACTATTGAGGAAGGTCCCAACCGCGGTTATGAATGCCATTTAACTGCATCTGATGGCGAGTACCTTATTGTAGTCTTAGACTATTTTCCTGCAGTAGAAGGTGACAGTGTCAGAGTTAGAATGGCCAACAAGGTAGGGGTAAGTTTAGCGAATACAGGTTATTGCCAAAACAAAGATTAAGTTTTTAACCTTTGCATACAAAAATAGCGTCTTACTAGACGCTATTTTTAATTTACCTAATCATTTTTAATTGAATGGTATGTTTACAAGGCCGCTTTTAGCTGTTCAGCCTTGTCGGTTGCTTCCCATGGAAACTCTTCGCGACCAAAATGACCATAAGCAGCAGTACCTTGGTAGATTGGACGTTCAAGATCAAGCATCTTAATTAGACCATAGGGACGAAGGTCAAAGTTGGCTCTAACTAACTCAGTCAGTTTTTGATCTGAAATCACACCAGTACCGAAGGTTTCAATACTAATTGAAGTAGGCTCAGCCACGCCTATAGCATAAGAAACTTGGATTTCACAGCGTTTAGCTAACCCCGCCGCTACAATATTCTTAGCCACATAACGACCGGCATAGGCTGCTGAACGATCAACTTTCGAAGGATCTTTACCAGAGAAACATCCACCACCGTGACGTGCCATACCACCGTAGGTATCTACTATGATTTTACGACCGGTTAAACCACAGTCTCCCATAGGTCCACCAATTACAAATCGTCCAGTAGGGTTAATTAAAAACTTGGTTTTTGCAGATAACCATTTTGCAGGCAACACAGGTTTGATAATTTCTTCCATCACTGCTTCTTGTAAATCGGCAGTACTGATTGAATCACAATGTTGTGTGGATAGCACAACGGCATCTATGCCAACAGGTTGATTATCTTCATAAACAAAGGTGACTTGGCTTTTGGCATCAGGGCGTAACCAAGGTAGTGTATTGTTTTTTCTTACTTCTGCTTGGCGTTTAACCAGACGGTGAGAATAAGTAATAGGCGCAGGCATAAGTACATCGGTTTCATCACTAGCGTAACCAAACATTAATCCTTGGTCACCGGCCCCTTGCTCTTCTGGACGACTGCGATCAACACCTTGGTTTATATCTGGTGATTGTTTACCAATGGCATTCAGTACCGCACATGAATCGGCATCAAAACCCATATCAGAATGAGTATAACCAATTTCGCGTACAGTTTTTCTGGTTAAATCTTCAATATCAACCCAAGCTGACGTAGTCACTTCTCCACCAACCAAGACCATTCCTGTTTTGACGAAGGTCTCGCAAGCTACTCGAGCTTTAGGATCCTGAGTTAAAATAGCGTCCAACACTGCATCAGATATTTGATCTGCAATTTTATCCGGATGCCCCTCAGAAACTGATTCTGAAGTAAAAAGATGTGATGTCATGTTTTAATCCTTTCTTGAATGCGTGTAATAAATTCACACCAAAACTGGTTCGTTATCATTAATAGCTACATTTTAATCAATATTTTCGAAAATACCAGTCTTTCCGTCTAGACGTCCAAATGGCTATATGTTCAGAATGCTTTCCACTTTAAATACGTAAAAAAACAGAAAAGGAATAGAACATAACCAAAAAAAGTATAATCAATAATGAATAAGCGTTGCAGTTCGTCCATGGCTGATGGAAAATGTTGCACCCAACATGAATACAAGCAAATCAATCAATGTCTTAGCCAAGTTAATTAGACGTTGAGCATGCTTTTAGGCACTTATTTACAGCAGGAGACACCATGCCTTCACGTCGAGAACTAGCCAACGCCATTCGCGCTTTATCAATGGATGCAGTACAACAAGCTAATTCAGGTCACCCCGGAGCACCAATGGGAATGGCTGATATCGCGCAAGTATTGTGGAGTGACTTTATGCACCACAATCCAGCAAACCCCAAATGGGCTAACCGTGATAGGTTTGTTTTGTCCAATGGTCATGGCTCGATGCTGATCTATTCGTTGTTACACCTAACCGGATATGACTTACCTATTGAGGAGTTGAAAAACTTCCGCCAATTGCATTCAAGAACTCCAGGTCACCCAGAGTATGGTTACGCACCTGGTGTTGAAACTACTACTGGACCTTTAGGTCAAGGTATTAGTAACGCTGTAGGCATGGCAATTGCTGAAAAAATGTTAGCAGCCCAATTTAATCAACCTGAATTCAATATCGTTGATCATTTTACCTATTGCTTCTTAGGTGATGGTTGTTTGATGGAAGGAATTTCCCATGAAACCTGTTCTCTTGCTGGCACCTTAGGGTTAGGCAAGCTGATTGCGTTTTGGGATGACAATGGCATTTCCATTGATGGAGAAGTTGAAGGTTGGTTTACTGACGATACCCCAGCACGTTTTGAATCCTATGGATGGCAGGTGATCGCTGATGTAGATGGTCATGATCCTGAAGCGATTAAAGCGGCTATTGAAACCGCTAAAGCAGAAACCACAAAACCTACCATGATTTGCTGTAAAACAGTGATTGGTTTTGGATCTCCAAACAAATCAGGTAGCCATGATAGCCATGGTTCGCCACTGGGTCTGGATGAAGTTGAAGCTACGCGTAAAGAGCTAAACTGGAGTCACGCACCTTTTGTTGTTCCTGAAGATATCTATGCACAATGGGATGCAAAGAAAAGCGGACTTGAGTTAGAACAGCAGTGGAATGATAAGTTTGCTCAATATGCAGATGCTCACCCACAGTTAGCAAGTGAATTTACCCGTCGTATAAACGGTGAGCTACCTGCCGATTTCAGTGAAAAAGCTGCCGCTTACATCAAACAAACCCAAGAAAAAGCAGAAAATGTGGCGAGTCGTAAATCTTCGCAAAATGCCATTGAAGCTTTTGCTAGCATTTTGCCTGAAGTGGTAGGCGGTTCTGCTGACTTAGCTGGTTCAAACTTGACATTATGGTCGGGTTCAAAGGGAATCACTGCAGATGATGCCAGTGGTAACTATATTTTCTATGGCGTGCGTGAGTTTGGAATGAGCGCGATCATGAACGGTATCGGACTGCATGGTGGCTTCAGAACCTACGGTGCAACCTTTTTAATGTTTATGGAATATGCGCGTAATGCTGTGCGTATGTCTGCATTAATGGGCGTGCCTAATATTTTTGTTTATACCCATGACTCTATTGGTCAAGGTGAAGATGGTCCAACCCATCAGCCTATTGAGCAAGTAGCCAATTTACGTTTGACGCCAAACCTTGCTACTTGGAGACCTTGTGATGGGGCTGAAACAGCAGTGGCTTGGAAAGCGGCAATTGAACGCACTGAAGGTCCAAGTGCCCTAGTATTTAGTCGCCAAGGATTGCCGGCACAATCTCGAAATGAGCAGCAACTTACGGATATTGCTAAAGGTGGATATGTATTAATTGATAGCGAAGCAACACCTGAAATCATCCTAATTGCAACGGGATCAGAAATGGCTATTACTGTTGAAGCTGCGGAAAAATTAACCGCTCAAGGTAAAGCAGTACGTGTTGTTTCTATGCCAAGCACCAATCTATTTGATGCTCAAGATGCGGATTATCGTGAGTCTGTGTTACCTCGCAGTGTCACTAAACGTGTGGCTGTTGAAGCTGCTCACGTAGATTTTTGGTACAAATATGTTGGATTTGATGGCAAAGTTGTCGGTATGACGACTTTTGGTGAGTCTGCGCCTGGCGGAGCTTTGCTGAAATACTTTGGGTTTACTGCCGATGCTATTGTCGAGGCAGCTAATTCACTATAAACATCAATAACTAAACTAGGGTGGCCCATAACCTTTTAGGTGTGGGTTACCACTTAACTAAAAAAGAGCACACTTATAAAAGAGTGTGCTCGTTTATGTATTAAGAGTGACATGATACGAATTGCCATAAATGGTTTTGGACGCATAGGTCGAAATGTATTGCGAGCACTGTACGAAACCGCTCGGCACGAACAAATTAAAATTGTTGCAATAAATGAGATTGCCAACCCTGAAGGTATTGCTCATTTATTAAAGTATGATACCGCCCATGGTCGATTTGGCTTCCCAGTTTCCCTAAATGGAGATTGCTTAAATGTGGCCAACGACTCGATTCAATTATTGCAGTTTCCCACATTAGACAAGTTACCTTGGGCTGAGCTCGACATTGATTTAGTATTGGAATGCACAGGTGTGCATAATGATCGAGCTGATGCTGAAATTCATATTGCTCAAGGCGCTAAAAAAGTCCTCTTTTCCCATCCATCTGCCCCTGATATGGATGCGACTGTCATTTACGGTATCAATGATGATTTGTTGCAAAATGACGACCGTATTGTTTCTAATGGTTCTTGTACCACAAATTGTATCGTGCCTGTGATCCAAGTGCTGGATAAAGCGTTTGATGTTCTTAGTGGCACAGTAACAACAATTCACTCCTCAATGCACGATCAACAAGTTATTGATGCTTATCATCCGGATTTACGCAGGACTCGTGCTGCTAGCCAGTCAATTATTCCCGTTGATACTCGCTTAGCCGCAGGTATTGAGCGTATCTTGCCTAAATTTGCCGGAAAGTTTGAAGCCATCGCGGTAAGAGTGCCTACAATTAATGTGACGGCGATGGACTTAAGTGTAACTGTTGATAAAAAAGTATCGATAGATGAGATTAACCAAGTGTTGAAACAAGCAGGTCAGGGCAGATTAAACGGAATATTGAGTTACACTGAGGAACCTTTGGTATCAATAGACTTCAATCATGATCCGCACTCTTGTATCGTAGACGGCACGCAAACCAGAGTAAGCCACATGCAGTTAGTGAAAACATTGGTTTGGTGTGACAACGAATGGGGTTTTGCAAATCGAATGTTAGATACTGCGCAAGCAATGTTTCGTGACTAAACAATAAATGTAATTATTAACAAATATACTTAATAGTTTTGTAGATAAACAATCCATAATAGCAAGATTAAAGGAAGCAATATGTCGATACTAAGTATGGCTGATTTAACTCTCACAGATAAAAGAGTGTTAATACGCGAAGATCTCAACGTGCCAGTAAAAGATGGCAAAGTGACCTCAGATGCGCGAATCAAAGCGGCCTTGCCAACGATTAAATTAGCTCTTGAGAAAGGCGCGAAGGTAATAGTGATGTCTCACTTAGGCAGACCTACCGAAGGCGAATTTGATGCTCAGTATTCCATGCGACCTGTTGTCAACTATTTGAGTGATCATCTTGAATGCCCAGTAAGTTTAGCAACTGATTATCTTAATGGGGTTGACGTGGCACAAGGCGAAGTTGTTGTGTTAGAGAACGTTCGCTTCAATGTGGGTGAGAAAAAAGACGATGAAACTTTATCAAAGCAATATGCAGCCTTGTGTGATGTTTATGTAATGGATGCCTTTGGCACTTCACATCGTGCACAAGCATCTACCCATGGTGCTGGTAAATTTGCCCCCGTTGCCTGTGCGGGACCTTTGTTGGTCAATGAGTTAGACGCACTAGGTAAAGCCTTAGACAACCCAGCCCGTCCATTACTGGCAATTGTAGGTGGTTCTAAAGTATCAACAAAATTAACGGTTTTAGAGTCACTTTCTGGTAAGGTTGATCAATTAATCGTCGGTGGTGGTATTGCCAATACCTTTATTGCCGCACAAGGACATAATGTTGGCAAATCTTTGTACGAAGAAGATTTAATCCCTGAAGCTAAGCGTTTAATGCAGACAGCAGCGGATAATGGTGGCAATATTCCAGTGCCAGTTGATGTGGTAACGGGGATTGAGTTTTCTGAATCAGCCTCATCAAGCTTAAAAGCGGTCACTCAGGTCAGTGATGAAGATATGATTTTTGATGTTGGACCTCAAACCTCCAATCAACTAGCTGCCTTAATCAGACAGGCTGGTACTATTGTTTGGAATGGCCCAGTAGGTGTTTTTGAATTTGACCAATTCGGTGAAGGAACAAAAGCAATTTCACTGGCAATTGCACAAAGCAGTGCTTTTTCAATTGCTGGTGGTGGCGATACTTTGGCAGCTGTAGACAAATATGGTATATCTGACAAGGTTTCGTATATATCAACGGGCGGTGGTGCTTTCTTGGAGTTCTTAGAAGGCAAAACTTTACCTGCTGTAGCGATGTTGGAAGCAAGGGCAAAAGAGTAACTATCGAAAGATTTTGTACTCCAAAAATAAGAAGTGTAATGAAGCACTCAAGATTAGTTTTGTATTCTACTCAAATAAAAAGGAGTGTTGCGAATGGCATCACAAGCACAACTAGACATGCTTAAAAAAATAGAGTCCGATAATGGATTTATCGCGGCTTTGGATCAAAGTGGTGGTAGTACCCCAAAAGCATTAAAGCTGTATGGCGTAACTGAAGATGAGTATAACGGTGACGAAGAGATGTTCGGTAAAGTGCATGAAATGCGCACTCGAATTATCACTAATAAAGCGTTTAATGGAAAGCGCGTGTTAGGCGCTATTTTGTTCGAAAACACCTTAGATAGGGATATTGAAGGTAAAGCTAGTTCTCACTATTTGTGGCAAGAAAAGCAAGTTGTCCCTTTTCTGAAAGTGGATAAAGGTTTAGAAGCTGAAGAAAATGGCGTGCAACTAATGAAAGCTATGCCTGGCTTAGATGAGGTTCTCGATAAAGCCAATGCCAAAGATGTATTTGGTACTAAAATGCGTTCAGTAGTTAAATCTGCTAATCCAGCTGGAATTAAAGCTGTAGTTGAACAGCAGTTTTTAGTTGGAAAACAAATCTTGGCTAAGGGATTAGTGCCTATTATAGAACCTGAAGTGGATATTCATGCGCCTGATAAAGAAGCCGCTGAAGGGATACTAAAATCTGAAATTTTAGCTCAATTAGATGCCTTACCTGACACTCAAAGTGTGATGTTAAAGCTTACTTTGCCTGAAGTGAATGGTTTTTATTCTGAGCTAATTGAGCATCCTCGAGTACTTAAAGTTGTTGCCCTTTCTGGTGGTTATTCTAGAGAAGAAGCCAATAGTCGCTTAACTGCTAATAAAGGTATTATTGCCAGCTTTTCTCGAGCTTTATCTGAAGGTCTATTTGCACAACTTTCTGATCAAGAGTTTGGAGAAACACTAGATGCTTCTATTGAAAGTATCTATCAAGCTTCAATTACCTAATTTGACTGTTTAGAAAGTGATAAGCCGGACTTTAGTCCGGCTTTTTTATTGTTTTTTAGGGCTTTCGAGATTCTTCAGGTGTTTAATTACGAATAGGATAGCTTGTAGTTTAAAACACTAAGGTAATCAGCTTCCCTGGCTAAATCTGCACTGATAATTGGCTTGTTTGATAACCACTGTTCAGGGAAAATAATCTGTAGTTTTTTCTCTTCTATTAGCACTTTGAATTCCGGCAAAAAATCATCTTGGCGTTTAATATTTAACAGTACACCCAAACGCAAAATTATAATTAATTTGTTCACTAAGTCTGAATCAAATTGCCAAAACTCAGGTATTTCGTCAGGACGCAGTTTTTTACGGTGAAAGCGCGCTAATACAGAAAGTAAAATTTGTTGTTCTTGGTTGAAGCCGTGTAAATCTACATTCTGTAATATGTAACCAGAATGACGTTGTACACCTCGCGAATTTATTTGCAGTCCAATCTCATGTAATAACGCAGCCCAACTCAATAGATTACGATATTGTTGACCGCCAATCTTCCACCCTTTTTTGCATTGGTTATACAGCTCTAGAGTTGTAAGATGCACTCGTTTTGCTTGGTCAACATCTACGTCGTAGCGTGTGGCTAAACTCTGTGCTGTGCGTTCTCGGATATCGTGATGGGCCAAGTGCTCTTCCATCTCGTACAACACACCTTCCCGTAACGCCGCCGCAGAATACTCCATTGTGGTGATCTTAAGGCTTTTGAATACGCCGATTAAGATTGAAATACCCGCTGCTAATACCGGAATACGGTCTTCGGTGACCGCTAGTTTTAAGTCTTTAATATGGCCAGCAGATATGCATTTATCGCGCAAAGTCTTGAGGTTATCAAGTGACACAAACCCTTCTGGGTTGGTTTCATTCAAGGATTGAGCGAGAAAAACAATTGCTTTGATGGTGCCTGAGGTACCAATACAATGCCGCCAACCAAGTTTTAAATACTTTGCATCGATTAACTCAAGTTCTTGTTGTGCTGCGGTAACGGCTTTTTTAAAAGCGCCAGAGGTAAGAATACCATCTGCGAAAAAACGTTTTGTGTAACTTACACAGCCCATTTGCAAGCTGCGCATCATTTTACTCTCAAAGCCCTCACCGATGATAAATTCAGTGGAACCGCCACCAATATCGACTACTAATCGCTGACCGTTATTTTGTACTGTATGGGCAACACCTGAGTAAATTAAGCGAGCTTCTTCAATTCCAGAAATAACTTCAATTGGATAAGGCAAAATTTGCTTAGCTGCTTGAATAAAGTCTTTGGCATTTTTTGCTTTTCGTAGAGTATAAGTGGCTACTATTCTAACGGTGTCAGGCTCAAAACCTTTAATACTTTGCGCAATAATTTGCAGGGTGTCTAAGCCTCTTTGCATTGCCTCATCAGACAAGCGATTATGCTTGTCTAAGCCATCAGCTAAACGTACTTTTTGCTTAACTCTATGTAGGATTTGGACGCTACCGGCAACAATCCGCGCGACGACTAAATGAAAACTATTTGAGCCAATATCAAGAGCCGCGACCTGAGTTGTGGGTCTTGCATCAATTTTACTAAAAGCTTCACTTAACTCAGTCATCTATTTCATATTTCCTCAACGCGGCTGGTTACACAATATAGTGTATTATTCTAGTGATTTAAGATAGTGATATATTTCCACCTGTGAGCGCAATTTTTTTCGATTTCCACGTTTCACATAGTTATTGCTTTGTTCAGCATCAATGACTCGAGCTTTAATCGTATCTTTGAGTTGCAGTTCTAAAATATGAATAATTTGCTGTTTTAGATCATCATCATAAATTGGGCAGCCCACTTCAATACGGTTATCCATATTTCTAGCCATCCAATCGGCAGACGAGATAAACACTTTTGGATTCCCAGCGTTAGTAAACACCATCACTCTAGGGTGCTCTAAAAAACGATCGACAATACTGATTATCGTAATGTTTTCACTTACCCCTGGAATATTAGGAATTAGAGAACACATTCCCCGCACTATGGCTTTCACCTTTACACCTGCTTGACCTGCTCGATAAAGATCATCAATCAATTGTTGGTCAACAAGGTTATTCACCTTCAAGGTGATACCCGATGGCAATCCCTCATTGGCATTTTGGATTTCTTGGCGTACTAGAATTTGAATTTTGGTACGTGCATTTAAAGGCGATACCTGCAGATGCTGAAACTTATTCCGTCGGTAAGGTAATTGAATCAAATCAAATACCCAAATCGCTTCTTGGGCTAATTCTTGGTTACGGGTAAAGAGGCTAAAGTCGGTATAAATTTTGGCGGTTTTTTCATTAAAGTTGCCCGTACCGAAATGAGAATAATGAACAAGCTCACCTTTTTCTTCACGACTGACCACGCATAACTTACTGTGGATCTTGAACGAAGGAGAGCCTAATACTACTCTGATCCCAGCATCTGTCATGGTTTTAGACCATTCGATGTTCGCTTCTTCATCAAAACGGGCTCGTAGTTCAACCACAACGGTCACTGTTTTACCGTTATCCACAGCATCGATAAGTGAGTTCACAATGCGCGACTTATTCGCTACCCGATAAATATTTAGACGAATATGTTTAACACTCGGGTCAAATGCCGCTTGGCGAACAAATTCGGTAAAATGTAAAAAACGATGATACGGATAGTAAAGTAAAATATCTTTGTGTTTTATGGCATCAAAAGCGGTGTCGAAATCAGTAAATAAACGCGTATTTATTGCCGGTAAAGGTGGATTCTCTAAATAGTTTCTACCCACATTCGGAAAGCCGATAAAATCTTTGAAATTCCGATAGGCTCCGCCAGCAATCAAACTATCAAAAGAACTTATTTTAAGTCGCTTTTTCAGGTTTTTAAGCATTTCTTCGGGCATATCAGCATCGTAGATAACCCTGACAGGCTCAGCGATTAAGCGTTGCTTCATACTTTCAGACATTTTCTCAACGAAACTTTCATCTATCTCATCATTGATTGAGTACTCTGAGTCTCGGGTAACTTTAAAAGAATAGGCTTCCAACTCATCAAATTCAATAAAGCCTTTGAACACAATGGTTAAGCACAGCTGAATCACATCATCAATTAATATGATGTGCTTCTTTTTGCGGCTTTTTTCTGGTGGAATTTGAATGAAGCGGGACATAGCTTCTGTCGGTAACTCGATGGTTGCATATTTGGTTGCCCGATCTTTTTTATAAATGGCTACATACAAATAAGTACCAAAGTCATTCAGGCGGTCTACAAGATTTACTTTTTTGTGAAGTAAGATAGGTGCAATATGGCGTAAAATCTTGTTTTTAAAATAGTTGGTTAGCCATTGGTGTTGGTATGGTGTGAGTTGATTTTTGTCTACAATATAAATGTTGTAGCGTTTAAGACCTTGTACAACATCATCGTATACTTTTTCAAAGTTATCCGTTAAATCTACCACTTTGTTTTGAATTTTTTCCATTAACAACTTGGTGTTTTCTGCCGCTTTTTCATTTCCTTCTTCTAGATGGATATAAATTAAGCGCTTTACTTCTGCTACTCTGACCCGATAAAACTCATCCATATTGCTGGAGTAAATGCCTAAGAATCGAATTCTTTCAACTATCGGATTATGTTGATCAGCGGCTTCTTGCAACACACGTTCGTTAAATGAAAGCCAGCTGAGTTCTTTGGGATAATAGATTTGTTCTGGATACATTAGTTACCTGATTTTTCTTGCTCGATTTCAATAGGATGGAATGTTCCATTGTTTGTATGACAGTTTTGTTAATTTGCGTAATTTCATTGGAAATTATTACCTTAAATCAACATCAACAATTAAATCGTTGGCAATATCTTCTAGGGCTTCAGACAGTTCATCAAGTTGAAACCCCTCTGGAATAGCCACAACTGCATGGGCCTTAAACAATAAACTGCCCCAATTAGGCGCACTTTGGCAACTGGATTCAAATTTGATGATATTGATATTAAAGCGGTTCAAGGTTGCTGTGAGTTCTTGCACTATGCCGGGTTTGTCATTACCCATAATATCAATCTCTACGATATCAGGTTTATCATTTGATTCATTGTCAGCACTGACAGAGTGGATAGTTAAATCTGGATGCTTTTGTAAAAAATCCATCAAAGTGTCATGGTTTTCAACCGGAATATCCACCTCAACAAACCCTGCAAAATGCCCCCCCATATATGAAAAGTTACTCGCTAACCAGTTTCCCCCTAAGGAATAGACTTTTTGCGCGAGTGACACGACAAGTCCAGGTTTATCTTTTCCGATTAAAGTTAAAATTATCGGTTTCATTGGAACACCCCTTCGACTTAACTAATTAGAGTTATACCTACAGAGCCATTTCTGATAGGTTTAATTTTCACCTGAGTTAATATCATAGCCTAATCATATGATAATTCGTAAATTAATCAGTGTTTTGATTGAGCTTATTAAAATCATGAGTTGATCAAACTGAGGTGTGCTGACTGAAAAGATTGTCACTTGCCTGTTGGGATATATCCATTACACTAAGCACAATTTTAAAAGCAGGGTTAGTTTTGTGGGTCAGTCACCAATTGATGAATCATCGTCTAGCAATACCCAAACGGTGAAAGTCGCGCGCTTAAGGAAAGCAAAAAATCGTTTAGTCGCTGGCGCAATCGCAACGTCTGGGTGGTTGGTTTTGCTGACTCTGGGACTATTGCTTTGGCAATTGGTAATTCAAGTATTGCCATTGGCTGGCAATGTGAGTATTAGCCCTAAAAACCAACTTTCTATTTTCCCCGATGAGAGTATTTTATACCTTGGTGATGTAATTAATTCCGTACCTTTAGTTACCTTGGATGAAGATTGTCGCTTAAATTTTTACGCTTTATCAGAACAAAAGGCAGATCCTAGTCTGATTAAAAGTAAAATTGTGCCATTGCTTTGCACCGATCAAATAAAGGTAAAAGCTTACGATGGCCAATTGTATCTGGCTATATTGAGTCACTCTGGCATCTTGCGTATTGAAAAGCTGAGCCAAGTTAATAAAGACTTATTCCCAGAACTAGAGATGACACTGGCTGTTACTGAAGTGGATCATTTTGTTGAAATTGATGAGTTTGACTTCCAACTGTCTCTCAACACTATCATGTTATCGGTCCAACAAGGACAAGCATACAAAGTGTATAGCATTGATAGACGCAGCAAAAATGAAATCGATGTTGTTGCGATTAAACGAGCTAGCCAGCTCTTATTGCTGCCGCGAATTGGTCAGTTTGTATATGTGACCGATAGCAAACTCTCTACTCATGACATCAGCAGCGGTAGGGTAAATAATATTGCTTTTGATCAAACCATCAGTAGCTTAAATGTATTTCCCAGCCAACGTTCATTGTTTGTGGGATTGCAAGACAAAACGCTGCAAAAATGGAGTATAGCTAACACCCAAGGGCAGTTAGTATTTCAGCCCATGTATTCTATTGTTAGTGAACAGCAGCCGCAAAATATTCTAATTCACCAATCCGAAAATGCCGCTTTTATTGTTGATATCAAAAATCAGTTGAAGGTGATCAATTATGTGACTGGGGAACAAGTAAGCGAGCTATTCACTCAGAACATCAGTAATCAAGTCTTATTAAGTCAAAACCTTTTCTATTCGGCGCTTGGTAATAACCTTTATGTTTGGGACGTTGAGTCAATTTCCGCTGTGAACACCATGCAATCTTTGTGGGGGGCAAATAGTTATGAAGGTTATCCTCAATCCGATTATGTTTGGCAAACCACTTCCGCGGCGGACTATCATGAAACTAAATTTAGCTTAGTCCCCTTAGTGATTGGTAGTTTAAAGGCGTCTTTTCTAGCCCTTTTAATTGCTGTTCCATTAGCGGTCTGTGCAGCCATTTATACCGGCTTCTTTGCTCCGCAAAGGTTACGTAACTGGATTAAACCTAGCATCGAAGTACTGGAAGCAATTCCATCTGTTGTTCTAGGTTTTATTGCCGCAATTTGGTTAGCCCCTTTAGCAGAGCAATTTATCCTTTCCCTATTGTTGTTTGTATTGCTGCTCCCTCTTGTTTTATTGCTGTTTGCTCTTTTGCATCAACCTATGGTGGAGCGTTTGCCGCAGCGCTTCAAGCAAGGGTGGGAGCTACCTATCGCCAGTATTTTACTGATTGGTTTAGGATTGTTTGTTTATTCGGTTAGCGATGCTATGTCGTTGGCAAGCGCAAATTTACATGGACATTGGTTATTGCCAATAGATGCCTTGGAAAATATTAACAAAAATACACTCGTCGTCGCCTTGGCGTTGGGAATAGCCATAGTACCCAGCATTTATTCACTTGCTGAAGATGCTATTTATGAAGTGCCTAATAGCTTAAAACAAGCTTCTTCTGCGTTAGGGGCAACCCATTTACAAACCTTACGCAAAGTGGTGTTGATTTTGGCTTATCCAGGGATTTTAAGCGCCATTGCTTTAGGGTTAGGACGAGCATTCGGCGAAACCATGATCGTGTTGATGGTGACCGGTAACACGCCTGTTGCAGATTGGAATTTGTTGTCTGGTTTACGCACCTTAACCGCAAACCTAGCCATTGAAATGCCAGAAGCCGAAGTCGGCAGTAGCCATTACCAAATTTTGTTCTTAACCGGCTTAGTTTTATTTTTATTTACCTTTGTTTTAAATACTTTTGCTGAGTTACTCCGTCAGTGGTTAAGGAAAAACTATCAACATGGTTAATGGTAAGTTTAATCACGAACAAAAACAGTCCATGGTCACCAGTTTAACCGCTGCGGTGGCTGGCTTTTTAGTGTTGGTTTTAATCGCCCTTTCATTTTTCATCCTAGTCCGTGGAGGCACTTTTTTCTGGCCACAAAGCATACAGACTATTATTTTTCAGCAACCAAATGGTAGTTATCAGACCCAATATGTAAAGCTAGATGCAAAGACAATGCGTGTTGGCGAAGAAATAATGCATTACCGTTTTTCATCTGCGCAACAACTCTTTAGTGGTCAACTTACCCTCAAACAATCGAGCATTATCAGCACTGAAATTAGTCCGGATGTTGCCATTATTGAATTAAATAATGGCGGGACCGTCATTGCTAAAGTGGCTTCAATTAACGATGCCACTGGAAATACCTTAGGTATGCACGCGTTTGAGGCAGTCCAAGGCAACATTGTTAAATTAATTGCATCCACCGAATTAATTCGTAAAGGCGAATTGGCTGATATTCACCGCGCACTGGCGAGTTTGGACCGAAGAGGCGTTAAAGCCGATGCTCCTGCCCGAGTTAAGTTATCAAAACGTTTTTATGAATTACAGAATAGGTTAGAAGAAGTAGAGCAAGAACTCGCGGGCTTTGCGCTTAATGTAGCATTTGCCGATGGTAGTATTTATTCGTTGAATATGCGCGAAATTAGTGAGGTGAGTTTTCCAAACTCCATGGGATTAACAGATAAAATGCTCTCCGCAATATCTGCATTTGCTGTTTTTATTAGCGACTCTCCTAAGTTAAATAATACCTCAGGTGGGGTTTTTCCTGCGCTATTTGGCACCATCGTAATGGTGTTGTTGATGACTATATTCGTGACGCCATTTGGCGTGTTAGCGGCAGTGTATTTGCACGAATATGCGCCGCGAAATAAGATGACAGCGCTTATCCGGATTTCAGTAAATAACTTAGCTGGCGTGCCATCTATAGTTTATGGGGTTTTTGGTTTAGGCTTTTTTGTTTACGTGGTTGGTGCAAATATTGACAAGCTATTGTTTTCTGATGACTTGCCTGCCGCCACATTCGGGGCTCCAGGAATATTTTGGGCATCATTAACCATGGCTATTTTGACCTTGCCTGTTGTTATTGTGGCAACAGAAGAAGGGTTACGCAGGGTACCCCAATCTCTTCGTGATGGTAGTTATGCCCTTGGCGCAACTCAAGCAGAAACTATCTTTAAGATGATTCTACCCATAGCCAGTCCTGGCATCATGACTGGTGTTATATTAGCCATTGCTCGCGGAGCAGGGGAAGTTGCGCCATTAATGTTAATTGGTGCGGTTAAATTTGCGCCAGCGTTACCCATTGACGCAGAATTTCCCTTTGTGCATTTGCAGCGCCAGTTTATGCATTTAGGGGTATTAATATATGATGGTGCATTCCACAGTCAGAATATCGGCAATGGTTCTTCATTTATATTTGCCTGTTGTATGTTGCTACTATTGATGGTGCTGAGTTTAAACTTAATCGCGATCTTTATTCGTAATCGACTGCGTAAACAATATGCGCAAAATTAGAGTATAGGAATTCATGTTAAAACTATTTGAACATGACAAATTAGATGTCAATAATCTAGCGCCAGAGCAAACCGCGATTGAAGTGAGAAAGCTCAATTTGCATTTTGGTGAAAAACAAGTACTTGAAGACATTAATATGCTGATCCCTAAAAATCAGGTGACAGCACTGATTGGTCAAAGTGGCTGTGGTAAATCAAGTTTAATTAGCTGTTTTAATCGTATGAATGACCTGTTGCATGGCTGTGAAGTGTCTGGCCAGGTGTTGATTTCAGGTAATGATATTTATCATCGTAAACAAAATGTCGCCACATTGCGCACACGGGTTGGAATGGTTTTTCAAAAGCCAAATCCATTTCCTATGTCAGTTTTTGAGAATGTTGCCTATGGGTTAAAACTTCAAGGTGTTCAGCAACGAAGAAAATTAGATGACGCGGTTGAGCAAGCTTTGCGTGAAACTGGACTGTGGAAAGAGGTTCGGGATAGATTATTCGAGTCAGCATTGACCCTCTCTGGCGGTCAACAACAGCGTATGGTGATTGCTCGAGCTTTGGCTTTAAAGCCTGAGATATTGTTACTTGACGAACCCACCTCAGCATTAGATCCTTTGGCCACGTTGCATATCGAAGAGCTATTGAATCAATTGAAAAAGCAGCATACCGTTATCATAGTGACACACAACATGCAGCAAGCAGCAAGGGTTTCTGACTATACTGCATTTATACATGAAGGTAAGATTATAGAATATTCTGACAGTGATAGTTTGTTCACAATGCCGAAACGCAAGCAAACTGAATCTTACATAACCGGACGATACGGGTAGGAACACCGAGCAATGGCTTACATAGAAATTAATACCCACATTTCAGTCGGTTTTAATAAAGAACTTGAAGATCTTAAAAACTCGGTCTTAACTATGGGGGGCTTGCTAGAGCAACAACTTAGCGATACCTTGCACGCGTTAAAAACAAATAATGCGGGTTTAGCTGAAAAAGTGGTCATTAATGATAGAGAAATTAATTCCATGGAAATTCAGATTAATGAAGAGTGCATGCGAATTATTGCTCGGCGTCATCCAACCGCTAGTGATTTACGTTTAATTATGACAATTGCCAAGGCGACTGCAGATATTGAACGCATGGGAGATGAAATAGAGCGCGTCGCTAAACTTATCTCTCATTCCAATGTACCGGATTCTGAATCCCTTAAATCCAGTATGCTAGTCATAGGTGAGCATGTACTAGACATGCTTAAAGATACCCTAGATGCATTTGCTAGGCTCGATTTAGAAGCGGCCCAGCAAACCTATCAAAATGACGAGACAATTGATGCACAATATAAAGATTTATTGAGTATTACTATTTTAGAAATGCAGCAGCATTCTGATGAGTTAGAAAATTGGTTAGAAGTACTTTGGGCGTTGCGTTCTTTTGAACGTATTGGCGATAGATGTAAGAATGTATGCGAATACGTCATATTTTTAGTTGAAGGTTCTGATAATCGAGAAATTTAGCCATAAATTTAGTGAGAGTATTTTTATCGTCAATTGAGTTATTTTTAAGCGCTTTCGATTTTATGATTTTTCTATAAACCCCTTTTATTCAAAGGGTTTCAGAGTCGTCATAAAAATGTCATATAAACGGGTTAGTCTTTCGCGTATGATTCAGGCTTCTGGATTGACTAATCGATTATTTTAGAGATATATAATGTCAACAAACTCATTTCTTGGTGTATTTGCCAAATCACCACTGAAGCCGATTGAAGATCATATTGATCTGGTCGATCAGTGTACTCAATTACTCGCTGTATTCTTTACTCATGTTTACCAAAGCGAATGGACTCGTGCAGAGGAAGTGCAACAACAAATATCTCAACTGGAAAAACAAGCCGATAAGGTTAAACGTGAATTAAGGACTAACTTACCTACGGGTTTGTTTATGCCTATTCAACGTCAAGACATTCTCGCCTTGATAACTCAGCAAGATAAATTAGCCAATAAAGCGAAAGATATTTCTGGTCGTATAATTGGTCGTCAATTACAGATTCCCGAATCATTGCAGGAGTCATTTAATGCTTATTTGCTTAGATGTCTGGATGCTTCATCTCAAGCTAAAAACGTCATCAATGAATTAGATGAATTGTTGGAAGCAGGCTTTAAAGGTAGAGAAGTTGATCTGGTTGAGAGAATGATAGCTCAACTAGATGAGATTGAAGATGAGACAGATAGCATGCAAATAAACATGCGCAGTTCTCTAATGAAATTGGAATCTGGAATGAATCCTGTAGATGTTATGTTCTTATACAACATCATTGAATTAGTCGGTGGGTTAGCCGACACAGCTGAACGAGTCGGTGCTCGACTTGAATTGATGTTAGCAGGATAAAAAGGCGTACCTCTATGGAAATTATTAATGACTACGGGTTTATCCTGATTGTTATTGCGGCCGTTGTTGGGTTTTTGATGGCTTGGGGGGTTGGCGCTAATGATGTGGCTAATGCGATGGGAACATCCGTTGGGTCTAAAGCGTTAACCATTAAACAAGCAGTATTTATTGCCATGGTATTTGAATTTGCCGGGGCGTATTTAGCGGGTGGCGAGGTTACCTCGACCATTCGCAAAGGTATTATCGATACTAGTTTTTTCATCGATTCACCTGAATTACTTGTCTTTGGTATGATCGCTGCGTTGTTTTCAGCGGGAATATGGTTAGCTGTAGCGTCTTATCTAGGATGGCCTGTATCCACTACTCACTCTATTATTGGGGCTATCGTTGGTTTCGCAGCCGTTGGTGTAGGTTCTGAGTCAGTTGAATGGGCTAAAGTGGGTGGAATTGTCGGCAGTTGGGTTGTCACACCTGCTATTTCAGGTTTTATCGCATTTTTAATCTTTATGAGTGCACAACGCCTTATCTTTGATACCGATAATCCATTTAGAAATGCCAAACGTTATGTGCCCTTTTACATGGCTTTTGCAGGCTTTGTTATGTCTTTGGTGACCATAACTAAAGGTCTGAAGCATGTGGGATTACATTTTACAACTTTCGAAGCTTGTATTATTTCTATCGTCATTGCAGCCATTGTGTCTGTGATTGGTCGTTTGTACATAAATCGCCTTAAGTTTGATGAAAGTCTAGATAGATCAATGCACTTTACCAATGTTGAAAAAGTGTTTGCCATTTTGATGATTGTCACCGCTTGTTGTATGGCGTTTGCCCATGGTTCAAATGATGTGGCAAATGCAATAGGACCCTTGGCCGCGGTGGTTTCAGTGGTCAATAGCCATGGTGAAATTACTGCCAAAGCGACATTGGATTGGTGGATATTACCCTTAGGAGCGCTAGGTATTGTCTCTGGTTTAGCTTTATTCGGTCATCGAGTGATTCGTACCATAGGTAACGGTATCACGCATTTAACTCCAAGCCGTGGTTTTGCGGCTGAGTTAGCTGCTGCTTCCACAGTGGTACTGGCCTCTGGTACTGGCTTGCCAATCTCTACCACCCAAACCCTTGTGGGGGCGGTGCTAGGAGTTGGAATGGCCCGTGGTATCGCCGCACTTAATCTTGGTGTAGTACGTAATATCGTAATCTCTTGGGTGGTTACCTTGCCAGCAGGCGCAGCCTTATCAATCGTATTCTTCTTTATGCTTAAAGGAATTTTTGCGAGCTAATCTAGATTGCGTTTCAAGTAGAGTTAATTGAGAAATAATCGGCACCTTAGGGTGCCGTTTTTATTTGATTTGAATATTTAAAAATCTGATTTAAACTAATAAACTTAATCAGTTTTTTAGAAGATAAATCATGAAGTGGCCTAATTTAAAACATTTGCATTATCTGGTTGTATTGCACGAAGTACAGCATTTTAATAAGGCTGCTCAATTATGTTGTGTCAGTCAATCCACCCTTAGTACTGCCATTCAAAACCTTGAAGAACAATTCTCATGCCAGCTACTGGAGCGGGATCATAAAACGTTCGTATTTACTCCTTTTGGCTTAGAGTTAGTCGAGCGGAGTAAAAAACTATTAAACGATGCCACAGAATTGGTGGATTTTGCCCATTCAGCTGGTAATTGGCAGGCGGGTAGTTTGAAGTTAGGGGTTATTCCTACCATTGCACCATTCATCTTCGAAGGTATTTTGTCGGTGGTAAATACGAACTTTGCTGAGTTGCAATTAAAACTGCAAGAGGACACCACCGAAAACCTTTTGCGCCAATTAAACGATGGTATCTTAGATCTACTGATTTTAGCTTTGCCTATGGAAACCCCTGGCTGCAAACAACTGGTGATTGGCCATGATCCTTTTCATTTAGTGGCCCACGAAGATTTGATAGATTCCTTACCAGAGCCAATGGATATGTCTGCATTACCTAAAGACAGCGTATTTTTACTACAACGGGAACATTGTATGACCGGACATGCGGTCAGTGCCTGTCGGTTAAAACACTCTGAGCAGGTTAGTTCCCTGGCTGCATCGAGCCTTCATACACTGGTTGAATTGGCAAATAGCAAATTGGGGTATACCTTTATGCCAGAACTGGCCATTAACCATCATATTTTAAATAGCTCTCAACTCGTGTCTATGCCGGCTGAAGATAATGCTTATCGCGAAATTGGCTTAGTATGGCGATCAGGCACCACTCGTGTCCGTCTATTCCGGATGTTGGCAGAGCTGCTCTCAGCACTGATGCCTATCCCTACCTTAAAAAAATAATTTCACTTGTTTCAAACTATTTGAAACTTGGTCTCGACTATATCAACAAGCAGACTAATGGAACTATCTAAGTGTTTGAAAAAAGCGACCAACAGTTAATAACCAAAGCGCAAAGTGGCAATAAGCGCGCTTGGTTGAGTCTGATAAAACGCTACGAAAGCCAAGTTTACAATTATGGTATTCGAATGACAGGAACGCGTGAAGATGCGTTAGATTTGATGCAAGAAGTGTTTATTTCAGTATTTCGTAATTTAAGTAATTATCGAGGAGAGGGGAGCTTTAGAGGGTGGGTTTTCAAAATTGCTCATTACCGATGTATTGAATTTTACCGACGTAAAAAGCCTCATCAAGCCCTTGATGACAGCCCTGAAATTGAAAGTAAAGAACCTTGCCTAGAAACGTCGATGGTATCTTCACAAAATGCCAATCAATTAGTTAGTGCGATGCAGCAACTTCCGCTATCGCAAAAAGCCGTCATCGAACTAAAGTTTTTTGGCCAATTTACATTTGAGGAAATCGCTGAACAACTTGGTATTTCAGCAAACACTGCAAAATCCCGAATGTACAGCGCATTATCAAAGTTAAAAACGTTATTGGAGGTTGAATATGCCTAATATAAATCAATCTGAGCTACTCGCTGCTTGGATAGAAGGGGAATTGAGCCCAGAGCAACAGCAACAGTTTGAGAAGTTATGCATTGAAAACGAAGACTTTTCTAAGCAAATAGAAATGGCCAACCAAGCCTCTTTATTTGCCCAAGATTATCGTTCTCAAGAGGTACCTAAATGGAACCAAGAGGCAAGTTTTGACTATCAGGCACCAATTAAATGGTGGCAATGGCAAGGTTTCTCTGTGTTCTCAAGTGCGCTGTCAATTGTTGCTATTGTCTTGGTATTTAGTGGATTTGAAACCAGCATTGAAAATGGCAAGGTGATATTCGGGTTTCAAGATTCAGATCAGCGTATAGAACAAAGGGTAGCCCAGCAATTAAACGAATTCAAAGCGCAACAAAATGAGGCACTAAATAGTTATGTTGCTTCGTTACGAGAGCAGCAATTAGATGCGAGCACGCAATTGACTCAGTATCTATTAGCGTCAAGTAGACAAGAGCGTAAAGAAGACTTCGGAGAATTAATTAAGTTTATTAATGAGCAGCGAAATGACGATCAATTGTTTTATGCACGGCAACTTAATCAACTCCAAAACGCGATTTACGATAATCCGACAGGCAAACCATAAACGCGAAGTAAGTGTATCTAATTTTAAGAATTAAAGAGGTGAAAAATGACAACCTATCGTAAATTTAAAAAGCTAACCCTAGCCACTAGTCTAACTGCTGCGCTGCTAAGTTTAAGTTCGAGCCTTGTTTGGGCGAAAACAAATTTGCCCGACTTGAAGAGCGAACTGCAGATTATGAGCGGCATTATTAAAACTGCTATGACCCAAGGGGAGAGTAAGAACGGAATTCGGTTAAGGGGCTTAGATGTTACCTATTTATCTGACCAAGGCGTGGTGTTCGAATTAACCAGTCGCGCTCAAACTCGACACTTGTCGTTTTCTTTCGATGGTAATAATGAGTTTGTAGTCGCTCCTGAATTGCCACCGATACCGCCAATACAAAAAATGGGTGACGACGAACATAATGTATTTATCGAGCTAGATGAAGAGCATTGGAGCGAAGAAGTGGAAGAGGCTATGCGATTAGCTAGCGGAGCGATGAACGAAGCGAGAGAAAAACTGCGAGATCTAAATCAACAAGAGCGCGAAATAGCTTGGGAGCAGCGAGAATTTAAACGCCGTTTGCGAGATATTGAGTTTGAAATGCGCAGTGCAGATAGTCAGAGAAAATCACAGTTAGAGAAAGAAAAAAGTGAGCTTGAAGGCGAAATAGCGGAATTAAAAAAACGCGGTTCGAACTTGGATAAATACAGCAAACAATTAGAAGCAGAGCAAAAACAACAAGCAGAACAAAAATTGGCGCAAAGAAAACAGCAATACAGTGAATTCTTATCTCGTTTTGAAGACAATATTGCCACCACCTTGTGTAAATACGGAAATGGCTTTAAAGCACTTCCCTCTGAAGAAAATGTCACTTTTGTGTTGTCGAATTTGGGTTCTGCACAAAATAGAGGATCTGAGGATCGTATTTATGTTTTTAAAAATAAGGATATTCAATCTTGCGTAAAAGACAAAATAACGCTTAAACAATTACTATCCAACGCTGATGCTTACATGTTTTAAAGTTAATCCAACTACTGCTGAGCCTAGTAAAATACCGTGAAACTTCACGGTATTTTTGTTTTTAAAGGCGTTACATTTAAATTGCTTGTGTATGGTCAATGACTTTTGACTACGAAAACGCTAAGCTTAGACAGTTTAATTTTGCAGTGACAAATGATTGGATTTTAATACATGACTAAACAGATTGTGATCAGTGGTTCAGGAATGTGGACGCCAGCTAACAGTATTTCTAATAGTGAACTGGTCGACAGCTATAACGCATATGCGGAAAAGTTTAATTTGGAAAACGCCGAAGCGATTGCAGCGGATGAGGTAAAAGCTAAGCCATTATCAAGTGCTGAGTTTGTAGAAAAAGCCTCAGGAATAAAGAGTCGATACGCTTATGTAAAAGACGGTGTATTAGATATTGAACGTATGCGCCCAGATATTCCAGAGCGCAGTGACGATGAACTATCCCACCAAGCGGAAGTGGCTTTGGATGCCGCGAAAAAAGCTTTAAAAGCTGCAAATAAAGCAGCTGCAGATATTGATGCGGTCATCGTATCTTGTGCCTATACCCAGCGTTCATATCCCGCAATAGCCATTGAAGTTCAAGGTGTTTTAGGTATTAAAGGCTTTGGATTTGATATGTTAGTAGCTTGTTCTGCCGCAACTTTTGGGGTGCATCGAGCCTATGAAATGATTGCCGCTGAAACCGCAAAATGTGTACTTGTCATTAACCCAGAATTAATTTCACCGCAAATTAATTACAAAGACCGAGACAGCCATTTTATATTTGGTGACGTGGCCACAGCAATGGTTATTGAGCATCAAGATACCGCGACCAGTGAGAATCAATTCGAAATTCTGAGTACCAAAGCGGTGACTGATTTTTCTAACAATATCCGTTCAAATTTCGGCTATATGAGTAGAGTGTTTGATGCAGACCCTTACGGAGCTGATAAATTATTCCATCAAGAAGGGCGTAAAGTATTCAAAGAAGTGTGTCCTATGGCCGCTGCTCACATTGCTGATCATTTAGCAAAACACAATTTAACACCCGTAGACGTCAAACGCTGGTGGTTGCATCAAGCAAATATCAATATGAACACCTTAATCACTAAAAAGTTATTAGGTAGAGTGGCCGAGTTTGATGAAGCGCCCATCGTCCTTGACCGTTTCGCAAATACTGCATCGGCAGGCTCAATTATTGCGTTTCATTTATATCATCAAGATTTACAATCAGGAGATTATGGTCTGATCTGCTCCTTCGGCGCAGGTTACTCGATTGGCAGTTTAGTGATTCAAAAGAAGTAGGTTTGTGCCATTAAAAGGCTAGTTGGTGCACACAAAAATTAGTTTTGTTCAAGGAAGTCAATAAATCATGATAGCTGATCTTGGGTTTGGGTTAGGTGTAATCAGTTACAGCCTATTGCTATTGTTGCTTTTTACCGTAAGAAAAGCTGGATTGGTCAAGTATTTATTGATTTTAGCCACTGCCGGGACTGCTGTGTGGTGCTTACTGCATATCAACTTTTTGTTTGGACCGGTAGAAATTAAAAACTTATTTCTTTGGGATGCAATCAAACAAAGTGTCTGGTTAATTTTCTTGCTGGCCTGCATTAAAGATGACTTCCGAAGTCTTAAGGACGTGTTAATACGTCCCTTTTCGATTGTCATGTTATCTATTCCTGTTGCCTCAATTATAGTGCCTTTTTTTGTGCCAATTGATGTTAGTTGGCAATTTCTGTCCCTTACAATTATTTCGTTGGAAGTGTTGGTCATACTGGAGTTACTTTACAGGCAAGCCGGTGAAAACAAGTGGGCTTATAAGCCTTTAGTCTTGTTCCTCGGAGCCACGAATTTATTTGAATTTGTAACCTTTGCCAATGCCACAATGGTAGGTGGGCTAGAAGTTACTTATATTGCCGCTAGGGGCTATGTATATACGGGGTTGTTGCCATTCTTAGTGTTGGCAATCCGGCGCATCAAACATTGGGGAGTGGATATTTTTATCTCCCGAGATATCGTCCTGCATAGTTCGTTATTAATGGTGGCAGGTATTTATCTGTTTATCATGGCGATGATAGGGTATTTCGTCAAATATGTCGGTGGAGAGTGGGGCGGCACCATTCAGATAATACTTATTGTTTTGTCGACCGCATTATTAATGACACTGTTTTTGTCAAATAGCTTAAGGGTGAAAATACGGGTATTCATTACCAAACACTTTTTTGTGAACCAATTCGACTATCGCATTGAGTGGTTAAAATTAACCGATGCATTGTCCTCCAATGAAGCTACTATTTCTCAAGTTTATGAAAACGCCCTCAACGGCTGGATTCAAGCAATAGAATATGATTCAGGCTATTTATTGAAAAAGGAAGGACATAATCTCACGCCTAAAGCACAAATAAACCACCAAGAGCTAACCGCTCGGGAAATTCAATTGTTGAATGAATTGGCGGTGTATTGTCAGCAAAAAGATTGGGTTATTGATATAGAAGAATTGCGCTACCAGCCTTTTATCTATGAAGGCTTAAAATTAAATCATGCATTGTTAAATGAATGTTCGTTCCAAATTGTGCTACCCATATATAAGGCTGAAGCTTTATGGGGTTTGGCTATTATGAATGGTGATAGGTCAGTTCGTAAATTAAATTGGGAGCTTAGAGACTATCTGACAGCCGTTACCGCACAAATATCCAGTTATGTTTTCCATCACGAAGCCAGTAAAGAAGTCGCTGAAAATGCGCAATTTGCAGCATTTAACCGAATGTCGGCTTTTGTACTACATGATTTAAAGAACGTTTTAGCACAAATCGACTTGATTTTAGCCAATGCTGAACAACATAAAGACAATCCAGAGTTTATTGACGATACATTTGAAACCCTGACCCATACAAAAGCGCGTATGGATAAAATGTTGCGTCAACTTACCGATAAAAAAGAAGCTCAAAGAAGCAACGAAAAACTATGTGACGTTTCAGTGAGTATTCAATCAGTAATTGATAAAAAATGCGCAGGAAATTTACCCATTCCCAGTTTAATTGTAAATGATGAAAAACAACTGGTGATAGATGAAGAAAAATTCTGTAATGTTATGTATCACCTGATCAGTAATGCACAACAAGCCACTGATGATGAGGGGAAAGTGGAAATTAGCATTGATATGAGCGTTGACCAACGTTTCCTCATTGTTACCATTAAAGATAGCGGTGAAGGGATGAGTCCAGATTTTATTGAACATCGCTTATTTAAGCCATTTGATACCACTAAAGGTAACGCTGGAATGGGAATTGGTGCGTATGATGCGAAAAATTTCGTTGAAAGATTGGGCGGCAGTATCAACGTCCAAAGTGAAGAGCAAAAAGGGTCAGTGTTTACACTGAATTTTCCTGCAGAATAATAATCTTTAAAGAGGGACCCAAAAGACGTGGATAGAATATTAGTAGTTGATGATGACTTAGGAATCCAAAAACAACTTAAATGGAGCTTAAGCGAATACGAAGTCGTTTTCGCAGAAGATCGTCAATCTGCAATCAACCAGTTGCGCAGATATGAACCTAAAGTTGTAACCCTCGATTTAGGTTTACCTCCTGATCCTGCCAATGCTTCTGAGGGACTCGCTGCTCTTGAAGAAATTTTAGCTTTATCACCACAAACCAAAGTGATAGTGGTTACCGGCAATAATGATAAAGAAAATGCTTTAAAAGCTATTGCCCTAGGCGCGTACGATTTTTATCAAAAGCCCATAGATTCAGACACTATCCAGATTCTGATTAATCGCGCTGCAAATCTATTTGATCTTGAACTTGAAAATAGACAACTCGCTAAAAACTCCTCATCTATGAGCAAAATTATCGGTAATAGTGAATCTATTCAGTTAGTCAGTCGCAAAGCTGAAAAGATTGCACAAACCGATATTAGTACTTTATTGCTGGGTGAAAGTGGTACAGGTAAAGAAGTTTTTGCCCGCAGTATTCATGATCACAGTCTGCGCAAAGATAAACCTTTTGTTGCCATCAACTGTGCTTCAATTCCTGAAAACCTATTAGAAAGCGAACTTTTTGGTTATGAAAAAGGGGCCTTTACCGGCGCTAATAAAACGACTTTAGGTAAAATTGAAACAGCCCAAGGCGGCACCGTATTTTTAGATGAAATTGGTGACATGCCCCTTGGTTTACAAGCTAAAATGCTACGTTTTTTGCAAGAACGAGTGATTGAGCGTGTAGGGGGAAGAAGCGAAATTCCTGTAGATATTCGGGTTATTTGTGCAACCCACAGAAACTTACAAGACATGGTCACCGAGCAAACTTTCCGTGAAGATTTGTTCTACCGTGTGGGTGAAATTATTATTAGTATTCCGCCTTTAAGAGAGCGGGAGAACGACGTTATTCTATTAGCGAAAACCTTCTTAAATCAGTATAACGAAGAGTTTGGGACCAAAGTAAAAGGACTCAGCGATGGCGCAGTAAAAGCGATGTTACAACATCGTTGGAACGGGAATATTCGCGAGCTGCAAAATAAACTAAAATCAGCGGTTATTTTAGCCGAAGGCAGTACTATTCAGGCTGACGACTTAGGCTTAATTGTACGTGAAGATGGTGATGAACGCGTTGAGAGTCTCAATTTACGTGAGGTCAGAGAATTAGCCGAAAGTCGTGCTATTCGGCGAGCTTATTATCAATCTGAGAAGAATATGTCGAGAACCGCCGAATTGCTAGGAGTGACACGTCCAACGCTGTATTCACTAATTGATAAGTATCACTTGGATGACATTAAAACCGGTGCCTAATCGGTTAATGCTAACCTGAAAGATAACAATGCCTTAGGATATCAACCCTAAGGTATTTTAGGTTTACGGGCGCGCGTTTTAATATATTGTTATCCGGTCCGTTAACCGAACTGCTGTCCGAGCTAATAAATGCTGATTCAAGTACAGATTGTTCGTCTGATTGGTATTATCCAACCAATTCGGTAAAGTGCTTACGACACATGGATTCATAAGTATCGTTACCGCCTACTTGTACCTGTGCTCCGTGTTTTACTGGTTTCCCAGTTTCGTCCCAACGTACAACGAAATTGGCTTTTTTACCGCAATGACAGACGGTTTTTAATTCAATCATTTTGTCCGCCCAGGCCAATAAATAATGACTGCCCTCGAAGGTTTCCCCGAGAAAGTCAGTGCGCAGACCATAGGCTAAGACTGGAACATGGAGTTGGTCAACAATCCTAGTTAATTGTTTGACCTGCTGCTTGTTTAAAAACTGCGCTTCATCAATAAAGATACAATCAATTGTCCCACTTTTTTGTAACTCTTTTGTATTTTTGTACAAGTCAGTATCTCGATTGAACAGGTGAGAATCTGATTTTAAGCCTATACGAGAGGTGACTTTTCCAATACCGTAACGGTCATCTAGGGCGGCTGTGAATATTTCTGCTCGCATGCCGCGTTCTTGATAATTGTATGCTGATTGTAATAGTGAGGTGGATTTACCTGCATTCATTGCAGAATAGTAGAAATAAAGTTGGGCCATATAGCTGCTCTAAAAACTGGGTTATACAACACAGTTGTGTTTTATAAGTTGAAATAAAGGTGTGTAATTAATCGAGTAAAATGTTGTCTAAGTTAAGTTTCAATATTTTCGACCCAGCGGCGTAGTTTATCGTTTATTATCGGTTTAGAAAATAAGAACCCTTGTAAGTAATCCACACCCATCTCAGACAGTTTGAGTGCTTCCTGTTCGGTTTCTATACCTTCAGCTACGGTTTTGCAACCAAACTGTTTGGCAATAAACAGGGTTGCTTTGATTATTGCTTCTCCACCTTGATGCATATTCAATACAAAAGAGCGGTCTATTTTTATGGTGTCGAAATTGAGGGTTTGTAATTGACTCAACGACGAATAGCCTGTCCCAAAATCGTCAATTGAAACTTGTACATTTCTATCTTTGATAGCGTTTATTTTGGCTTTAACTTTCTCTTTATTATCAGCAAACATAGACTCTGTTATTTCTAAATGAAGACGCTCTGGTTGTAATTTACTGGTTTTTAGTGCTTTATCTAAAATCCAAATAAAATCCGAATCTAATAACTGGGTGATTGAAACGTTTACTGAAACCGATGCATTAGGGCTATGCTGCCACTGACTTGCATCAATACAGGCTCGATTGAGTACCCAAGCCCCAATTTCGTGAATTAACCCTGTTTGTTCTGCTAAGGGGATAAAAGTATCAGGGCCAACTAGATTATCATTGAAGTTCCAGCGTAATAACGCTTCAAATGACCATGGCTCCTTGGTCTTACACTTCACAATAGGCTGGTAACACAAATATAATTGCTTGCGGCTAATGGCTTCTTGTAAACCGTTACGTAGGTTTTCGATTTGTTTGAGGTTTTCAAATAAATCTTGGGTAAACATTCTTGGTTCAGATAAATGTAATTTCTTTTGCTCGAACATGGCAAAATCGGCTAGTTGTACCAATTCAGTTTCGCTCGAAGTATGCTCAGGTAACATAGCTATGCCAATGGTTGCACTGACACAAAGTTGATTTGACATAACATCAAGGGGTTGGGAAATGCGCGCTAACAACGCATTAGCCACAGATATAGCTGTTTCATGGTCCGCATAAGGTAATAACATTAAAAACTCATCGCCACCCCAGCGTCCAGCTTGGTAATCGTTGGCAAATGCACCAATTCGGCCTGCTATTTCTACTAATACCGCGTCGCCCACTTTGTGGCCCAGTGTATCATTGATCTTTTTGAAGCCGTTTAAATCGATGAAAAGTAATGCTACTGAATGGCCGCTTTTAATGCTCTTAGTTGCAGTTACAGATAATTGATGGATAAAAGCTTCGCGGTTGTAAAGTTGAGTTAGAGGATCCAAACTAGACAGCATTCTAATTTCATCGGTCCGTCTCTCCACTTCTTTTTCTAAGGATTCTTTGGTTGCAATGACTTGACTGTAAGCTTGGCTCAACTCGTCGTGAACGGCATCATTTTCGGCTATTTCTTGATGCATTTTCTCTAACATATGCGTATTTTCGTTGCGTAGTTTGACCGTCTCTTCGGTTAAATCAGCCGCTCGAGCTGCCGAGAAAGTGATGGAAATATTGTATAGAATTCCCAAACAGCCAATGAATACATGAACGGTAACCCCTGAAAACAACGCCATGCAGGATGCGGGTGTGAGTAAAAGGACGGTATACAGAATAGCGGTCTTTTTGTGACCTGAGAGCGCGGAATTAGCGCCACTAGACAGAGTACAAAGCATGGCAAAGGTCAATGCCAGCTCAGTTAAATCCATACTTTCGTAAAAAACTACGGAATAAATACACCACATCAACGACAGTGAAATAACCCCCAAGACTACACGATTTCTCGCCCCTAGCGCTTGGTATTTTGTTCGCCGTAATTTAATTAGCCAATACAACCAATCAAAGAATCTGAAGGCAGTAATAAGAGCAACTACACTGAGCCAGGTTAGCTTTAAGCTGTGGGTATTTGGCGTATCTAACGCAAAAACAAGAAAAACAGCCGCCACTAAGCTGCCGATTAATCCGAAAAGTACATTTTCATATATAGAGTTGGTTTTATCTCGTAAATTTGCCTGATTGATTTCAAAAACGTTGTTAATGGCAGAACCCCTTCTAAAAATCAGCCAAATTAATTAACCAGCGTAAATTACACACTCCAACATCATACAACTTTTAGATAAACAGGACTATTAAACTATCCAAAAAAAACTCACCCCAAAAAATAGATTATTAAGCTAACGTTTGCTGGCCAAACTAACTAGCACAGCTAGTTAGTCATCAGGTTTTAGTTAAAGGCGTGTAGCGACCTTGGGGGGCAATTATCTAATTTTACTTTTTTTTCTTTGGACGCTTAATTTTCTTCTTTGCAGATTTAGGTTTTTTCTTTTTAACTGGAGCTTTAGCCTCTTTATTTTTTGGTCGCAAATCGTCTATTACGCGGCGTTTTAAACGTTGTTGAGTATAACGTTCAATTTTCGCAATGATTCCCATTTCGTGGGCTTCTGCAATGGATATTGCTGTTCCTTTTTTCCCAGCTCTGCCTGTTCGTCCGATACGATGAACATAAATGTCAGCTGTTCTAGGGAGATCGTAATTAATAACATGGCTAATGTTATCTACATCAATACCTCTTGAGGCAACGTCGGTTGCCAGCAGGATATTGATTTCACCGTCTTTAAATCGTTGCAAGGCACTATTACGTTTGTCTTGGGGCATCTCACCTTGTAACCAAGAAATGGTAAACCCGTCTCGTTCGAGCATTTGTTTAAGCTGATTTAGTCGGTCGCGGGTTTTCACAAAAACCACTGCAGATTGAATCTGATTACTCAGGATACTTTTTAGTAAATTATATTTGTGGGCTGCGTCATCGGCTAAATGGATCCACTGCAAAATTTTAGCATGTTCTTTGCGACTCGGATTTGCCTCTAAAGATACCGGGTTGGTTAATAAATCTTTAGCAAAACGAGCAATTCCTGCTCCCTCTAGGGTGGCAGAAAACAGCATGGATTGTTTACGCCAGCGAGCTTCAGCAGCAATTTGGTTTACAATAGCCGAAAAGCCCATGTCTAACATGCGATCTGCTTCGTCTAACACTAAGCTTTCAATGTCACGGCAATCAAAACTTTCTTTTTCAATATGTTCGAATAATCTACCTGGGGTGGCGACTAAAATATCCAGATTTTTTTCTAAGGTTTCGCGATCAGTTCCATAATTAATGCCGCCGGTAATTACCCCACACTCCAAATCAGTATACTTGGTGATTTGTAATGCTTGCTCGTAAACTTGCAACGCGAGTTCGCGGGTAGGAGTCAAAATAAGAATTCGACATGAACCAGGCTGTTGTCGAGGAAAATCGAGTAGAAACTGACATGCTGGTAAAAGAAATGCAGCGGTTTTACCGGTCCCCGTAGGTGCATTGGCTAAAATGTCTTGTCCTTCCATTGCTGGCGGGATCACCAAAGATTGGATACTGGTTGGGGAGGTATACCCCATATCGGCTACGGCTTGACATAACTTTTCGTCAAGATCTAATTCATCAAACATATTTTTCCATGGATTCTAGTCGCTTTTACATAATTGCCGCAATTATAAAGTAGTTAGACAATTTAGGGCAGCCTTAATTGATTTAACGATCCTTATGGATCTAAGCGGCTATTTTCCAGTATATCTTTGCTTAAAGTCTCGAATGGCGTGGATGCGTTTTTCGTTTAATCGCAATTTAATATTTTTACCCACAGCACCAGCTTCAATAATAGATTTCACCGCGACAGCATTTGCCGCTTCAAAGGCTTCCCACATAAAATTAGCTTGGGGATAATCCCTGTCCTCAAGGCCCGCTCGCCCTTTTGCATCTGCGGTGCAAGTTGTCAGTAGATCTTTGAATCGTTCAGGCTTTCGCCAAGCATCACATTGATTCAAAACCTTTAATATAGTCGCGGGTCTCAATTCTAAGGCTCGATGAACGTGAGTATGGTACTCACTGGTCATAATCGCTAACTCTTTACAATCGTTAGGTACTTTTAAACGTTCGCTTAGTGCACGGATTGGCGCAACACCTAATTCTTCATGTTCTCGGTGGGAAGGCCATTGGGCGGGGTCGGTAAGACCTTTACCCAAGTCATGAACTAGAGCTGCGTAACGTATGGCTAAGTTATCAGTGAGTTTTGCCGCTTGTTGAATCACCATCATCGTATGGATACCGCTATCTATCTCAGGGTGCCACTGCACAGGGTTTGGAATACCCCATAATATATCCAATTCAGGGAACCACACTTTGAGAGCGCCACAAGCTCTAAGTGTTTCAAAAAATATATCAGGATCATTTTCTAGCAAAGCTCGAGAGGTTTCTTTCCATACACGTTCAGGTACTAGGTGATCTAACTCTCCTTGCGCTACCATTTGTTTCATTAACAGTGCGGTTTCCGGCGCAATCTGAAAACCGTATTGATGATAACGTGCAGCGAACCTAGCGACTCTAAGTACCCTGAGTGGATCTTCTGCAAACGCAGGGGAGACATGACGCAAAACACGATTGTCTAAATCTTTTTGACCGTTGAACGGGTCAAACAGTTGTTGATTTTGATCCAAGGCCATCGCATTGATGGTTAAATCTCTGCGCTCTAGGTCCTCTTCAAGGGTGACATTGGGGTTACTATTGACGACAAAACCGGTATATCCTTTACCACTTTTTCGTTCCGTACGCGCCAAAGCATATTCTTCTTTGCTTTTGGGGTGCAAAAATACCGGGAAATCACTCCCGACCTGAGTGAAACCTGCTGCCAACATTGAATCAACGGTTTCACCAACCACCACCCAATCTCGGTCATGGACTTCTCTTTCGAGTAGTTTGTCACGCACAGCGCCACCGACTAAAAAACTCTGCATTAATTCATAACTCCCTTTATGGTTTATAGGATAGATACCATAGTAAGCAGTCTTTGAGTTAACCTCAAATAGTGTTACCTTATTCGTCGCAAATTTAGATTGGTTTTTATAAGCACATATGTACCTAAATTATTTTGGATTGTCCGATAACCCGTTTTCCATAGCCCCTAACCCAGATTATCTTTATATGAGTCCGCGTCATAAAGAAGCCTTAGCTCATTTGATTTTCGGGTTACGTGAAAGTGGCGGCTTCGTCATGCTTACTGGTGAGGTTGGCACAGGGAAAACCACCGTCTCGCGAAAACTATTGCAGCAATTGCCCGATAATACCCAAGTGGCTATGATTCTAAACCCGACGCTTTCAGCAATAGAGTTGTTGGCAACGATATGCGATGAATTGAAAATTCGTTATCTTAAAAAGCAAGCGAGTTTGAAATACTTTACCGATAAAATCTTAGACAAACTCACAACAAACCACTCTAACGGTATCAATACCGTACTGATTGTTGATGAGGCGCAACATTTATTACCAGAAGTGTTAGAGCAACTGCGACTATTAACTAATTTGGAAACCAACCGGGAAAAACTGCTAAAAGTAGTATTAATTGGCCAGCCTGAGTTACAACAGTTATTAAAACGTAATGAATTAAGGCAACTAGCTCAACGTATTACCGCCAGATACCATTTACTTCCCCTTTCATCACTGGAAGTAAAAAACTATATATCACATCGACTTTCTGTGGCTGGCGGACACGAACGCATATTCAGTCAACCTACGTTACGAGCGATTTATAAAATAACTGGCGGCATCCCCAGGGTCATTAACCTGCTATGTGACCGGGCTTTAACCCTTACATTTACCAAGCAGCATCCCATTGTTCGTCGTCATATTTTTATTGCCGCAGCAAGACAAATTTTAGGTGATGATGTGGTGAAGCAGCGACAGGGAAAACAATGGACGCTGATCTTAGCTGCAAGTTTTCTAGCCGCTGCCTGTGTTGGCTATATGGTAGGGGCCTAAAATGACTCAAAAAATCAGTGTCGAGCAACTTAAAGTCGGTATGGTGATTATTAAAGTCACCGCTCAAAATGGCCCAGTAAAGATTAAAAAATCAGGTCTTGTTAGCAGCACAGATATGGTCAATGCGTTAGCTGAAATGGGCGTACAGGAAGTTGAAATCGATCCCGATATGACGGTGGAAGTGAAAAAGCCTAAAATTGCGAAATCGAAAACTCAAAAACTGGTTGAAGATACCACTACTGTTACCCAAAATATTGACCAAGGGATTTCCGAGCAGTTTAATCGCAGCTTATTTTTACCCTCGGTACAAGAGTTACCAGAGGCATGGCAGTATTATGGGAAAAAATCGCTGATCGCATCTGTGGTTATCGCTGGCGGTTTTTGTTTTGGTCTGATTCTGGCAAATCTAACAGTTCTTACCCATTTATTTCATTCCTCACCTGACATTGTGCAAACTCAACCCCCAGTGGCGAATGACAACCTTGAGCTCGTCGACTCAGAGGTTTCTCATGATGAAGTCGACCCCAAGGCCGAATCCAATATTGAGCGGGCCAATACTGATGTCCCCAAGCCGCAGCAAGTGATACCAGAACCCCTTGATGAAAAACCGACAGAGCAGAAGCAAATCTCTGAACAGAGTGATTCTATTGAAGAAACGGCGCGACTGTTGGCAGAACAGCAAGCTGAAGAAGAGCAAATACAAGCCGCTGAAGAAAGTAATATTCCGCCTGAGCTGTTACAGCGTTTTCGTAATGCCTTAGCGTCGTTAGGCGAAGAGACACCAGTTGATCCGACAGACAACTCGCAATCTATTAGAGATGTCCCCGCTGTTAGCGAACTTCCAGCTTGGGTCTTGTTGGAGTTACCGAGTTTAGCATTCTCTGCTCATATGTACGTTTCAGCACCCGAGGAACGATGGGTTAGAGTTAATGGTAAAAAGGCTGTTGAAGGACAGGAGATTGACGACGGACTTATTTTACAGGGAATAGAGCCACAACATGTGATCATGACATTTAAAGGACAAGAGTTTAGTATGGAAGCCTTATCAGATTGGTAGATATTGTTGCTGTTCCGTGGGCATTTAACTACAACTTAAATGCCCTTAGGATAAGTTTATAAAGCAGTTATTAAAATCTCTTTTAAAAACTTGGTTAGATTTAAACCAAATTCTTCCGGTCGAACTGCACTGACAATTTTCATGTTTACCTGGCTTAAATCAAGCTTTTTTACTTCAGAATAGCTAGAGGTTTTTATATTGTAAAAAGCAGCTACGACAGGTTTCATGGGAGCATCCTTATTGCCGCGCATTATTATTGCCAACCTATCATTATCCAGCTTTACCAAAGAGCCCATAGGATGCACGCCTAAGCATTTGATAAATTGGGCAACTAAAACCTGATCATAACTTTCATCGCTTAGAAGCTTAACCAGCGCTTTGGAAGGTGTCACCGCCTTACGAAATGGTCGGTCATTAATCATCGCATCGTAGCTGTCGACAATGCCAGCCATTCTGACGTATTCACTTAAATCATGCTCACTTTGTGCATCGGGGTAGCCAGTGCCATCAATACGTTCGTGGTGGTTAAATATAATCTCTTGTACTGATGCTGCTACATCACCACAACGATCGACTAAATCCAGACCAATATCGACGTGAGTGGTAATAATATCTTTTTGTTGCAGTGTTAGTCGTTCAGAGGATTGTGTAATGTCTTTTGGCATATTAGTCATGCCTACATCCATTAACAATCCGGCTAAACTTAACTCTTCAATAGCTTGTTGTCCCATATCGCGGTACTTTGCAAACATCGTTAACAAAATGGAACAGTTTAGGGAGTGTTCTAATAAATATTTACCTGATTTATTGAGCAAAGTTAAACAACTAAGCCCGCTTGGCATATTTATTACTGATTCGATTATATTTGCGCTTAAATCCTTCACATCAGAAAGTGATGGTGTATCGTTGGCAGCTAAACGCTTAAAAAAACGACTTTGAATAATCAACGCTTCGTCGTAAAGCTTAGTCGCAGCCTCAAGCTGTTCACTATCGCTATAGTGTTTAATTTTGGTGTCGGCTGGGGAAGGTGTTTCTAAAACATCGTTTTGCTCTACTTCTGGAGCCGCAGCTGGTGGAGGTAGGTTACTTCGGGATAAATCAACTTCTACTTTGGTTACTCCCTTGCTTTTTAACATATCGATTGATTTAACTGACTTAACTAGGCCTTTTGTTTTTATTTTTAATTTGCCTTTTTGTTCGATAACTTCATTAACAAACATGCCTGGCTTTAAATCTTCGATTTTGATCGCTTCAAGCATTACTTCCCTGAACTCCCAACAGACTTTTTAAAATTTTAAATTGCACTGCATTTTATCCCAATAGCAATGTCAAATCTTCATTTAAATGGTGCTTTCTAACTTAAAAAAAGCATCTAGGTAAAGATTTCACTCCATTAAACCAAGATGCTTTGATTGCATGAGAACTATCTTAACCAAGCTAGTGCATTATTTTCGTAATCTAAAATTTTATCGTCAAGCTCTAACGTTTGACCGATAGCATCAAGTCCCTTAATCAAATTGGTTTTATGATGTTCAGGGATATCAAAGTGATATTCCTGTTCAGCTACTTTGACTGTTTGATTAGGTAAGTCAATGAAAATTTGTGTATCAGGCTTGTCTTTAACCAAAGCAAAAAGGTTGTTCATTTCCTCATTGCTAAGGCTGATTGGCAACAGTTGGTTATTGATACAGTTTCCATAAAAAATGTCTGCGAAACTGGTGGCTATAATCACGCTATAACCAAAATCAGCAAGTGCCCAAGGCGCATGTTCACGACTTGAACCGCAGCCAAAATTCTCACGAGCAAGGAGAATGCTAGCACCCTGATATTCAGGTTTTGTTAGGGCGAACTCTGGGTTGACTTCTTTTTCGTGTAAATCTAAATAGCGCCAGTCGTGAAACAAATGTTTGCCGTAACCTGTACGAGTTACTCCAGTCAAAAATTGCTTTGGAATAATTTGATCTGTATCTACATTGGCTTGATCAAGTGGGGCTGCGGTACCTAAATGGGTTGTGAATCCTGTCATCATTTACTCCTACAAATCTCGTACATCAGTGAAGTGACCAGTGATCGCAGCTGCCGCTGCCATTGCTGGAGAAACTAGGTGGGTTCTAGCCCCACGGCCTTGGCGACCTTCAAAATTTCGATTACTGGTTGAGGCACATCTATCGCCTGCTTTGAGAATGTCATCATTCATACCCAAACACATTGAGCATCCTGGTAAACGCCATTCAAAACCTGCATCAATGAAAATCTTGTCGAGTTTTTCTTCTTCTGCTTGTTGTTTCACGGAAACTGAGCCTGGAACAACTATGGCAGTCACACCATCGGCTACTTTACCCTTTTTAGCAATTTGGGCGGCAGAGCGCAAATCTTCGATTCGACTATTAGTACAAGAACCGATAAATACATTATTGATGGCTACCTCGGTCAGCTTAGTACCTGCTTTTAAATCCATATAAGCTAAAGCTTTGCTAGCTGACTCACGTTCAATTGGATCGCTGTAGTCTTCTGGTGTTGGAACCGTGTTGGTAATACCCGTTACTTGACCGGGATTGGTTCCCCAAGTTACCTGTGGAGCAATATCTTTTGCCTGTAATTCAACTACTTTATCAAAGTGCGCGCCATCATCTGAATGTAAGGTTTTCCAGTAGGCAACTGCATTATCCCAGGTTTCACCTGTTGGCGCATATTCGCGGCCTTTAATGTACTCAAAAGTCGTCTCATCAGGGGCAATAAAACCTGCTTTTGCGCCCGCTTCAATGGTCATGTTACAGACGGTCATGCGCTCTTCCATGGATAAACCACGAATAGCTTCTCCGGCATATTCGATAACATAACCAGTTGCTCCAGCATGGCTAATTTCACCGATAATGGCGAGAATTATGTCCTTTGCGGTAATGCCAATGGGTAACTTGCCATTCACATTAATTAGCATACTCTTAGCTTTGCTCTGCTTTAATGTTTGGGTAGACAATACATGCTCAACTTGTGAGGTACCAATACCAAATGCAAGTGCGCCAAAGGCTCCGTGAGTTGCAGTATGTGAATCACCACAGACCACGGTCATACCGGGTAGAATTAAGCCAAGTTCAGGGCCCATTACATGGACGATACCTTGCTTTTGATGTCCTACAGGGAATAATTCAATACCGTGTTCTTTACAGTTATTGGCAAGGGTCTGTAGCTGCAATTGATTTTCTGGTCCGCAAGCATCTATTGCTAAGGAGCGAGTCGAAATACTATGGTCCATAGTTGCAAAGGTTTTTTGGGGACATCTAACTTTACGTCCTTTTTCATTTAACCCTGCAAATGCTTGTGGCGTGGTGACTTCGTGGATCAAGTGACGATCGATATAAATAAGATTATCTTCACCCAATTGATCGACAATATGGGACTCCCAAATTTTGTCATATAATGATTTTGTCATTTTTAGTTCCTAAATTAAAATCTCAGCCTTACGGTCAATTTTTTAGCTATTTTGTGCTGCTAATAAGATGTGCTGACAAATAGCATCACCCACTTGTGATGTCGTTTTTGCTAGGTGACGTTGTTCTGGGGGAAGTAGCTCTCCAGTTAATACACCCTCAGCTAATGTTTTTCGTACCGCATTATCAATTTGATCTGCAGCGTCGCCTTGATTCAAGCTATAACGCAGCATCATTGAAGCAGACAATATTTGCGCAATAGGGTTTGCAATGCCTTTACCGGCGATGTCCGGTGCTGAGCCGCCAGCAGGTTCAAACATACCAAACCCGCTCTCGTTGACACTCGCCGAAGGCAGTAGCCCCATGGAGCCGGTAATCATCGCGCACTCATCAGAAATGATGTCACCGAACAAATTAGAACACAGCATCACATCAAATTCGTTAGGGTAACGCAGCAATTGCATGGTGGCGTTATCAATGTAGATATGTTCCAGTTGCACTTCTGGGTAGTCTTTTGCTACTTCTTCGGTTACTTCACGCCATAATCGTGAACAAACAAGCACATTTGCTTTGTCGACTGAGGTCACTTTTTTGCCGCGTTTCATCGCTGCTTCAAAGGCACTTTTAGCAATACGACGTATTTCACGTTTTGAGTAACGCATGGTGTCATAAGCAAACTGCTCTTCACCTTCGCCTTCTAACCCCTTAGGTTGACCAAAATAAATGCCGCTGGTGAGTTCTCTGATAACTAAGACATCAAACCCGCTTGCGGCGATGTCTGCGCGAAGGGGAGATAATGACTCTAAGCCAGCGTATATTTTTGCAGGTCGTAAATTACTGAATAAATCGAAATGACCACGCAACGCAAGTAGAGCTGCTCTTTCTGGACGTTGTTCTAGAGGTAAACTGTCCCACTTTGGGCCGCCAATAGAGCCAAACAAAATTGCGTCTGCCTGTTCGCAGCCCTTCAACGTATACTCAGGTAGTGCTGTGCCATGATTATCGATGGCTAATCCACCCACATCATACTCGTTCAGAGTAAATGACAATCCACAGGTTTTTTCAACTGCACTGAGTACTTTTCTAGCCTCAGCCATGATTTCTGGACCTATACCGTCTCCTGGTAAAACGGCAACTTCATAATTAGACATGTACTTATTAAACCCCTGCAATTTTTATTTGTTGTTTCTTTTGTTGATCAATTTGATCAGCTAAATGTGTGTTGTTCAACACATAAATTAGAGCTTTGACGCCTGATTCCACTATATCTGTGGCAAGGCCGATACCGTTGAAACGGCGACCGTTATATTCAGCAATTAGGCTTACTTGCGCTAATGCATCAGCCCCTTCACCTTTGGAATCTAATTTGAAATCAACCACCTCGACTCGGCTGTGACCAATGGCTTTTGTAATGGCATTAAACGCCGCATCTACAGGTCCATTTCCGACGGCCGACTCGGTGATTTCTGTGTCACCAACACGCATTTTTACGGTGGCGCTAGGAATAATCTCCCGCCCTGAATTCGCTTGTAAATACAGCAATTCGAAATGCGCTTGGTCTTGCTTTTGTTGATCAAAAAACAATAGAGCTTCTAAATCGTAATCAAATACCTGACCTTTTTTATCTGCCAATTTCAAAAATGCGCCGTAAATAGCTTCCAAGTCATAATCGCTTTGTTTATAACCTAACTCAGTCAATCGATGCTTAATCACATGTCGACCTGAACGAGAGGTTAGGTTCAAGTTGTTTTTGTTAATCCCGACACTCTCAGGGGTCATGATTTCATAAGTGTTTTGTGCTTTAAGTACACCATCTTGGTGAATACCAGAGGAGTGACTAAATGCATTAGCGCCAACGATAGCTTTGTTGGCCTGTACTGGCATGTTACACAACTGGCTAACTAATTTTGAGGTGCGGGAAATTTCATTGGAATTGATATTAGTTTGTAATCCCAACATGGCTTTGCGGGTTTGCAAAATCATAGAAATTTCTTCAAGTGAGCAGTTACCTGCTCGTTCTCCTATGCCGTTTATGGTCGCTTCAACTTGTCGAGCGCCATTTTCAACGGCAGCTAAGGAGTTGGCCACAGCTAAACCCAAATCATTGTGACAATGTACTGAGATAATCGCTTTATCGATATTTGGGACACGGTTAAATAGGTTTTGAATGATTCCGCCAAACTCAGTAGGTGTTGTATAACCAACTGTATCTGGGATATTAACGGTTGTTGCACCAGCGTTGATAGCCGCTTCGACCATACTGCACAAGTAATCGATATGTGTGCGGCCTGCATCTTCGCAAGAAAATTCTACGTCGTCGGTATAGCGGCGAGCGTGTTTTATGGCGTGCACGGCCATTTCAACTACTTCGTCCTGGGATTTTTTAAGCTTTGCCCCAACATGGATATCAGAGGTAGCGATAAAGGTATGAATCCGAAATTGATCGGCAACCTTTAAGGCTTCGCCGCAGGCGTCAATATCTTTTTCAAGGGCTCTAGATAAACCGCAAACAGTGGCGTTTTTGATTTCTCTGGCAATACTTTGTACCGATGCAAAATCACCAGGTGAAGATACTGGAAAGCCAGCTTCAATAATATCGACGCCTAAACGTTCAATGGCAAATGCTATTTGCAGCTTTTCTTTAACAGTGAGACTTGCGGGCAGTGCTTGTTCGCCATCACGCAAGGTTGTATCAAATATTTTCACTTGATTAGACATATTTTTTCTCCTGTTAAGTATATTGCCCATACAAAAAACCCGTGCGTTGCACGGGTTTTAAAATCAGTTGTGACATTTACAACCTACCCGTGCAGTCTCGCTGCCAGAAGTAGTAGGATGTTTAGTAACGCTATTTTATGTAAAGCCACATTGCTCTCAATTAATCAAATTTAGAGTAAATTCTCTAGTGATGTATTTGTATCCTTTATCAGCCTATGCGTCAAGCTTAGTTAATAAATCCTTATATATCGCTTTGGAATAACTAACCTTAACTAGGGATAAGCAACGGAATATTATGCATTTTTATGGCAAAAAGTAACTAAAATGGAAATTTGTTTACTTATTGAACGGGTTTTTGGGGTGTATTGATTTGAGGTTGTTTATGCCGACCTCAAGTTAATTATTTATACGTTTTCCAATTGATGGTTGTGGATAATAATAATTCTCTTAAGCTGAGGGTTCGAGGAATGGTTTTTCCTTTGTGATTCCAGCTATGCCCACAACATGCTGCAGTGATATTACTTTTATTTGGGATCAACAAGGTTTTGCTTTGCAGTGAATGTTCACACTTATCTAAATAAGTTCCATTGAAATCAAACCAGCCATGTTTATTGAAGTGCAGTTTATGCTGCTCTTTATCGATTCTATCCACAGAATCTAGCTCAATGGTTTCAATTCCCATGTCATTGATACATATCGGCGAGGGTAGACCCATACGCGCATAATTGCTGAACCAAACAAATGATTTTTCCTCATCATATTTGCTACTTACACATTTAGCCGATTGTTTGGCCTGCCAACTACCATTGTGGATGTCCACTTGGATTGGATAGTCTTGAGCGAGTAGGTACTCGGCGGCATTTTTAATATGGTAGGGTAAACCTGACAAACGACGCTGTAACAAACGTATATTATTCGGCGCATTTTTGCTTAGTGAATGCAATTCTCTTTCATACAGGGCATTACACAGCTCGGCAAAATGGCGCTGTCTTTGATCTGAGGCGAATATATCAACTTGTTGTTGATGATTGGTATCGGACATTATCTGATTTATATCAGACAATTAGAGTAGTTGTAAGCATGTACCAGATAAAACTGAAGCTGGTACATGCTCATTAGACTTTATTGACCTTTAATTTCAGCGCGACCGCCGTAACTAACTGAGTCACCTAAAGCTTCTTCAATGCGTAGCAATTGATTGTACTTAGCTACACGATCAGAACGGCAAAGTGAGCCAGTTTTGATTTGTCCAGCCGCTGTACCTACTGCTAAATCAGCAATGGTTGCGTCTTCAGTTTCACCACTACGGTGAGAGATAACGGCTGTAAAACCAGCATCTTTAGCCATCTTGATGGCGTCTAATGTCTCAGAAAGTGAACCGATTTGGTTAAACTTAATAAGAATAGAGTTACCTACACCGTTATCGATACCGCGTTTTAGGATTTTGGTGTTTGTTACAAACAAGTCATCACCGACAAGTTGGATTTTATCGCCAACTTTGCCAGTTAGGTAAGCCCAACCATCCCAATCGCTTTCATCCAAACCATCTTCAATAGAGATAATTGGATATTTAGCAGATAGGTCGGCTAAATAGTCACTGAACTCTTCAGAACTGAATACTTTACCTTCGCCTTTCATGTTGTACTGGTCATCAACATAAAACTCAGATGATGCACAATCTAGGGCTAGAGTGACGTCTTTATCCATCACGTAACCAGCAGCTTCAACGGCTTGAATAATAACCTTAAGGGCTTCTTCGTTAGAGCTTAAGTTTGGTGCAAAACCACCTTCATCGCCTACCGCAGTGTTCAAGCCTTTAGCAGACAACACTTTTTTCAAGCTATGAAATATTTCAGCGCCCATACGTAACGCTTCACGGAAGTTAGGTGCGCCTACCGGCTGAACCATAAATTCTTGAATATCGACGTTATTATCAGCGTGCTCGCCACCATTGATGATATTCATCATTGGAACTGGCATTGAGTACTGGCCAGGTGTGCCGTTAAGCTCAGAGATGTGTTGATATAAAGGAACTTTTTTCTCCATTGCCGCAGCTTTCGCTACTGCCAATGAAACTGCTAGAATAGCATTAGCCCCAAATTTTTCTTTGTTTTCGGTTCCATCTAAGTCGATCATCACTTGATCAACTGCGCGTTGCTCAAGTGCATCTTGACCAAGCAATGCTGCTTGAATGTCACCATTGATAGCAGCAACGGCTTTAAGTACACCTTTACCTAAGTATCTGGATTTATCGCCATCACGCAGTTCCAATGCTTCACGAGAACCGGTAGATGCACCAGAAGGTGCACAAGCTCGTCCCCAAGCTCCACTGTCTAAATAAACGTCTGCCTCTACAGTTGGGTTACCACGCGAGTCCATTACCTCACGGCCAATAATCTTGCTGATTTTTGCCATTCTTGTTGCCTTATAAAAATGTTTAATTTACGTTCTAAGCACTCCGCATAATAATGCCTCAGATAAGGCTAATAGTTATTATGCGAATAGGCGCTTGGTTTTTCTTTTAATTATTATTTTTATGGTATTCACCAGCGGCGTGCACAAACCCAGTAAATAATGGGTGGCCGTCACGGGGTGTAGAGTTAAATTCTGGGTGGAACTGGCCTGCAATAAACCATGGGTGATCAGGTAGTTCAATTACCTCAACCAAACGTTTATCAGTAGATAAACCAGATACAACTAAACCAGATGCTTCGATTTCACTACGAAGATTGTTATTCACTTCATAACGATGTCTATGGCGTTCGTAAATTTCCGTATTGCCATAGGTTTGGTGAACCTTTGTATCTGGAATTAAATGACACAGTTGACTCCCCAAACGCATTGTACCACCAAGGTCAGAGCTTTCATCTCTGACCTCTGTACTGCCGTCTGAGTCTTGCCACTCAGTAATTAAGCCAACCACTGGGAAAGGTGTCTCTGGGTTAAATTCAGTACTGTTGGCATCGGTCATGCCTGTCACGTTTCTGGCGTACTCGATGAGTGCCACTTGCATGCCTAAGCATATGCCTAAATAAGGTATTTGGTTTTCACGAGCATATTTTGCTGCAGCAATTTTGCCTTCAATGCCACGTTCGCCAAAACCGCCAGGAACCAATATCGCATCCAAATCTTGCAGTACGCTTTCGCCTTTGCTCTCAATATCTTGAGAATCGATATAACGAATGTTAACTGAAAGACGATTTTTTAAGCCAGCATGTTTTAGTGCTTCATTAACGGATTTGTATGCATCGGGCAATTCTACATATTTGCCGATCATGCCAATATTGACTTCGTCATTTGGATTAGATTCTGCATATAGAACTTGTTCCCATTCGGTCAGATCGGCTTCAGGGCATTCTAGACCAAAACGTTGAACGACTAATTCATCCATACCTTGGGCTTTCAATCCGGCGGGTATACGGTAAATACTATCTACATCTTTTAAACCGATAACTGCTTTATCGGGGACGTTAGTGAACAATGCAATCTTTTGACGCTCGTTTGAAGGAAGGGCGCTTTCTGAACGGCAAACCAAAATATCTGGTTGAATACCGATAGAACGTAATTCTTTCACGGAATGCTGAGTGGGTTTAGTTTTCACTTCACCAGAGGCTGCCATGTAAGGAACTAGGGTAAGATGCATATACATGGCACGTTCGCGCCCAAGTTCTGCACCTAATTGGCGAATGGCTTCAAGAAACGGTTGAGATTCAATATCACCCACTGTCCCGCCAATTTCAACAATCGCTACATCTACACCTTCTGCTCCTTCTATTACTCGACGTTTTATTTCGTTGGTAATATGGGGAATAACCTGAATGGTTGCGCCTAGGTAGTCACCACGTCTTTCACGTTTTAACACTTCTTCGTAAACGCGACCCGTGGTGAAGTTATTACGTTTGGTCATACGGGTACGAATAAATCGTTCGTAGTGGCCTAAATCTAAATCTGTTTCTGCACCGTCATCGGTAACAAATACTTCGCCGTGCTGAATGGGGCTCATGGTGCCCGGATCCACGTTAATGTATGGGTCCAGTTTGAGCATCGTAACTTTCAATCCTCTAGCTTCGAGGATTGCAGCTAACGAAGCTGCGGCAATACCTTTTCCAAGTGATGAAACCACACCACCTGTGACGAAAATATAATGTGTCATGTGTAACCTAAGACGTTTGGAGTTGATAAGAATACTTGACCAAGGAACCGACAAAAAGATCGGCATATGGACGGCTCAACAGTATACGGAAAGCTGCGTTTCCATACAACGAACTTTTTCATTTAAGGGTGACAAATTTTGATTTGAAATAATCTGAATTTTGCCAGCTACATAAACTTTCAATATCTCAGGATTGCTTACTCATTTCTTTCAATGAATATACCAGTGCGAGAGCTTCTTTAGGTGTCAATTCATCGGGTTCAATTTGATTCAATTTAATTCGCAAATCATCCACTGAATCTAACAGGTCAAGTTGTTGTGAGTGATCACTTACAGCCAGCTCACTACTATCAATGCTGGGTTGTTTCTCCAAAATGGCGAGTTTCGTTTTGGCTGAACGAATCACGCTTTTAGGCACGCCAGCCAATTGCGCCACTTGTAAACCATAACTGCGGTTCGCTGGACCTTCTTGAACAGCATGCATAAAACGAATTTCGTCGTTGTGTTCAATGGCATCAAGGTGCACATTGGCTAGGTTATCAAGTTCGGTTGCTAATTGGGTTAGCTCAAAATAATGGGTGGCAAAAAGTGTGTAGGCGTTAATCTTTGATGCAAGATATTCGGCACATGCCCAAGCTAAGGATAGACCATCATATGTACTGGTGCCGCGACCTATTTCGTCCATTAACACTAGGCTGTTCGCCGTTGCATTATTTAAAATATTCGCCGTTTCTGTCATTTCTACCATAAAGGTAGAACGTCCAGAAGCGAGGTCATCAGAAGCTCCTATGCGGGTGAAAATTCGGTCGATTGGTCCAATAGTCGCTTGCTGGGCAGGTACAAATGAGCCTATATAGGCCATCAGCACAATTAATGCGGTTTGCCGCATGTATGTTGATTTTCCGCCCATGTTTGGTCCAGTAATAATCAACATTCGTCTTGATGGTGTCATAGCTAAGGGATTAGCGATAAAAGGGCTTTTCATCACACTTTCAACCACTGGGTGGCGACCTTGCTCATAAAAAATCCCGGTCTGTTCACTCATCTCTGGGCAGTGCAAATCTAGGGCTTCCGCTCGTTGGGCTAAATTACAAATCACATCTAGCTCGGCAAGGCCCATGGCACTTAGCATAAGTTCATTTAATTGGGGTAATAGTAAATCGAACAACTGATCATACAATTGTTTTTCTAACGCCAGGGCACGTCCCTGGCTGGTAAGCACTTTGTCTTCGTGTTCTTTAAGCTCAGGAATTATATAACGCTCGTTATTTTTTAGGGTTTGCCGACGGACATAATCTGCAGGGACTTGATCAGCAAAACTGCGACTAACTTCAATATAATAGCCGTGAACTTTATTGTAATTTACTTTGAGGGAAGGGATGCCTGTACGTTCTTTTTCGCGGATTTCTAACTGCTCTAGATAGTCTGTTGCGCCTTTGGCTAAGTTTCGCAGTTCATCCAACTCTTCATTGTAACCCGGAGCAATGACCCCGCCATCGCGAATTAATACCGGCGGGTTAGGGATGATGGCCTTAGATAAAAGTTCGCCAAGTTCAGGGAAGTTGTTGATATCTGCACTCAAGTTAGCAAAGTAGGGTCCTAAATTTACTAACTTTTGTTGTATATCTGGCAGCATGACGAATGCATTAGCCAACCTTGAAAAATCTCTAGGTCGTGCTGAACGTAAGGCTAACCTGGCTAAACAACGTTCCATATCCCCGACGGATTTAAGCATGTCGCGTAAATCTTCGTGTTCGTCTGCGTGTAGGGCCTTTATTTGTTGTTGGCGGCTATTTATGACCTGTAAATCGCGCACTGGGGTTTGGATCCAGCGTTTTAATAACCGACTTCCCATTGGGGTGACTGTGAAATCTAGAATACTCGCTAATGTATGCTCTACGCCGCCAGATAAATTTAAGGTTAATTCTAGATTGCGCCTTGTGGCTGCATCCATGAGCACGGTATCGTCATTGTTTTGCAACTGAATATTGCGTATGTGTGGTAAAGCTGAGCGTTGTGTGTCTTTAACATATTGAACAATGCATCCCGCAGCACAAATGGCAATTTTTGCATTTTGAATACCAAAACCATTGAGCTCCTTGGTACCAAACTGTTGGTTTAACTGTTTGTTGGCGGTTTGGAAATCAAACTCCCACACAGGGCGGCGGCGTAAGCCTACGCGATCGTCGATTAAATGAAGGTGGCTAAACCCTTCAGGATATAGCAACTCGGCAGGATTGCAGCGCTGCAATTCCGCTAATAAGGCTTCTTCACCGGCCAGTTCAGAGATACTAAAACGGCCGCTGGTAATGTCGATTATGGCAAACCCGAATGTCTCTTTTTGGACAAAAACTGAGGCCAATAAATTATCTTGTTTATCTTCTAATAAAGCTTCGTCTGTAACCGTACCGGGAGTTACAATGCGCTGAACTTGTCGCTCAACAGGACCTTTGCTGGTGGCGGGATCACCTACTTGCTCCACAATCGCCACCGATTGCCCCATTTTAACTAAGCGAGCGAGATAACTTTCTACTGCATGATAGGGCACGCCGGCCATTGGAATGGCATTACCACCTGACTTACCTCTAGCAGTTAAGGATATATCTAATAGCTCAGAGGCTTTTTTCGCGTCATCAAAAAATAGCTCGTAAAAATCCCCCATACGATAAAATAACAGAATATCTGGATGTTCAGCTTTTATAGTTAAGTACTGACGCATCATGGGAGTGTGGCTATCTAGATCTGACTGTTTAACGCTATTACTCATTGAGGTTGGGATCTCTTTGCAGGTTGAGGTTATGCTTGAATAAATGCCTTATCTAAATAAGACGTTAAAAACAATTGGGCATTATAAGAAGTATGGGTTTTTTTTCTAGCAGTTGTTAGTACAATCTGCCATATAAAAAATTTAATGGAGCATATTCGTTCTATGTTAACCGAATCTATTGATTTATTAGCCCATCAACTGGGTCAACAGTTAACCCAAAAGGGATGGACAATTAGTTGTGCTGAATCTTGTACCGGTGGTGGTGTTGCTTTTGCAATAACCAGTATTGCTGGAAGTTCTCAGTGGTTTAAACAATCATTTGTGACCTATTCTAACGAAGCGAAACAATCTTTATTGGGGGTTAGGCAAGAAGTCTTGATTTCATTTGGCGCTGTGTCGGCTCAAACTGTGGAACAGATGGCATCTGGATGTGCACAAAAATCCCAGGCCAAAGTAGGCGTTTCCGTTAGTGGGATTGCTGGTCCCGATGGTGGTTCAGAAGATAAACCAGTCGGCTTAGTTTGGTTTGGATTTTACATCAATGGCGAAATTTTTACTGAAAAACAGATTTTTTCTGGCGATCGTCATCAAGTTAGATTGCAAGCTATTGAGTTTGCTTTGCAACAGACCAGTCACAGAATTGGTTAAGCAATACATGGTTTTGGTCAGTTAATCCTTGTAACTTTAGCGCTGATTTTTAACGCTCTTGGTCAGAAAATCACAAAACAAGTAAAACTGTACTTGCAACTGTATAATCATACAGTATACTTCTCAGCATAAAGTTTAGGTTAAATAACAAATAAACAAGTTCGTTGAAGCTTTGTTTAATTTATCACGCTATTTTCGAAGGATATTCCGATGGACGATAATAAATCTCGCGCATTATCAGCTGCTCTTGGGCAGATTGAAAAACAATTTGGTAAAGGGGCGATTATGCGCCTTGGAGACAACCAAGCTTTAGATATTGAAGCGGTTTCAACCGGTTCTTTGACTATTGATATTGCGTTGGGAATAGGCGGCTTGCCTTGTGGCAGAGTGGTCGAAATTTATGGTCCTGAATCATCGGGTAAAACCACCCTAACTTTACAAGCTATCGCTGAAGCACAAAAAATGGGTAAAACCTGTGCTTTCGTTGATGCTGAACATGCCCTTGATCCAGTCTACGCGGCAAAGCTAGGTGTTAATATCGATGATCTTTTAGTGTCGCAGCCAGATACCGGTGAACAAGCATTGGAAATCTGCGATATGTTAGTACGCTCTGGTGCAGTGGATGTTGTGGTTGTCGATTCCGTGGCAGCGCTTACCCCTAAAGCTGAAATTGAAGGTGATATGGGGGATTCCCACGTTGGTTTACAAGCGCGTTTGATGTCACAAGCGCTACGTAAATTAACCGGTAATATTAAGCGTTCAAATACCTTAGTTATTTTCATCAACCAAATTCGTATGAAAATTGGGGTGATGTTTGGTAGTCCTGAAACCACCACTGGTGGTAATGCGCTTAAGTTCTATGCTTCTGTAAGATTGGACATACGTCGTATTGGTGCGATTAAAGACGGGGATGAAGTTGTTGGTAACGAAACTCGAGTTAAAGTGGTGAAAAACAAAGTAGCACCGCCATTTAAACAAGCTGAATTCCAAATTTTATATGGCCAAGGTATTTGTAAAGAAGCGGAGTTGATTGACTTAGGTGTTAAGCAGAAGTTTGTTGAAAAGGCTGGAGCTTGGTATAGCTACAATGGCGAACGTATCGGTCAAGGTAAAGCGAATGTGGTTAAATACCTTAGAGAACATACAGATATGGCCGATGATATTGAAAAGCGTCTTAGAGCGGAGTTATTACTGTCTAAAACAGTCAAACCAGAAGATCCTGTAGCTTCTGAGGATGTGTTGTAACCCTAACCTTATACACATCCCTTAAGCGTGAGTTCCCCGCTAACAAAGTTGGCGGGGTTTTTTATGTTTTTTAATAGCTACCTGTCTTTGTAAACTTTCCATTCCCAGAGTAAAATTTTTACAGTTATACACCTTTACCTTTCTTTCTAATTCTTTATTTCCCTTCTTATTACTATTTCATTCATTTTCTTTTTTTAATTTAAGTTATTGAAATATTTAAATAATATTTAATCATTCAGTTTGTTTAAGTGTTTATTTCCAGAGTTTTTTCACTATGGTGTGCTTTCTGCACCATCTTTAACCGAGTAACGACACAATCAAAGAGCAATTTTGATTATTTATTTTCGATCATTAAAAGGAGATTTTTATGAGTAATGAAGTGAAACAAGTAAACAAAGTAACTGACGTGATTGAAGTCCTAAGAGCGGGCGCAGACTTTTACGAAGAAAGCATTGATAAAGCTACGCATCAATCTGTAAAACAAGTTTTTGCGCGAATGATGTTTGAGAAAAAAGCTGCAATTGAAGCTCTTCAGCCTTTCGCTATCGCCGAAAAAGGCGAGAAGGAAAAGGGGGAGTCTATCACTGTGAATGTCCGCAATATGTACACAAAATTAGTAGGTGCATTATCGTTTGACAAAGAACATACCTATGTCAGCCAGCTCGAAGAAGTGGAAGATAAAACCTTAGAGGTAATCGATGAGGCTCTTGAAGAAAAGCAGCCTGATACATGTGCATTAGCACTTCGTGAAATTCGAGGCACAATGCAAGCATGTCATGATGAGATGAAAGCATTGCAGGAAATTACTGCTTAGCCGCTCACAGCGCGGCTTATAGATAAAAAATGTTTAATAAATATTGAGGTAAAACATGGATATCATCAGACTAATACTAGCAATTCTACTTCCGCCTGTTGGTGTATTTCTTCAAGTCGGATTTAGTGGCGCGTTTTTCTTAAACATACTACTAACCATTCTTGGTTATTTGCCAGGTATAATTCACGCAGTTTGGATTATTGCCAAAAGATAAGACGAGCTTTGAATAGTGTAAAGTCCGCTACGCATGGTTAAAGTTTGCGAGCGGACTTCCTTAATTATTAAAACCATTAGCAGTTAATCCATATGACTTTTTACCATCAACTCTGTGTACAGAGGAAAGTGGTCAGAATCTATTGACGGTAGCCTTTTGATATCTACCAACATAAAGTGTTGTGAATGAAAAAGGTGATCGAGAGGCCACCTAATCACTGGGTAATCTGCATGAAAGGTATTAAAAAATCCCCTCCCAATTCTAGGGTCTTTTAGACCACTCAAGTGACGAAAGTGTCGTGTGGTGGGCGACCAGGCAACATCATTTAAATCACCCGTTACTATCGTTGGCTGCTGGGTGTGTTTCACTTCATCGGCAATCAAAATCAACTCTTTGTCTCTTGGATTCGCAGTTTCATTTTCTGTTGGAGATGGTGGAGCTGGATGCATAAAATGAAACTTCACTTTGACGTTCTGTGGGAATTGAATACGACAATGAACTGATGGAATATCCTTCTCAATTAATTCTAGAACCTGCAAATCCGAAATTTCATATTTACTATAAACATGCATTCCATATAAATTTTCTAAGGGTTTATTAACTCGATAAGGAAAGCTTTCATGAATGGGGATTAACGCATCTTGCCACCATTTGTTGGTTTCTAAAGTTACTAAAATATCTGGTTTATATTCAGTCACTATATCTATTAGTTTTTGTACCGATTTATTCGGCATTAATACGTTTGCCGTAATAACTTTAATGGTTACATTGGATTCTACTTGTGAATTTTCTGCCTGTTCTACTTCTTTTGGATATAAAAATGTATAAGGGAATATCCAAATGGACTGATATATTAAACTCGCTAGGTTTAACAAAAGTAGACAATACATCAAAGTCGTTTCCGTGAAAGAGACTGTCAGTAGAATATTCACTAAGATCAAGAAGACTATCTGAACTCTGGGAAATTCCCAACTGCGACATAACCAATGATTACTAGGTAATAGTGGAAGTAACGTTATGGCCACTAGAAAGCCGGTTGTGCAAATTAGACTTGTTTCCAACATATTTTTTTACGTTTTGATGTAATTGTTGCAAAGAGTATCAGAAGTATTTACAAGGTGAACCCTATAATTATAAGTTGAGTCTAACCGAAACACTTTAATTGACTGTTTTAACTGCATTAATTCATATTTTTTTAAATGGCATATTCGTTGCTCTTTAACCATTACTATCTATCCATAATTGATTGATAGTCCGTTAACCTAAAAGGAGAATGACATGTCAAATCAAACACAATCAGCTACCAATATTCCTAAGCAGGGCACTGATAATTCAGAGACACCAATTTCTGATAAGGTAACCGATGCTCTTCACCATTCAGTTGATTCTTTGTCGAAACAAGCGGCTAAAACTGAAGAAAAAGTAAGACACTCAGCTACGGCTTCTGCTGAAACATTGTCTGCAAAGCAGCAAGAAGCTTTGGACTACTGGAATTCGTCATCAATTGGTAAATTTACTAAAGAAAATCCAGTCGCTACAGCTGGTATTGCATTTGCCGCAGGTATGGCTCTGACTGCACTACTAAAAAGAAAGTAATCACCCATGATTGATGGCGACACTCACCAAACTCAAGAATCTGCAGCGCCTGAAAACGACGTTGCAGATTTGGCTGACCTACAGGCTTGTTGGGCAAGAGTTTGGGCGTCCCAGAAAGACCAAGTCAGTAAAGCGAAAAGCCTAGCGGCCCAAGAGTTTAAACTTAGCATAAAAGCGTTTTTGTTGAGCATGGTTTGTATTCTATTGTTAGTAGGCGTCAGTTTAATAATCTGGGTAGCTTTACTCTTAACCGTTGGCTATGCTGCATTCAACTACGGTATTCATTGGTTGCTCATCGCAACATTTTTCATTTCACTAAACCTGTTGATGTTTTGGCTTATTCACCGAGTATTTAAGAATGCCGCTCGTTCAATGGGATTTTCTACAACAATCAATGCGGTTTTTGGTAAATCAAACAAAAACGCACCAGACACCGCAAAGTGAGGCTTAGTATGTTTGACTTATTAGCAGAACAAAAAGCTCGCGTTGCAAATGAAGCCGTCTTATATAACGTGACAAGAGAGGTAAAACAGCAAACTTTAGACAATGCAACGCAGCAGTCTAAACAGTGGTTGAGCTCTCCCAAAGGAATATTTACCTCATTTGTAGCAGGCTCTTGTTACGAATTGCAATCGAGCTCAGATTCAAGCTCAAGCAAAACCATCGTAAGTATTTTACTCAGACTTATTTAATAATGAGGCGATATTCTGTATCGCCTTCAAAAAATCAAGTGTAAGTAATTTTTACACGTCTTCAGAAAAAGCTTTCCATTTCTAGTTTTAAAATCCTCAGTTATCTGCAAACAATGAAAATGCACCTGGAGGTGTTTTTATCTAATTGTTTTTAAAGAATAAATATCTCTAATTTATTGTTGGTTGATACCTGTTTTTGGTATCAAACCTGCAGTGTTTAAGGTTAATAAACATAAGGTATTTAAGCAAAATCTATTAATAAGGAAAGGCAATGAAGAAGCTAATTTTAAGTTCAGTGATCATCATCGCGATTCTAAGTTCAGCCATGGTTGATGGACAGACTGAGGTGGCTACTATAGATAATTCTGATCCTGTGCACCTTCTGTTGAAACGTTTTGAGAGCAGGTTACAAGAAGCAGATAAAACCTTAGGGGATCGCGATAGCCGACTTCGCTTGGAGCGAGCTATATATTACTACCAATCCTCTAAACGTTTATATCAGGCCAACTGGAAGGAAAAAGCTTTGGAACATGCAGACCGCGGCCTGAAGTTGCTAGTTCTTAGAGAGCAAGGAAGTACTGATTTTGTACAGCATTCAAGGGCTAATTTTGCAAAACCATTGTCAGACTCTCAAGGAATATAACCTCAAATTGAGTTGCTACATTACTTTGGAGGTTTGGTAAGTGGGTGGCTGAATGTGTCTTGCGGACGAGATTGCTAATCGTCCGCGCCAATGTGATAACGCTTGTTCACTAGCCGTTACCGTTTTTATGACGTTCAACATTTGAATTGAAGCATCAGATATACGCATACCCTTGTTGGTGGTTGCTAACACCATCCTGGTCATTTCAGGCTGTTCGATTTTTAGGGCTTTAACCACTTTACTTTCCTCTAAGTGGTACATTGCCGAGGAAGGTAATATCATTAATCCTTCACCTTGAATAACTTGTCTAAGTCCTGTCATTAATTGCCCTGAGTAGGCTTTGTCATGTTTTAGAGCAACGCCAGTTTTTTGCTCATAATTATTTATTAGTTGGCCTAAGGCGTCTTTCAGACCCGGAGTCAAAAGCTCAAATTGACTCAGCTCCCAGAAATTTACCGTATCTCGGTTTAGCAATTGTCTATAATTTTTTGCACTGTCACTGCTGCCGACTATCAAATACATGTATTCTTCAATAAGCGGATAGGCGCTCATGAAGCTCTGTTCAATTTCTTGTTCATAGGTTAATGCAATGTCGAGTTGATTTGTTTTAAGCCACTCTTTTACTGCATAAGATGGCCCCGTACTAATTTCTAGTTTGATGTGGGGGTGAAAGTGATTAATTTCAGCAATCAATGGCATTGATAAAACGTTACCAATTGACGGAAGCATGCCTACTCGAACGGTTCCAGAGCGATTGTTTGTTAGCTTCTGAAGTTCGATTTTCGAATCATTGATGGTTTTAGTAATAGCTTCGGCGTGGTTTATAAATATTTTTCCGGCTTGGGTTAGGGTCACTCCTCGAAAACTGCGCTCAAGTAAAGCCGTTCCCATTTCTCTTTCTAGATTAGCAAGTTGTTGACTGATGGCTGGTTGAGCAATGTCTAATTCTCTAGCTGCAGCCGCAATACTGCCTTTTTGCACGGTTATTAAAAAATACTCCAGCTGTTTAGAATTCATACTACAGAATGCTCCTAACACGTCTATTTATTCGATGATGTTTTGTGCCTCCCTTGCACTAATTTAGTTACATTTCATTTCAAAACTTATTTTTTGCACTATCTAATGTAATTGCTTGTAAATTAAGCATTTTTTGTACCATGGTGGTGCTTTGGGAAGTGTAATATTGTAAAAAATATGTTTTTTCGAACTTATTTAAATTCTTTTTGAGCTAAGAAATAATCTTATCTTATTGTTATTTATGTATAAATAATTAGGGTCAATATTTTCCTTATAACCCTCAATAATCTTTTTTCTTCCGCCTTGCCATTACATTTCTTAGTCTCTTCTGGGGTTGTTGATAGGACGAATGGGATACAAAAATACATTCTTGCCTGAAATTGGTGCTTAGTTGCTCACATCAAGGGCACTCCCTTAACTAAAAACATATTTAAGTATTTTTTATCAAAAAAATAAAAAACATTAATTAAGGATAAAAGATAAAGCATAAAAAGTAAGGGATGAAAGTATTTAGAACACACACTTTATAGAGGAACACTCAATGAAATTAAATAAAATCAATGCTGCAATATTAATGGGTTTATCTAGTTGTACTATTTCTTTGCTGAGTGCACCTTTGGCATATGCGCAAGAAGCCGCCGCAGAAGACGATAATCTGGAAAAAATAGCAATAGTAGGAGCCCGTGGAGCCCCTAGAACAGTCACCAGTTCACCAGTACCTGTAGATGTACTCAGTGCTGACGACTTAAATGCCGTAGCGTTTTCAGATATGAATGATGTATTAAAAACCTTAGTGCCATCTTATTCAGTTTCTCGCCAACCTATCTCAGATGGTGGTACCTTTATTCGCCCAGCACAACTACGTGGATTACCTACCGACAAAACCTTAGTTTTAGTGAATTCGAAACGACGCCACCGTGCTTCTTTAGTATCTATTGGCGGTTCAGGTACTCAAGGACCCGATTTAGCAACAATTCCTACCGCAGCGATAGCGAGTGTGGAAGTACTGCGTGATGGAGCTGCAGCACAATATGGTTCTGATGCCATTGCTGGTGTAATCAACTTTCAGCTAAAAAATAATACTGAAGGGGGCATGTTTTCTGCTGAAATGGGGCAATATTTTGAAGGCGATGGAGACCAATTAGTCATAGCTGGTAACAAAGGTTTTGCCTTAGGTGATGACGGTTTTTTAAGTATCTCAGCTGAATATTCAGATTCAGAAGCGACATTCAGAGGAACCCAGTATTGTGAGGCATGGTTCTGTGTTGACGATCAATCTGCAGAGTTTATTGCTGCTGCAGAATTGCAAGGTCAAACAGTTCATGGTTCGTCACAAGTGCAACCTTGGGGACAGCCTAATTCAAGCGGTACTCGTATATTTGTAAACACAGGTTATGCACTTTCAGATGATATTGAACTTTATGGATTCGGTAACTATTCAGAAAGTGAAGGGGACGGTTCATTCTTTTATCGTTATCCAGGAAATGGCACCATTGAAGATCTGCGTTTAGAAGATGGTTCTATCTGGAGTCCTATTGAAATATTTCCAGGTGGCTTCACACCGCGTTTCTTTGGTGATGTAACAGATTACTCTCTGGTTGGCGGCATAAAAGGAATGAGTGGTGCTTTGGGTTATGATTTAAGTGCCCGTTACGGTTACAACGAAATTTCTTATACCTTAAGCAATACCGTTAACCCTTCTATGGGGAATTTATCACCTATCTCCTTTAAACCTGGTGACTTAAGTAATGAAGAGACTCAAATTCAAGCTGACTTCACCTATGACATGGATGAATATATTTTCGCCTTTGGTTTGAGTTACATGGATGAATCTTACGAAATTTCTGAAGGTGAAGAGGACTCGTACTTTGCTGGTCCTTATGCCTCTGCTGATCCTTGGGAGTTTTGTACCGATGCTTATATGCCTACAGAAGCAGGTGAAGCTGTGATCGCCAACGGTTCAACCTTGGATTGTGCGAACTATACTACTAATGACGTGGACGGTGATGGTTTTGAAGATGATGGCATTGAAGGTCTTGATCCGGTTTACCGTGTAGTGGGTGTGGGTTCCAATGGTTTCCCTGGTTATTCCCCTGAATTCTCGGGCAAATACTCTCGAGATTCTTATGCTGCCTATGTGGATGTTTCAGGTGATATCACCGATAAACTATTTGCTCAAGGTGCACTACGTTACGAAGATTATTCAGATTTCGGTTCAGAGCTTGTTTATAAAGTTGCGGCAATCTATCAATTTACCGATGAATTTGCGGTAAGAAGTTCATACGGAACTGGATTCCGTGCGCCAACCCCTGGTCAACAAGGTACAACCAATGTTTCCACTCGTTTACCTAATGGATTTCCTGTTGCAACGGGGTTGTTTCCAGCTGGTGGTTCAGTTGCCCAAGCACTTGGTGCCGAAGAGCTTAGTCCAGAGTTATCCACTAACTTTACACTAGGTTTGACCGCAGCACTTGGTGATTTCAGCTTAACTGTAGACTATTACCACATATTATTGGAAGACAGAGTGTATGCTGTTTCAACAATGGATGTGTCTACCGATCCTTCAAGCGGTGAAGATTACACCAATTATTTAAGCCTAGCTGATGCAGGTGTGGTAGGTGCTGAGTCTATTGGTGGTGTTTTCTTCTTCCAAAATGCCTTTGACACGGTCACTGAAGGCCTTGATATTGTTGCTACCTACGCTCTGAAATCGGATTACGGCGAAACAATGTTTACCGCTTCGATCAACTATAACGCTCAAGAGTTTGATTCAGATCCTAGCGAATACCTAAATGCAGAAGACCAGTTAGATTTTGAGAACGGTGTACCTGAAATGCGCGGTGTGTTCTCTATTAATCATAGCTACGAAGATTGGCTGGTAACGACTCGGTTCAGTTATTACGGCGAGTATGAAAATGCCAACGATAGCTCAGCTGATACTGAGATCCAAACTTTCGGTTCAGAGTTAATGGTTGATTTGGAAGGTACTTATCATATCAATGATATGTATACCGTTTCTTTGGGTGTCCGTAACATCTTCGATAACTATCCTGATGTAGCCACTATGGGGGATTCTTGTTGTGGACGAGTATACCGCTCAGATTCAGTGGTTGATTGGCAAGGTGGTTATTATTACGCCAAGTTTATCGCTAACTTCTAAACCCTAAGTTCTAGAACACAACAGCAATAGCAGAAGGGGCGTAAGCCCCCTGCTCATTTTAACAGAACTTTTTTATTTAAGTTGGGAAAGTATTTTGATAACAATTTTTAGTGGAGCGATGTTGTGATGGAGATAGAGTTACTCTGGTTCGTTCTAACCTTATGTTGCGCTGGCGCTGTAGCTGGTATTACCGCTGGTTTATTTGGCAATGGTGGGGGATTTGTTGTAGTACCGGCTTTATTGGCGGTTTTCCCGTTTTTCACTCCCAACTCTGAACAGTTGGTGAAAGTAGCTATTGGCACCTCACTGGCTTCCATCGTGGTGTCTAGTGCCCGTTCGGTGATGGCTCACCGTCGCCGAGGTGCTGTTGATTTTGATGTGCTCAAGTCGTGGTCAATTTGGATTATTTTGGGGGTATTGGGTGGCTTAGCTATTGCTAATCATACTAGCAGCGTGGGGTTAACCATTGTGTTTGCTGCTGGGGTGTTACTGTATTCAATTTATTTCCTTTTTCCAGATTTTGTTGTTCGTCCAGGTATGTCGTTTTCGATGCCTTCTGGTATGGGCAAAGCCACTTTAGCATTTGTACTGGGAGGGTTTTCAGCGCTATTAGGCATAGGTGGCGGAACGCCAACGGTTATCACTATGGTGATGTGTAAACGCACCATACAACAGGCCGTGGCAACAGCCGCAGGTGTGGGCTGTTTAATTGGTCTGCCAGGAGCCATCGGATTTTTATTTATGGAAAATACTAGTCCTGAAAGCATGCCATTTGGGACGGTTGGTTATATTAATCTACCGGCATTAATTGCCATCAGTGTTGGTTCCATTCTTACTGCACCATATGGTGCCTCACTGGCCCATAGCTTCAGTGAGAAAAAACTCAAACGCTTGTTCGGTATTTACTTAGTGATTGTATCAACAGCGATGTTTATCAAAGTTTTGTCGTAGACATATTTTAAGAACAAAAGGAAAATAATAATGACTTATAATCCATCTAGACGCTTATTTTTAGGGGGTAGCATTGCTGCTTCTGCTGCCGGAGCTTCAGGTCTAATCGTACCTGCAAGTATGGCATCTGCCGCTGCAATACCGGCACCAAAGGTTAGTTACGGACCTGCTGAAGGTATTGCTAAATTGAATGCGAATGAAAATCCCTATGGTCCTAGCCCTGAAGCTCTAAAAGCTATTTCTCAGGCGAGTAGTCAAGGCGGCGCTTATTATGCCTATAATGCAGGTATGTATCTGCGAGATATGATTGCAGAAAACTACAGCCTAAAACCGGGTAATATTTCTATTACTGCTGGTTCGTCCTTAATTCTGGCCTTTGCTGCTCTGGCGGCGACAACTAAAGGTGTTATTTTAGGGCCGGATTTATTTTGGGATACCACGTCTAAAGCGCCTATTAGCCAAGGTGGTCCAGAAATTCGTCGGGTAGCTAATACCGCCGATTTAGAAATTGATCTGGATGCCCTTTATGATGCTATTGATGATGACGTAGCTATGGTACATGTATGTAATCCAAACAACCCCACTGGGCGAATTCTTGATCCGATGAAGCTTAAAGAGTTTTGTATTAAGGCATCTAAGAAAACTTTGGTTTTGGTGGATGAAGCCTACAATGAACTCATTGAAGATGGTCCAAAACATTCGATGATCCCGCTTATTAACCAAGGTCACAATATCATCGTAGCCCGTACATTTTCTAAAATTTATGGTCTTGCGGGTATGCGTGTGGGGTATATGTTGGGTTCTGAAGAAAACATCGAATTTATCAACAGATACGGATTGGGAGGCTACTCTATTAACCAAGCTGGTTTAGCTGCTGCTATTGCTAGTTATCATGATGAAGGTTTTAAAACTTTCTCTAGAGAAAAAGTAATGGAAGCCAAAGGTATTATCCAGTCGGCGGTAAAAGCGAATGGTTTGACAGCTTTACCTTCGAGCACCAACTTTGTGTTTGTAAATTTGGGTGAAAATGGTGATGCCAATTCATTTCGAAAAGCGATGGAAAAACAGAACGTGTTGATCCGCGGCCAATACCGTACTTACCAACCTTGGTCACGAGTCAGTACTGGGATAATCAAAGATGTACAAATGTATGCTGATGCTATGCCTAAAGCATTAGAGGACATGCATAAAATGCTGAAGCCTTAGTATTAGATAGCAGTTTTAGTGAAATCGAAAAATTGCGATTTAAAAATAACCCCATTATTTAATGGGAAATGTCTGCAGCAGACTTAGAAAGCAGAGACTTAGAGGACATCCATAAAATGCTGAAGTCTTAATATCAGACAACAGTTTTAGTTAAATCGAAAAAAGAGTTACAGAAAAGAGTTACAGGACATGCATAAAACGAAGAGTTAGATAGCATTGTGCCAGCTCGAGGCTAAATTTCTCGAGCTGGAACTTCTGGTTTGAGGGAATCTGGTTGAACTCTGACACATCATGTTGTTTGCTAAGATGTCAGAGTTGCAACATTGATTATGCTAAAACTGTCTTTAATGCTTTAACACAAGCATCGGTCTCTTCCGGTGTTCCAATACTGATGCGAGACCAGGTGTCGTAACCAGGCCATGTTCTGCCCACCACCTTGATACCTTCGGCTTTCATTTTTTCCGAAAACTGATCGTGGGGCATACCAGTATCCATATAGATAAAATTCCCTTGGGGGTTTTTAGCATATGGACGTCCTAGCTCTAGTGCAGCAGTGGTTAACTTTGCGCGCTCGGTTTGCACACGTTTGCGCATTGTAGTTAAGTTTGCGTGATCATCCATACTCGCCATACCGGCAACCAAACCGAGATAGTTCACACCACCCATTCTTAACATACGACCAATGACTTTGGCCTGCTCAACAGGCATGATGGCGTAACCTAAACGTTGGCCAGCCATTGCATGTATTTTTGAGAATGTGCGACAAATAACCACGTTGTATCCGTCGGCTGCTAACTTTGATTGAACGTTGGTTGGATATGCGTCTGACATCTCAATGTAGGCTTCATCGATGAAAACTTGGGCTTTCTGTGACACTCGTTTTGCAAATTCGGTTAGCTTAACAGGATCTACTACGCACCCAGTTGGGTTATTTGGGTTACAGATATACACCGCTGTGGTGTCATCTGTGACTGCTGCTTCAATAGCGTCTAAATCAAAATTCATATCGGCGTCTAATGGAACATAAGTTACATCTGCGCCCATAAATTCTGCGCCACGAGGCACGCCTTCGTAGGTGGCCATGGAAGTGACTAACTTATTGCCGTTTTTGGTTATCCAGTCTGCGTATCCAAATAGGATAGGAGAAGAGCCATTTGTTACGACAATCTGCTCTTCGGATACACCCTCTTGGGCTGCAATTTTCTTTTTCAGAACGTCGACAGTTGCATCAGCGTATCTTCCAAGATTGAACAACTCAGATTGCATGGCTTCCACCGCTTTTGCTGAAGGTCCAAATGCGTTTTCATTTGAGGATAATCGAATAAGTCCATCATTCACATTTGGTGTAGCTGATGGAAAGTGATCAGTTTTCATGCCTGCGGCATTTAGCTCTTTTACACTTGAATCTACGCATGCAGAAAGTGCAACTGCTCCTGTACCTAGTCCAACGGATTTTAGCCATTTGCGGCGTGAAGAATCAATTATTTTAGTGTTTGTTATATCTTGTTTCATTTGCCACTCTGTCTAAAAATTACTGGGATTTTAGATTAAATCCTATCGTCCATCGATGCAATGGTAAATGCAGGGTAAGTAGATGAAATGGATAAAGTTTTTTAATTTTCAATATGCGTGTTTAACTAGTGTAAATTAAGTTAAAACCTTGCTGGTTATTTTACAAAATAATAACTTGGACAGGCATAGATTTGAGACTAGTTATTAAAAATAGTTTTAAATCTATTTTAAGAATGCTGCCTAACTTATAGGATTATTTGCAAATTTGGCAGTGTGAAAAATAACTTGGCATTGAGTTTTAATGCAAAAACAACAATGACACGCCGTGGAAGTATTCCATTGTTAACGAGTATTGATTCGCATTAAATCTTGATTTAATTAAACTGCTAGATAATTCAACAAACTAAC